>CANLCT010000009.1 GCA_947489195.1 uncultured Aquimarina sp. | reverse complement strand
TTCAACACTATAATTTACTAAATATTCTGCTTTTTTTGTCTATGTTTTTACTCTTTCTTAAGTCGAACTCACGTTAAACAAACAAAAAACAAAGTAGTATTAACGTAGGTTTATCACATGGTAAAATGGATAATTTTCATTTTGGCAAATAGCGTTTTTAAAGTGGTTTACTTAAGTTTAGTTAAATTACATCTCAACTATTTAAGGAAAATAACTAACTTTAGTATTTAATTTTGAACAAACTAACTCTAATTTTAAAAAGTCTTATACATTTAGTATAAAGCCTTGCGCTTTGGTTTTAATGTTTGTCAATTTTTGCATAACCGTTTAATAAATCGTAAAAATCTAAGTGTTATGAAAAAATCTTTTACTTTTTCAATATTGATGTTTTTTTGCATTTTTGGGTGTAAACCTATTAGTGTTGCAGATTTGCAAGATGAATACATAAAAAATCAAATTAAAATTGTCAAAAATGGAGGAGTAAGTCAATTTGATTTGGAAACGCTATTAAAATACAAAAAACATGTTGACAGCATTAAATATATAAAACCTAAATGTCCTATTGGACCTTTACCCAGTCCTAAAATGAATGGAGATGGAAATTTAGTTTTTAATAATGTAAAAAGGATTACTGCTGCTCATAGTAACTTTTTAGAAATAAAGACTGACAACTCAAAGCAGTCAAAATTTATTACGAATATTGGCAAAGAAAATAAATGTGGTATTCCGCCTATCTACAAAATCAATCTGAAAAGAAAAACTGAAATTAAAATTGAAATCACAACTGAATTTCTGCCTGCAGTGAATGGAAAATTATCTTTTCCTGTTTATATTAAACAATAAAATTCAAATTAAAAATTCATTCATTTTTGAGAAAAGTAATTTTTAGAATCTGTGTTCTATTTTCGTTTTCAATATTTGGACAGGAAATAATTGAGAACGAATCCAGTATAAATAATTATTATACTAAGGGGTTAGAAATAATGTACCACGACAAGGATAGTGCTAATTTTTATTTTGATAATTCCTTGACAGTTGCTTACAAGCTAAACAAAGTTGAATATATTTTAGATATCCTTAATGCTAAAATTCGTACAGCAGAGCATTATTTCGATTTGAAATCTTATAAAAAACACCTTAATCACCTAGATGAACTAATTAAAGATACTAAGTTTCTTCAATCAGATTCTCCGATTGACATTGCTCATTACCGAAACAAAATTTTGATAGATAAAGGGGCCTACTATTATTCCCTCTGTAATTATTCAAAGTCAAAAGTCTTTTTCAAAGAATTACTGACTAAATTAGAAGCATTACACCCAAGTTCTTTTGACACTTATCAAATGAATCATTACATAACATGCTTAAGCTACTTAGGAGCTATTAATCAATATATAGGAAAGATTAAACTTGCCGAAAATTATTATAGAAAACAAATTCAAATTGTAAAAAAAAATAAGAACCTTTTAGAAAACTGGGAAAATTATTTATATAACACTAAAAGCCATTTAGCAAAGGTTTATCATTCGGAAAAACTAACCGAGCAAGGTAAAAATGAAATGGCAGATGTTATCACATTTTATAAGTCTCAAAATTCACTTTATTATCTAAAACGCTTAGTGAATTGTACCCTTTTAATGTCTGAGCTTTATCTTGAACAGGACAGTCTTAATTTGGCATTGCAATCATTAAAAAGTATCGAAAAGCATTTGAACCCGCAAAATCATTTTCATATTAGAAAACAAAATCTGCTGGCAGAATGGTATTTAAAAAAAGAGTTATATGACTCCTCTTTATCAAAATACAATTTCGTTCTTCATAAAACCATTAAATATCGTAATGACTCCAAACATCAAGATGTTGCTGAGATCTATATTAAACTTGGCGATTTAGAAAAGAGTAGAAAAAGAAACAATGCATCCTTACAGTACTACCAAAAAGCTTTGATAAGCGCCGCTAAAAATTTTGATAGTAACAACATACTCAACAATCCCACTCCCAAAAATGTTTTTTCGAAAACCCAAGCATTAACTATATTTAAAAAAAAACTAGAAGTACTAAATCTAATATTGGTGGATACTGATAATAAAGAAATTTTACGCGCATCTACAAACACCTCAAAAAGCATTATCACTACTTTAGATGCACTTCGTCCAGAGTTTGAAAACAAACTCGACAAACAATTCTTGATAAAACAAACCTACCCCGCCTTTCATGAAATGTTACAATCTGCTTACAAAGGATTTAAAGCAACCGCTGACTTAAACTATTTAGAAAATGCTTTTTTATACCTAGAAAAGAGCAAAGGCATCTTACTATTGGAATCAGTGAAAAATACTCAGGCAATCTCCTTTAGCAATATTCCTGATAGCATTATTGAAAAAGAACATCAGTACAAAGCTTATATCACCAATGCCGAAAAAAAACTGATTAATGCAGATGAAAAAAGTAAACTATTTTTTAACGACTCTTTATTTAAACTAAACACTAACTATTATGATTTTCTTGGAGATTTAGAAAGCAATTATCCAAAATATTATCAGCTAAAGTATGATACTAGAACCACAACAATAAAAGAATTACAGGAGTTTATTCACCCAAATGAAACTTTACTTTCATTTCACCAAACTGACAAAGATTTATTTATCTTCATTACTACTAAAAAAGTTGTTAAGCTCTTAAAGAAGCCCTTTACTACAACCTTGAAAAACGACATTAATCATTTTCATAAATTACTCTCATATCCTACTAGAAGTAATTCCTTAGAGATAAAAAAACTTGCCATATCCATTTATGAAGAAATTTTGGCGCCTTGTATTGCAAATGACAAAAATACTAATCTCACAATTATAGCTGACGGGATTTTAAACTACCTCCCTTTTGGTGCTTTGATAGATAGCAAAACTGGAGAATACCTCATAAAATACAAAAATTTTAGATACGCTAACTCAGCTACTTTGCTTGCGAGAAATTCGAATCCAAAGGATAATAAAGAAAATAATTTATTAGTATTTTCTCCAATTTTTGATTCTGATTCAGGATATAGCTCACTCCCTTTTAGCAAGCAAGAAGCTAATATAATATCTGGCTATTTTAAAGGCAAAACCCTGTTCGCTGAAAATGCTTCATTAGATAACTTCATAGCACTTAAGGATGACTATTCTTTATGTCATTTTGCCACACATGCATCAGCTAACGATCAAGAACCAGATTTCTCATATCTGACATTTTCTTCCAAAAAAGAATCAAGCAACTTTTTATATGTAAAAGATCTTTATAATTACAAATTAAATTTTGACATGGTAACTTTAAGTGCTTGTGAAAGCGGTATAGGTAAATTGCAAAATGGTGAGGGCATGCTAAGTTTGGCTCGCGGATTTCAATATGCAGGTGTAAAAAGTCTAACAACTTCCTTATGGAAAAATGATGATGAGGCAACTAGTCAACTTATGGGATACTATTACAAAAATCTCAAAAAAGGTGTAACAAAAAGTATAGCCCTTCAAAAAGCAAAATTAGAATACCTAAACAAGACCGAAGAAGAAGAGCTAAAACATCCGTATTACTGGTCGAGTTTTGTAGTTTTGGGAGAAAACACGCCAATATCTAATAAACCCGTTCCATTTTGGTTACAAATTGGATTTTGTTTACTCGGGTTTGGGCTTTTAGTTTTCGGTTATAAAAAATCAAAGGGCATCAAGTAGCTTCTTAGCTTGCTTCGTTTTATACGTTTTGTTTTTTACAACCAAATTAAGTGCTCTTTTTGCCTTTTCAATATCCTCAATTTGCAGGTAAGACATCGCTAAATACCAATTTGATTTATCTGAAAGTACATCTGAGCTTCTAAGATGCTCTTGCAGTAATGGAATTGCTTCGGTTGCTCTGTTTAATTGAATTAGCGCATTGGCTTTATAAAAGAGATAATAAGGTTCTTTTCCTGAAGTATATAATTTCGTGAAAAGTTCAATTGACTCTTTATACTCTCCCTTTGTGTAAGCTAAAAAAGCCTTTGTTTTATCATCTGCAAATTCTTCACCACGTGTTATTGGGTGGGTTACATTCCGATAAGGTTTAAAATTTTCAGAATATAATTCTTGTATTTTGGAGGTTTGATAGACAGTAAAAAAATACGTAAGCACAAATAACAAAATAATTGAAGCTGCTACTATTAACCATTTGTATGAAAAAAAAATTTTCTTTTGTTCTTTTGCTTGTGCTTCAGATTCAAAATCATACAATACATTCCTAAATGCCTCATCTTCTTCCAATGTGACGACACGTTTAACATCCTTTTGAAATTCTACTTCCTTCCTAAACATTAGATCCGTTTTTAAAAGTATCTCAAAACCTTGCTTCTCTTTTATCGTAAGTTTGCCTTTTAAATACTTTTCCAACAACATTTCTTTTTCCATAGCATTATCTCTTAAACTGTTGTCTCAATGCTTTTAAACATCTGGACTTTTGTGCTTTTACTACATTTTCATTATTGTAATTAGTATATTCTACTATTTCTTTAATATTCAGTCCTCTATAATAAAACAAAGTTAACACTTGCCGACATTTCTCTCCTAACTCTTTGAGGTATTTCCTCAACAACAACTGTCTTTCGGTCAATTGAGGCTCTTCTTCAATTTTAATTTCTAGAATTTCCTCGTTTACTATATGTAAATTTGATTCATAAGGCACTTCTCGCTTGTTTCTTTTTAACTGATCATAGATTTTATATTTAGTTATACCAAACAAATATGTCTTCATGCTAGCATCAATAGTATCTAACTTACCTTGTAGTGCTTGTTTTCTTAGTGCCAAAAAAGAATCTTGATAAATATCTAATAACAAACCTTGATCTAAATTATAACGTCTCCCAAAATTTAAAAACTCTTCTCTATACAGATTATATAAAGCTTTTAGTTTCAATCTATCATTAGATTGCAAATCTTTCAACGCATTTTTATCCATAATAATGGTTCCTTACTAGCCTAAAGTAAATTTATTAACTAAAGTAAAAAAAATAAAGCATTAATAGTTCTTGTAATTACTATTACTTGCGGAGTGTTTTTTACATTCTAAGTGAATGTGTATTAAAAGAAAAGTACAAATTTAGTCTTCTTAAAAGTTACTTTTGCTAACCATTAATGTCTTTATAATAAATCACTGCAACAAAACGAGTGAATATTTAAATTAAATCAAAGAATAGACTTAACAGAAAATTTGTAGAAACACTAATTTTCAATAAGTTGATTTTAAATAAAATAAAAGGAGATGAATTTAAAACTCATCTCCTTCAGTACTCAAGGCGGGAATCGAACCCGCACGTCTTGCGACATTGGATTTTGAATCCAACGTGTCTACCAATTCCACCACTTGAGCAATTGAGAGTGCAAATTTATAAAAAGTTTTGATTTATAAACTAAAAATAAGCACTAATATTAATTTTAATATTGAAATAAATCCCTAAATTTGCACGCTTAAATACATCAACTGTATTTCAACCTATTGAAAACGAATTCGTCGCATGTCTAATAATATCCTAGAAGCCAAGTTTTTTGCTTGTAAACAAAGTCAGGAACTTGCAGAAAAAATTGTTGCTGCTTACGGCACAACATTAGGTAATGTAATCACCTCTACTTATAGCGATGGAGAATACCAACCTTCGTTTGAAGAATCTGTTCGTGGTAGACGTGTATTTTTAATAGGTTCCACCAATCCTAGTGCGGATCACCTTATGGAATTGTTGCTAATGTTAGATGCTGCTAAAAGAGCTTCTGCCAGACACGTAACAGCTGTAATCCCTTACTACGGATGGGCAAGACAAGATCGAAAAGACAAATCTAGAGTGCCCATTGCCGCTAAACTTATTGCTAAAATGCTGGAAACAGCAGGAGCAACACGTATAGTGACTATGGATTTACATGCTGCTCAAATTCAAGGATTTTTTGAAAAACCTGTAGATCACCTTTTTGCTTCTACTGTATTTTTGCCTTATTTAAAATCTCTTAATATCGAGAATTTAACTGTGGCATCACCCGATATGGGAGGATCAAAACGCGCCTATGCATATGCTAAAGCCATGGAAAGCGATGTAGTAATTTGCTACAAACAGCGCGAAAAAGCTAATGTTATTTCGCACATGGAACTTATTGGTGATGTTACAGGAAAAAATGTAGTCCTTGTTGATGATATGGTAGATACTGCCGGCACATTAACCAAAGCTGCTGATTTAATGATTGAACGCGGAGCACTTTCTGTAAGAGCCGTATGTACACACCCTGTTTTATCTGGCGATGCTTATAATCGTTTAGAAAATTCAAAATTAACCGAGCTTATTGTAACCGATTCTATTCCTTTAACACAGGAATGTTCAAAAATTAGAGTAGTAAGCTGTGCTGAACTTTTTGCAGATGTACTTAAAAGTATAAATGAGTACAAGTCCATAAGTTCAAAATTTGTAATGTAAATAATTTAATCTTAATATATTTAAAAATGAAGTCGTTAACAATCAATGCATCTCAAAGAGAAAGCTTAGGGAAAAAAGCAACAAAAGCCCTACGTAATGCTGGAAATGTACCTTGTGTAGTTTATGGTGGAGACACTGTTACACATTTTACTGCCCACGAAAACATGTTCAGTAAACTAGTGTATACCCCAGACGTTCACACGGTGGTAATTGCATTAGATAACGGAACAAATATAAACGCTATCCTACAGGACATCCAGTTTCACCCAACAACTGATAAAATTTTACATATTGATTTTGTACAAATTTTTGATGACAAAGCCATCACAATGGAAATCCCTGTTCGTACTACAGGAAAATCTCCAGGTGTAGCAAATGGTGGTAACTTAAAATTTAATGCTCGTCGTTTAAAAGTAAAAGGATTGGCTACTAACTTACCTGATGAAATTAAAGCTGATATTTCTGAACTTAAAATTGGTAACAAATTATATGTTACTCAATTGGATTCAGAAGGTTTTGAATTTTTACATGCTGACAACACTGTTGTTTGTCAAGTTAAAAACTCTCGTAACGCTATTAATGATGCTGAAGAAGGTGAAGAAGAAGCAGCTACAGAAGCAGCAGCAGAATAAGTCATTTATTCCAAAACATATAAAGCACTCTATTTTAGTAGGGTGCTTTTTTGTTTACACCCCGAATGAATAACTGTCAATTACATCAATTGCAAATTAAATATTTCCTTTAAAAAATCTATTTTAGCTATAAATAGCACAAAATGTTTTCACTGTTAAAAAGGTTTTTTACATCTTCAAATGATACTCTAATTATAGATCCTATGAAAAAGTTTTTAATTGTTGGTTTAGGAAACATAGGCCCAAAATATTCTGAAACACGCCATAATATTGGCTTTAAAATTTTAGATGCTTTTGCCAAAGAAGAAAATTCGTCATTTGAAACCGATAAACTAGGTGATGTTTGCCAATTAAAAATTAAAGGAAAAACGGTTTTTTTATTAAAACCCAACACCTATATGAATCTAAGTGGTAAAGCCATTAAATATTGGCTAACCAAAGAAAAAATTCAGATAGAAAATCTATTAGTTATCACCGATGATATCAATATAGACTTTGGCACATTTCGCTTAAAGACTAAAGGAAGTGCTGGCGGACATAATGGATTAAAAGACACCCAAGAAAAATTAAACACTTCCGCCTATCCTAGATTTCGATTTGGTGTAGGAAGTCAATTTAGCAAAGGCAGACAAGTAGACTATGTATTAGGCGAATGGTCTAAAGAGGAACAGCACGAATTAAACTTTCGAATACCCGATGCATGTAATGCCATTAAAAGTTTTATTACTGCTGGCCTGGCACAAACAATGAATAGTTTTAATGGAAAACTTGAAAAATAAATTTCTGCCAAACTAAAATAGTTGTTCAAACTTATAAATCTACTGAGTTATTACGAAACCTTACCTTACAAAATTTCGTATTTCGAGCATACAAATAGGTCTTTTATGTAAAGATTTCAGTAATTTTACACAAAATTTTCTCTGTTGAAAAAACATAAAAACGCTTGTACTTATAACAATAAAACAAAAAGTGCCGTTACTATTGGCACCTTTGACGGCGTACATATTGGACACAAAAAAATCATTGAGCGACTTAATTTAGCCGCAAAACAAAATAATTTAGAATCCATAATTCTTACTTTTTTCCCTCATCCTCGTATGGTATTACAAAAGGATGCTGATATCAAATTAATTAATACTATGGATGAGCGTTCCGAAATTTTGGAACAAAGCGGACTGAACCACTTAGTTATCCACCCTTTTAGCGAAGAATTTTCGCAACTAAGTGCAGAGGATTATGTAAAACAAATGCTTGTTAAGTATTTAAAAGCGGAAAAAATAATTATAGGTTACGATCATCGTTTTGGAAAAGGCAGAACAGCAAACATTAATGACCTAGTAAATTACGGAAATGAATTTGGTTTTGATGTCGAAGAAATATCAAAACAAGAAATTGAAGATGTAGCCGTAAGCTCTACAAAAATTAGAAAAGCACTCCTTAATGGAGAAATTGAAAAAGCCAATACTTACTTAGGCTATAAATTTATGCTTACTGGAAAAATTGAAAAAGGACGACAAATTGGTCGAACCTTAGGCTATCCAACTGCAAATATGAAAATTGCAGAAACCTATAAGCTGATTCCAAAGCAAGGTGTATATATTGTAAGCTCATTAGTCGAAGGCAAAACCTATTACGGTATGATGAATATTGGGACTAATCCCACTGTAAATGGCATGAAACAAACTATCGAAACTCATTTTTTTGACACACAAATTAATCTTTACGATAAAAAACTTAAGATTGAGCTGCTAAAACGTATTAGAGATGAGAAAAAATTTGATTCTGTTGAAGAATTAAAAAAAGCCATGTCTGCTGATGAAGATTTTGCCCGAGAATATATTTGCGAAATGTTATAGTATAGTGAGTATACACCAAAAACCACTAAACATTAGTTATAGTAAAAGGTTCAAGAGAACCTTAATTTTAGATTCAAAACACATAAATTCATTGTATCTAAAATTTAAAAATGAATCACTTCTTTAAATCAAAGTGCCATCATCACTAAGATACATTTACTTTTTTTAGCTGCTAGCATATTTTTGAGTTTCTACAACTTTTTTTTAATTATGCCTTTGAAGTTGTTTGCTTGCTCATCGGATTGAACTTACCAAAATTCATCTGTAGTATTACCTTATATTATTTATAGTGTAAAAAAAATTATCAAGATGAAATATTTCATACACTAAAGTCTACCTTATTGCTGAAAGTAAATTATTGGCAATTTATAAAGTACTCCAACATTTTTTCCATCAATGACACCAGGAGTCATTGTAGGTATTTCATTCATAATTTTAATGGCTTCATTTTCTAAAATTGATGTTAATGAAATTGCTTTAGCGTCATCAATTTTACCTTTTTTATTTATTTTGAAACTCACTACCGTTTTTATTCTTTTATTAGAAAAAAGAGGCTTTCCATCCATTAAACTGGTATCAAAATTTTTATTAAATAATTTAATAAACTTTTGCTCTAAACAGACTTTTACTTTTTTTCTGGTTTTTTCATTTATTTTTTTTGGTTTTTTACACCCTGGATGAATAGGAGACATCGTTAAAACACTAGGAACAAACTTCTGCTTCTCATAATTAAATTTTTCAAGCACAACAATATTGCTTTCTACACCTCTTACCTTCCTGAAATTTAAACTTAAAAAAAATTGCGCGCCATTTGTCCCTTTTAATTCATGTGGTGATTTTTTAAATTCAATTTCATTTATTATAAGTTTTAACTCATTAAAAGCTTTCATGTTTCTTTTTAATGAAGCCCCAAATAACCTAGTATCAGCTTTGCCACTTGAGTTTAGCCAATAAGTCATTTTTAAATTAATAGAATCTTTATCGGTAGAGTTTACCAAGCCTTCTTTTAAAGCCCCTTTATTTACATTAGCAACTACCACCTCTTCTATTTTTTCTCTGTAACATTCCCAAAATTTCTTCCCTGGGCATGATGAAAAATCAATATAATTCTGAGCTACCATTCCTAAACCAGAAAATAGCACAAGCCATAAACAAAAAACATTCTTCATTACACAGAAACTTTCCCTTTAATATGTGGATGATGTTCATAGCCTACTAACTCAAAATCTTCAAACGTAAAATCAAATAGATCTGTTTTATTTGAATTCATTTTAATTTTCGGAAGTGGTTTTGGTGATCTCGAAAGTTGTAATTCTAATTGTTTTACATGATCGTTGTATATATGCGCATCACCAAAAGTGTGGATAAATTCCCCAGCTTCATACCCACAAACTTGAGCCATCATTTCTGTTAAAAGCGCATAAGAAGCTATATTAAAAGGCACCCCTAAAAAAATATCAGCACTACGTTGATATAATTGGCATGATAATTTTCCATCGGCAACATAAAACTGAAAAAAAGCATGACAAGGCGGTAAAGCAGCTTTCCCATTAGCAACATTTTCAGAAAATGACACCGATGTATCTGGCATTACCGATGGGTTCCAAGCCGAAACTAACATTCTACGACTATTAGGATTCTTTTTGAGTGTATCAACAATTTCTTTAATCTGATCAATTTCCTCATTGTTCCAATTACGCCATTGATGACCATATACTGGACCTAAATTTCCGTTTTCATCCGCCCATTCATTCCAAATTCGTACTCCGTGATCCGATAAATACTTAATATTAGTATCTCCTTTTAAAAACCAAAGCAATTCATATACTACAGATTTAAAATGCACTTTTTTTGTAGTTACCATAGGAAAACCTTCTGATAAATCAAATCGCATTTGGTAGCCAAAAACGCTACGTGTACCTGTACCCGTACGATCCCCTTTTACTGCACCATTATCCATTACATGTTGTACTAAATCTAAATATTGCTTCATTTAATAGGTGTTTATATTGCTTTTTTGTTAGAAATGGTATCTTATTTCAAAAAAGCAAAAGTATAAAATAGCTAAATAGTGTTTACCTCAACAAGGCAAATAAGATTAACAATTTGTAAACAATAAGCAAAAAAAAGCAGTCAATGACTGCTAATTTCTATTTGATATTTCATCACGAAGTCGTGCTGCTTTTTCATAATCTTCATCAGATACTGCTTTGTCCAGCAACTTATAAAGCTCGTCAACAGTTAAGTTTTTAAAATCCGCAGATGATGAAACTAATCCTACCGAGCTAGTGTCTTCTACCGCTTCAGCTGGGCCATCAACATTTTCTGACAAAAACTCACCATCAGACTGCTGTTTTAAATAAATTCCAGCCTGGTCTAATATATTCTTATAAGTAAAAATGGGCGCTTTAAAACGTAATGCTAAAGCAATAGCATCACTAGTTCTCGCATCAATAATTTCCTCAATACCATCTCGTTCGCAAATTATACTGGAATAAAAAACACCATCGACAAGCTTATGAATAATGACTTGTTTCACTATTACATCAAACCTATCGGCAAAATTTTTAAACAAATCATGTGTTAAAGGCCTAGGGGGTCTTATCTCTTTTTCTAAAGCAATAGCTATGGATTGCGCTTCAAAAGCACCAATTACGATAGGCAATTTCCGTTCTCCTTCCATTTCACTCAAAATAAGTGCATAAGCCCCATTTTGTGTTTGACTATAGGAAATTCCTCTAATATTTAAACGTACTAAACTCATATATTGATAACAATGTTAAGCTAAATTCGGTATAATTTTTCTATTTAAGAAAGAAAAAACCGTATAAAAAATGAAGATTTATACGGTTACTATATTAAAAATTTAATTTTATCACCTCAAACAAAACCTTTATTGCTAAAAATTCAATTCATATTTTAATAATTAAATACTTTAATGTATTGCAACTGGCAGCTTCAATAACATATTTTGGTGTAAAACCAAATATGTTATTTCTCTTTACAACAAACCAAGTCTACACTTTTAGTTAGCTGATTTAAATGCTTTTAATTTTTCGATTAATTGTGGCACCACCTCAAAAGCATCACCTACAACACCATAATCCGCTGCTTTAAAAAACGGAGCTTCGGGATCTGTATTTACTACAACCTTTACTTTACTTGCATTAATCCCCGCCAAGTGTTGTATAGCTCCTGAAATCCCTACAGCTATATACAAATTAGTCGCAACAGGTTTTCCTGTTTGCCCTACATGCTCCGAATGAGGCCTCCACCCCATATCACTCACCGGTTTTGAGCATGCTGTTGCTGCTCCTAAAACAGTTGCTAAATCTTCAATTAAATGCCAATTTTCGGGTCCTTTTAATCCTCTTCCGCCAGAAACTACCACATCAGCATCAGCTATGCTTACTTTATCTGTTGCTTTATCAATACTAACTACTTCTAAATTTCCTGCATCTATACTTGGCAAAAAATCTTCCGCAACAGCGGTAACATTATCCTCTTTTACACCATAAGCATTATTAGAAACACAAATTACTTTAATTGCAGAATTTAATTGTGTATCCTGAAATGCTTTATTTGTAAAAGCCGTACGCTCTACTACAAAAGGGCTTGTTGATTTAGGTAGTTTTACCACATTTGAAGCCACTGCTGCATTTAATGCCACTCCTAATAAAGGTGCTGCATACTTACTATCAGTAGAAGAACTTAAAATTACTACCTGACTTTCTTCGGCTTTAGCGGCTTGCTCAATAACACTTGAATAGGCTTTTGCTTGAAATTTACTAAGCTTATCATCTGAAACTTTAAGCACTTTAGATACTCCATAGCTTCCTAATACTGCTACGTCATCAACATTTACAGTAACAGCAGTTACAGTAGTCCCTAATGCATCGGCTACACCTTTGGCATATGATGCGACCTCAAAAGCTCCTTTTCTTAAGCTTCCATTATCACTTTCGGCATATATTAAAACTGACATACTTTATATATTTTTTTAAATACTGAATACTTCAGTATATTTTATTCAACAAAAAAATTAAGACTTAGATTACTTTAGCTTCATTATGTAACAAACTAATCAATTCATCTAAGTTATCTGCCGGCACCAAGGTTACACTACCTTTAGGAGCAGGTTTTGAAAATGATGTTGTTTCTGTTTGACTAGCGCTACCTGTTGGCTCAACAACAGTAAGTGGCTTTTTACGAGCCATCATAATTCCTCTCATATTTGGAATTCTTAAATCACTCTCTTCAACCAAACCTTTTTGACCTCCGATTACCAAAGGCAATGCCGTTTTTATAGTTTCCTTTCCTCCATCAATTTCACGAATAGCCGTAGCTGTTGTACCATCAACCTCTAAACTAATACAGGTATTTACAAAATTAGCCTCCAATAATGCAGCTAACATTCCTGGAACAACACCTCCATTGTAATCAATAGATTCTCGACCCGCAATTATTAAATCATATCCTCCATTTTTAGCTACAGATGCTAATTCTTGAGCAACAAAAAAACTATCACTAGGGTTCGCATTTACACGAATAGCGTTATCTGCACCGATAGCCAAACATTTTCTAATAGTAGGTTCTGTTTCTGGTCCACCAACATTTACAACATCTACACTTGCTCCTTGTTTTTCTTTAAACCACATTGCTCGTGTTAACCCAAACTCGTCATTTGGATTGATCACAAAAGATACTCCATTTACATCAAATTTGGTATCTCCGTCAGTAAAATTGATTTTTGAAGTCGTGTCTGGCACATGACTTATGCAAACTAATATTTTCACAGTATATATTTTAAATTAGTACATTTTGAATTTGTATAAGAAATCATCCATTCCTCTAAAAATAAGCATATTTCAAATCGCAAAATTTTAGAAAATAATTCAATAATTTATCATAAAAACATTGATTATTCTACTCTTTTCTTATATATGAACGAAGTTACAAATTAATTCGTAAAAATACTATGCATGCATAGTATTTTTACGAAATTTAACATTTGTAGTTCTCAAAAAAATATTTTCAGATTCACTGCCTGCGACTTGCCCTAACATAGTTGTTTTACTATTTTTGCGCTAGAGTAACTAAAACTAGTGTTCATTTTATGCAACACTAAAATTTTTAAACTTACATGAAAACAATACAATTTAGAGAAGCTATTTGCGAAGCGATGTCTGAAGAGATGCGCAGAGATGAATCTATTTATTTAATGGGTGAAGAAGTAGCAGAATATAACGGTGCTTACAAAGCTAGTAAAGGAATGTTAGACGAGTTTGGTGCGAAACGTGTAATCGATACTCCAATTGCTGAACTTGGTTTTGCTGGTATCGCTGTAGGTAGTGCCATGAATGGCAACCGCCCTATTGTAGAGTATATGACATTTAACTTCTCATTAGTTGGTATTGATCAAATTATCAATAACGCTGCCAAAATTCGTCAGATGTCTGGTGGTCAGTTTCCATGCCCTATAGTTTTTAGAGGACCAACTGCTTCGGCTGGTCAATTAGGAGCTACACACTCGCAGGCTTTTGAAAACTGGTTTGCCAACACACCTGGATTAAAAGTTATTGTACCTTCAAATCCATATGATGCTAAAGGTTTATTAAAAGCAGCCATTAGAGATAACGACCCAGTTATTTTTATGGAAAGTGAGCAAATGTATGGTGATAAAGGTGAAGTACCTGAAGGTGAATACGTATTGCCAATTGGTGTCGCTGATTTAAAAAGAGAAGGAACTGATGTTACTATTGTTTCTTTTGGTAAAATTATTAAAGAAGCTTACGTTGCTGCCGATAAATTAGCCGAAGAAGGAATTTCATGCGAAATTATTGATTTACGAACTGTACGTCCATTAGATTTAGAAGCTATTTACAAATCTGTTAAAAAAACTAACAGACTTATTATATTAGAAGAAGCTTGGCCATTAGCTAACATTGCTTCGGAAATTACATACCAAGTACAACACAATTGTTTTGATTATTTGGATGCTCCAGTTATTAAAATAAACACTGCTGATACTCCTGCTCCATACTCACCTACATTATTAGCCGAATGGTTACCAAATAATGAAGATGTTATAAAAGCAGTTAAAAAAGTAATGTATAAATAATTACTGATTTTAAAAATTATAATAAAAGCCTTCTTTAAAATAAAGAGGGCTTTTTTATTTATCTCAATTTCTTCTAAAAATTAAATTTTTACAGAATTTTAGGGTTTTTAACATCTGTATTGTCTTAAAACAAACTGATTATAAAAACCTATAACTACATGTTAACATTTAACAAAATATAAATCACTGATTAATAGATTACATCCAGCAATTATTAGATTTCAACGTTTATTTTTTATTAAAAAATACAATAAATAGTCATTTTAAAATAAACTAAAATATATTTGCCCAAATTTTAGAATACAGAACTAACAAGTATGAGTTTGCATTTTTTGAAACATCCCTTTTTATTACCGCTTTTTTTCCTTTTTGCTACCTCAACTAATTTATTTGGTCAAGTAAAGGCCAGCGGAAAAGTTGTTGACCAAAATAATGAACCTGTTCCTTATGCCAATGTATACTTCCCTGGTACTATTATTGGAACCGTAACTAATGAAGATGGAAGTTTTTATTTAGAAGACGAAACTTACCATTCCACACTTATTGTTTCTTTTATTGGATACAAAACCACAACTATTAACTTAAATAAAGGAGCAAATTATAAACTAATTGCTAAAGTTGAAGAGGAAACCAGCGCTCTAAACGCCGTACATATTGTTACTGGAAAACAATCAAAAAAGAACAATCCCGCTATTGATATTCTTCGAAAAATTTGGGCGCATAAACGAAAAAACGGTGTTAAGCAGTTTAAACAATATGCTTACGACAAATACGAAAAGCTTGAATTTGATTTAAATAACATTGATAGTTCCTTAATAAATAACCGAATGTTTAAAGGCATGAAGTTTATTTTTAACTACCAAGACACTTCGCGTATTTCGGGAAAAACCTTTTTACCTATTTTTATTAACGAATCTGTTTCCAAAGTATATGGAGATAACCTTTTAAATAAGGAAAAAACAGAACTTTTAGGAAACAAAAACTCTGGTTTTAGCAACAATCAATCTCTTATTGCTTTTGTAAAAGACTTGTATACTACTTATGATGTTTACGATAATTACATAAAACTTTACGACAAAAGTTTTACCAGCCCCCTTTCAAAAACAGGAATAAATGTATACAACTACGCCTTAACCGACAGTGCTTATATTGACAATAAATGGTGCTATAACATTGTATACTATCCTCGCCGAAAAAATGAACTTACTTTTAAAGGTGATTTTTGGGTAAACGATACTACCTGGGCCATTAAAGACATTAATATGGAAGCTACAAAAAGCGCCAATATTAACTGGGTAAAGGAACTTTACATTGAGCAAGAATACGATGTTTTAAATGATTCTCTATTTTTAATTACCCGCGATTATTTTCAAACTGACTTTACGCTTAACAAAAAAGAATCTTCCAGAGGACTTTACGGAAAACGAACATCACTATACGATTCCTATAAGTTTGACGAAGCCAAAGAAGAAAAATTTTACAAAAGAGAAGTTAATCCCACCACATTTGATGCCTACCATCGCGATGATAATTTTTGGAAAGAAAACAGACTAGAAAGTTTAAATAAAAATGAACAACAAGTTTATGGAATGCTCGACACCTTAAAACAGGTAAAAGCTTTTAAAAACCTGTATACTATTAGCGAAATTTTAGCTAGTGGTTATGTAAACTTAGGCAAAGTTGAATATGGGCCTGTTTTTTCTACAATAGGTTTTAATGATATCGAAGGTTTTCGTTTACGTTTAGGAGGAAGAACCTATACTGGTCCAAATGATTTATGGCGACTACAAGGCTATACTGCCTATGGGTTTAATGACGATAAATTTAAATATAGTATTGCCGCAAAATTTTTACTCAACAAAAAAAACCGTCTTAAACTAACCTTTGGTAACAGACGTGATGTCGAACAATTAGGTGCCAGTTTAACTAACACTAACGATATACAAGGTCGAAGCTTTGCCTCAAACACCCTTTTTGGTGTAGGTGATAACCAAACACTTACCAATATTAACTTAACTTCGGTTAACCTAGAATGTGAACCTGTTAAAAACTTTGTCGTTTCACTTAATAGTTCATATCGAACATTAAAGCCCGCAGATCCAAACCTATTTAGTTTAAGCTACTTTACAGACAATTCGTTTACAAATACAAGCGAATCTATTAAACAATTAGAAGTTGGTACAAGAATTACTTACACTCCCGGCAAAAAGACAACTGGCTACGGAGTAGATCGTTTTAAGGTAAACAGGGGGAGTCACCCAGTCTTATTTATTGAGCTAAACAAAGGTTTAAAAGGACCTTTAGGAAGTGATTTTAGTTATGAAAAAGTGCAATTGTTTTACAAACAACCTTTTAATATTGGGGGTTTTGGAAAATTAAGAAGCACTATTGAGTTAGGAAAAACATTTGGAACCATACCTTTAGGTCTATTAAGTATTGTTCCAGGAAATCAATCCATTTTTTCTATTTACAACACCTTTCCAATGCTTAATTTTTATGAATTTGCTACCGACACCTACAGTTCACTACACTTAGAACACAATTTTGGAGGACGTATTTTTTCAAGAGTTCCTTTACTTAGAAAACTAAATTTAAGAGAACTTGTATCATTTAGAACCATTTCTGGAAGTATTACCGATGAAAACAGAGCTATTGATAATTCGGGTAGGGACTTACTCGCTCCTTCTTCAACACCTTATTATGAATATAGTTTAGGAGTTGGCAATATATTCAAATTAGTACGTATCGATTTTAACTTTCGTGGAAACTACAAGGATAATCCCGATGCTCGTAAATTTGGTATTACCGGATCATTTGGATTTTTCTTCTAAAATAACGTCCGTTCGACATAATTTTATTTAACTGGCTATAGATTTTCAATATAAAATTATATCGCGAAGGTCAATTTTGATAAAAAAAGAGATAGCATTTTGTACTCACCTAAATAAAAACGTATAAAAAAAACCCTTAATTAAAAGGGCCTCTTTATATGTTTTATATATTTAGACACACCGCTATAAAGCTGGAATAATTTGTTTTTTTCTAGACACCACTCCTGGTAACACCACTAATTCAGATGTTGGAGCTGCTTTAAATGAATTTTCTGCAATTGTTTTTACCGATTCATTTGGAACAAAAAATGTAGCTTCTTCATTCAAAATATCAATTACAAAAAGCAATACTTCGTCTAAATTTTCACTTGTTTTTACCACTTCCATCGTTTTTAAAATACTCTCTTTACGATCTAGGACTATATTAGGCGCTGTAGTTTCTAATACTGATATACGGTATTTTTTACCGTTTACTTCATATTTTTTACTATCCATTTTAATCAAATCCTCATCAGAAAAATGTGACACGTCCGATTTAGCTTCAAACATTTGGATCGCATAAGCTTGCATATCAATATCCAATTGATCTGCTAAAAGCTGAGCTATTTCTCTGTCCTTATCTGTAGTGGTAGGACTACGAAATTCTAAGGTGTCCGATAATATACACGAAAGCATCAAACCTTTGATTGCCTTCGGCATCTTTTCAATATCATTTGCCGTCATCAATGTATACATTACAGATGCACATGATGCTAAAGGTTTTATACAAATATCAATAGGCCCTGGTGTATAAATACCTCCAACTAATTTATGATGGTCTATAATCTGAATAATCTGAGCATCATTAATCGTATCAAAAAGCTCTTTTGGATTATTAGTATCAACAATCACCACTTTATCATTACTTGAAACTGAAGTTAATAATTCGGGAGCATCAAAACCCCAGTATTTTAAAACAAATAAGGTCTCTGTATTTGGAGTACCTAAAACATAAGCCTTTGCATCTACTCCCTTATCATTTAAATACCAAGCCCATACTAATGCAGAAGCTGTTGCATCTGTATCCGGAGATTTATGTCCGAAAATTTTAATTGACATTTTATTTTCTTTACAATTTTGCTGCGAATTTATGAAACCTTTTTGATTTAAGGTCAATGATCAATTATTTCTATTGATTTAATTCTCTTCTAAACAAGGATCAACATTAATTAACCCAACAACAAAATCATAATTCTATTATATTTTAATAATTCTATTGGATAAAGTTGGCTTTGCTTAGTACCTTTGCAATTGAATTGCTTTTTAGCAATACTATTATAAAATAATAATAAACGTATTTATCAATTTATACAAACATATAAAGTGTTATCAAGTTTTAAATTTTAATCCACAAACTACGGATTAAAGAACAAACAATAAATGAAAAAAACAGTTGTTTTAGGGGTTCTTTTTATTTTACCATTAGTAGCTTATTTATTTTTTGCTTCTGGTGTAAACCATTTTTCTAAACTCCCCGTGTTAGAGTCTAAAATTGGTGACATTACAACTTTCACTAAACCTTCCGACAGTATATCTTTAAAAGAGCATATTACTATTCTAGGTTTTATGGGCAATAACCTTGAAGTTACCAAAGGCAACATCTTTAATATCAATCAAAAAATATACAACTATTTTCATGATTTTTCTGATTTCCAGATGCTGATGCTAATGCCCAATGGAACACAAGATAACGTTGTCAAAACAATGGCGGAGCTTGATGGTTTAACCAATACCCATAAATGGAAATTCATCTACGCTGAACCTTTTCAAATCAGATCGTTTTTTAAAACATTAAATTCACCTTACGCTCTAGATGCTTATTTGCACACGCCTCAAGTATTTATTATTGATAAAGAAGGCGCATTACGAGGAAGAGATGACGATGAAGAAGTGGGCAAATTATATGGGTACGATTCGGGTTCCGTGTCTGAAATTAATGGGAAAATGAAAGATGATGTTAAAGTAATCCTAGCAGAATATCGCTTAGCACTGAAGAAATACAACGATTCTAAAACCAAAATTTCTGAATAAAAAATGAAGAAATATTCATACGTAGGCATATCATTTATTATTCTCCTTTTTGGAATTATTTTTGTTCCCAGAATAGTTAATCGCATTAAGGATACTAAAATTGTGAACAATAGTCGCATGAGTGCCGATAACAAATTAACTAACGAAAAACTAAGCTATCTATTAATTAACGGTGAAAAAAAGAAAATTCCTGCATTTGCTTTACAAAATCAAGATAGCTTACTAATTACCCAACATGACTATAAAGGTAAAGTAACCGTTGTAGACTTCTTTTTTGTTAACTGCCCTACCATATGCCCAAAAATGACTAGTAATTTAGTGTATTTACAAAATACCTTTAAATCAAACAGTGATTTTGCGATAGCTTCATTTACAATAAACCCTAAGTACGACACCCCTACTCGCTTAAAAAAATATGCAGAAGCTCATAAAGTAACTAATCCGAATTGGCATTTTTTAACAGGTGATAAAGAGCAAATTTATAATTTAGCAAAAAATTCATTTAATCTATTTGCGGAGCAAAATCCAAATGTACCAGGTGGTTTTGAACATTCAGGTTATTTTGCTTTAGTAGATAAAAAAGGCTTTATGCGTTCGCGCTATGATGCGTATGGAAACCCAATTATTTATTATCGCGGAACCGTTAGTTTAGAAGAAAAAATTGCTGATAACGGCGAAAAAGAACAAATCAGTATCTTAAAAAAGGATATTCAAAAATTATTAGAAGAATAATGAATCAGCCAAGTATAGAAAAAAAGCAGAATCGCATTATTATTATCCTATCCACAGTAATTCCTTTGGCTGTTGCTGCTTTATTTACTATCCGTATTCCTGGTATAGATCGCTTAGGTTTTTTACCTCCAATTTACGCTTCAACCAATGCTATAACTTCTTTACTACTAATTTTTGCAGTTATTCAAATAAAAAAGGGCAATCGAATCCTACATGAAAGAGCTATTAAAGCTGCTATGATGCTATCTATACTTTTTTTACTGCTATATGTTGCTTATCACGCCACTGCCGATGCTACAAAATTTGGAGACGCTAATTATGACGGAATAGTAGATACCACCGAAAAATTAGCCATAGGTGCTACTGCTTATCTATACTATTTCTTATTATTAACCCACATATTATTATCTATAGTAGTTATTCCTTTTGTATTAATCACTTATGTACGCGCCATAAACAACAAGTTTGAACAGCACAAAAAAATTGCTAAATACACTTTCCCATTATGGTTATATGTGGCTGCTTCTGGTGTAGTAGTGTATTTAATGATCTCTCCATATTACCCTATATAATGAAAAAAAAGCACCTACATATTGCTATTGTATTTCTTTTGCTTTTTGCGAAAACAAACATTTGGGCTCAATGTGCTATGTGCAGAGCTGTTTTAGAAAGTGAAGAAGGCAAAAAACTAGCTGAAGGTGTTAATGATGGTATTACCTTTTTAATGATAGTTCCTTATGTTTTAGTTGCTATTGTTGGTTACCAAGTTTTTAAGAATAAAAAATAACTAATTTCTTTCTTTTTGTGTCTATTTATTTGACACACCCTCCCTACATATCAGTTATATAAATATATTTAGCTGTACAATGTAACTATACACTATTATAAAATATTTTACCATTAATAAAAACTATAACAACAAAGCAAATAGTAAAATTTTATGAAAAATTTATGAGTTTAACACCTCGTATGTATTTGATTTAAAATATTTAATTCATTTATTTGTAGTGTACTAGTTTAGTGGTACACCTTTTGTCGAGAAATTAATATCCAACTTAAATAATTATCTCATGATTGAAATTAAAGATTTACACAAGTCTTATCAAATGGGCAGCAATTCTTTACATGTTCTTAAAGGAATTGACTTTAACGTCCAAGAAGGGGAACTAGTTTCAATTATGGGCTCTTCTGGTTCTGGAAAATCCACCCTGCTAAACATTATAGGAATTTTAGATGAAGCCGATCAAGGCACCTACACATTAGACAATACCGTTATTAAAAACCTGAATGAAAAAGTAGCTGCCGAATATCGAAATAAATTTCTAGGATTCATTTTTCAATCTTTTAACTTAATTACTTATAAAAATGCTGTTGATAATGTAGCATTACCTCTTTATTATCAAGGTGTAAATAGAAAAGAACGCAACGAAAAAGCCCTACATTATCTTGAAAAAGTTGGACTTGCTAACTGGGCAACACACTTACCAAATGAATTGTCTGGAGGTCAAAAGCAACGTGTTGCTATTGCCCGTGCCTTGGCTTCGGATCCTAAAGTTTTATTGGCCGATGAACCTACGGGTGCCTTAGATACCAAAACGTCTTACGAGGTAATGGAGCTTATCCAAAATATTAACGACGAAGGTAAAACGATCTTAATTGTTACGCATGAGCCTGATATTGCTCAAATGACAAAACGAATAGTCGACCTAAAGGATGGTCTTATTATAAACGATACGCGCATTGAACCTGTAAAAGCTATAGCACATGTTTGATATTGAACGTTGGGAAGAAATTTTTGAAGCTATCTCTAAAAATAAGCTACGTACTTTTCTAACTGGACTTTCGGTAGGATCAGGAATTTTTATTCTTATTATTCTTCTGGGTATTGGAAACGGTATGAAAAACGGTATTCAAAGCAAATTTGAAGAAGATTCGGCCTCATTAATCGTATTATGGACTCAAGCAACCTCAATGGAATACAAAGGCTTAAATGCCAACCGAAATATCGATTATACACTTGACGACTTTAACTATGCTAAAAAAAGATACAAAAGTCATGTTGCAGAAGCCACATTGAGATACAGAAGATGGGGAGCACTTACTACCTATAAAAAAGAAAGTGGATCATATGCAATGGTTGGAGCCATGCCAGATATGTTAGGTATTGAAAATGCATCCTTAAATGCCGGAAGATTTATATCGGAAGATGATTTAAAAAACAATGCTAAGGTTACTTGTATTGGGCACCAAATTGCGACTGATTTATTTAAGAATTACGAAAAAGCAATTGGAGAATACATACAGGCCAATGGAATTCAATTTAAAGTCATTGGTGTGTACAGTGATCCTGGTGGCGAAAGGGATAATACCAAGCTATTTATTCCGCACACTACTATGTCCCAAATATATAACACCAAAGAAAATGTAGGACAGTTATTTTTTACCTTAACACCAGAAAGTACCTTTGATGAGACTAATGAAAAATCTGAAAAATTTCTTTCGCAATACAAAACCTATCTTAGAAAAAAACACAATGTTCATCCCGATGATTTAAAAGCCATTCAATCTCATAGCTCACTTGACGAGGCTAAAAAATTTATAATACTCAACCGTATGATGAGTTTATTCTTTTGGGGAATTGGAATTTTAACACTTATCGCTGGTATTGTTGGGGTAAGTAATATCATGCTTATTATAGTTAAAGAACGCACCAAAGAAATAGGTATTCGTAAAGCCTTAGGTGCACAACCAAAATCTATAATAGCAATGATTTTACACGAATCCATTTTTATAACGACCATTTCTGGATTTATTGGCTTGTTTTTATCTTTATTACTCCTTCAATTTGCTGGACCACAAATTAAATCTGAATTTATATTAAACCCCTCTGTCAACTTTGGGATCGCAGTTACTACCGTTATTTTACTAATAATTGCGGGTGCTATTGCCGGTTATTTACCTGCCAGACATGCTTCAAAAATTAAACCCATAATTGCATTAAGAGATGAATAGTAGTTTATTTAATAAAGATTTATGGAAAGAAATTATCGAATCTATTCGATCCAATGGATTCCGAACAATAATTACTGCTTTTGGAGTATTTTGGGGTATTTTTATTTTAGTACTATTACTTGCTGCATCTAATGGTTTAAAAAATGGAATACTTCGCTCTTTTGAAGGGACGGCAACCAATACTGTTTTTGTCTGGGCACAAGGTATTTCTAAATCATACAAAGGCCTCCCTAAAGGCAGAAGGTATCAATTTGATGTAAAAGATGCCAATGCGTTACGTAAAAATATTAAAGGCTTAAAAACAGTATCACCCCGCAATAGGTTAGGCGGTTACGGTTCTTCTAATAGTGTACAATACAAATTAAATTCGGGTTCATATAGTATTTATGGTGATTACCCAGAAATATTGACACAACAATCTCTTGGCATGCAAGCTGGCCGTTTTATGAATTATAGTGATATTGATAAAAAACGAAAGGTTGCTATTATAGGTATTGGTGTTAAAAACGAACTATTTACAAACGGAGAAAAAGTTTTAGGAGAATACATAAAAATCCAAGGCGTTAGCTTTAAAGTTGTTGGGATTTACAAAAACAATTCTTCAGGCGGAGGTGATGCTATTGAAAAACAAAAAGAAATTTTCATCCCTTTCACCACTTACGATCAAGCCTTTAACAATGGTAATAAAGTTGGTTTTTTTGCCATTACTGCCGATGACAACCACACCATTTCTTCATTAAAAGAGCCTATTATGGCTTTACTTAGAAAAAGACATGACATTCACCCTGAAGATAAAAGAGCTATAGGAAATTTTGATTTATTTGAAATGTTTAAAAAAGTATCAGGTTTGTTTATTGCTCTAACAGGAGTAGCTTATTTTGTTGGGTTTTTAATTCTTATTTCAGGCATTATTGGTATCAGTAATATTATGCTAATTGTTATAAAAGAAAGGACTAAAGAAATTGGAGTTCGAAGAGCTTTAGGAGCAACACCTGGTAATATTCGAAGTCAGGTGCTTATTGAATCGCTATTCCTTACCATTATTTCGGGCATGGCTGGCGTAAGTTTTGCCACATTTTTAATTTCAATTTTAAATTTAATTTTAGATAAAATCGATAATCCAGACATGATGTTTGCTAACCCCTCAGTTAGCCTCATAAATATTGCCGTAGCCCTTTTTATACTTACCATATGTGGGTTGCTAGCAGGTTTAATTCCTGCCCAGACAGCCATAAAAATAAAACCAATTGAAGCTTTACGAAACGAATAAATTAACACAATTACTTAAATGAAAAAATCTACAACCGTTGCTATACTAGTTTTTATTGTAGTAGTGTTTACTGCATCACTAGTCTATTTTTGGAAAAAAAATCAAAAAAGTTCTGTCGTATATAATACAAAACAAGCTACTACCGAAACCATCACATTGAGCACTATTGCCACAGGCAGTGTAGTTCCTGATGAAGAAGTATCTATTCGTCCAAATATTTCTGGTGTAATTCAAGAAATTTATGTGGAAGCTGGTGATTTTGTAAAAACTGGCGATAAAATTGCGCGTATCAAAGTAATACCGAGTATCAACAATTTACAAGCTTCTAGAAATGGTGTACAAAGCGCTAAGATTGACTTGGAAACTCAGAAAAAAATATACAATCGTCAAAAAGAACTTTTTGATAAAGGAGTTATTTCTGCCAATGAATTTGATCAAAGTCAAAACACCTACAACCAGGCGAAACAAGCTTATGATTCTGCCAACGAAAATTATCAAATTGTAAAAACAGGAACAGCCAAAGGCTTTAATAATATTGCTCAAACCATTATAAAAGCTACCATTAGCGGACAAATTTTAGATGTACCACTAGAGGAAGGTGTACAAGTAATACAAACCAACAACTTTAATGAAGGTACCGAAGTAGCTTCAATTGCCGATGTTAGCAAAATGATTTTTAAAGGAAAAATCGACGAAAGCGAAGTAGGCAAAATTAAAGAAGGTATGCCTATTAAAATCACTGTTGGTGCTATGCCCGACAAAGAATTTGATGCTACACTAAACTATATAGCTCCCAAAGGTTTTACTGTAAACGGAGCAGTACAATTTGATATAGAAGCTAAACTTTCTATTCCTAAAGATGCTGGTATTCGAGCTGGACTAAGTGCGAATGCTTCTATTATATTAGATAAGGTATCTGATGTATTGGCATTAAGCGAAGCTTTACTCCAATATGATAAAGAAACCAAAAAACCATTTGTTGAAATAGAAACTGGAGAACAACAATTTGAACGAAGAGATGTTACTTTAGGAATTAGTGATGGTATTACTGTACAAATTAAAAGTGGTATCACTAAAGATGATAAAGTTAAAGAATGGAATGCTATTACTGTTCCAGAAGAACCTAAAGAGAAAAAGTCATAAACTATGAAAAAGTTATTTATAACCACATTTGCTATAGTTGCTTTTTATAATTTAGGCCAAGCCCAAGAAGAAACTAAAAAAACAATCTGGAGCATACAAGATTGCATAGAATACGCCATTGAAAACAACTTGCAAATCCAACAACAACAATTAGATTTACAGGATGCTGATATTAATGAAAAAGATGCTAAAAATGCTTTTCTACCAGATCTAAATGGTAGTGCTGATAATGGATGGAATTTTGGATTTTCAAGAAATATTAACGGTGTATTATCGGAACAAAATACCCGAAGGTCTTCATATTCTTTAGTCTCTAATATTCCTATTTATAATGGAAAACGAAATTACAATAGAGTACAAAGAGCTAAACTTCAAAAAATTGCTAGTCAATACAATATTGAACGCTTAAAAGATGATATCCGAATAAATATTGCCAATAGTTATTTACAAATTTTATTACAGCAAGAAAATTTGAATGTACTTAACGCCCAAAACAATATTACTCTAGAACAAATTAAACGCACGCAACAATTAATTGATGCTGGTAATTTACCAGAAGGTGATGTACTACAATTAAAAGCCACTGCTGCAGAAAATTTACAAAATATAGCCAATAGTGAAAACAGTGTAGCTATCGCCAAATTAGGCTTAAAACAATTGCTACAACTTAATTTTGATAGTGATTTTGATATTACTAAAATTGAAGTGGAATTCAACGAACTTTCTGTTTTAGACAAGGACATCAATGATATTATTGATATTGTACTATCAAACAGAAACGAAGTTAAATTTGCCGAACAAAATATTAAAATTTCTGAAAAAGATATTGATATTTCCAAAGGTGCATTTTTACCGACTATTTCTGGTTCAGTAAATTATGGAACTAGTGAAATAACTGTTCAAGATTCTCCAATTACCATTCCTTTTTTTAATCAACTAAATAATAATAAATTCTTTAATTTTGGAGCCCGAATAGATGTTCCTCTATTTAACCGCTTCCAAACAAAAAATGCTGTTTCCCGTAATAAAGTAAACGTAATGCGTACCAAAAATCAATTGGAACAAACCAAGCAGCAACTTACTCAAAATGTATACCAAGCTTATTTAGATGCTAAAGCCAGTAACAAATCATACGAAGCAGCAAAAGTTGCCGTAACTGCTCAAGAACGTGCTTTTGAATATGCAAAAAATCGATTTGAAGTAGGTATTAGTAATTCACTTGATTTTACCCAAGCCCGTATTGCTTACCAAAACAGCCAAACCCAATTACTAAGAGCTAAATACGATTACCTCTTTAAGGTGAAACTATTAGAACTTTACTACGAAAGTCCTGTTAAATAATAATCTGATTTATATTTTATTTAAACCAAAATGGTATCATTCTTGATCAAAGGAATGATACCATTTTGGTTTACTCTATTTGTTATATTATGAACAAAATACAATTCATATTGCTTGCATTAAGTTTATTGTTACTTACAGGTTGTGATCAATTTTATTGTATTCAATATATTATTAATAACACTTCTGACACCAATATCTCGGTTAGCTTTTATGATAAAGAATTTAATATTGATAACAATACCGTACTTGTTAAAAGTAAACAAAAACATGTAATATATGAAGCTTTTGGTTCGGGCAAAGCAACCAATCCCTATTTAAAAAAAATCACTGCTATCCCTTTAGATTCTCTATCAATTATGAGCAGCACTAATAAACTTTATATTAAAAACCCAAAAAATATAAGTCTTTGGATTAAAACAAAAGAAGGCAAAAATGATTCTTGCGGAAGTATCGAACTAACTGTAACTTATAAAGATTTTAATTAATCACAAACTATTTATACTATTTTCTCTCTAAAATATCTGAAGGAAAAGTAGTATTTTCGAATTTCAAAATACCAAAACCTATGAAACGTTTTATATTACCTCTATTAATATGCATCAGCACCTTTGCTAGTGCCCAAAAAAAGAAAGATTTACTTGACGAAATCAACAAATTAAAGTCGAATTTAAGAGAGGAAAAAGCAAGAGCCAACAAAGCCGAAAGCAATAATAAAACCATGATTACAAAACTTGATTTTGCCAATAATCAAGTAGAAGAAGTAAAGCAAGAAAATGAATCACTTTTAAAAACAATCAATAATTTTGCTTCGGTAACTAAGCAAAAAACGGCAAATGTAGAATCTAGTCTTAAAACTATTAAAGAAAAAGATGCACAATTAAAAGTAGTTAATGATGCCTTAACTGAAGCTGAAGAAACACGATTGAGCCAACTGCAAACCTTTAAAGGCAAATTGGGTACTATAGGAAAAGTAGGCATTCAAAACAACCAGTTAGTATTGAGTATGCCAAATACCGAACTATTTGTAACTGTTGATGGTGATGCCGCACTAAGCGAAAAAGGAAAAACAAGTTTACAAAAAATTGCAGAAGTACTTAAAGCCAACGCTCAATACTATATTATTATTGAAGGCAACAGTAATGCTATTGAATTTAAAACAGAAAAAGCCCTGAATAACTGGGATTTAAGTGCACGTCAAGCTGCCGCAATTGCTAATAGTTTACAAACAGACCTTGAAATCGACCCTAAGCGCCTAAAAGTAACTAGTAATGGTGAGCATGCCACCACAGGTGTTGAAACTGTAACCAAAATCATTATTGATGCACAGTTCGATGATTTCTTTAGCTTAATAAAAGAACGTATGAAGAAGTAATTATCCGATAGTTTGTAAATTTACAGCTTATAAATTTCACATGAGTTACTTACTTTGTATTGAAACCAGTACCACCAATTGCTCCGTTGCGCTTTCGCGGAAGGGAAACTTAGTAGCCTTAAAAGAGGATAACAATAAAAAATATTCTCACGCCGAAAGTTTACACGTGTTTATTGAAGCGCTTTTAACTTCAGCTAAAGTTACGCTGCAACAAATAAATGCTATTGTAGTAAGCAAAGGGCCTGGATCCTATACTGGACTTAGAATTGGGGTATCAGCGGCAAAAGGATTGTGTTACGCGCTAGATATCCCTTTAATTTCCATAAACACCCTCGAAAGTTTAGCCCATCAAACTCTATCTCCTACTCCTGCCTTTATAGTTCCCATGCTCGATGCACGACGCATGGAAGTATATACCGCTACATTTGATAACAATTATAATTGCTTAGACACTACTAATGCTAAAATTTTAGAAGAAACTAGCTTTATAAACTTACTTGATAAGCAACAGACTATTTTTATTGGTAACGGAGTAAGCAAATTTAAAGAGATTTGCACTCATAAAAATGCTATTTTTATTGAAGAAGCTCTTCCTTCTGCCAAACAATTAGGAAAATTAGGCTATCAAAAATTTCAAAATAACGACTTTGATGATGTAGCTTATTTTGAACCTTATTATTTAAAAGATTTTGTGGCCGGCAAACCCAAACGGAAAAAACAGTAAAAGTTAATACCCTTTAAAACTTATTAAAATACTCTAAACTAACCACATTATAGGATCCTCTACCTTCAAAATGATCAGCATCATCAGTTGATAGTGTGATATCCTTTTTATTATTATTTGTATAATATTCTACTATATTTTGAGTGTTCAAAGGTAAAACTGCTTGATCATTTAAACCTTGATAAAACAATATAGGTGTTACAGGAATCCAACCATTACCTACATAGGTATTCTCTTTTATAGCATTTTCAACTACGGTATCATTTGATGACACAAATCCTAAAGTAAATTCGGGATTTAATAATTCCTTATACGTCGCAGGTAAATTATCTAAAATCTGTTGCGTATTAAATTCACCATCAAATAACCCATTTTTTATTGCTTTTGCATAAGGTTCGGCAAAAATGGCATTGGTAGGTCTTTTAAAAAAGAATGTATTATAAGAATCAAAAATTAATGGAACAAATTCATTTAAAGGCAGTTCATTAGTTATTACAAATTTTAACACCTGCGAAAAAGTATTTAAATCATAAGCCCCTGCTCCGCAAGCTGCTGCCGTTACTTCAAATTCTTTTCGCTCTTCAATTAATTGGGTTAGCGCTAAATTAGATAATCCTCCTTCCGAATATCCTGATAAAAATAGTTTTGATGGTTTTTCTATATTCTTTTTTTCTAAAAACTCATACCCAGCTACTATAAAATCATAGGCCGATAATGCCAATTTATCGGGTATATTATAAGGGTGTTTTTCTTCTTTAGAAAGTCCAAAACCTGCATAATCTGCCGCAAAAACAATATATCCATTAGCTGCTAAAAATGAAAAAAAATTAAAAGTACCTGTTTCTGTATTGTTGTAATTTGTTGTTCTATCTGCTTCTAAAAAAACTGTTCCGGGCTGGTAACTAATTACTCCCTTTATAGGAACATTACTTGTTGGCAGTAACACAATACCTGAATTCAATATTTTATCACCAAATCCATTGACAGTTTTATAAGCTATATCATAAACATCAACATCAGAAATAATAAAAGACACCACTTTTTTTAAACGCTCATTTGCAAATTTAAAATCAATAATTTCCTGGCTTGTAAAACTTTTTCCAAAAGAGGAAGCTACCATAACTTTAGGTGTTTGTTTCTATTTTCGGACAAATATATTTGTCATTTACTTAAATGCTAGTTCAATTTACAATTCAAAATTAAAGCTTCTCTTTCATTATGTCCTGCTACAAAACCTTCCTGTAAAGGCTCTTTTATTTCAGTTTTTTCTATATTTTCAAAACCATTTGATCGTAATAGTTTTATAATTTCATCATTTGATTGAATGGAAAAGCCATATTTAGTAACAGGAAATTTTTCTAAATTATGTTTTGGTCGAACAGCTATAATTAACTTGCCTTCTTTTTTAAGCACACGCTTCAATTCTTGCAAAACTTTTATGTAATCATCCCAAAAATAAAATGTATTCACGGTCATTATTTTGTCAAATGATGCTGACTCAAAAGGTAGCTCTTGTATATTTCCTTCAATAAATTTAGCCAGGCCAATAGCTATAAAATTCTTATTAATTTCGGAAGCTAATTGCACCATCTCAATAGAGTAATCACAGCCCACATAATTGATATTACTACCTGCTGCAATTATATTTTTAACAAAAAAACCATTTCCCATACCTATTTCAAGGATTGATTCATTTGGTTGCGGGTCTAAAACTGCAATAGTATGCAAGTTCATTGACTTGTTGCCTATATTCATTTTTTCAGCAACTTTTACCCCATCAGTTCCTTCTGGTTTTCTTAATTGTGCTGCTATTTTTTTAAAATCGGCTGTAGTAACTTGATCTTTCAATGTCTTTTATTTTAGTAGTACTTAAAGCTACTAAAATAGTTCTAACTTGCAAGCCCCTGTAAACGAAAGTTGTTGATTTTGAGTATAACCTACAATTTGCAATTCGCTAAGATTGTATTTAGCATCTATATCAAAATCTATTGTTCCCGATTTTATTTTTGAAGCCGCTACCGTTTTCTTATCTAAAACGATATGCGCATCGGTAAGGACTTTATTTCTGTTTTCACCTCGTTTAACCGAGGTTACTTTCTCTTTAAGTACTAAAACAAAACTTAGCTTGTTATCTAGTCCATTTTCCACAGTATAGTCAACACTAATTTTACTACTTTCTTTTTTAGGATTAAACAACTTAATTTTTGACGGAAGCTTTTTGTTATTTAATTTTTGCAATGTATTATTTAATGATTTTACATCCGAACCCACAATGTGCTGATCCCCATTAATAACCAATTGAGGTGTATAAATAGAGTTACCCCCAAATTTTTGCCCATATTTATATTGGTATTTCGAATGTGCTTCTTTACTAAATGGGTCTTTCCACCCCAAACGATCCCAATAATCTACATGGTATGCTAGGGTAATAATTTCACCTCCGTGATCACTTTCTGCTACTTTTTTCAGCAACTGGTCTGCTCTTGGGCAACTACTACACCCCTGCGATGTAAAAAGCTCTAAAACTACATTAGCTTGCTGTGCATTTATTGCTAATGAATTAAAAACTAAAAAAACGCCTATATATATCTTTTTCATATATAAATAGACGTTTATTCGTTTTGCACATTACAAAACCTATCTCATCTTGAAATTTTTCTAATACAAAAGACAAGCTTAACGTGGATTCGATATCATTTTATTCTACAGTCAAAATTGTCAATTCAAGTATTTTTTGCTTTAAAATTGTATCAAGAAGGGTGATTTTGACACAAAAAAGATGATTCTCGATATCAAATCTTTATTGAATTTCACTCAAATTGACTTCTTTTTCTTGTTTCAAACTCACGTTATTTAGTATGTATTAACAACGTACTATTTTTTAACTAATCGTTTAAAATAGCTTTGACCATTATAGTTCAAAACCGTTACATAAACTCCTGTATTAATTCCACTTACATTAACATCAACCTCTTCATCTCCCTTAAAACTTCCTTTATCAATGCTAACCACTAATTTTCCACTTAAATCATATATATCCATAGAGGTAGCCTTAAAGTTCAAATATTCAGATTTCATTGTAAAACTTCCGTTAGAAGTTGGATTAGGAAAATATTCAATCAAATCAGTTTCTCCGTGTATACTATCAAACGAATCATTAACCCCAAGTGTAATATCTCCTCTGTAAATTCCTTTTGCCCATGCACTTCCTTTTAATGCTAACCAAAATTCGTTCACATTATCTGGATCTGGTTTTAAATCTGTTATTAAATCTGGCTGACCCAAATTATTTGTTATTTTTTCCCATGTATTTCCACCATCTAAAGATAAATATGCTCCTGGATTAAAAATTACAGCACCTCTTAATTTATTATTTTGCAATGGCACATTAACCGTTATAATATTAGGATTTATTGGTGATGTTTCCGTTTGCCATACATATGGCATATCAAATATTTTATTCCATGTTACTCCACCATCCGAACTTTTCCACACACCTCCTTCATTGGCATTTCTAGTTTCAAAATCACCACATGAAATAAATATATCATTTAAATTATTACTGTTTTTATGAGTATCCACAAATACATTATTCACAGATTTTATCACTGTTGGTATGGTTAGTTTTGTCCAGAACTGCCCACTATTATCAGAAAAATAAAGCCCTCCTGGGGTTCCGCTACTACTTATATTTAAAGCAGCATACATTTGCCAAGGTTTAGAAGGATTAAAAGTAATTCGCCTTACACTTGGTTTACTTGGTAAGCCATCATTTGAAGCCACCCATGTAGTGCCACCATCAAAACTACGCCTAACTCCTAAATCTACATCGCGAGTAACTTTTCTAAAATCAGCATTTACCTCTGCCACTGGATTTTCCATAACACAAAAGTACATACGATCGGCATCATCTGGACGTATTAACAAATTATATTGAAATATATGTTGTAAGGATTCATTTGTTCCTGAATAATCTCCTTCAAATGGGAAGGCTACATTTGCCCAAGTTACTCCTCCGTCAGTAGATTTTCTTAATTGACCGCGATGTTTTTGTCTAAATTGTAATGTAAAAATTGTATTCGGATCATTAGGATGTACAGCAACTGAAGCTATTGAATGTGCGCCACCAGGATTGTTTTGCCCTTCAATTTGTTCTACAGCAACGGTTAGTTCATCAGCTGCTGCATAATCATCGTGTGGTACTGTTTGCCATAATCCATGCTCACCTGAACATAATAATTTTCGGCCTGGAACTCCAGTTTTTGTTAAAATAAACCTACCTGGTAAATTACTATCTCCACGACCAATCCACTTTTTACTTCCTGCAGAAGTTTCAATATCATCTACTTGATTCCACGTTTTTCCATTATCACTGGTACGAAAAGTTTGTTGATCAATACTAATAAAAACCTCTCCGTTTGTATTAATTTCTAAAAACCTACAACCTGAAAATTCTTCTCTGTTCTGCATTTCTTTTTCAAGATGAGCAAATTTTGTATTTACATCGCTAGGACTGTTTCGGCTAGACCAATAATCATCATCTCTAGTACTACTCCAATACTTTCCAGTTCTAACACATGGGAACCAATTAACACCACCATCTTCGGTTTTCCATACATCACCAGGACCAAAACTAAAATCATGTTTTGAATTAAATGCTATATATAATTCGTTTGGGTCATTGGGGTTAACAACCAATCGATTATAGACAGATAATATATTTGAGGTAGGTAGTTGACTATACCTTGTTTTTGCTTGTCCTTTATCCATACCTAACCAGTAGCCAATAGCTCTGTAATATTTATCTACCGAGGTGAAATTATCGACTCCACTAGGGTTTCCCGAACCTCCATTATTAGCCGATGTAAAGCGCACCCCTAAATTACCTGTAATAGCCGCCCAAGTGGATCCAAAATCTGTACTTTTATATACTCCTCCGGTAGCCTCAACTGTATTTCCGTTAGGTTCATAATGTGTTTGCTCTACTAAAAACAACGTAGTTTTAGGGTTTGCAGGATCTGAATTATCTACAAAATAATCCATATCCCTTGGCAGATTATGTGGCAATCCCGTTCCCGAATCGACATTCCAAGTAAGTCCTTTATTATTACTTTTATAAAGTCCAAAATTTGTTGCTGCGATTATATTATTTGAGTTTGCTGGATTTACAATTATAACTCCTATAGACAAATCATCTTTATGAGCCTCATCTACAATAATTGGTGTCCAAGTAGCACCTTTATCTACACTACGATAAATATGTCCGTAAGATATAAAACGATCTATATTGCCTTGTGGGTTTGCTTTAGTTCTGTGGTATCCTTTTACATTCCAAAAGTCTCCAGCTCCTATGTACCAATTATTATCATCAGAAGGATCAACAACCAATTCTGAATGCCTACCCTCAATAAGCTCTTCTATTTTGTTCCAACTGCGTCCTTTGTTTATTGATTTATATAAAAAACCACGAACATTAGTTGCATAACCTAAATTAGGATTTTGATGCGAAAATGTGATTGCTTGAACGCGTCGCATCCCTCTTCCATTACCGTCAATTTCTTTTATAGTCTGCCAAGTTTGACCATCATCAAAACTTCCGTATGAATTTGATAAATCTGGTGACATATAATAACACTTAGGGTCTGTAGGGTGCACCCAGAACTCTTCACAATAACCTGAATTTCCTGGGCCAAACTGTCTCCATTCAAAATTTGAAGAAGATAACTGTTTCTTTGTTTTTAGATTATCAAAATAACTTTGATCTAATGTTTGTCCAAAGGCTGTGCTTGTCAAAAGACTCAATAAAGCAATACGTAAAATTAATTTCATTTGTTTAGAGTTTACTTATAGAGTAAACATGCTAAACGATCGATTATTATTTTTACAACCTACTAATTATAGTACATAAAGTGCAAAATAATGTAATAAATGTTTTATTCATCATTTGTTCTACTAACAAACTTTAGAACAATTGATTTAAAAAAGCGAATATTACACAATCTCTTCATTTTCATTTCGAAATCATTATTTACTGGCTTCTTTTTTATTAATTTACTAAAACAACATCATACAAAAGGCGTGTCTTTAAAGTCACGCCTTTTACATAAAATTTTTAAAAAATCTAATTACTTACGAGCTATCTGTTTCAACTAAATTTTGCCAAATTCGATCAACACTCAACCATAAAACCTTAACGTGGATTAGATATAATTTTATTCCACAGTCAAAATTGTCAATTCGAATAATTTTCGACAGAAAATGGTATCCTTTGGAAGGGCAATTTTGATACGAAAAAGATGATTCTCGATATAAAATTCTTACTGAATTTCACTAGAATTGACTTCTTTTTCTTATTTCGAACTCACGTTTTTATTATAACTTGTACGTAATATAAAATTAAAGTAAACTGTATTGACTTGTAATTTTATTAAATATATCTAACACATTATTAGTCATAGAAAACATTTTTTGCAACGGTATTTTATTTTCTATAAATGCTTTTTTATTCACCTCAATACTATCAATAGCATCCATAACCAAGGCTAAATTTTGATCAATGTCAGCATTATTTAATTCGTTTACCACTAAATCATTTACTGCTGCGTTTATTGAATTGTATATGGTTACATAACGGTTACACGCTATTTTTGATTTTTCCCCTTTTTTAAAATATTTGCAGGCTGCATAATACAAACACATCTTTTGCGACAACATACGTTGTTTACCTGCTTTATTAATTGTTTCTACTTTTAATTGCGAAGCTTTATTCTCAAAATTTAACTGTTTATTAAACTTCGAATCCTCTTCAATGGCTAATACAAGGGCATGACACTTTGTTAATAAAGCCTCTGATTTACTCAATAGTTTTTCAACATCAATTTGATCTTTACTTACCAAATCCTTGTATTGTACCCAATCGGCATTTTGTTGTCTAATCAATGCTTTTACTTTTGGGCTTCCTTCTCGCGAGTTTGATTGCAAAATTTTTACATTTCGTTCAAACAACTTCATGCTCGATGTAAACTCATTTGTTATTTCACTAGTCGACGCTCCTAAAACTTTTAGCAATCGTGCCTTAGCCACTTTTTGCGATAGCATACGCTGCTTACCTGATAGATTCACCGCTTTTTCATAGCTTATATTTCCAAAATTAGCACTTTGAGCATTAGAAAAACAAAAGGTAAAGCAAAATAATATTCCTATAATAATCTTCATAAATTTCATATCTACTTTTATATTGATTTATCTTACTTTTTAAAGTAACAAATAAAAAACAGAAACACCCAATAAAAACATCACAAAAGTCTGAAAATTAATGAATTAACGAACTAACTTGTTTTTTATTGCCAAATTTTCAATTATTTAAGCTCATTAAAATAGATTAAAAGCAAAAAACTTCGACATAATTCGTCGAAGTTTTTCAAAATTGGGGGAAAAAAGGTATTTTATTCTTAAACATTTAGTTTACAACAAACTATATTGTTCTGTTACTTCACTTAATAATGATTCTAAACTCCCTGTAGTTGTAATTACTTTTTCTAAAGGCACTTTTGCTCCAATAAAATTCTTGCGTTTTTTGTACAGATTATCAATCAATTCTTTTATCTCTTCAATAGTATTATACACTTCAGAAGTATTTAATTCGCTTCCCTCTAAACCAGATGTTGCCCCAATAAGTTCGTCATACAGGTCTAAATAAGTAGTTGCTATTTCACTTCCCTCATCTTTTTTACCAATGACTTTACTCGCCGCATAATACAAACACATTTTTTGTAATTGCATTTTCTGATTTTCTATTTGGCTATTCGCTTTTGCTTTAACTTTATCTTTCTTTCTAAAATAAGTAAGCTGTTTTTTATTAATCGCCTCAGATTTTATTACTGTTAAAGTTTTTTGACTTATTTCTAATAAAGACTCTGACTTTTTTAGAAATATTTTAGCATCGATTACTGGCTTTTCGAGTATTTTTTTATAACGAAACCACGATAAGCTTTGTTCGCCTAAAACTGTTTTTACTCTTAGATCAAGTTCTTTAGCATTGAACTGTAATTTTCTGAAATTTTTGTCAAATGATTTTACAGCCTGCTCCAATTCTTTTTTATAAATAGCTTCGGGCATTTCTGCTAACTGTAACATTTTAGCTTTAGCTATTTGCTGAGTAAGCACCAATTGTTTTTCTGAAAGTACGATCGCTTCTTTATAACTCATATTTCCAAAATCAATATTTTGAGAAAATAAATTAATACTAAATAAGAGACTAACTAACAGTACATTTAAAATAGTTTTCATTTTAGTTTAGATTTGGGTCATTTAAATTAGATATTTCAAAAGTAAGAAAACAAATAGATTAAAACCAAATAAAAATGCATTTAGACTTAATTTTCTTACACTTAATCGACAAAATACCTATTTTTTTAACTAAATTTTATGTTTTACGTTTAAAAACCTACATTAACATTTAATTTAAAAAACAACAATTTGTTGATTACCAATAATTTAAGTTAATCAAAAAGACACAATAACACACTTTTATTCTTTTAAATACCAAAAAAATCGTTTAAAAAACCATTCATTTTTAAAAACACTCTTTTTGTTTAACTTTTAAAGTTATAGCACCAACAAACAATTATGCTTTTTAACGTAAATAACACTCAATTAACCCCACTCAAAACATTAATTCTTACAAAAAAAATAAATAAACTTACATTTTATACAAAAAAAACAAAAAAGGGCTGCTTTTCAGCAACCCTTATATAAAAATTAGGAATATAGCTGTTGTTTGAATTACAAATGAAGTAACTCAAAAGCTTGTTTAGCAATTTCAGCTTCTTCGTTGGTTGGTATCACCAAAATTTTAACTCTGGAACCTTCTGCTTGTATTTCTCTAATATTATCGGAACGTATTTCATTTTTAGAATAATCTAACTTCATTCCGAAAAAATCCATATCCTGGCAAGCCATAGCTCTTGTTTCTGAAGAATTTTCACCTATTCCGGCTGTAAAAATAACAGCATCTAAACCATTTAAAGCTGCCACATAAGCACCTATAAACTTTTTAATACGATAGGCATTCATTAATAAAGCTTCTTGACATGATTTATCTCCATTATCTGCTTTAGCCTGAATATCTCTGTTATCACTATACCCCGTTAAACCTAACATCCCACTTTTTTTATTTAATAAATCGTTAGCCTCCTCTATTGAGTATCCTAAATTTTTAACTAAATAAAAAACTACAGAAGGATCTATATCACCGCATCGAGTTCCCATAATTAATCCATTCATTGGTGCAAAACCTAATGAATGATCAATACTTTCTCCATTTTTAACAGCTGTCATACTACAACCATTACCTAAATGGATACTAATTATTTTTTTTGAATTTTCTGCTCCTAAATATTCTCGAGCTTGTTCCGTTACATATTTATGACTTGTGCCATGAAAACCATATAGGCGAATTTTATGTTTATCCAAAAACTCACCAGGGATTGCATATTTGTATGCCTCCACGGGTATTGTTTGATGAAAAGCCGTATCAAAAACAACTACTTGCTTGGCTGATTTAAAAATTTCTTCTGCCACCTGTATTCCTTCCAAATTAGCAGGATTATGTAAAGGCGCTAAGTCAAACAATTCTTTAATTTCTTGTTTTACTTGATCATTTACTTCAACAGTTTTTGAAAACTTACTCCCTCCATGCACCACCCTATGCCCTACTGCTTTAATATCATCTGTACTTGTAATAACACCTATTTTGGCATCTAATAAGTAATTAGCAACTAACTCCAGCCCCAATTTATGATTAGGTATGTCCGTTGTTTTTTCGTATTTACTACCTGCTACCTTATAAACTATTTTAGAATCACTTAGACCAATACGTTCGACTAAACCAGAACAAACCACATTACCAGATGGCATTTGAATTACTTGAAATTTTATTGACGAACTCCCAGAATTTATGACAAGTACTTGCATATTATTTTTTTACTTTAAAATGAATGATTTTTAGAGAAGTATTATTGTTTACTTTTTTTTACCAAAACTTAGCTTTTATGAAAAACTATTTAGACCTAAAAGTCTTGCGCTTGTATAGCCGTAATAATTACTGTATTATAAACATCGGCTACTGTACAACCCCGACTTAAATCATTGACGGGTTTATTTAGCCCCTGTAACATTGGACCAATAGCTAAGGCTCCAGTTTCTCGCTGTACGGCCTTATAAGTATTATTACCAGTATTTAAATCTGGAAAAATCAACACATTGGCTTGCCCCGCGACTTCAGAATTTGGCAATTTACTTTTACCTACTGTATAATCAACAGCGGCATCATATTGTATGGGACCTTCAATTTTTAAATCTGCCCGTTTTTCTTTCACAATCTTTGTTGCTTCGCGCACCTTATCTACATCTATTCCTTTACCCGAATCTCCTGAAGAATAAGATAACATAGCCACCTTAGGATCAATACCAAAATTAATAGCTGTTTCTGCCGATGCGATAGCAATTTCGGCTAACTGATCAGCATTCGGATTAGGATTTATGGCACAATCACCAAAAACAGAAACCCGATCTTCCAAACACATAAAAAACACAGATGAAACTACTGAAACACCTGGCTTAGTTTTTATAAATTGAAGTGCTGGTCTAATCGTATGTTGTGTCGTATTAACGGCTCCCGAAACCATTCCATCGGCATGTCCTTTATAAATCATCATCGTTCCAAAATAGGACACATCTGCCATTAAATCTCTAGCCATATCCATATTTACATTTTTATGCTTACGCAACTCGTACAGTGTGGTTACATAATCATCAAAATAACTAGATTTTATTGGGTTGATAATAGTCACCCTTTTTAAATCCAATGGTACCCCTAACTTTATCGCTTTATTTTTAATTTTCTTTTCATTACCAAGCAAGATTACTTCAACCACTCCCGATGCTAACAGCCTTGAAGTAGCTCTAATTATTCTTTCATCATGACCCTCTGGTAAAACAATTCGCTTTTTTTGAGTTTGCGCTCGTTTCAACAAGTTATATTGAAACATTCGAGGAGTAATTACGGTACTTTCAAAAGTGATTAGTTTATCTGCTAAACTATCCACATTAACATATTTTTCGAAGGTAGCAATCGAAGTAATTATTTTTTGTGTGTTATCGGCATATATTCCAGATTTTATATTCCCGACCTTATTCGTCACCTCAAAAGTGCCTTCTTTTACAGAAACTATTGGTAATGAAATTTTTAATCCTTCAATAAGTTTTAAAATACTTTTTTCAGGTATAATTCCTCCAGTTAAAATAATTCCTGAAATTTTTGGATAATTACTAGATACACTAGCTTGTAAAGCTCCTAAAATAATATCAGCACGATCACCTGGTGTAATAACCAAGCTATTTTCCTTAAAATGCGTTAAATAATTAGGCAATTGCATGGCACCCACACCAAAACTTCCGGCTTGATTATTTATAAAACCTTCTCCAAATAACACCTCGCCATTTAAATAATCAATAATTTCTTTCAATGTTGGATCCACTAAAGATTTAATAATCGGAATAACAATTTGATCAATTTTATTAGGTATTAACTTTGTCAAGTTGCTTACTACGTCTTCCATTAAATCCTCTGGAACTTTATTTGCAATTACTGCCAGTACTTCGACATCTTTTATTTTAAAAGTATCAAAAGCCAATTTTAAATTACCAACAGTTTCTGAAACTTTTTTATTAGCTCCACTTGCTACAATAACTGCCGGTATCCCTAGATTTTTACATATGAGCACATTAATATCAAACTCAATAATACTCCCTGTATCGGTAAAATCAGTTCCTTCAACAATTACTAAATCAAAGCGATCTTGTAATTGACGGTATTTTTCTATTATACTGTCAAAAACCTCACCTTCTTTACCATCATTGTATTTTTTTAACACTTCCGAACGTGTAAAGCCATAAGTATCTTTAATCGCTATATCCAATTCAAAGTGAGAAACTACAGTTTGAATATGATTATCCACATACCCCTCGACTCCATCATCAATTATTGGTCTAAAATAACCTACCTTAGGAGTTCTTCCTAAAAAAGTACGCATTAAGCCTAAGGTTACAATCGATTTTCCGCTATGTCGCTCACTAGTAGCTATATAAAGTCCTTTGCCCATTTTTTTAAATTATATTCAAATATACATATTATGCGCACAGACACTTAAAAAGCCACATATAAAATATGTTATTTTTTTTACGTATTAAGTTTGAAAAAATCAATCATTTTATGCAGAAACTACTAAATTCATAATACTATATTCGTCGCGTGTTTGTTATATTTGCGCTCTATAACTATTGTATACATGAAAATTTCATATAACTGGCTAAAACAATTTATTAAAATTGATTGGGATGCTGAAAAAACAGGAGAATTATTAACCGATTTAGGTCTTGAGGTTGAAGGCATTGACACATTTGAAAGTATTAAAGGCGGACTTAATGGTATTGTTGTTGGTCATGTTTTGGAATGTTCGCAACATGAAAATGCAGATAAACTAAAAGTTACTCGTGTTGATTTGGGAGACGAGGCCCCTGTACAAATTGTTTGTGGCGCTCCAAATGTAGCTAAAGGTCAAAAAGTGGCTGTGGCTACAATTGGAACAAAATTATATACTCTCGAAGGCGAAACTTTTACTATAAAAAAAGGAAAGATTAGAGGCGAAGAGAGTTTTGGTATGATTTGCGCCGAGGATGAATTAGGATTAGGTCAAAGCCACGAAGGTATTATTGTACTTGATAGTGATTTACAACCCGGTACTCCTTTAGCCGAAGTATACAATATTGAAAATGACCAAGTATTTGAAATTGGTTTAACACCTAACAGAGCCGATGCTATGAGTCATTGGGGAACTGCTCGTGACTTAAAAGCTGGTTTACAACAACAAGGCACCTCTTTAGAATTGATTAGTCCTTCTGTAAGTAGCTTTAATGTTGAAAACAGATTGCATAAAATTGACATTGAAGTTAAAAATTATGATCTAGCACCACGTTATTGTGGCGTTTCAATTACCGGAATTACCGTAAAGGAATCACCCGATTGGTTAAAAAATCGACTAAAAGCTATTGGATTAACTCCAAAAAATAATGTTGTTGACATTACTAACTATGTAATGCATGAATTGGGGCAACCATTACATGCTTTTGATGCTGCTAGTATATCAACTGGCAAAATAGAAGTTAAAACCCTAACAGAAGGCACCAAATTTACCACCCTTGACAATGTTGAACGTAAGCTTAGCGCAGAAGATTTAATGATCTGTGATGGAGATACACCATTATGCATTGCAGGAGTACTTGGCGGGGCAAATTCTGGCGTAAGCGAAGAAACTACTCAAATATTTTTAGAAAGCGCTTATTTTAATCCTGTTAGCATACGAAAAACAGCCAAAAGACATGCTTTAAACACCGACGCTTCGTTCCGTTTTGAACGCGGTATTGACCCAAATACCACCGAATATGTTTTAAAACGCGCAACACTTCTAATACAAGAATTAGCTGGAGGTTTGGTCACTAGTGATATTGCCGATTTATACCCTAAAAAAATTGAAGATTTTCAGGTTTTCCTATCTTTCGAAAACACCACTAAACTTATCGGAGAAGAAATTTCGAAAGAAGCAATTAAAAGTATTTTATCTTCTCTTGATATTAAAATAAATAATGTTACCGAAACTGGTTTAGGCTTAACCATACCTGCTTTTAGAAATGACGTACAGCGAGAAGCTGATGTTATCGAAGAAATTTTACGTGTTTATGGCTATAATAATATAGGTTTCAGCTCTAAACTTAATGCTTCAATTGCGGGGGTTAATAAAATTGAAGACTATAAAATTCAAAATACGATAGCAGAACAACTGGTTGGACAAGGTTTTTCTGAAATTATGGCAAACTCATTAACAACCCCCAAATATATTGAATTGGTTAATGAATTAAACGAAAACGAAAATGTCGATATTTTAAATCCATTAAGTACAGACCTTTCTGTAATGAGACAATCTTTACTTTTTTCGGGTTTAGAAGCCATTAGCTACAATATAAACAGAAGGAATTCAGATTTAAAACTGTTTGAATTTGGAAAAACCTATCATAAAATTGAAGATTCAAACATTGAAAATAAACACCTAAGTTTATTTGTTACCGGAAATCAACATTCTGAAAGTTGGCAAGCTCCCCAACAAAAGAGTAGTTTCTTTTTTTTAAAGGCTATTGTTGAGCGTATTTTTGAACGCATTGGGGTTCGAAATTTACAAACTAACCCTACGGCATCTTCGGTTTTTTCAGAAGGAATTAGCTTAGATCAAGGGAAAAAGATATTCGTTGAATTAGGTGTTGTAAACCCAGCTATTGCTAAATCTTTTGGCATATCACAATCAGTACTATTTGCCGACTTTAACTGGGGAGAAATTATTAGCACTTTAAAAAGCAAAAACATAAAAATTAATGAAATATCAAAATTCCAAGCTGCTCGAAGGGATTTTGCATTATTATTAAATGATACCGTTACCTACAAACAAATCCATGATTTAGCCTTAAAACAAGAAAAGAAATTACTAAAAGAGGTAAGTCTTTTTGATGTATATCAAGGTAAAAATCTTCCGGAAGGAAAAAAATCATACGCAGTAAGTTTCAAATTACATGACCAAAACAAAACACTTACTGACAAACAAATAGACAAAATAATGAACAAGCTACAGCTCAGTTTTGAAAAAGAACTAGGCGCTGAGTTACGTTAATAATTTATATCACATTTTAAAGTCTGTGTTTTGAAAAGAACACAGACTTTTTTATGAACAAAATTTTAACTTTTGTCTCCTATGCCTTTTAATTAACTTTATTAAAATTTTAAGGTTATGAGGTTACGCGTTGATTTAGAGCAAGAATTAGGCAAATACAGAGACATTCCTACACGAAAATATTTTTTAAAACAACTTGATAAAATTTGGGACAAAAGTCATAAAAATAATTTATCTGTTTTAGATCGACTTCACCAAAAAGCAACAAAACAAACTCCAGGAAACCACTTTAATACTAACTTTTTAAATCATGAGCAGATTTATCATATTAACGATATTAAAAAAACATGCATTACTTATAGACTTCGCTTTTTAAGCACTCATTATTTTAAAGGTGATTACCCAGTAGAAGCTATTTCTAAAATAAAAGATTTAGAACATTTACACAAAACAGCATTTTACAATTTTAAAATTATAGCTCCCTCTCGGCTTTTTAAGTTAAAAAATGCCGATGATCCATTGTTATTTATACCTATTGAAAATGACTATTATTACTTAGTTCACAAATGGGGAAATGACATTCATTATTTTAGAAAAATTTGGGCTTGGTTTTTTAAAAGTTTTGAGAACACACTATTACTTTGCTTTTTAACTAGCTTAATTATTACCCTATTGATTCCAGATGGAATGTTCTCCCCTGCACAAAATCCTAGCATTGGTTTTTTCTTTGAGCTCCTTTTTATGTTTAAATCAGTAGTTGCTGTTGTTCTTTACTACGGCTTTGCTAAAGGAAAAAATTTTAATACTGCCATTTGGAATAGCAAATACTATAATTAATACTTTTCCTACACTATATACAAGCACCTAATAATTCATATAAACCCGCTATAAACCATAGTTTTTAACTCCCAATTTTTAGTTTTATTTAAAAATCCTGCCGCCTAACAATAAGAAAAAAATATACAAATAGCCGCAAAAAACACTATTCCATTGATTTGTAAATATTTAAATAAAAAATAAATTTTTAATTTTTCACTGAAAAAAGGGGGTTTTTAATACTCATATTTTATGATCTTTAATCCAATAAAGAGATTAAATTTGTATTTTAACCAAAAAATAGAACACCTTATCCGTTTCAAGTGAAATTTAATAAAAAGAAACAAACTTTTAAATTTTAAAATTTACATATTTAACTACAAAACAAACCACATCTAATTACTCTTTGAATATGAAAAAAACTACTACTTTTTTTATTTTATTTTTTATGAGCATCATACTGTTCGCTCAACCATCAATTAATAAAATAAAACCAACGAATTACAGAACGACTGCAAAACAATATGAAGAAAAAGTTGATTATTCTATATGGAGTTCTTTATTGAGCATGTACGCAAAACCTAATGGACTTGTGGACTATAAAAATTTAAAGCAACAAGCATCTAAACTAGATGAATTTTTAGCTATTCTTTCTAAAACAAAGATTACTAATGACTGGACAACGAATGACAAGATTGCCTATTGGATTAATGTTTACAACGCTTATACTTTTAAGCTAATAATTAAAAATTACCCTCTTAGCAGTATAAAAGATATTAATGCACCATGGAAAACCGATTTTTTTAGCATAGATGGGGAACTAATGAGCTTAGGTCATGTTGAACACAAAATTTTACGAAAATTTGGTGATCCTAGAATTCATTTTGCCATTAATTGTGCATCGTACTCTTGCCCAAGGGTTATTCAAATACCTTATAAAGGTAAAAATCTAGATCGCTTATTAAATAGGCAAACTGCTGAATACATAAATGACCAAAATAATAACGAAATCACTAATTATTCTTACAAATTATCTAAATTATTTTCGTGGTTTGGAGGTGACTTTAAAAAAGATGGTCAAACTATAATTGGCTTTGTTAATAAATATAGTAACATTAAAATACGAAATCAAAAAAGCCGTGGTTTTATCCAGTATGACTGGAGATTGAATGCTTTATAAACAACACACACATCTTATTTATTACAATGTAAAAAATTAATAAGCCAACGCTACTTTTGTTAGCGCTGGCTTATTAATTAACATTCAATAATTAAATTTACTATTGTGGTAAAATTACTTCATAAACAATATAATTTACTCCATTAAATGCAGGAACATCTACTGAAGTGATAACCTATATGCTTTATGGAGCTTCTAATAATTCTGGCAAAATAACATTGTCAATTACATGAATGATTCCATTACTCGCTTCTAAATCTGTTAATCCTACATTAGAAACTCTGCTACGAGGATCGGTAATTCGAACAGGATCTAAATTAATAGTAATATTTTCACCTAGTAATGTTGTTGGTGATAGACCATCTGTTAAAACTGTAGATGCTACTTCATTTGGCAACACATGCATTTGCAAAATTCTAGTTAAATTCTCAACTGTCAAATCCGTATAAGCTACGTTCAATTCAGCTAAAGCAGCTTCAAAAGCAGTATCAGTTGGAGCAAATACTGTAAATGTTCCTTCTCCTTCAAATGTGCTAAACAATCCAGTATCTTTCAATGCCATTTCTAATAAACTAAATTCTGAGCTTGCCTCAACTACAGCTGCAATACTTATTTTTTGAGTTGGACTAGAACCATTATCATCATCATCACTACAAGATAAAACAGTGATTGCCATAAGCCCTAACAACGCAATTTTTAAAAAATTCGAAATCGTTTTCATAATTAATCATTTTAAGTTTCTGCTAAAATGAAAAATTATATTCTTATTTTGTTTAAGTTTTTGTTAAAAATGATAAACAAAATTTTAAACAGTTGTTTATCAATAATATAAATCACATATTTTTGACTATAAATTAAAAACAAGAGCTTTTTTTAATCAAATATTTATTAAATAAGCTAAAATTTAGTTATTCTAAGCTGTATCTACATTTACAATGACTCTAACACCACTGTAATTTTTAATACTTTCGAATGATTTTAACAACTTTAAAAGATAGGTTTTAGTTTTAGCTACACTTTGCCCAGGTGGTATTTTTAGTAATATATTCTTATTATATTGATTACGAATACGTGCTATAGCAGGATATTCGGGTCCGTATACGTTTGCTTTAAAAGAATTCCGTAGGGCTTTAGCCAACCAGTCAGCTGCTTCGTTAGTTTTATTAAAATCGCGATGCCTCAATGTAAATTTAATTAATTTACAAAATGGCGGATATTGATATTGCTTACGTTCATTCATTTGATCTTTCCACATACTCAAATAATCATTAATTGATACTTGCTGTAAAATTTGATGTAATGGATTAAAGGACTGAATAATCACTTTTCCTCTCTTTTCCGATCGTCCCGATCTCCCAGCTACCTGACTTAATAATTGGTAAGTACGCTCATGTGCTCTGTAATCAGGAAAATTAAGTAGACCGTCTGCATTCATTACTCCTACTAAATTAACATGTTTAAAATCTAAACCTTTTGCTAACATTTGAGTCCCTACTAAAATATCAATTTCCTGATTTTCAAACTTTGTAATTAATTTTTGATGTCCATATTTTCCTCTGGTAGTATCTTGATCCATACGTGCAACTACGTGCTTAGGAAATAAGCCCTTTAACTCCTCTTCTACCTGCTCGGTACCTAGCCCTTTCGTAGTTAAATGCGTACCTCCACATGCTCTGCATGATAGTTGCTCTGCTATTTGATAGCTACAGTAATGACACCTTAATTTTTTAGTATGTTTATGATAAGTCAAACTCACATCGCATTGTGTACATTGAGGTACATAACCACATGTATTACAACTTTGTATTGACGAAAATCCACGTCTGTTTTGAAATAAAATCACCTGTTCTTTGGCATCTAATGATCCCTGAATTTCTTCTAATAAACGATCGCTAAAATGCCCTTTCATTAAACGCTTACTGTATTTTTTCTGCAAATCAACAAGCTCTATATCTGGCATTAAAATATTTTTATGCCTTTTATGTAATGTAACTAAACCATATTTTCCGCTTTGTGTGTTTGCAAAAGTTTCTACACTTGGAGTGGCAGACCCTAATAATACTTTAGCTTTAAAACTATGTGCTAATACTATTGCCGCATCACGGGCATGGTAACGTGGGGCGGGGTCAAATTGCTTATACGTCTGTTCGTGCTCTTCATCAACAACAATAAAATCCAATGCTTGAAAAGGTAAAAAAAGAGCAGATCGCACACCAACTACCAAAAGTGGTTTCTCTTTGGAAGTTAACACCCTATGCCAAGCCTCGACACGTTCATTGGCAGAAAAACGCGAATGATACACCACCAAGTAATTCCCAAAAGTCAATTTTAGGCGTTCAATTAACTGTGTTGTTAAAGCTATTTCGGGTAACAAAAAAAGTACTTGCTTATTTTTGTCCAATGATGCTTTTATAAATTTACTATAAACCTCTGTTTTACCTGAAGAGGTTACCCCATGAAGCAAACACACATTTTTTTCTTCAAATGCTATTTTCAGTGATTCAAAAGCTATTTTTTGGTGTTCATTGAGCTCATTATGGCTATTTGTTTGTTGATTCGAATAATTTACTCGATCTATTTGCTCTTCAAAAACTACAAGAATTTCTTTTTTTACTAAACTAGTTAAACTGGCATTTGTTGCTTTAGCTAAGTCCAGCACCTCTTTAGAACTTATTTTTTCCTTTTTACCACTTAGCGTAAAGTAATGTAAAATTACCTCTCGTTGTTTGGGAGCATTAGATAAATCCTCTAAAATTGACGGTAATTTATCTGATGTTATACTTGGGTGTAATTTTACCCATTTTTGAAGCTTTGGTGTATATTTTTCAACCACATATTCTTCTATGGTTATCACTTTTTTTTCAAGCAAGGCATAAGCTACAGGTAGAACAGTTTTCTTCCCTAAAATTTTAACTAAATCTTGAATTTTAAGACTACTTGAAAACTGTAAAGCTTCGTACACTAAAAATTCATCATCTTTTAAAGTACTTACATCAACCTCAACTTCTTTATTTTTTACCAGAACTGTTTCTCCTTCTAATAACAATGCCGAAGGAAGTGCTGCTTTTAATAAATCGCCAAGGGTACACATATAATACGATGACATCCAAGCCCATAATGCTAACTGACTTTTTAAAACCAATGGCTGTTCATCTAAAATGCAATCAATTTCTTTGGCTTCGTATATTTCAGGGTCTTCATTATGAATATCGACAACTATTGCAGCGTAAAGCTTACGTTTTCCGAAAGGAACCGAAACACGCATACCCACTTGTAAAAATTTAGCTTCAGCTTCATTTACCCGATAAGTAAATGTTTGCTTTATGGGAATAGGTAATAAAACATCAATAAAATAAGTCATAATTATTCCTCAAGATACTGAATTGGCTATAAAAAGAAATTCCAAACCAACCCAAAACGAATTAAAAAATCTCGGCTTGGATACCCCGGAGCTATTAACTCCGTATTTTGTTTTAGCAAATGCTGTGCATTTTCTAGTTTAAAAAATATTCGAGTCTGGCGTACTTTAGCATTTAAAAATAAATCTACTAATGGGTAATTTCCAAATTTTTGCGAATTCTGAACAAAATTCTCCGCAATTAAAGGATCATAACCATCTGTGTAATAACTAGTAAAATACTTAAAATTAACACCTATTTGTGCAAACATAGCTCGTTTAAACACATGATTTTGATAATATAATGTATTACGTGTTACCAATTGTGGCACATTGTATATCTGTTCTATATTATCTCCAATAGCTTGCTGAAATAATAAGGTATTAGCCAATCGGAAGTTTTTAAATTTAAACTCGCGAAATGCTTTTACTTTAAACAAATTGATTACTGTACTAGTTTGTATTGGTGTTGAAATCGATACATTTTCGGTATTCAGTGAACCTTCACTAATAAATGTTCTTGGCACATCTCTTCTACCAAAATAAGTATAATCATTAATTATACTATACGATCCCTCAATATTAGCTATTTTTTTGGCATTTATATTGGCAGAAAATGTATTTGTAATCACATTATCAAAATCATTTTGCCAATTGTAGCCTGTAAAATTGCTTTGATTTAGTAAAAAGTTATAATTCGGAGCTTCTGAAGCTAATCGATAACCAAATTTAATATTAATATCATCTTTATATTGATATCCAGCTTGTCCAAAAAAGTATTGATTTTCAAAATCGCCCGAAAGTGTTGACTGCGCTTCTCCTTCTAACAAAAAACCTTTATAGGTATTTTTATAATGTGCCTCTAACGAAACTATATCTCCAATGAATCGATCTTGAATAATGCCTTCGTTTATAACAACGGGGGTAGTATCTTCATTTTCAATTCGGCTTCTAATAATAATATTATTATAACCATAATTATAAGTACTATGCTTTACAAAAAAACTTATAGCTCCTAAATTATCATTAGCGTATTGTAACCCTAATTGATTTGTAAAATAGGCCAATTCTGTTTTATCTCTAAAATTTGACGAGTTTTCTGCTTCTCCAAAAAAATCTTCACTAGCATTTTGTTGCGAAAATGTATATTGTTTAGTGGTATACTCTAACTTATGACGAACGGATAATTCATTAGTTTGCAAGGTATCCTTTTTTAAAATTCGATATTCATGATCTAAATACAAACGTTTTCCCTCTAACTCATTTTCTGTGTTAATAAACGAAGGATCGAATGAAGCTCTGTTTTCTAAATTTTCATCTGCATCTAAAAACTGTGATAGTGCCATTTCCGAAAACCCTCCATTTTCTTCATTTAATAAGGTTTGATCTGCAAAATGAATATTAGCTGAATAACGTTTATTGGGCATGGTATAACTAAGCGTACTTCTAAAAGCTCGTGTGCTAGTTAATGAACTTACATAAGCCCCTAAAGTACGTACTCCCTTGTAGGCAACCGAAAAATTAATATTTGGCGATGTGTTTACGGTTAAAAATGCATCTAGTTGTTGCCCTTGTTCCACTGCTGTTTTATAATATAAATCCGTTAATGGAGTGGGAACTCGATAATAATTAATATCCTTTGCTTCCAAATACCCTAAATGTCGTACTCTTGCGCCAAAATGGGGCATAACCTCAAAATATTTAGATTGTTTAGCTAATTGTATATAAGGGCTTCCTACATTCGGAAAAGGGACCAATTCAAAATCATCTTTTCTTAAGTAATTAAACTTATAGTCTTTTTGAATGCTCAATGTAGTATCAAGATATGTCGTATCTCTTTCTACAGAAATAATTTGATATAACTCTATCGGAGGCTTTTTCTTTTTTTCTTTTGGTTTCGAAAATTTACGTTTAGCTCCTGCTTCACCTTCATTTAAAGAGTCTGTATTGCCCGTATCTTCTGGGTTTACCTGAGCTCTTCCCGACAAGGAAACTATTATTAAAAAAATTATTAAACTGAATTGTTTCATACTACTAACTATAGATACTGAAACCTGTTCAGCATGGTGACAAAAATATGTTTTTTATACATATATTAGGCCTTTCAATTTTGTATTTTGCTTATACTTAAAAAACATCCCGATTTAATTGAATGTGGCACCGACGAAGCTGGTCGAGGCTGCCTAGCTGGCCCTGTTACTGCCGCTGCTGTAATTTTACCTGATAACTTTAGTAATCCTTTACTAAATGATTCCAAGCAATTGAGCGAAAAAAACAGAAATCTATTGCGAAAAATCATTGAAAAAGAAGCCATATCGTACAAAGTTACTCATGTTTTTATGGACGAAATTCAAAAACTAAACATTTTGCATGCATCCATTGCTGCTATGCAGCGCTCCATTTTACAACTACACCCTAGTCCAGAATTTATTTTAGTAGACGGTAATAAATTTACGCCTGTTGCAAACATTCCGCATGAATGTATTATAAGAGGTGATGGTAAATATGTAAATATTGCTGCTGCATCTGTGTTAGCAAAAACTTATAGGGATGAGTTTATGCAAAAAATTGACACCGAATTTCCGATGTATGGATGGAAAAAAAACAAAGGCTATCCTACTAAAGCACATAGAAATGCTATACGAGAATACGGCGTTACTAAATATCATCGTTTAGGATTTAAATTATTACCTGAACAATACACTTTAGATTTGAAAATCAATTAAGTATTTTTGTCAAGAATTCCTTATTGAATTCATTTAATTTTAATAAAGCTACAGCGATACCTATATGTCAGCAAAAAATAGCACTTTCAAATACAAATCTGATCTTTTAAAAGCTTTTCTTTTTTCCATTTTGCTCCTATTTGCCTTTGGATGTACTAAAAAGGTTTCAAAAACGAATTCGCCCATCCCTTTTATCCCTGCAAACACTAGTTTTGTTATTAAGGGAACTAATTTAAAACAAATACAATCTCATTTTTCAAACAGCTCATTATTAGCAAAAAATAAAACCAACACCTTAGTTAATTATTTTAAAAACATTGGTGGGTTTAAACTATTAACTCCAAAAAAACATGATTTTTATTTATGTTATTCCCCTATTGGAAAAACAGATTTAGGTTACACTTTAATAACCCCTTTAAAGCATAGTTTGCTTAGCGCAGAAAAAATAAAAAAATACACTACTGGCAATTTCTCTTACAACAGTACTAGCTACAACGAAATCACTATAAATGAAAAAACATTTTATACCACAACACTAGATAGTACTTGGATAGCTTCGGACGATAAATTATTAATAGAAAATAGTATACGACAATACCAAAACAAACCCAAAAAGAAAACTACAAACCCCTATACTGAAAGTTTTAAAATACTAGAAGCCGATAAAAACTCTTTCTCCATTGTAATTAATAACAAAGACAATCCTGATATAATTAAGCGGCTATTACCAAACAGCGATGAAAGCACCTTTGAAACAAAAAAATGGAGTGGCTGGACAGCTGGTGACATTAAAATTGACAGTAATGCCATTACTTTTGATGGAATATATAAAGCAAAAGATTCTATTTACGACTACATGAATCTTTTTAATAATACACAAGCCCAGACCAATCAATTAGCAAAAATCACCCCTGCTAATTTTAAAAGCTTCACCTCATACACCTATGATAATTATTCATTATTAGCTAATAATATTGCACTATACAATCATCAAGAATCAGATTTAAAAAATGACACTCTCGATGATTTTTTAATAGAAACCGATGAATTTGGAATCATTCATTTAACCAAATCAAAAGTACTGGCTTTTTCGTTGATTAATGAAACAATTGACGTACCATCATACCTACCTACCGAACAAAATAGCGAAACTTTTAGAGACTTTAATATTTCAAAATTAGAAGATTCCATTAATTTTAACGAAAAATTAGCTCCATTGATTCAAAGTATCCCCGAAGCTAATTATTATATTCAACTTGCCAATTTTGTGGTTTTTGCTAAAGATAAAAATGCTTTAAAAGATATCATTACTGCTTCAAAAAATGAAGACATACTACCGAGTAAAAATTGGTTTACTAATTTTTCTAACCAAATTGCCAATCAAAGTAGTTTATTACATCTTCAAAACACTAAAAGTTTAATTGACAAAGTAGCTATAAATGTAGCTGAGCCTTTTGCTGAAAATTGGAAGAAAACAAAAAACGCAGACTATAAACTTGCCGCCATACAATGTACTGCCGATAATGGTTTTACACATATACACCAAGTAATTTCAAAATCCGAATCTAAACGTTCCGATTTTATTAAAGTAGCTCAAACCGCTAGCACAGTGCTAGAAAATAACATAACCAATGCCCCTCATTTTGTAAAAAACCACCTTACAAAAGGTATGGATGTAGTGGTACAGGATAAAAATAATGAACTGACTTTAATTGATAACACTGGGAAAATTTTATGGCAAAAAGAAATTGGCGCTCCTATATTAGGTAAAATCCAACAAATAGATATGTATCGCAATGGGCGTTTACAACTCATTTTTACCACTCCAAATCAATTACACGTACTTGATCGAAATGGTAATAATGTAGCTCCATTTCCGCTAACATTTAATACCTCTATTACACAACCTGTTGCCGTTTTTGATTATGATAAAAAAAGAAAATATCGAATTGCTGTGGTATTAAATGATAAAATTAAAATGTTTGACAATAAAGGCCAACCTATAAATGGTTTTCGCTTTAAAAACAAATCAAAAGGAGGCATAACACACCCTCCAAAACACATTAGAGTAGGCACAAAAGATTACATTGTGGTTAACGAAAATAATACTGGCGTACACTTTTTAAACAGAACTGGAAAAAGAAGAATTAAAATAAAATCTGGTTCTACCGAAACCTCTAATGAATGGTATTGGTATAACAACTCATTTGCTACACTTACGGCAGATCAAAAGTTAACTCAGATCACTACTTCGGGCAACCTAAGCAAAAAAGAAGCCCCCATTTCAATTGAAAACACACAAATTGATGCCACATTAAAAACCTGGATTTCCTTTGCTGAAAACACTTTAAGTATAAAAAATAAAAAAATAGATTTAGAATTTGGCGTATACTCTAAGCCTAAAATATTTTACATAAACAATAAAGTTTATGTGAGCATTACAGATACACAAACCAGTAAAGTTTATTTATTTGATAGTAATGCTAAACCAATTGATGGCTTCCCTATTTATGGAAACAGTTTAATTGACATAAAAAATGCCGATAAAGACAACGCCTTAGAAATTATTACTATTGGCGAAAAGAATAGCATATTGTTTTACGAAATGAATTAGCTGACTAATTTGGTCCTAGATAAATTATTCACATAAAAATAAATGTAATTATTATAACTTTAAAAAAGTCTATAAATGTATTATGCTATATTACTTTAGACTTAAATTTAAAATAGTAAACAGAAAATTAACCGAATTTGGAGTCCATCCAATTATTGGGTATTGTATATTATTAGCTGTTTTCCTTTTCTTAACAGAGCGCTTATTTCTAGTTACAAAATATGCTAGCTCTATTTATGCATCATGTGCTATGTACATTATGCTATATAAAACTGCAAACAAAAACGCAGATTTCATGAAGATGAATTTTAGTAAAAAGGACTGTTATTTAATTAGACTAATTGAAAATTTAGCTGTATCCGTCCCTTTTATTAGTGTTTTAATTTACAAACATTTTTATATTGAAACAGCAATATTGTTTTTTATAAGTTTCATATTCGCACTTATAACTACTTCTGTTAAGTTTAATAAAACTATACCTACTCCATTTTTCAAAGAACCTTTTGAATTTTTGATTGGTTTTAGAAAACGATTTTATATAATATTACTGGCATATATACTCACTTTTATTTCTGTTTATGTCACCAATTTTAATCTTGGCCTTTTTGCTCTAGCTATTTCTTTTTTAAATTTTATGAGTTTTTACAGCGATATGGAGCATCCATTTTATGTGTGGTCATTTCACCATAAACCTAAAGACTTTTTAATTGCTAAAATAAAAACAGGTTTAAAACAGTCGAGTTTGTTAAGCATTCCCATTGTATTTATATTGTTTATTAGTTTCTATACTGAATTTTCAACACTGATTACCTTTCTTTTAATATGTTACACTTATTTAATTACTTTTATTTTAGCTAAATATTCAAATTTCCCTAAGCAAATTGAAATTCCCCAATCTATATTATTAGGAATTTCTTTCATTTTTCCGCCGATAGTACTTTTTATAATTCCATACTTTTATAAAGTATCAATAAAAAAATTAAGCACTTTATTATAATGATTGAAATCAAAAATCTATCGAAATCTTTTGGAAAAAACTTAGTATTCAAAGACATTTCAGCTTGCTTTAAAAAAGGAGATGTATATGGAATAGTAGGCGAAAATGGATCAGGAAAAACCACCCTGTTTAGATGTATTGCTGGACTTGAAAAATATAATGGCACTATTACTTCTAGCGTAAGCGAATTTAAAAATCAATTAGGTTTTCTAATGACCGAACCTTATTTTTTTAACAAAATCACAGGAAAAGAATACATCCAATTACTACTCAATGCAAGGAACTCTAAAGTTACTAATATTAATGATCAAAACATTTTTGAACTCCCACTAGATCAATACGCCTCTAATTACTCCACTGGTATGAAAAAAAAATTAGCCTTAACAGCCATACTTTTACAAAGCAATGACTACTTTATTTTTGACGAACCTTTTAATGGCGTAGATATCCATAGTAATATGATGATTATTGAAATAATCCAAAAATTAAAAAAGCTAAATAAAACCATTTTAATTTCATCACATATTTTTTCGACACTTGCAGAAACCTGTGACGAAATTTTGGTACTTAAACAAGGGGAATTTATTAAGCATGTTAAAAAAGAAAACTTTAGTTCCTTAGAAAAAGAAATGAAAGATTTAATTATAGGAAACTGTGTTGATAAACTTTGCTTAACCTAAAATCAAATCTTTCATTATACTTATAATCACTGTAAAAAAAAGGGTGTTTTCTTATTATAAATTTAATTAATTGCAGGACAATTACAGTGGTAACGTTGCTTACGACAACCAAAGTCATAACCAAGTGTTATTTGATGAAAACCTTCGCTTGAAAACACTACATCATTTAATTGTTTTGTATACGTGTAAGCAAACTTCAGTTTACCTAAATTAACTCCAAATAATGGACTAACATAACTTAATTGCTCTTGAACCAACAGATTTGCCGTATCTTCAAATGATGGATTATCTAAAGCTCTCCTGTACGAAACACCAACATATGCTGTTCGATTATTTTTTAATTTTCTATACACTTTAATATTCATATCAACAGTTGTCTGTTGCAATGCTTGCCTGTACTGAGCTAAAAAAGAAGGCTCGAACTGCCATGGACTATTAAATTTTGCAATAACTACTCCCATAGACAATAAGAATCTACGTAAGTTACTCGTTAAATCTGTTTGATTAATCCCATCATTTTCAATTAAGTTTTTAGCTGTAAAATGTGTATAAAAATCTCTATAAAAATAAGAAAACCCAAAATCCACATTAAAATTAGTAGCATTAGTAGTGCTTCCTCCAACTAAAGGATCACCTGCTGCTATAAAACTAGACTCGTCTAATTGGTATTGTAATATTCCTGCACTTATTCCAAATGAAAGCATATTTAAATCAATTTCATCTCTCGAAAACATTAGGTGATGTGCATAGGTTCCGTATATTCCATTCTGGCTATGAAATCCATTTACATCGGCATATGCGTTTAATCCAAGTCCAGAGCTACGACCAACACGCCCGTTAATACTCAAGGTTTGTAAACTTGGCGCATCACTTTGACCAATCCATGACCTGCGTGATGTTAAACGTATTTGAGAACAATTAGAAGCCCCAGCCATTGATGGGTGAATCAAGTAATAATTATCAGTTAAGTAATCAGAATAAACTGGTAACCCCTCTTGAGAATAACTTGTTATTGTTAAAAAAAACAATGTAATTAACCCAATGATAGTTTTGGATTTGAATTTAAATTTTATTGCGTAGGCCATTAGTTAAAATGTGTAGTAAGTAATTAGTTAAATTTAGGTGCTTGTTTGTTTATCTTAGTAGAGCAAAATGCCCTCTGAATTCCTCTCCATCATCTGTTTTTGCATAATACCAATAATCATCTGCAGGCATGTGTATGTCATTATAAGTACCATTCCAGCCGCGCCCATCAGGGTTAAAACTTGCTAACAATCTTCCGTATCGGTCATAAATACTAATAATAATTTTAGTATCACCTGGATTTCCTTTTACATTCCAAACTTCATTATCAATATCTCCATTTGGACTAAAAAATTCAGGAAAACCGAAAACAGGCACGTCTATTGACAAGGAGTTACATTCATTTGAAACCGTTGCTACATAATCCCCTGGAGGCACACCTCGGAACACATTTCCAACTTGCGAAACTACATAATTAGTATCAATTCCAATTAAAGTATAAGTAAGATTATCTCCCTGAGTTACAAATAACTCAACGGTGTTTAAGCTAACATTAAAAGTCAAATTATCTGGAGACTCTATAGGCAAAATCGATGTTGTTTGCGTATCACTACAACCTGTTGTCGTTTTACTAGAATACTCTATAGTATAATCACCAATAGTCGTTGCATCAATTGTTGGATTTGTTTCTCCTGCTAATATGGTTCCATTTAACAACCACTGTAAATCATAATCCACTGTACTTAATGGCGTACTAATCGTAATCGGTACAATATTACCCGAATCATCAACACAACCATTTCCGCCTGTTAATTCAAAAACTGGTAAGTTTTCAATACTAATCCTAAAAGGGATTTCACCTTTACACCCATTGGCATTTTCTTCTATTAAAAACAAATCTGTTGTAGATGTTAACACTTCCCCTACATTTAAATCACCAATACTACTTGGATCTGTTGCCAATGATATTGTTGAATAAAATTGATTAGCAGGCAAACTAGGTAAAGTAAAAGATTCACACTGGTTACCTACGGGCAATGTTGTTGGTAATGTTGGCGCAGGAATTCCTAAAATAGAAACTTCCACCGTTCCAGACACACCAGAACAAGTACTTGTCGTATTAATGGTATAGGTATAAGTACCACTAGCAGCTATTGCAGGGTCTATTTCAAAATTAGGATCTGTCTGCATACTTCCATCAGGTAATGTCCACGAACCATTATCTGTTGGATTCCCTCCTAAACCAGTAATTAATGCAATTGGAGCATCATTAGTACACAGATCAAGACTTCCATCTTCACCTGGATTTCCTGTAATATTTTCTATAACTACTTCAAATGAAATTTCATTTGTACAACCTGCAGCACTAGTTTCAAAAATATAAATAGTTTGAGTACTTGTAATAGCGTCTCCCGCCATAAGCTCAGATCCTCCTCCTGCTGGAGAAGTAAAGTATTGCTGTGTTGTTGGGTTAGCCAAAACAGGTAATGAAAAACTGTTGCAATATGCTGCATCTAACGTTGGTGCAACAGGGATTGGCAAAGGGTTTACTGTAATATCAAACATTTCTTGAGAAGCACATACTTGTGACCCCACAGTATTTTCGGCATATATATATAAAGTCTGAGAACTTGTCAGTACATCTCCCGCACTCAATCGCATTCTACTAAATGTTCCTACTGGCGCATCAAAATAATCTCCAACTACTAAAGGAGCTAATACAAATTCATCACAACTTTCAGTAACCGTTGGCAAAACTATATCTGGATTACCAACCAATGTTAATTTTACATCTACCTGATTACTTGGACAGCCTGTGGCATCAGCAGCTTCAACTCTAAAGATATTTTCACCTATAACTAAATCAGCTGCTGATGGTGTATAAGCAACTGTACCTTGAGCGGCTGCAATTGGTGTACCGTCCGCTCTAAACCAGTTCGCAACCAAACCTGCTCCAACAGTAACGCTTAATGCAGGAATCGTATCATCTTCACAAATTGTTTCATCAGAAGGACTTGTTGGATCTGCCACTACTGGGCAGTCACAATTTGGTGCTGTTACATCTAACTCAAAAAAACATGCTGTATTAGCCGCAGGAGTAACTGTTAATACAATATCTTGATCTTTTGGAATTCCAGTAACCATAGATGTAGTTTCATCCACAGTACCAAAGTCACTAGTTACCGTACCTGTACCTGTTAATGTATAGGTAATATCATAACTTGTTGCTGATACCCCTACTCCATTACATACCTTATCACTGTTTTGTACTTGCAACATAGGCACATCGGTAATTACCACTTCAATTATAGAAGTTGCTCCAGGACACCCCGAAGCCACTACTTCATATGTATAATCACCTGAAACAAAACTAGCATCATTTGGCGTTAACATTCCATTAAATACAGTTCCATCTGGCAAGGTCCACGTACCACTTGCTTGTGGCGTTCCTGTAAGCAATGTAAATAAATCAACTGTTGTTGCATCATCTCTACAATATTGTTGTGGACTTGCAGGAGGTGTACCTGGATTAGCTCCACCTATTGATATGGTCACAGTAGCTTCATCTGTACCACAACCTGAACCACCTGTTACGGTATACGTATACACACCAAAAGTATCTGTTAATGGATTAAAACTTCCTTTATCATCCGTTCCAAAAACTACCCCTGTAGTCCCAACTGTCCATTCACCTCCTGGACTTGGCATAGTTCCATCCATTCTATCTCCTAAAAGACTAAACAAATCAAAGGCAGGATCTGATGTACATACCGAATCAGTAGCATCTTCACCTGCAAAAGGAACTGGTGTTACTTCAACTGGCATAGTAAATGTTCTTTCCGGGCATGTTCCTATTCTAGGTAGCGTGTATATGTAAGATAATGCTGGAGACATTACTGTTGACACATCTAATGTTCCTAAATGCCCTCCTGTTACAGCATTTCCTCCTACTGGAACTGTCCACGTACCAGTAGTTGGTAAACTAGAAATTGGTGGTGTTAATGCTGCTAGCATAGTATTTAATTCATCAAATAAATTAAATACTGTTGTAGCTCCTTGACATACATCTGCTACATCTGTAAGTACTATAGGTGTAGCAATAAACTCATCTCTCCAATCTCGATCCCCACCAGGGTTGTGTACATCTGGAAAAACACTTGGTTCTTGTCCTCCGTTTGTTCCATTAGTATCACTAGTAAGCCTTCCTAAAACCTCAGTATCATAATCATCATCCAAACCATCATTATCGGTATCATTAAATGCCGCGTTTAATATATCAGATACGCCATCTTCATCTAAATCATAGGCTTCTACCGTATCATCTAAACAATCATCGTCTGAGTTATCATCCAAGTAATCTGGTGTTCCATCTGCATCTGTATCAGCCAGTACTATAGGTGTTCCATTGGTATCATAACTATCATCTACTCCATTAAAATTCCCATCAGCCCCACTAGGTCCAATATAGCTAGCCGTTTCCATGGCTTCTACATGATCTATAATACCATCATTATCGGAATCAACGTCTAAGTAATCTGGATTAGCATCGCTATCACTATTTACAATAGCTGTAATGCTACCAGAATCTGCTTGATTATCTACGCGTCCATCACCATCGGCATCCTTTGCTCCTTCATTATTTTCAACAATGTCATAAATACCATCATTGTCACTGTCTAAATCTTCAGAGTTTGGAATTCCGTCACGGTCGAAATCACATTGTAATCTTGACAAAAAGATATTGTCAATTCCTACATCATTTCCATTACCTCCTGCAGTTTGAAGATTTACAACTTGAATTGTAACAAGCGTTGTTCCTACTGCTGGTGTAAACTTAGTCCCGTAATTATTCCATTTGTCATTTCCGTTCGGAATCTCTCCAGAATCCTGAGAAAAAATTGGCACAGTTGGATTACTTTGATCAATAACTTCAATCTGTAAATGAGGCTCAACTTCTGCAGTATTATTACTTAAACTCACCACTGCCATACTAAAATCATATTCAACTCCTGGTATAACTGGTAAGTCTTTAACTTGAAATATCGGTTTATTATCAAAACTTGATGTCTTCATATTTATCGCCATAAAACGTCCATTTACATCTCCATCCGCATCTGTATCCATTTCTAAGTCAGTTCTTATAAATACTGCTGGACCTTGATTCAATGTTAAATAATAACTTGACGTTGCGATGTTGTATTCACCATCATTCCCATTAATATCCTGAGGTATACCTGGATTATAAATTAAACCTGTTCCATCAACAAATTTACTTCGAGTTGGTCCTCCAAAACCAAAATCTTCTTCCAATATAAAAGTTGGTGTTAAGCTTGCTGGTGTACAAAAACCGTCTTCTACAGTATCAGGAATACCATCATTATCATCATCTGTATCTACATCATTTAAAATTCCATCATTATCACCATCATTAATTCCACAGGGTCTTACAGTTACAGTTGCCGACTGAATTGGACAAGCTCCTCCTTTGTCTACAGTATAAGTAAATACTCCTCCGTTAGTATTTGTAATATCATAAACACCATTACCAGGGCTCCATGTACCACCTGTTTCTGGGGCACCATCCAATTCTGCAAATAAATCAATATCACTTGTTTTTCCACATAAAAAAATAGATGAATCTAAACCTGGGTTAGGCGACTTATCAACAGTGATTGTAATTTCCTTTGTAGTCCCACCAATACGAACCCCATATAATGTTGTAAATCTTGGATTTATCCTAATAAATGTATTTTCACCATTTGGACCTTCAACCCCTCTCACATCTTGTGTTGACCCATCGGGCAAAACTCTTTTCACATTGTTTCTTCTCCCATTCTCAGGTCCTTCTTGAGGTATCTCCCACCAATCATATTGATATGCAGAATTTAGTTCACTTGGAACAGCTTTTAATTGAACCAAAGATCCCTCACATGATGGATTAGAACCAAGTTCAACATCAATAGCGATAGATGTTGGTTGTTGTCCAAAAGCATTAACAACTCCAAAGAAAACAGCTACAAAAAATAGTAATTTTTGCATAATAGGATATAATTAGCATATAGTTTAACAACTGAAATAACGCTAATATTTTCAAAGTAATATATTTGCAAATCTTGTTTTCGATATGATACACATATAAACGTTTTTTAAATACAAGAAAACAAAATAAACAAGACAAAAATTTCTTACAAAAAAAGGCTTAACCATTGATATAATGACTATTACATTTTTTACAAATTGTAAGATAAAACTTTCTTAAAAAAATGATATATTTCTTTTTTTACATTTGTAGGAATTAACCTTAAAAATTATCTATAAAATCAACATATACTATGATCAACAGACAAAAAACAAACTCTAAAAAGAGGTAATTTTAACAGTTATCTTACACCTTTTAGTTATAAAAAAGTGCACATTATCAGCACTAATACAAAAAAAACCATCATAACATATTTTTTTTCACAAAACAACTCAACACCCTTTTTTAGTATTCACAAAAAATAAGCTTTACAAAATAATTACTTTTAGAATATATAGTATAAAAACAGACAACTTGCAACTATAAGTTACTAAAAAACAAAACAAGCTTTGCTATCTTAAAATATAGTTATACATTTGCACCCCTGTTTTATGCAGGGAAATGGAATGTTTAATAATCAGTAAAATTAATTAGTGTGGACACATTAAGTTACAAAACAGTATCTGCCAACAAAGCAACTGCTAACAAAGAGTGGTTATTGGTAGACGCTGAAGGACAAACTTTAGGTCGCCTTTCTTCTAAAGTTGCAAAACTATTAAGAGGAAAACACAAGCCTTGTTTTACACCGCATGCTGACTGTGGAGATAACGTAATTGTTATTAACGCAGAAAAAATTCAGCTTACGGGTAATAAATGGAGTGAGAAATCTTACATCCGTCACACAGGGTACCCAGGTGGACAAAGAAGCCTAACGGCACAAGAATTATTCGGTAAAGGACCTGAGCGCCTTGTTGAAAAAGCAGTAAAAGGAATGCTTCCTAAAAATAAATTAGGTGCTGAACTTTTTCGCAATTTAAAAGTGGTTAACGGTGCAAGTCATAAGTACGAAGCGCAACAGCCTAAAACTATTAACTTAAACGAATTTAAGTAATGGAAGTTATTCACAAAATTGGTCGTAGAAAGACCTCTGTTGCACGTATATACTTATCTGAAGGTTCAGGTAAAGTAACTGTAAACAAGAAAGATTTAAGTGACTACTTAACAACTGCAACTTTACAATACAAAGTAAAACAACCTTTCATTTTAACAGAAAATGAGGACAAATACGATGTAAAAGTAAATGTATACGGTGGTGGTATCACTGGACAAGCTGAAGCGATCCGTTTAGCAATTTCAAGAGCTTTATGCGAAATTGATGCTGAACATAGATTAGTGCTTAAACCAGAAGGTTTACTAACTAGAGATCCTCGTATGGTTGAACGTAAGAAATTCGGTCAGAAGAAAGCACGTAAAAAATTCCAATTCTCGAAACGTTAAACACTTGGTGTTTTTTCTATTTCAATTGGAAATATAAAAAATTTAAAAACATGTTGTCGTTACTTGTTTTCTCTTTTTACAAGATTTAAAACAAGATTTGGTTTAGCATCTAAACACTACTATAGTGTTGCTAATTTAAAGTAAACGGAACGTAAACTATTACAAAAATGGCAAACAACATTGAAGTAAAAGAATTACTAGACGCAGGAGTTCATTTTGGACACTTGACTAGAAGATGGGATCCTAACATGGCGCCATACATTTACATGGAGCGTAATGGGATTCACATTATAAATTTATACAAAACAGCTGCAAAAATTGACGAAGCTTCTGAAGCTTTGAAAAAGATTGCTGCTTCTGGTAGAAAAATCCTTTTTGTTGCAACTAAAAAGCAAGCAAAAGAGATTGTAGCTGAAAAAGCTGCTAGAGCAAATCAACCTTACATCACTGAAAGATGGCCTGGTGGTATGCTTACTAACTTTGTTACTATCCGTAAAGCGATTAAAAAAATGGCTACTATTGATAGAATGAAGAAAGATGGTACTTTTAACACCCTTTCAAAGAAAGAACGTTTACAAGTAGACCGTTTACGTGCTAAGTTAGAAAAAAACTTAGGATCAATTGTTGATATGACACGTTTACCTGGTGCGCTTTTTATTGTTGATATTACAAGAGAGCATATTGCGGTAAAAGAAGCTCAAAAATTAAACATTCCAATTTTTGCTATGGTAGATACCAACTCTGACCCACGTCAGGTTGATTATATTATTCCAGCAAATGATGATGCTTCTAAATCAATTGACAAAGTAATGGGTTACGTAAGTGATGCTATTATTGAAGGTTTAAATGAGCGTAAAGCAGCTAAAGAAAGTAAAGCTGTTGAGCCTAAAGCTGAAGAAAAACCAGCTCCAGCCGCTCCTGAAGCACCTGCTACAGAAGAAGCAAAAGCTGAATAATTCAGTCTAAAGACTGTTTTAAATAAAATTGAAACCTTAGTGTTTCAGGTTAACTTAAAGTTAACAATACTAAAATAAGTCGTTTAGAAGGTTTCTTTGTATTCACTAAACGACTTATTTGTTTAAATTTAAACTCATAATTTAAAACATATAGTTATGTCTAAAATAAGCGCTGCAGATGTAGGTAAGTTAAGAAAAACTACCGGAGCAGGTATGATGGATTGTAAAAAAGCCTTGGTTGAAGCTGAAGGTGATTTTGATAAAGCAATTGACATTTTACGTAAAAAAGGGCAAAAAATCGCTGAAAAAAGAGCTGATAGAGACTCTAGTGAAGGTGCTGTTGTTTCTAAAATTAATACTGACTCAACAAGAGGTGTAGTATTATCTTTAAACTGTGAAACTGATTTCGTAGCAAAAAATGACACTTACGTAACAATGGCTAACAAAATGGCTGATGTTGCTTTAAACTATAACTCAAAAGAAGAATTTTTAGCTGCTGAATACGAAGGCGGTTTAACTGTTCAAGAAAAACTTATTGAGCAAACTGGTGTTATTGGCGAAAAAATCGAAATAGGTGGCTACAAAATTTTAGAAGCTCCTTTTGTTGGATCATATATCCATGGAAACAAAATTGGCGCTTTAGTTGGTTTATCTACAGCTATTGATGGTGCCGCTGAATTAGCCAAAAGTGTTTCTATGCAAGTAGCTTCAATGGGAGCAACTACATTATCGTACAAAGACTTTGATCCTGAGTATGTAGCTTCTGAAACTGAAGCTCGTATTGCTGCTATAGAAAAAGATAATATTGAACTAGGTCGCTTAGGTAAAACACTTAAAAATGTTCCTTTATTTATTTCTCGTTCTCAATTAAATGATGAAATTTTAGCTAAGGCTGAAGAAACAATCAAAGAGGAATTAAAAGCTGAAGGTAAACCTGAAAAAATTTGGGATCGTATTTTACCTGGTAAATTAGAGCGCTTTATCTCAGACAACACTACATTAGATCACGAAAAGTGCTTGTTAGATCAACGCTTTATTATGGATGAATCTAAAAATGTAGCTGAATTTGTTGCAAGCAAAGGTGATGTTGAAGTTACTGCTTTTGAAAGAGTTTCTTTAGTGTAATCTAATTACATCTAACACCCATTAATAACAAAGTGCCAATATCTATTTTTAGTTATTGGCACTTTTTATATCTAGTAGTTATTGGTGTTATTTTTTAATAAACTTTTTCACTATTGTATTTTTACTTTTTGTTTCTGCTATTAAAATATACAATCCCGACTCAATAAAACTAACATTAATTTTACTTTTTATTACTGATTCATCTTTATAATTAGCCAATAATTTTCCTTCGATACTATAGATAGATAATGATTCAACACTTACCTCTTCAACTTTTGAAAGACTAAATGTATCTTCTACTGGATTTGGCACTATATAAAGATCAACCACTTTAATGCTAGTAATGTTGTTTGCTTCTTCCTCCTCTGTTACAACTTCTTCTTCTTCTTCTTCTTCTTCTTCTTCTTCTTCTTCTTCTTCTTCTTCTTCTTCTATTTCTACTTCTTTAATTACTATAGTAATTGAATTTTCTGTAACATCACCCGTATTATCTGATGCTACTACTTTAAATACATAAGTACCAGGCTCCATATTTTCTAGCAATGGATCTACATTTGCTATAGCTCCCCACTGAAAAGGGCCGCCATTAATTCTCCTTACCAATCGATCATTTAAAAACAATTCTGCATAATCAACACCATCTAAATCTAATATTTCCACATCAACTCTAAGAAAAATACCCTCATCAAAAACATCTCCATCTGACAGATTAGGAAAATTAATGATCGTAGAATTTACGATTGTACAATCATCCCCTTCAGGCGCACCTGCATCAATCCACGCTTGAATTACGGCCATTTCGAAGTCATCTACAGCTCCCCCAACACGTGCATTCATACTTAAACCTTCAATTGTTTGACCACAACCATTATAATTATCATTATTTATAATGTCAATTAACGTTGTTCCTGACAAAATTTGATCCCCACATTTATTACCTCCAGATAAAAAACCTGCATATGTTTTTAAATTCAAACCACTTTCAGCAGTTTCATTATGACACCCTGTACAACTGTTTGCTTCAAACAAATTCCCTACTTGCTCCCATCCACCAGTATCACAATCATCATCGTCATTCAAAACATATCCATTTGGTGGTATGGTATCGCATGATTGCACAAAAGTGTTTTTATTCCCTTTTCCATCAGCGTCGGCATCAAGATAAAAAGTTAACTTTCCTGTACCATCACAAACTCCGCATTCATCAACTATTCCTTCACATGCATTCAAGTCAACATTAAATTTAATTTCAGCTATTGAAACACATGTTCCTCCATGGTTACTTTTAATCGTAAATAATATTTTTTTTAACAATCCAAACTTACTTAAAGAAGGCCCTTTAAATCCTTCATAATCGGATTGCTCATTTGCTATTGGCCAATCAAAAGCTTCCTCTTCAACTGCTGTCCATTCAGTTCCATCTTTTGAAACATCTATATAAACTTCCTTACCACCTTGATCACTTTCATCTTCTCTATTTGCATTCCAAATATGAAGATCTCCAATACCGATTGGCTCTTCAAACTCATATAAAATCCAGTAAGAATCTCCTCTTTCCACATTAGGATTAGCCGTTTGCCTACATGATTTCCAGCTTTGTTTCCAATAATTTCCACCATCACTACATTGAGCATATGCAGCATTGCCGAAACAAAAAAAACTGAACCAAACAAAGGCTAGTATATATTTATATATTTTTTTCATTAATTAGTTATTATTTAATTAAGCATAACTACAAAAAGCAACTTACACTCTTATCTACGAAGACAAAAAACCTAAAGGAGTGCCTCCGGACCTATAATCCCAGAAATTACCAATATTTGGAAGTATATATTCTAAATCAGATGACGAGGCTCCAAACCACAATGCCAATTCAGCAAAATACTCATCTGCAGATGTTGTAGGAATAAACCGTCCTCCTCCTGTATCCAAAGAACTTCCCAAATACAACTCCGGATATTGTCCAAATATTTTTTGCCCATCTACAGTTCCACCAACAACTAGAGCATTTCCACCCCAGGCATGATCAGTACCATCGCCATTTGTTATTAATTTTCGTCCAAAATCAGACATTGTATATGCAGTAACACTGTTAGCTACACCTATTTCTTCCAAAGCTTTGTAAAATGCCCCCAAAGCCTCATCCAATGTTTTCATTCTTCCACTATGATCTTCTAAATTATCTGCATGATTATCAAAACCTCCTACAGAAATAAAAAATGTTTGATTACGTACATTTAATATATCTCTGGCAGCTATAGTTCTTGCTACCATTCTTAAGTTTTTACCTAGCTTACTATTAGGAAAATCTGTACTGATATCTGCACCTCTAGCCAAAGCTGCATCAAATTCGAAAGAATTACTTTTTGAACCCGAAATAACATCGGCATAAGCTTGCTTTAATATATTTTGGTGCTTTACCTCTAACACATCATCTAGTGTAGCTCGCTTTAGTTGCTCATAAAAATTATCTTTTTTTGATCCATTTAATAATGTACTTCCGTTTTCGCTGTTTTTAATAGTGTATGATTGTACTCTATTTCCTCTTTGAAATAAATTTGATCCATCTAATGAAATACTCATTGACAGGCTTTGATTCGTATTATTCTGTTGCAATATATCGGCTAGTCTACCACCCCAACCTACATTTTGCTGAGCATCTCTAGGCAACGAAGTTTGCCAACGATCTTGTTGGTGCGAATGAGAAAACAAACCAAATGGCAATTTAATTTTTTGATTAAATTTATCAATATCTGTTGGCTCTTGTAATACCCCACAATTAGCTACAAACGCTGCATTTCCATTTTCAAATAGACGCTGAATATTTGACAAATTAGGGTGTAAACCAAACTTTTTACCATTAGTGTTTTTTGGATTAACGCCTAATAAATCATCTTTTGGGATAGCTATATTTGTTCGCGAAGCCTTATAATCATCATAAGGTTCTTGATCTGTGGGCACTAACATATTAAAACTATCATTACCACCTGCTAGATAAATACAAACAAGTGCCTTGTAATCCATTAAACTAGTTTTTGCAAAAGACCTATTTGCCGCCGCCGCCGACCCTATTAAACCAATATTTGTGACACCAGATAATAGTGTTGTAGCTCCTAAATGAGCACAACCTAAACCAAGGCTTTCTATAAAAGTTCTTCTGGAATACTTTTTATGATGTGTCATAGTTTTATAATTGAATCATATAATCTGGTGAAATCATAATGTAATAAATACAATCATGAACAGCGTCTAAATCTGAATACGCACTAATATTTGCTTCATTTTCTGATATAGTCGCCTTAATAATATCTTTTAACTCATTAGTCAATTGCCCCCTGCAGAGCAATATATTTAAGCGATCCAATAAAGCTTCAGTACCCGAATTTTTATAAACAGATACTTCTTGCGATAAATCGAGTGTGGGTTTATCATTATTATCTGGACCAATAAATGTACCTGCAGCTGTAAAGTTGTCAAACGGCTTATCCTTTAGAGAGTTTTCTATTTTATTAATATATGATATTGACGTTACGGTATTTAATATTTGAAATTCTGGAGAAACAAGCTTATTTGGAGCCACAGTCATTTCTTCGGCATAATCAAATTGAAAAAAATTAAAAACTGTTGGCGAGTTATTAAAGCCTTGCAAGGTAACCCCATGGTATTCGCGACCATCATCTAAATAAATTTTACCCGATGGTGTTGTCATTTTAAATGCTTTCAATAATGTAATAAAACGCTCCAATGGTTGAATAAGTTTACCATTTGTTGGTCTATTAATATAACTACACTCTCTTGCTTCTGGGTCGAGTAAAATTGCTTTAGTAACCGCTTCTAAATCTCCTCTTTTACCTTTTCCATTATTATTAAATACACGAGCTACTCTACCTACATATGAAGGTGAAGGATTAGATTTAACTAAATGTTGTATCAATCTAGTTGCTAAAAACGGCCCTACATTGGCATGATTAAACAAATAATCTATAGCTTGATTGATATCTTGCATCCCTGTTTGCCCTGCTGGTATTGTTTTCCCAATAAACTTTTTTTCACCTTCCGAATGAAAATTATCAAACATTTTCATTGGTGCTGTCCAATCTCTGTTAGGATAGCTAATAAAAAAATTAGGATTTGCTCCTCCAGATAATTGTTTTGAACAAGAAAGCCCAGTAAAAACCTTTGCTAATTCAGCTACATCATCAATATCATAGGTTGGAATTGGGTCACCAGCTTCATCTACCTTTTCTTTTCCATTTATTTCTAATTCATTTACACCAATGGTAAATAACTGCATAATTTCTCTTGCATAATTTTCGTCGGGTAAAGAACCATTTCTGGGGTTGAATTTTCTATTTAAAAAATGACTCAAGTAGTTCCCCATTGACATACTCATGGTTACATTGTATAGCATATCTCTAAAATTGCCAAAAGCGCCTTTGTACAAAAGATCATAAAAAATAGCCTGACCTTGATTTTGATTTAAAGATGTATGCGAACTTTCAACAACAAAAATTTGACTCCAAGCAAAAGCCATTCGCTGCCTTAACAAATCATTTTGTTTAAATGTCAGTTCATAAAATGAAAAGTCTAATGAATTTTTAAATAAACGCTCATCTTCTTGATTTGCATCTATATATTGAGCAATTTTAACTAAATTATCTTCTAAAGAACCTGAAGGCACTCCAATTTGTTCTTCAATCCACTCTTTGTAAGTTTTATTTTGTAATGCTTCTATATCCTCATAAGTATACCCTAAAGTTGCTTGCGCCAAAAATCGAGAAGATTCTTCTAATGTAAGCCTATTAGTAACACCCGAAACCGTATTTGAAGGATTATCGGCTAAATTATCTTCAGCATTTCCAGAACTAGATATAATCATCCCTTCATTATGGCCTGCCCCATAAAAGTCTTCGTATAGCTGAGCCTTTACATTTTGTAAAAAAAAGGAAACTAAAAAAAAAGTAAAGATCAATTTCATTTTTTATGATTGGGATAAATTATTGTGATTATAAACTTAACTAACTTCCCTAAATTATGAATTTTAAGTTAAAAAAAAGTTAAAAATGATGTAATCTTACTTACTATTAAACAAAACTAGAATAAAACCAGATTAAATGATCTTTTTAACTGAAAACTGGTTATTATCAAAAATAAAAAAGGCAGCAATTAGGCCACCTTTTTTATTCAATATATTACAAAAAAGAGTATTATTTCTCGATTAATTCAAATGAATCTAACAAAACATCTTTATTTACTCCTTTTACAATAATGTATATCACTTCTTTTTTACCTGTATGAAATTTTAATTTACTAGGGGTCCAATCTCCATTTGATATTATTTTTTTACCAATTGGATAATTAAATACCTCTACAGTAACACCTGCTCCTTTTTCTCCACCAACTTTCCAAGTCAACTCATAAGTTTTCCCTGGATTCACCGCTATTTTTTGTATTACTGATGCTTCATCACTAAGCTTAAGCGCATAAATATCGCCATCATTCGCTTCTACATTAGCACTTACAGTTGCTCCTTTTGTCCAATACCAATTTTTAAGGCTAGTATCATTAAATGAACCATTTTTCAACAAACCTGTATCTTCTTTAGCTTTTGCAGGCCTGTATGTACGCACATAATCAACCAAATAATTCCTTGATCCATCAGACAACTCTCTATCAGTTGCTTTATTTCCTGCTTTTGATCTCCATTCATGATCTTCTAAATCAATAATCATAAAAGAATCTCTATCCATACCTAAACCTTCAGGGTCCTTTATACCTTCCTTACGAAGTTCGTGTACAATTTTACCATCATAATAAAAATCTACGGTGAAAGGATCTTTCCAATAAGCTCCAAAACGATGCCAATCATTTCTCCATGGCTCCTCATTTGGCAACGTGTGATGGTGCTGCTTATTTAAATCTTCGATAATAGCATTTCCTTTTTCTTCACGTACAAAAACATGATAATTTGTTGAGGGTCTAGCCGCAAACCATTTATGATCATCTCGATCACTTCCATAAATTTCCAATACATCAATTTCTCTTTTGTCATCTGGACTTAAAAACCAAAAGTTAGATGACAACACATGATTAGCTACCTTAGCTCTAACCTCTGAATATATTGGGTATTTAATTTGTTTTTTTGATGAAATTACTCCACAATTCACTTTTTCTGTCCCCGACTTACGAGAAGCCATTACCATTAAATTCCCGTCTTTAATATCGGTGTGATCTGCATCCCAGTAGGTTAATCCAGGACCTGTCCAAGCATTAAAATAAGTGTCATTCCATTTCTTTTTGAATTGATCTCCTTTACCTGAATAATTAAATTCATCTGAATGAGAATCTACTACTTCCCAGCTAATATCAGACGGAGGAACACCTACTGATTTTGGCAACACATAATTTCCATTCTTAAAAGCCCCTGTTACTGGCGAAGCTGCTCCGCTCCTTGTAGTTTCATAAGACTTACCAATATCTTTACCTTTTAACTTATTGTTTTGGGCAAAAACACCACTTGACACCATTGATATGCATGCCAAAATCGATACTACTTTTTTATTCATAATTTATATGTTTATACGTAACTCTATACGAATTTCGAATAGAGTTAGCAATCTACATTACTGAAAATCAACTAAATTTAACACCAAAATAATTCAATTTAAATGAATTATTTAAAAGCATTATTATTCAATTTAAATGAATCAAATAAAACTTTTGAATCACTTATATTATCTACCATAATGTAAATTACTTTATTGTTACTAGAATTAAACAAAAGTGCTTCATATTTCCATCCTTCATTAAATTCTACTTTTTCTTCATCAATATTATAATTGCCAACTAGTTCAATTACTTTTACTTTATATTAAAGTTTATATAATCTATTTTTCAACTACGACTTCCCGAATAATTTACTCCATACTTGCTAAAGTAACAGAAAAAATCTTGATTCAATCAGTCTAATTACAATCTTAACTATCTCATTAATTAAAAGCGGATCAATATCCTTTACTAAACCCTCAGATCATTTGCTTTTTCTTTTGGCAATTTTCGTACCACTTTTTTATCGTAATAGAAATTACCAGTAAAACTCCTATTGTATCTTAATAAAAACACAATAATTTATTAAAAACTAGTCACAAACCATTATACTATTCTTTACTACCTCTCTAAATTTTAAAAAACATCAATCCCTTTTATTAATTCAAAACTTATCCTTCTTTATTCTATTAGTGTATTTTCTATTAATATTAATAGAATTAACAACAAAAAACAATCTAGAGCGTCAACTTATTTTTATTTAACAAATAATCTCTTTAAATTATATCAAAATATTTTAAAAACTAAACAATCACAATATTATTTAATTTTTCACAATATCTTGTTCAAAATAAAACTTTAGCATTTAACAATTATAAATAATCTTTGTTATTCTAAAAACAAAGATTATCAATACTACATCCAGCTTTAACAAGCTCATAATCTAAGCTAAAACTAAGTAGCAAATATAATATTTAGCCAAGCATTAAATAAACACAATACACAAAAAAACACTCTAACGATATTGTATTAAAAAAAGGAGTATGAAAATTAAAAATTAGACCTTAAATTTCATTCAAATCAAATAGAGAATATGTTTATATTTGTATAATCTTTCTAAAATATAGCATGAAATATAAAAGAATACTACTCAAACTTTCTGGCGAAGCCTTAATGGGAAATTTACAATATGGTATTGATCCAAATCGCTTAGCTGAATACGCAAAACAAGTTAAAGAAATTACCAATAAAGGTGTAGAAGTTGCCATAGTTATAGGTGGTGGAAATATATTTAGAGGAGTTTCTGGAGCAAGTAAAGGTATGGATCGCGTACAAGGAGATCACATGGGGATGCTTGCTACTGTAATTAACGGACTTGCTTTACAAGGCGCTTTAGAAGATGAAAAAGTAGACACAAGACTACAGTCTGCCATTGAAATCAATGAAGTTGCAGAACCTTTTATTAGACGTAGAGCTATGCGCCACCTCGAAAAAGGACGAGTCGTTATTTTTGGTGGAGGAACAGGAAATCCCTATTTTACCACTGATTCTGCTGCGGTATTACGTGCTATTGAAATTAAAGCAGATGTAATACTTAAAGGAACACGTGTAGACGGTATTTATACTGCAGACCCCGAAAAAGACAAATCGGCCACAAAGTACGATAATATTAGCTTTGACGAAGTTCTTAAAAAAGGATTAAAAGTAATGGACACCACTGCTTTTACATTAAGCCAAGAAAATGAATTACCAATTATTGTTTTTGACATGAACACCAAAGGAAATTTATTAAAATTAATTTCTGGTGAAACTGTTGGAACTACAGTAAATGTATAACCAATAACTGATTTGACATCTAGTTTGTTGTTATCATGTAACTAACTATTTTACAAATTCAAAATGAATAACCTGACTATAAAATGACTGAAGAAATAGATTTTATATTAGACAGCACAAAAGAATCCATGGGTAATGCACTAAAGCATTTGGAAAAACAATTTTCAAATATTAGAGCAGGAAAAGCATCTCCTGCCATGCTAGGAAGTGTTACAGTTGATTATTATGGATCGCAAACACCATTGGGTCAAGTAGGGAATATTAGCACACCAGATGCCCGAACTATCACCATCCAACCTTATGAAAAATCAATGATTCAAGAAATTGAAAAAGGAATCATGATAGCCAATTTAGGATTCAATCCTATGAATAACGGAGAAAGTGTTATCATTAGCGTTCCTCCCCTTACCGAAGAAAGAAGACGCGAATTGGTAAAACAAGCTAAAGCTGAAGCTGAAGATGCTAAAATTGGAGTTCGAAATGATCGAAAAAATGCCAATAACGAAATTAAAAAATTGGAAAAAGAAGGTCTTTCTGAAGATATTGCCAAAAATACAGAAGTAGATATTCAAGAAATGACTAATAGTCATATTAGTAAAATTGATTCTTTACTTATTTTAAAAGAAAAAGAAATAATGAAAGTGTAACACACTTTATAAACCTATTAAAAAGCAACGGAACAACTTCCGTTGCTTTTTTTGTAACACTTTTATATCTAAACTGATATATAGTAAAACCCCAAATTAAATTAATGAGTGCCTTAAAACGAAACATCAATTATTTTTGGAATGGACTTGCTAAAGCCATTTTAAGTAACCGTATTATTGTCTCACTCATTATTATTTTTACTACCATTGGACTCATTAGCCAATGGGAAAATATTCAATTTTCATTTACTGAAACAAATTTATTGCCCGATGATCACCCAGTAAACATTGAGTACAATAAATTTTTTGAAAAATTTGGCGAAGAAGGTGTTGTTATTGTAATGGCCGTTAACGACTCTACTATTTTTGAAAAAACCAAATTCAATAGCTGGATCAAATTAAATGAAAAACTCCAAGAATATGAAGAGGTTGATTTTGTTGTTTCTTTTTCAGAAATAAAAGAACTTAAAAAAACAGAAAACCCAAAATCATTTACTTTAACGCCAATAGCCAACTCAAAAGTATTTTCTGAAGCTGATATTGCTCGTTACAAACAAAAATTATTTAATGAACTCCCTTTTTATGAAGGCTTAATATACAGTAGTTCAAAAAAAACCATTCAATCTGCTCTATATATTAAACAAGATGTTGTAAACACCCGAGCACGCAGAGATTTTATTTTAGAAAAACTAAACCCTGTACTTGAGCAATTTGAAAAAGACAACAATATTGATTTAAAAATATCGGGCATGCCGTACATACGGACAATGAACTCGCAAAATATTTTTGAGGAGATGAAACTCTTTTTAGGAGCTGCCCTATTAGTAACCTCTTTGTTGTTCTTTTTCTTTTTTCGATCGGTAAGAGCCACATTGATTTCTATTATCACCGTTGTTATAGGTGTACTATGGGCCTTTGGGTTTATCGGCTTATTCCATTTCCAAATCACTGTACTTACAGCAATAATCCCACCTTTAGTTATAGTTATTGGTATTCCTAATTGCATATTTCTAATAAACAAATATCAACAAGAAATTAAAAAGGAATCGAACAAAAACGAAGCGCTGGTTCAAATGATTAGCAAAGTTGGATACGCAACTTTAATGACTAATGTAACAACAGCTGCTGGTTTTGCCACCTTTATATTAACATCTAGCGAATTACTAGTTCAATTCGGAATGGTTTCATCGGTGTGTATTTTAGGTTTATTTGTACTTTGCATTTTGGTAATTCCTTTACTGTATAGCATAATGCCTTTACCTAATGATCGCCATTTAAAACATTTAGAAAAACGTTGGGTTGATGACTTTGTAAATTGGATGGTCACTATTGTTTCTTTTAAAAGAAATTATATTTATGCTATAACAGCTGTTATTCTTGTTCTTAGTATAATTGGCATGAATAAAATTAAAGTTTCGGGCAGTCTTTTAGAAGAGATGTCACAAGAACTTCAATTTTTTCATGATATTAAGTTTTTTGAAAATGAATTTGATGGCATTATGCCTTTAGAAATTCTTGTAGACACTAAAAAACCCAAAGGGGTTTTAAAATTAAGCACATTAAAACGTATTGAAAAATTAAGTAAAGAAATAGAAAAATTTCCTGAATTATCACCTACTAAATCTGTAGTTAATATTGTAAAATTTGCCAAACAAGCTTTTTATAATGGCGACCCTAAATTTTACACATTACCCACTAGACAAGAGCGTAATTTTATGCTTCCTTATGCCAAATCACTAGAAGAAAACAAAAGTATGCTTTCTTCATATGTAGATTCAACAGGTCAATACGCTCGAGTTTCCACTTACATGAAGGATGTCGGTACAGAAAAAATGGAAGAAATTGAAACTACATTAAAACCGATAATTGATAAAATTTTTCCAAGCGATCGCTACAGCGTATCTTTTACTGGTCGTGCCCTTATTTTTCAAAAAGGAACCGGTTATTTGGTCAACAATTTAGTGCAATCACTTTTAATTGCCATTGGATTGATTATTTTAATCATGGGATATATGTTTAAATCAATTCGCATGATTTTAATTTCATTAATCCCTAACCTGCTCCCTTTATTAATTACAGGTGGACTTATGGGCTATTTTGGTGTACCTATAAAACCTTCAACAATTTTAGTTTTTAGTATCGCCTTTGGAATATCAGTTGATGACACCATTCATTTTCTAGCCAAGTACCGACAAGAACTGCTTACTTCTAATAGAAATGTAACTGCAGCCACATTTTCTGCAATTCGCGAAACTGGTGTGAGTATGTTTTACACCTCTACCGTACTGTTTTTTGGTTTTGCCGTATTTTTAATTTCAAGCTTTGGAGGCACAAAAGCGCTTGGTGGATTAATATCTGCCACATTACTTTTTGCTATGCTTTGTAATTTAGTATTGCTCCCTGCATTACTTTTAAGTGTAAACAGTAAAAAAACTAAACCTAAAACTTAATCCTAAATTTATATAAGGTTTCTTCATGGAATCTATGTATTTTTATTTCATCTTTTCCTTTTAATATCATTTTAAGGAAAGTGACTTTTTCAGATTTCTAGCAAATAAACTATGAAACATTTAAAAATAGTAGCTGTTTTAAAAGAAGAAAAACTACTACAAGAAATAAGCGTTAACGGTTGGGTTCGTTCATTTAGAAATAATCGATTTATAGCCTTAAATGATGGCTCAACAATTAACAACCTTCAGTGTGTTATTGAAGACAACACTATTAATGATTCTATAATTGATAGAATACACACAGGAGCTTCGTTGCGGATTACTGGTGTTTTAAAAGAAAGCGAAGGAAGAGGACAACGTGTAGAACTAAGTGTTACATCAATAAAAATAGAAGGTGACGCTAATCCTGAAGAAGTTAAAACCACTATTCTTTCACCAAAAAAACACAGCTTAGAGTTATTACGTGAGCAAGCCCATTTACGCATTCGCACTAATACTTTTGGAGCCATTATGCGTGTACGCTCTAAACTTTCATTTGCTGTACATCAATATTTTCAAGAGCGCGACTTTTTTTATGTACACACTCCTATAATAACATCTAGTGATGCCGAAGGTGCTGGAGAAACTTTTAAAGTAACACAACTTAATTTGGATCAATTACCTAAAGGCAAAAATGGATCCACTGATTTCAAAAAAGATTTTTTTGGCAAAGAAACTAACCTTACTGTTTCTGGTCAATTAGAAGGCGAAACCTATGCCATGGGCCTGGGTAATATTTATACTTTTGGTCCAACTTTTAGAGCCGAAAACTCGAATACTTCGCGTCATTTAGCAGAATTTTGGATGATTGAACCCGAAATGGCTTTTTGCAATTTGGATCAAAACATGGATATTGCTGAAGATTTTATTAAATACGTAATTAAATATGTGTTAGATCATTGCCAAGATGATTTAAGCTTCTTAGAGCAACGTCTATTAAACGAAGAGAAACAAAAACCTTTAGAACAAAGGAGTGAAATGCCTTTACGCAAAAAACTTGAATTTATTTTAAGTAACAACTTTAAACGAGTAAGCTATACCGAAGCCATCGAAATTCTAAAAGCATCAAAACCTAATAAAAAGAAAAAATTTAAATACCCTGTAAATGAATGGGGTGTTGACTTACAAAGTGAACATGAACGTTATTTAGTAGAAAAGCATTTTAAATGCCCTGTTATTTTATTTAACTATCCTGCTAAAATCAAAGCTTTTTATATGCGCTTAAATGAAGATGGCAACACTGTTAGGGCTATGGATATATTGTTTCCTGGAATTGGAGAAATTGTGGGCGGCTCGCAACGAGAAGAGCGTTTAGATGTTTTAAAAGACAAAATGGATGCACTTGGCATTAGTAAAGAAGAATTATATTGGTATCTAGATACCCGAAAATTTGGCACCTGTACCCATAGTGGCTTTGGATTAGGATTTGAACGCTTAGTCCTATTTGTTACTGGTATGTCTAACGTTCGCGATGTAATACCTTATCCTAGAACACCAATGAATGCCGAATTTTAATCTCGATATCAAATAAATTACCACCAAAGTTTAATAAAATTCGATTTTAAAAATTCCTAAGTATTATCACTAACTAGATAAAAAAAATTATCTTTAAAAAAGTATTTAAGTTACCAGTAAGAAATCAAGTTAAATGTTAAAACAACAATTCAATTTAAAATTATCGCAAAAGCTATCACCTCAGCAAATTCAGTTAATGAAACTGATACAATTGCCTACACAAGCTTTTGAACAACGCTTAAAGCAAGAAATTGAAGAAAACCCGGCATTAGATACTGGTAAAGAAAAAACCGAAAACCCTGATGATGAATTTTCAAATGAAAATCAGGAAGAAGACTATAACGCCGACGATAACAATGACATTGACATCAATATTGATGAATATTTAAGTGATGATGAAGTTCCTGCTTATCGTTTACAAGCTAACAATTACAGTGCCGATGATGATGACAAATCGGTTCCATATGCTAGTGGCACCTCATTTAACCAACATTTAAAATCGCAATTAAACACGTATCGTTTAAATGAAAACGACTATCAAATTGCCGAATTTTTAATAGGAAGCATTGACGAAAGTGGCTACATCAGACGTTCACTCGAAGATATTGCTGATGATTTAGCATTTACTCAAAACATATACACCGACAAAATACAGGTCGAAAAGGTGCTAAAACTAGTACATCAATTAGACCCTGCAGGTGTGGGGGCTCGTAATTTACAAGAGTGTTTACATATTCAATTACAACGTAAAGAACTAAGCCCTACAATGGTACTTGCTCAGCGAATTATTGAGCACTCTTTTGAACATTTCACAAAAAAGCACTACAAAAAATTACTTTCAAAATACAGTGTTTCTGAAGAGCAACTTAAAGAAGCTATTGAAGAAATTGAACACCTAAACCCTAAACCTGGAGGTAGCTTTGCTGGAAATACCCGAATAGTGGAACATGTTGTTCCTGATTTTACTATTCGCATAGTTGAAGGTGAATTAGAATTAAGTCTTAACGGTCGAAATGCTCCCGAGCTTCATGTTTCTGGTGCTTATAATGACATGTTACGTGGTTATAAGGAAACAAAAAAGAAAACAAAATCACAAAAAGATGCCGTTCAGTTTATCAAACAAAAATTAGATGCTGCTAAATGGTTTATTGAAGCCGTTAGACAACGCCAGCAAACGCTTATGATTACCATGAGTGCTATAATGCATTATCAAAAAGAATACTTTTTATCGGGTGACGAGCGTCATTTAAAACCAATGATTTTAAAAGATATTGCAGACGAAATTGAAATGGACGTAAGTACTATTTCGCGAGTTGCTAGTAGTAAATATGTTGATACTCCATACGGAACAAAATTAATAAAAGAGTTCTTTTCTGAATCGATGACAAATGACCAAGGAGAAGAAGTATCTACTCGAGAAATTAAAAAAATATTAGAAATGACCATTGAGGCTGAGGATAAGAAAAAGCCTTTAACCGATGAAAAATTAGCCACGATCCTTAAAGAAAAAGGCTATCCTATTGCCCGAAGGACTGTTGCTAAATATAGAGAACAATTAGACTTACCTGTAGCTAGATTGAGGAAAAAGATATAATAAAACATAGCAATAAAAACTAAAAAACCAGATTCAAAATAATTTGAATCTGGTTTTTTAGTTTTAGCTTATTTTTTTAACAAACGTACCACTTTAGTCTCACCATCTAGCTTAAATGAAACTAAATATATACCCACATTTAAATTGGACACATTAAACCTAGCACCATCCAAATCAGAATCTAGGACTTTTACTCCTTTCATATTGTATACACTAATTTTATCAATAGAAGAATTAGAAGTATATAAATAATCATTTACTGGATTTGGATAGAATACATTTGACACTTCTTGAATTGCCACATCAACAATACTCAATGTTTCATCATTCTTATTAAATTTCCATATTTGTTGCCCTAATTCATTACTTGAAGATGCACAGAAAAAGATTTCTTCACCGATTTCAATAGCCGCAGATGGATTAGAACTTATAGGACCTGGGTATAAATCGAATAACATTTGTGTGCCTTCCTCAGTACCGTCTGTTCTCCATAATTCATGTCCTGTTTCATTTGTATAAGCTGAAAAATATCCTCTATTTTCGGTATCTGCTAATAAAAAAATAGGAGCTGAACTTTGATTTCCTTCGAAAATATCTTTTACTAAAATGGTGCCCTCTGGCGTACCATCCGTTTTCCATAATTCTGTTCCCGTTTCGCTCCCATCGTTAGCAGAAAAGTAAACAGTATCATCTGTTAAAAGAGGTTGCACCCTATTAATAGATTCAAATTCTTTAACTAGGTTTTCATTATCATCTTCATTTATTGAAATTACTGAGCTATTACCATTTAAAAAACTAAATAACACCGTTTTACCAGACTTTAGAGGATACCCAAGGTTGTTATCAACAAATGAGCGATGCAAGCTATAAGAAAACACTTTATCTATTTTTTTCTGCTCTAATAATATACCCTCTTTGTTTATTAACCATCTACTTAACTTCTCTTTATTAACCTCCGATGGACTAAAAAACATAAACTCATCTTCACTCAAAACAGGTCTATTTATAAATAGATCCTTTTTAAAACTTTTTAAATCATTTGTTACTCCATCTATCACTAAAACGCCTGAAGCATTCAACTGCTTATTTGGTATAAAAGAAGCATTTTTTATATAATTTAAAATTATTAAATCATCCTTTACATAAGTATTGAATACCAAATTACTCAATTCATCAACCACTCCTGATAATTGATCTGATAAATCTATTTTTACAAAGGAATTACCATCAAAAACCTTAAAATAAACTTCTTTTTCGTTTTCAGAAAACTCCTTCCCTCTAAGTAAAAAATAAAATTTGTCTTCATACTTAAAAAATTCTAAAAATTCATCTGTTTCTCTTTCACCTTCTTTATAATCTTCAAATAATACTGTTCCTTCTTTAGTCCCATCAGTAGAATATACCCTGTCAGGACCTACCATCCTTGATAGAATATCCACATAAAAATAAAATTTATTATTATATGTAATTCCTTTCTTTAAACTGAACCCTAAACCAAAATCACTTATCGATAAAGGATAGCGATAAAAAGAAGATGAAGGCAACGTAAATTTTTCATTAAAAAGTTCTTTAAAAAGAAATGAACTTTCATTGTACGCAATAATTTCAGGACTGTTTAACGCATTATTTTCTCCTATTTGAAATACAATATCACCTAAACGACCAATTTCATTTTGAAAACAAAAACTTCCTTTTTTTCTTGTTTCAATATTTACCAACTGCTTTGTACTTTCATTGGCTCCTTCAGAAACCCATGGTTCTCCATCTTTTGAAAAGTATAAATCACCTCCAAATGGTACTACATAAGCATTTTCCTTTAACAAAGGAAGTTCTATTACTGTATTATCTAATATATTAACTATATACGAGACATTTCCTAAATCATCATTTGAAGTAGAAAAATTCACATAGTAATTGCTTTCACTTATCTGAACAATATTGGCTGCTTCAGCATTTTCTGGAACAACTACATCTACATTTTTCTCTAGTTCATTTAAATCATTTACCGTATATATTGAAGTTGTTTCATTAGTACTAAAAACATAAAAAGGATCGTTGAACTTTTCATTAATTGACCGCTTAAATCCAGAATCAAATTCTTCTAATAGCACTACTTCTTTATTATCTATATCATATCGATAAACATTATTATTCTCTTCCAACTCAATATAAAGAAAACCATTTTTTTCTTTAATATGTTTAGGTATAAAAGTATTAGTTTCATCAAAACTAGCCACTTCAACAAATTCTTCATTCTCTATATCCAAAGCATAAATAGCTGTTCCTAGTATATTAGAACCCTCATGCGTTTCATTAAATAAATATAAATTTTGTTCATCTTCTGTTTTAAAAATTCTAAAGAAAGCATCTGTAGTCTCAAATATTTCGTTTACCGTTTGTTCTTCAGGGTCAACCACAGCCACAGAACGAGACAACACATTTTTTATCAGCAATTTACTTTTAAAACCAAATATATTTATCCCACGGGAAGAATTTTCAAAATCTAATACTTTAGATGGAACGTCACTTTCTGTATTAATCCTCCATAATGTGGATCCTCCTTGTAGTGAATTTTCAAAATCTGAATAAAAATACAATTTATCATCTATATTTTTCAAATTATTAACATTCAGAAAACTTTCTATAAATACCGTCCCTTCTTCAGTACCATCTGTTTTCCAAAGTCCAAATTTCCCTTTTGATGAAATTTGTCTAGCATAAAAATAAATTTCATTATTAAAAACTACTCCCCATTCTTCTACTTCTTGCTCAGTAAATAAAGTACTTTGAGAATTTGGAGTGATATCTTTCAACATATTTGTTTCATCAGATATTGGATCATACACCCATATTTCTCTCCCAAAATCTGAAGTATTTGCTAAAAAATACAATTTACCTTTTAGCTCAATATAATTTTGTCCTGGATGTATCTCACTTATTATATCACCCAATGATCCAAGGTCCTCTTGTCCATTTATCGGCTCATTAACATTTGTAACCAATTCTTGTCCAAATACCCTTAGAATAGTGACTATTAACAAAACTGAAAGTAATATTTTTCTCATAAATCTATTTTTAATTGCCGCGAATATAGACAAATACTCTAAATAAATTATATCTGTTTTTTAATAAGGCGCGCTACTCTAGCTCTATATTATCTTACAATACAGATCCAAAGAACTAAAGCCATAAATAATATATCCTACGAGGTACTTTATTTTATAGTGTTGTAAGTGTTAAAAAGTATTTTAGGGCCAAACAACTCATAAAAATATAACTACTGAAGTTTAGGTGGTTTTAATAAAAAAGATTATTAATTATCTTTTCATTTTACATCTACAATTTACAATATATCTGACTTAGGTTTAACTACCTTTGATTTAGCTGCTCCCTTCATTCATAATGAATCAAATTATACACGATAGGTTAAGGAGCTATAAATTAGATAGCTAGACTAAATCTATAATCAAATTTAATTGATTAAAATTCATAAAACATGCTTGAAATTCTTAAAAATTGGATAGTAAATCAAGGCTTAGAGTTAGTTGTTGCTAATATTTTAGCTCGAGGTTTAATTATTATATTGATTATTATTTTTAGTACGGTTGCTTATTTACTTGCCAAACATTTTATTTTAAAAGGGCTAGCCATAATTATTAATCAAACAACTACGCAATGGGATGACATACTCTTGAAGAAAAAAGTATTAAATCGACTTGCTTTATTTGTACCAGCCATTGTTGTGTACTTATCTATTTCAATTCCTTTTGCAGGCTATCCTTTGCTCATTACTTTAATCAATGGATTAGTTTTAATTTATATGATTGCCATGGGCATACTTGCTCTTGATGCTCTTTTAAATGCTTCCTTAGTTATTTATTCGACATATGAGGTTTCAAATAGAATTCCTATAAAAGGTTTTATTCAAGTTTTTAAACTAATCATTTATTTTACCAGTGGCATTTTTATCATTTCCATTTTACTAAACAAAACACCTATTTATTTGTTTAGCAGTTTAAGCGCTTTAACAGCTATATTGATGTTTATTTTTAAGGACGCTATTTTAGGCTTTGTTGCCGGAATACAATTGTCGGCAAATCAAATGGTAGCCAATGGAGATTGGATTGAAATGCCTAAATATGGTGCTAATGGCGATATTATTGAAATCGCTTTAACGACGGTTAAAGTTCAAAACTGGGATAAAACAATTACTACAATTCCAACCTACGCATTAATTACCGAATCATTTAAAAACTGGCGAGGTATGTCTGAATCTGGAGGCCGAAGAATTAAACGTTCTATTAGTATAGATATGAATACCATTCAATTTTGTACCGAAGATATGATGGATCAATTTACTAAAATCCAATATATAGCCGAATACATTGAAAAAATGAAAATGGAGCTACAAGAAAACAATAAACAGAAACGGGTCGATAATTCTAGTCTAGTAAATGGCAGAAGAATGACTAATATTGGAACATTTCGTGCCTATATAAAAGCCTATTTAACCAATCACCCAATGATTAATAAAGAAATGACATTTTTGGTAAGGCAACTTGCCCCTAATGAACATGGATTACCTATTGAAATTTATGTATTTAGTAAAGACAAAAACTGGGCAAATTACGAAGGTATACAGGCAAATATTTTTGATCATATTTTAGCAGTAGTTCCAGAATTTGGCTTACGAGTATTTCAAGATCCTAGTGGTATGGATTTTAATAAATTAACTAGCTAATGCGATTATTTTTTCAATTATTCTCCTTAATAAAACATCTATCCATTTTCATTTTATATTAAAATTTTAAACCCTCCTTATTCCCATCCAAAGTAATGCTTACCTAATCATGACTCCCTTAAAGCGAGAATTCCATTTAAGCAAATGATGTCGAACTCACGTTTAAACAATGTATTTTTGGGTACACTTCTCTTTAAATCACCTCTGATATTGAAAAAACTAAAACGTGATTATTAAAAAAAACTTCCTTAAGGTCAATAAAAAAATCTAAATAATTTTCTAACAAATAAACCGGTAAACGAATAAAAACACCTCTTCAACCTACAAAAAACTTTATCGCTTAAAAAAACAAAAAAAGAAGTAGGGTAAAAGCTATATAACCTGTTGTAATAATAGAAAGCAATATTATAAACCTTAAAAAAATTATTATGAAAAATCAATTTAATTTATCTAGTAAAGGAAGTTTTAAAAAATTTATCCATTTTATTAAAAGCTTAAACTTACCAGCTGCATGCGGATATGCTATCCGCCGTTAATCTTATGTATCACTTATTTAATTTTCGAGCTATGAAAAATCAAACTCTAATTAAGATCAGTCAAAAAAGTTTTGTTGAACAACAAAACCTTAACACAAAACTATTATGCAATTACTTTACAAAGGGGCTTATGTTTTGGATAAAACCACAAATTATTCTATAGGCATAATCTAATCGGTAGTTAAATTTTGTTATAAATAATCGCATGGAAAACAACATGGAGTTTTTTATAAAATGTAAAACATTAAACCGAGTTTAACTACCGAAAAACCTCCTAACTGATCTTCAATTTGTACAGACTTATCAAAAAAGCTGTTTAAACTGTAGTATAAATAAAAGTTAAAGGTATTCCAACCAAAGCTAAGACTTGTTCCTAAACGTAAACGTTCCAAAGCATCTGGTCTATTTTCTTTTAGCACAACTCCTTCAGCATTTTCAAAACTAGATTTAAAATAATGCATATAGCCCAAACGCAATCCAGCATAAATACGCCAAAATTTATAGGTCTCAGGGGTTGATGTTCGCCAACGAAATTCGAAAGGCATTTCCACTAAATGCGTTGTAAAACGACTCCGATCAATTGCATTTTGATTTCTTATTGTACTAAACACAGTTTCATTATTTGCTCCATTACCGGGTATAATAATTAAATTATGATTATATGTATTTAAAGAATACCCTAACCCAACTCCTATTCCAAAATTTCTTCGTTTGTTAAATGGAATATCGCGAATAACACCAAAATGAACACCTCCTGAAAAACCAGACTGTGTAATTCCCGAAGGACGATCGCCAATAGCATTAAATGTGATGCCAATATAAATCTGATCTTCCCTGTAAAGGGAATCCACCTCTGGAAATGCCAAACGTTTTTCCTGTTGAGCTATCCCCAAAAAGTTGCATAAATTAATAAGTAAAAGCAAACTATACTTCATGCTGTAAATATAGCATTCTCTTTATTTATTATTGAATGATTTTCGCTTGTTCTATATGTATCCTACAAAATAGTTAGTATTTTTGATTTCAAAATTTGCAAAAGCTAATTCCTATGACACCAGTACCTTTGTACAAACAACAATCGGTAACTATTTACAACTCCTTATCGGGAAAAAAAGAAACCTTTATTCCTATTGTTGAAGGAGCCATCGGAATGTATGTTTGTGGACCTACCGTATATAGCAATGTACACTTAGGGAATTGTCGTACTTTTATTTCTTTCGATTTAATTTTTCGTTACCTAAAACATCTAGGCTATAAAATTAGGTATGTTCGTAACATTACCGATGCAGGTCATTTAGAAAATGATGCTGATGAAGGCGAAGATAAAATTACCAAAAAAGCACGTTTAGAGCAAATTGAACCTATGGAAGTGGTGCAGCGCTACACCTTAGATTTTCACACTATTTTACAACAATTTAACAATTTACCTCCCAGTATTGAACCCACTGCAACTGGGCATATTGTGGAACAAATTGAAATCATTAAAACCATAATTGATAATGGCTTTGCTTATGAAGTAAATGGTTCCGTTTATTTTGATGTTGTTAAGTTTAACAAGACTAACAATTATGGAAAACTTAGCGGACGTAATTTAGAGGACATGATTAACAACTCGCGTGAGTTAGCTGGCCAAAGCGAAAAACGCAATCCGCAAGATTTTGCCTTATGGAAAAAAGCAGAACCTGTACATATTATGCGTTGGCCAAGCCCCTGGAGCGATGGTTTCCCTGGTTGGCACTTGGAATGCACTGTAATGAGCACCAAATACCTGGGTGAAGAGTTTGATATTCATGGAGGAGGAATGGATTTAAAATTTCCGCACCACGAATGTGAAATTGCACAAGGTGAAGCCGCTTGTGGCAAAACACCCGTAAACTACTGGATGCATGCTAATATGCTTACACTTAATGGTAAAAAAATGTCTAAAAGTACGGGGAATACCATATTACCTCACGAAATTTTTTCTGGAGATAATACCATTTTAAGTAAGCCTTTTAAGCCTTCGGTAGTCCGCTTTTTTATGTTACAGGCGCATTATCGTAGCATTATGGATTTTTCGAATGATGCACTTGAGGCTTCAGAAAAAGGTTTTTCAAAATTAATGGAAGCTATACAGCATTTAGATTCCCTTACGGTAGAAAAAGAAACTACAAACTTTGAAGTAGCTGACTGGAAACAACGCTGTTACAACGCTATGAATGATGACTTTAATAGTCCAATTTTAATTTCATACTTGTTCGAAGCTGTAAAATTTATTAACCAAGTTAAGGAAGGAAAATCTAAAGTTTCTCCAGCAGATTTAACCATTATCACAAAAACGTTACATGATTTCACTTTTGATGTATTAGGTTTACAAGCTTCTGCAGAAGCGTCAAACGATATAAACAATAAATTAGATGGCGTAATCGAATTATTGATCGAGCTGCGTAAAGAAGCTAGAATAAACAAAGATTTTGCCTTGAGTGACAAAATTAGAGATGAACTTGCTGAAAAAGGAATTCAATTAAAAGATGGCCGAGAGGGCACAACCTTTACCTATTAATGTTAAAAAAAATAGCCATAGCACCTTTAATGTTTCTGATTTTTATTTATAAAAATCTGATTTCTCCTTTTACTCCTGCTACTTGCAGGTACCAACCTACGTGTTCGCAATACACAAAAGATGCATTGCTAAAACACGGACTTTTTAAAGGAAGCTTACTAGGCCTAAAACGTATTTTTAGCTGTCACCCTTGGGGAGGGAGTGGCTATGACCCAGTACCCTAACTATTTTTTGATTTTTTTGAACTTATCAAGTAATAAATATCAGTTGTTATGCAACATTTTACCGACAATTGGGTTAATAACTTGTAATACTAACAAATATTTAATTTAATATTCAAAATTCGTAATTCGTAATTCGTAATTCCGATATACATTTACACAAAACACTAACTAATGATATTTTCTAAAATAGTTTGGAACCCTTCTATAGGAATTGACCTTGGATTTTTCACTATTCACTATTACAGCTTAATGTTTGTTATTGCTTTTTCATTAGGTTATTACCTTATGAAAAAAATATACATTAACGAGGGGCAAAAAATGGAACATCTTGAATCTGTTTTTATGTACGCCGTTATTGCTACATTGCTTGGTGCTCGTATGGGTCATGTTCTTTTTTACCAACCCGAACTGTTTAAAGAAGATTTTTTTAGTGTGTTTTTACCAGCACAATTTAGACCTGAATTTAAATTTACTGGATTCCAAGGCTTAGCAAGTCATGGTGCAGCAATAGCTTTTATTATTGCCATGTACTTATATTCTAAAAAAGTAATTAAAAAACCTACACTTTGGACACTCGATCGTGTAACTATACCAGCAGCTTTTGGAGGTATTTTTGTTCGAATGGGCAATTTTATTAATTCAGAAATTATTGGAGAAAAAACGGACTTTGTTACAGGTGTACGTTTCATTAAAGAAGCAATTCCTGAGTATCAAGCCATAAAATTAACTGGAATTAAAAAAGCTAGTAAAGCCTACGATGCTATTTCAAATAACCCTAAATTTCAATCCATATTAGAACAGGTAGATTACCGACACCCTGCACAATTATACGAAGCTTTTGGCTATATTTTTGTTTCTTTTATTTTACTACACCTATACTGGAAAACAGATAAAAAAGATCAATCTGGATTTTTATTTGGGACCTATATGCTACTTATTTTCTTTGTTCGATTTTTAGTGGAATTTGTAAAGAAAAGCCAAGGTGGATTTGAAAATGTGCTAGGCCTTTTATCAACAGGGCAATGGTTAAGCATCCCTTTTATGGGAATTGGTTTGTACTTTTTATGGAATGCTTCAAAAAAAATAGCTAACAAATAACTACTACACTATAACAAAATAATTACTTATAATTTTTTATGTAGCATAATTCTATATCATTCATTTAAATGAATTTGATTATTGACTTTATTTTAGTGGTTGGTTTTACTATTTCAATAGTAATACTTATTTTAAATTCAAATCAAAAAAAACTCACCAAAAAAACGCTCTGTACTATTCATATCATTGCGCTGCTTTATATTATTAATTTCTATTTTGAGCTTCACAATTTAAAAATACTTTCCTTTGTTTCCTTTTTATTTACCGGTGGATTATTACTATGTTTAGGTCCTATACTTTTGTTTTACACAAAATCGATATGTACCAATAAACAAACAATAAAAAAGAATGAACTTATTCACTTTATACCTCATATACTTTATTGGACTATTGTAACTATTCCTTTTTTGATCAATACTTTTAGTGAAAGCAAAGTTTTTAAACACTTACTTGTCATAGAAAATTACGATATCCCCTACTGGTTCGAAACTTTAATGTTTATAGGATATATTCTATTTTCAATACAACTTTTTTTAAGGTATAAATCCATTTTAAAAAGCAATTTTTCATCGCTTGACCCTAATAATTTAAAATGGTCTCAATTCTTTTTAATTGGGTTACTTATGGTAATGCTTGTTGATGTTAGCGGTAGTATTACAAAACTATTTATTGAAGTTAAATGGGAAACAGGCTTTATTACTATAATAAGTTACATTATTATTCTTACCTACTTAACCTATTATGGTATAAATAATAGCAGTGTACTTATTAATAAAACTTTACTTAATACTATTGATGTCAAACTTGAAAAAGAAATTCAACCTGCGCCTCAAAAAACCGCTATACAAAGTAACGAAGATTATATTCTTTTAAAAGAAAAACTAGACCATATACTACAAATACAAAAGCCCTATTTAGATGAAAATTTATCTTTAAATGCTTTAGCAAAACTTATAGGTATTAGTGATAAAAAACTTTCTATACTACTTAATCAACATCTAGAAACCACCTTTTACGATCTTATCAATAAAAAAAGAGTAGATGCCGTAAAAGAAAAAATAAATATGCTTATCCGTATTAGTACCTAATTTCGTAAATTAGACCTAATTTAAGAGCGATAAAAATGCGAATATTAGATTT
>CANLCT010000008.1 GCA_947489195.1 uncultured Aquimarina sp. | reverse complement strand
CTAAATTTACACTTTTTACATTCGTAACTCCATTTATCCTTCTTCCAATAATGATCTAAGCCTCCACATTTCTTACAAGTAATACCTTCTTGATCTCGAATCTCTTTAAATTTAAGTTTACAACTTAACTCATCTGGATACTCTTTATAAAAATCTAATATTCGCATTTTTATCGCTCTTAAATTAGGTCTAATTTACGAAATTAGGTACTAATACGGATAAGCATAATATTTTTTTGATTTATCTTCATAATTGATTCATTATTAATTAGTAAGGTTTGTTAGTAATAAGTACTAAGTTGAGGTAATTATTTAAAGAATTAGTCCTTTTTTAAGGATTTAATGAGAGGGATTTTTAATTAACATACTTATAACGTTTTAAGGGTATTGACTTGAGGTTTAATTCTTTTAGTTTTAGATTACTAACTTATAATATATTAAACGATGATACGGGCGTTTTTTAAAATTGCAATAGTTGTTATATTTCCATTTATTTTTTCTTGTGAAAAAGAAAAAACAGATGAAGAATTGAGTGTTTATAATTTATCATTAGTTCCTAAATACGAATCTTTTGGAGCTATAACTACAAAAGGCAAGTTTATAAATACTTTTGTGAAAAGAGCAGATGGGAATTTGTGGTCAAAAAGAACTGGTAGACCATTATTAGCTGGATCTTTATTTTCTGTTAAATGGATTAATAGAGGTATTCCAAAAAGGGATGTTTCTATATTAGAACCTATTGGGTTAGGAGTAGATGAGTTTTCTCTTACTAATGTGTTTGTTAAGGGTAGTGACGGAAATTTGTGGAGACATCGTGCAAATACAAAAATTACTCAGACAGAGGTTTGGTTCAATCAAGGTAAACCAAATTCAGGGATTTCTATTTTAGAATCTATGGGATCAACAACATTAGATGGTGATAGACCTTATGTTTTTTTAAAAGGAAGTGATGGTAATTTATGGTCAAATTATTGGTCAGGATCTGATTGGATATGGTTAAATCAAGGTAAGCCGAATTTTAGGACTTCAATTACAGAATCAATGGGAACTATAACAGTAGATGGAAGTAGGCCTTATGTGTTTGTTAAAGGGAGTGAAGGTGATTTATGGTTAAATTGGTGGTCAGGATCTAAATGGGTATGGTCAAACCAAGCGAAGCCAAGTAGTACATCAATAAAAGAATCTATGGGTGCAATAGTAGTAGATGGAGGCAGACCATATGTTTTTGTAAAAGGGAATGATGGGAATTTATGGTCAAATTGGTGGTCTGGTTCCAAATGGTTATGGCGTAACCAAGGTAAACCAAAATCTAATATTTCTATAATAGAATCAATGGGAGCTATAACTGTAGATGTTGGTAGGCCTTATGTTTTTGTAAAAGGGAATGATGGGAATTTATGGTTGAATTGGTGGTCGGGATCGAAATGGTTTTGGTCTAATCACGGTAAACCAAGTGAAGGTGTTTCTATTGTTAAATCATATGGAGCAGTAACAATCGAAGGAAATAAACCTTTTGTGCAAGTAGAAGGTAGTGATGGGAATTTATGGAGAAATCAGTGGTCGGGATCGAAATGGTTATGGTCTTCAATTCCTCTGGATTAAATTATTTGAGATAATAAGTTATCCAAATTAAAAACTAACTTATATGAAAAATAAATTTTTAAAAATTGCTATTGCTGCATTTGTAATATCAGTTACATTTTCTTGTGAGGATGTAATTGTGGATAATGAATTTAATAATAAATTGAGCGTTCAAAACTCATCTGTAGTTCAAAAATCTTTTATCAAACCAATTGGTGTGTCAGCTAAATTTTTTTCAACTCATGCTTATGTAATAGGCAACGAGGGTAATATGTGGGAAAGAAGGACTTTTCCTGGAGGTACAAAAAAAGAAAAAAAAATACTCTTCCTGTCAAAAGCAAAATGGAATAATTTAGGCAAACCTAAAAACGATGTAGATATAATTGAATCTATTGGAATTGCAACAGGGAATTTTACTTTTCCTACATACATATCTAATTCAAATTTTTCTCATGTATTTGTAAAAGGAAGTGATGGTAATTTATGGGTGTATTGGGAAGGGAAAATACGGGATTGGGATAATTTAGGTGAACCAATAAATACGTCTATTGATAAAACTATAGGAACTTTAATAGTAGATAATGATAAGCCTTACGTTTTTGTGAAAGGTTTCGATAATAATTTATGGTGTAATTATTGGACAGGGGCAAACTGGAATTGGCGTAACCAAGGTAAACCAAAATCTAATATTTCTGTAATAGAATCAATGGGAGCTATAACTGTAGATGGTGGTGATAGACCATATGTTTTTGTTAAAGGAAGTGATAATAATTTATGGCTAAATTGGTGGTCAGGTTCTAAATGGATATGGTCTAACCAAGGTAAACCAAAATTTAATATTTCAATAGTACAGTCCATGGGTGCTATAACTGTTGATGGAGGAAGACCTTATGTTTTTGTAAAAGGGAATGATGGGAATTTATGGTCAAATTGGTGGTCTGGTTCCAAATGGTTATGGCGTAATCACAGTAAGCCAAAATCTAACATTTCTATAACAGAATCTATGGGAGCAATAACTGTAGATGGCGGTAGGCCTTATGTTTTTGTAAAAGGGAATGATGGGAATTTATGGTTGAATTGGTGGTCGGGATCGAAATGGTTTTGGTCTAATCACGGCAAACCAAGTGAAGGTGTTTCTATTGTTAAATCATATGGAGCAGTAACAATTGAAGAAAATAAACCACATGTATATTTAGAAGGTAGTGATGGAAATTTATGGGTGAATTGGTGGTCTGGTTCTAAATGGTCGTGGTCTTCAGTTCCTTTAAATTGATTGTATTAGATTTATAGAAAAATATAGTTTTATTGGTCTCAGGAATAGTTAAAACTATGCACTTTAGTGCATTTCGCTTTTAGCTTCTAAAAACACCTATCTTTGTGTTTATGTCAAACGAGCAAAGAAGTAATGGTCATTCGTTAAGTCGATTAACAGTTCATATTGTTTGGAGGACAAAATATAGATATAATGTATTTCAGGGAGATATCAAGATTCGCTGTAGGACTCTATTAATGCAGATTTGTGAATCAGAAGATGTTGCAATTCTGAAAGGTGTAGTATCCTCAAACCATATGCATGTTGAATATCGACCATCCTTATCAATCAGTGACCTAGTCAAAAAGTTGTAGGGAAGAAGTTCAAGAAAATTACAGCAAGAATTTCAAGAATTGAACAGGCGTTACTGGGGTCGACATTTTTGGGGTATAGGTTATGGATGTTGGAGTTTAGGAAATATAACGGATGAAATGGTGAATGAATATTTGGAACATCACCGTAAACCAATTGTTAATGGTTCCAATTTTATACTAGAATGGCTTTCAGTCACGAAGGAAATTATGGCATTTCCAGTCCAAAGTGGTTCATTTCGATTAGAGATTTTAAAACCTATTATAAACTAAATTTAGCTCAAATGAAAAGCACAATTTTTAAAAGTACAATTACTGCATTTGTATCATTATTCATTTTTTCTTGCGAAGATGTAAGTGTAGAAAATGAATTGAATGATGAATTAAAAGTTCAAAACTTATCCGTATCTCAAAACTTTTTTGAAGAAATAATGGGATTTCGTGAAGCTAATGCAGCTTATTATCATCGTATGTTTGTAAAAAGAGCAGACGGAAATATATGGAAAAGAGATGCTATAGGTGATGATCTTTTTTTTAGGACACATCTGGCGACATCTTTTTTAGAGGTTAGAAACCTTAGACCAAATTATACATGGAAAAAATTCGGAACACCTAGGAGAGGAGTAGATATAATTGAGTCGATTAAATTTTTGTTACCATATGAACAAACAACAATTAGTAGTGTTACTTTTGTGTCTCCAAAAGACCTTTTTATGACGGGTAGTGATGGTAATTTATGGTCGATTTATAATCCTGAAGGAGTGCAGCCTATAGGAACTAATAAATTTGAATTTGCTGATTTGTGGAGAAATCAAGGGAAGCCTGATGGTACCTCAATTAAAGAAGCTATTGGTGGGACAGTAGTTGATAGAAATAGACCTTATATATTTGTAAAGGGAGGTGATGATAATTTATGGTTAAATTGGTGGTCTGGATCAAATTGGTCTTGGTCAAATCAAAAAAAGCCATCTAGAGTTTCAATTGAAGAGTCAATGGGTGTTATTACAGTTGATGGAGGTAGACCTTATGCGTTTGTAAAAGGGAGCGATGGTAATTTATGGTCAAATTGGTGGTCAGGATCAAATTGGTCTTGGTCAAATCAAGGAAAACCAAGAAATAATATTTCAATTAAAGAGTCCATGGGTGCTATGACAGTAGATGGAGGTAGACCCTATATTTTTGTAAAGGGTAGCGATGGGAACTTATGGTCAAATTGGTGGTCGGGATCAAATTGGTCATGGTCAAACCAAGGCAGGCCTAACCGTAGTATATCTGTTGAGAAATCTATGGGGTCTAGTGCATTATTCGGAGGTAAAAGGCCTTTCATTTTTGTGAAAGGTAGTGATGGCAATTTATGGTTAAATTCGTGGTCTGGATCGAATTGGTCATGGCTTAATTTAGGTAAACCAAGTGGAAGTGTTACTATTAATAAGTCTATGGGAATTTATAAGGTAGGAGGTAATGGTCCTCGAGTTTTTATAAGAACTAATGATGGAGATATATGGGAATGTTTTCCCAAGCTTGAAAATAATCAAGTAGATTGGATTTGGTCTCATATTGATGATACACTTATTTGATTGATGAGATTTTTAGATAATTGTTAACTGAGAATTCAGTTTAAGTTTAAAGATAGATTTAGGCACATTCAGAAAACCAAAAACCTTGTAAATACGAGGTTTTTTTTGTAAGATATAGTGGCTAAAAAACATGAAAACAGCTATTTATGCCAATTCGGAAAATAACATGACTTTTGATTAGCTTTACCTCATTGGAAAATTTTTGAATACATCAATTCTTGAATTTATCGATTGTTTAAATCTTCAAAAGAGAACAATAGACAACTACAAATCATTTAAGCGTTTAGATTGTTGGATACTTTTAAAATTTGAGGACTTTACAAATTATGATTTTATAGGAACGAGGCATGATAGGGCTTATAAGTATGGTTATGGTGATCATAGAAATGATCAATATTTAGTAGGCGATTGGGATTAAGATGGAAAAGATAACCTTGCTGTAAGAAGGCGAAATAAAATTTCAATGGATTTTAATTTTGATGGAAGGGTTGATTAAGTTCAATATTTTGGAGTAGGTACAAGATAATTTAGAATCTATCTGAATATTAAGCCCTAATAATTTTTCGAATTATTAGGGCTTTACAATTTCAATAAGCTTAGCTATTTGTTTTATTCAAGTATACTCCTATATACTTCAACATATTGTTTGGCCGCATTTTCCCAAGTAAACTTTTTTGAATGTGTGGTGTACTCCTCAATATAAAAGTTTTTGTTGGCATTAAATTTTTCCATGCCTTCATTAAAAACTTGTGCCATATACTCAGGTTCAAAATGATCCCAGTAAAATGAGTGTTTACCACCAATCTCGGGTAATGATGATTTATTAGCTAAAAAAACAGGCTTTCCAAAAGTCATTGCTTCTAAAACGGGTAAGCCAAAGCCTTCTCTTAATGAAGGAAAAGTAAAGGCTAAACAGTTTTTGTAGTAGTAAATTTTTTCTTGATCCGTAATTCGCCCAACAATATGCGCCCTATGTTCAAGCTTTTTATCTTGTATTAATTTTTTAAGTTCGTCGGTATGCTCAGTTCTGTTGTCGCCAGCAAGTATTAATTCAATTTCAGGTAAAAATTCAAGCATTTTAATTAATGTGCTGAAGTTCTTTTTTTCAACCATTTGTCCTATTGAAAAAATAAAAGGTTTTTTAGGAGAAATATTAGTGAAAGATTCCTGCGTAAGCGATGTTAGCCCCCCCGAATTGTTAAAGGTATTTCCATTGTATATAACATACTCGGGAATATTGGGTATGTTAAAATGGGCATGTGTGCTTTTTTTTGCAAATTCTGAAATGTATACAATAGCACTACTACGTGCTACTTTTTCTTTAAACTGATTAATTCTAAATTCCAGTCGTTCCCCTGTATCCTCTTCCATAAAATTAATATCATGAACCGTTAAAAGATAAGGCGTAGTATCCGAAAAAGGTTCAATTTTAGTATTTTGATTTACAGAATGCCATAAATCAAATTTTTTTCTAATTCTAAAAAAAGGATAACGGGTAATTTGCCAGTATTTTTTATATGAAACTGTTTTGCCAATATCTTTTCGTACTTCTTTTTTATTGCAGCTACATACAATAGAATACTCTTTTAAAAAATCAGTTTGTTCGGATAAGGCTTTGACCAAGTTTAAATTAAATTGACCAAATCCAGATTTTAAATTATTGATATTGTGGGTTTCTAAAAATATTTTTTTCATCAAAAAAGTATTGGTATGCAGGTAGTTTTAATTATTTCGAGTTTAATTGTAAGAAAAATGTATAAATTCGATCTATACTACATGCGAATTTGGGATTACATTTTTCGTTAAAATGATATTCTAAAATATATATAGAAATTACATATCAATTTCTATACTTTACTGTAAAAACTACCCATTAGAGCAATTTTAAATTAAACTCAATTAGTTTGTAAAATTACTATTTTAAATTGTACCTAACCAAAAACTTGTATTGGAATTAAGATCAACAGGAAATTAACTCGATTATATACACATTATTCGGAAACTAACTATCTTTGTGTTTTTTAAAATCTTGCCACAGCTAATGAATACAATTAACGATACAAATTACAATTTCCCAGGTCAAAAATCAATCTATAAAGGTAAAGTACGCGAAGTTTATGCTATAAACGATGATAAATTAGTGATGATTGCCACGGATCGCCTTTCAGCGTTTGATGTAGTAATGCCAAAGGGAATTCCTTACAAAGGACAGATTCTGAATCAAATTGCTACAAAAATGATGAAGGCTACCGAGGATATTGTTCCCAATTGGTTGATAGCAACTCCAGATCCAAATGTAGCAGTGGGGCATTTGTGCGAACCATTTAAGGTGGAAATGGTTATTAGAGGCTATTTGTCGGGTCATGCAGCTCGTGAATACAAAGCAGGTAAGCGCTTTATTTGCGGAATGCCTATGTTAGAAGGGATGAAAGAGAATGATAAATTTCCAGATCCATTAATTACACCATCGACTAAAGCGGATAATGGAGAGCATGATGAAGATATTACTCGAGAAGAAATTTTAAGTAAAGGTATTGTTAGCGAAGCTGATTATGTGGTGTTAGAAAAATATACACAAGCCTTATTTAAACGAGGTACAGAAATAGCCGCTGAACGTGGCTTAATTTTGGTAGATACTAAGTATGAATTTGGAAAAACTAAAGAAGGAAAGATTGTGTTGATTGATGAGATCCACACTCCAGATTCTTCACGCTATTTTTATGCCGATGGTTATCAAGAACGACAAGATAAAGGAGAAGCACAACGACAATTATCAAAGGAATTTGTACGTCAGTGGTTAATTTCAAATGGGTTTCAAGGTAAAGAGGGGCAGCAAATACCAGAAATGACTGAGGAGTACATTAATTCAGTATCTGAACGCTATATCGAATTATATGAAAAAATTACAGGAGATGCTTTTGTAAAAGCAGATGTAAGTGATATAGAAAAACGTATTGAAACAAATGTAATTGACTACTTAAAAAAATAAAGCACGTTAGTAAGTATTGTTTTGTTATAAGTAATAATATAAGAGAAATAAGTTGAATGTTTTCATGGTATTTTAATATACCAGAACCTATTGATATTTTTTAAAAGCCATCCTATTTAGGATGGTTTTTTTTGTGCCATATGCTTTTTAAGTATCAAAATCACCATTGATTTAGGTTGATAAATAGGTTTAAAAACCATTTGTTTTAAATATCCGTTTCAATAGTACCATTATAATTATCTTTTAAAATAAGTTTAGAGTCGATTAAGTTGTATTTGATCAATTACTAAAGTTATAGCGGTAGGTATATTCTCTTTTTTTTGTGATGAAGACTGATTCTTTTGAGATTTGTTAAGTAGTTTTTTTAACTTTTTTTGTTCAAATAATATCCATATTAATTTATAGAACAAATTGACTATTTATTTTTTCTAAATTCTGAAAATGAGAAAGTTGATTTTTTTTAATTCGAATGTTTTGTTATGTAAATAATAAAATTATCAAGGATATTTATAAAGATGGCTTTTTAGTGTGTCTGTAAAAAAAACATATGTGATATCTAAATAGGTAAAAAACGGATTTATTTGCAATGAATGTTGTTTTTTATTGAGAATATATCTAGTGTATTGCAATAAGTTAAAAGAACTTCAAAACAAAACTAATTAACCAAAAAACTAACTTTTAATCAAATTAATTTATGAAACTTAAACTAAAATCATTAGGAATCCTATTGATTACTGTTTTTTCTTGTTTTGCTCAAAATCCAGAAAAAGAAGCTAAACAAAAAATTAAACAGCTTAATCAATTAATTACAAAAGCCAAAAGGCAAGGTATAGATGTAACTAAAGAAAGAATGTCTGTAAGAGTAGCAGAGATTTTTTTGGAATATGCAAAATGGGATGATAGCAATAAATCCAAAATAGCAGAAAGTTTCAAAAAAGCAGGGCGTGTTGTACCACCAGGTGAAAAAACAATGACAAGCGATCAATATGCAAATTTTTTACCAAATCACGAACGTAGAGAAGTGGTTAAATTACTCAATGATGGTATAAATCAGATAAATAACATTATATCAGGTAAAGAAAAAAGAAAAGTAGGTCCACAAATAAAATGGGACAAAATTAGAATTGATGGTAACGGATTAAAACAAGGAAACCAACCTTTGTTTTTGTTAGATTGGAATTTTAAACCAGGTGAAACTAATGGTTACAATTTAAGTGAATTTTTTGGAAGCCTGAGCGGTTATTATTTTGATATTGGCATGCTAACTCAAGACAGTAATGGTAAGTTTGATATTAAGGGTGGTCAAAAATTTAAATTAAAAAATTTAGAATCCGGAAATTTTGGAGCGCCTTTTTTGGGGATGAAAAGTATACCTGAATTTGCCAAAAAGAAGTATCCAGACTTAGCTAAAGGAACCACTACATTTACAGGTTTTGATATCGATCATCCGCAAGCAAAGGAACTTCATAAGCAGTTATTCAAATTTTATGTACCTCAATTAAAAAATTTAAACCGAAGTAAGTTGGGTTACATGCTTTCTAATGAGCCGCATTGGAATACTGCAGGTACATGGGATGTTATTGATATTACAAGCCATACCCGTAGAAAATTTGAAAATTGGTTAAAAAATAAGCACAAGAATATAAAGAACTTAAATACAACCTGGAGTACTTCATTTGGTAACTTTAAGCAAGCTGCAGGTTCAGTTTCTACACCAGTAAATAAATCATTACGTGGTACACCAAAGTGGTACGATTTTATGAGATTTAATCAAGTTAGAGTGAATCAATGGTTTACTTTTTTGCATGACGAAATTAAAAAGCATGATCCTAAAATGAAAAGCCATATCAAATTAATTCCAGGACAATGGTCAGGAAACTCAAGAGATCATGGGTTAGATTTTGAAACATTGACAAGATTAACAGAGGTTATTGGTAATGATGGCCATATGGATCATACCAGAAATTTTGGAGGCAGAAAAGCTTGGCAAGATAAATATGCTTTGAATTGGTCGCACATGGCTGCAGAATATGATTTTATGCATTCGGTAAGTCCTAATTCAATAAATTATAATTCTGAAGGGCATTCAGTGGATACAGGTTCTTCAAAAAATCTTTTTTTAGATAAGGAGTTTGCCAGAACTGCACAATGGTTGGCAACAATACATGGTTCAGATGTTACTCAAAATTGGGCTTGGTTAAGAGAAAAAGATGGATCTATAAGAGGATTTCACCTTTTGGCAGGTTCCGTATTAATGATGCCACGTGTATTAAATGAGTTCCACTCTACAATGATTGATATTAACACTTTTGCTAATGAAATTACAGCATTACAAAATGTAAACAATCCAGTGCGATTATTTTACTCAGAAACTTCGGCTATTAATAAAAGTAACCAGATGACAGAGTTATTGGATATATACGAGTCTTTGTATTTTGAAGGATATCGATTAGGTTTTGCTACAGAGAATATTATCAAAAAACAAAATGCTAAAAACTGGGAAATGATTGTAGTTTCAAATACAGAATACGTAACTACATCAGAGTTTAATGCTTTGCAAAAATATTTGAATGAAGGAGGAACTGTATTACTAGATAGTAAAAGTTTAAAGAAGAATGAATATGGTAAAAATTTGAATAAAAAATTAGTACCAGGGTCTGGAAATATTATAAATATAAATGCGGGCAATTTAAAGTCTCAGGTAGTTGCACAGTTAAACCGTAAAGGCAAAAAACTAGTTGTAAATGTGCAAGAAACAAATTCTAAAAAAGGACTTAAATCAATTCAGCATAGATCTGCAAAAAGTAATGGAAAAAATATAATTTCATTAGTAAACGTAGGTAAGGCTAAGTCAAAGGTTAAGTTATTATTAGGAAGCAATAGCAATGTAACTATTACCAATTTAATTACAGGTAATAAATTGTCTAACAATTTTGAAATGACATCAAAACAAGTGTTGTTGTTACAAGTTTCTGGAAAAGCAAGTTCAGCTTCAAATACAAAAGAAAATAATATTGTAGTGAACGGAGCACATCATATTAAAAATATTCAGACAAATCAACACATAATAGCACCAGTATGGGATAATCATAATGCCAGAATGTTTAAAATAGCTTCAGCAGATGATCAAATATGGGAGTTTAAGCATATTGGTGATAAAGTTCATACAATAAAAAACAAGGGAACAGGTCGTTTTTTAGAAGTTTCTAATGCAAAATGTACTAATGATGCCAATGTAAATACATGGACAAATGCCAATGCCAATCATCATAAATGGTTTGTTACAAAAAGTGGTAATGATATATTTTTACGACCAGCACATTGCGATACTCATGCTTTAGATAAGAGTGAAGGAAAAGATGGAAATGTGAAGTTATGGAAATTTAGTAAAAATAATACAAATCAAAAGTTTGAACTAATCTCTGTTAAATCAAAAACAAATGAAGTAGTTAAAATTGATGGCGTTTATACTATTCAAAATGTTGAGAGTAAGCAAAATGTAATTAGTCCTAAATGGGATGAATATAATACTAGAATGTTTAAATCATTAAATGCTAAAGACCAATATTGGGAGTTTGAACATATTGGAAATGGAGTGCATAAAATAAAGAATGTAGGAACAAATCGTTATTTGGAAGTGTATAAAGGGCAGTGTAATAATAATGCAAATGTTAAAACTTGGACCAATGCCAATTCAAATCATCAAAAATGGGAAATCAAAAAAATAAACGGAAAGTACTTTTTAAACCCATTACATTGTAAAACATTAGTTTTAGATAAAAGCGATGGAAGTAATGGGAATGCTAAGTTGTGGGAATTTAATGCTACAAATAAAAATCAACAATTTAATTTAGTGGCTATAAAAGGGGCAAAGGAGTTAGATGTTAATTTTAACATCGAAGTTTATCCAAATCCAACAACTGATGTAGTTAACATAGCTAATTTGGAAGAGAATAAGCAAATTGATACTATTAAAGTATATTCCCTTACAGGAAAAGTGTTAAAAGAAATATCAGGTAAATTTGAAACTATTGCGGTGGTTGATTTATCAGATTTGTCTAATGGTTTATATATCATTAGTTGCGAAACAACAGCTATAAATGATAGTGATTTAAGTAAAAAAGCAGCAGTTTTTAAAGTGCTTAAAAATTAATACTTAAATTTTAGTAAAGTAAAAAGACCGTCTAACGCATCTATTTTAGACGGTTTTTTTAAATCTAATCCATAAATAGCACGTTAGAATATAAGATAAAAATAAGCAAATACATAGCGTACAAAAACTAAGCTATCTAAATAAAATTAGGTAGCTTTTTTAACTCTCCGATGGTACTTAAAAATTAATTGTAGTAATGTGCTTTGTTGGTTTCAAGCAAGATTTGATTTAGAATCTAATTCTCTTTTTTAAGAGCAGAGCTATATTGTAGTAAGTAACTTGAGTTAATCGTAAGAAAAAGATGTTGCCGACAGTGAAATTCAGTAATAATTTTATCTAGAATCCTCTTTTTCGTATCAAAATTACCCTTCTCGTACAATTTTCCATCAAAAATTATTCGAATTAATAATTTTTGAGATTGAATAATTGTATAAAATTATGTAGAACTCATGTTGATTAATTGTTGATTTTCAGTTTTTTAAATGTTTAAAATAGAGTTTTTATTAAATTCACTAATCACTTAATCGATAAAATATGTATTTTATCGATATTAACATACTAAAAGTGATTGAAATACAATAGATTATGACTTGTGTATGACTAGTTTTGTAATCCCAATCAAAATTAATACCTAGTTATTATGAAACATTTTTTTCTATTACTTATTTTAACAATAACAAGTTTTTCTTCCTTTTGTCAAACAAGGATGACACGAATAGTTGCAAGTACAGAAACATCTATTGACTTTAAAGAAACAAAAAGTAGAGACATCAACCGTTTAAATTTAGAATCAAAAATTGTAGGAAAAGCAGCTTTACCTGTTTCGTATAGATTTAAAAATAAACAATTAATTCTCAATGGAGCAGGGCTTAGAGAATTATTATGGGTAGACATATATGCTTGTGGTTTGTATGTGAATAAACCCAATACTAATGCGGGTGATATTATTGAAAAGGACGAAACCATGATTGTTCGAATGGATATTATATCTAAAGCCGTATCTCATGATAAAATGGTTAAAGCTTTTCATAAAGGTTTTATCGATGGTAATGATAAAAACACTACCGCTAAATACGGTAAAGAAATTAGCGAGTTTTTAAAGCATATTGATGGATTAGTACTTAAAATAGGAGATAAAATTGATGTAGTATATGAACCTAATTTAGGCGTTTCTCTGTATATAAACTATGAAAAATTAGGGACTGTAGGAGATCTTGGATTTAAAAAAGCTATTTTTAATATATGGCTATCCAAAAATCCTGTTGATAAAAGTTTACGCAAAGAATTGGTGCAAGGAGAAAAAATAGAATAAAAAGACAAGTTAAAATTCATATATCCTCAATATATTGAAGTCATAATATGTTGAGGGTTTTTAGTTTGCTTTTTTTAATGTATGTATCAATTGAGGTTAAAATATAAGTACAAAAAAGAGTCGCTACAAATGTAACGACCCTAGAAAAACAAAAATCAAAATTAATTGATTATTTACGGATTGCTAATGGCTACTCGGCAAATCCAATAAATACATTATCCCCTTCAATTTTAACAGGGTATGTAGCAATAGGGGGAATATCACCGTTAAGGTTTTCTCCATTTTCTAATGAAAATGTTTTTTTATGTAATGGACAAGCTACTTTAGGTGTTCCTTTGTCGTCTCCAATCATTCCTCGACTTAATACCATTTCCATTTTATGAGGGCATACATTTTGGCATGCATACCATTTGTTTTTTCGAGTATAATTAAAAACAGCTATTTGTTTGTCTTTATATTTTATACACGCACCACCATCGTTAGGAAAATCGCTAACACTAGCAGCTTTAAACCAAACTTTAACATCTTCTAATGATGTGCTTTTATATTTATCTAGAATTGCTTCCATATTTTTTAGAATTTAAATGTAATTTTTGAATGTAATTTTAATAAACTATTGATTTATAGTTCAATGTTTATTTCCAATGTTCTGGCATTTTTTGTTCTCTTAGCGGAACAAATACCAAATTATCGTCATCTTCATCGCTATTTACAAAATGGCTGAAACGCTTCATCATTTCAGGATCTTCAATAGCTTGTTTCCATTCACATTCAAATTTATTTACAAGAGTTTGCATCTCTTTATCTAAATCAGCAGCAATACCTAGTTTGTCATTTATAATTACTTCTTTAAGGTGCTCAATACCGCCTTCTAAACGATCTTGCCAAGCGGCAGTACGTTGTAAAGGCTTAGCTGTACGCATGTAATACATTAAATAACGGTCAAGGTATTTAATAACAGTTTCGTTGTCTATTTGCTCGGCAAGCAATTCGGCATGTCGCGGAGTTGCTCCACCGTTTCCACCAACATATAAATTCCAACCTCCATCAACAGCAATTAAACCAAAATCTTTTCCACGTGCTTCAGCACATTCTCTAATACATCCCGAAACTCCCCCTTTAATTTTATGAGGAGAACGCATACCTCGGTAACGATTTTCGAGTTCAATTCCAAAGCTAACACTTTCGTCCATTCCGTACCTGCACCAGGTAGATCCTACACAAGTTTTTACGGTACGTAATGATTTTCCATAAGCGTGACCACTTTCAAAACCATTATCTATTAATTCTTTCCAAATTAACGGCAATTGATTAAGAGTAGCACCAAATAAATCGATACGTACACCTCCAGTAATTTTGGTGTATAGGTCATATTTTTTAGCAATCTCTCCTAAAACAATTAATTTTTCAGGGGTTATTTCTCCTCCAGGAATACGTGGTACTACAGAATAGGTTCCATTACGTTGTATGTTAGCTAAAAATCGATCGTTCGAATCTTGAATAGCATATTCTTTATTAGCCGTATCAGCATGAATTGTAGCCATTAATGAGGCAACTAATGGCTTACATAATTCGCACCCATCCCCACCATTTCCATGCGTATCTAATACCTCGTTAAATGTAGTAAACCCTTTTACTTGAATAATATCATATAATTCCTGACGGTTATAATCAAAATGTTCACAAACATTATCCTTAACTACACGACCTAATGATTTTAAAGTAGCATCAACTAAATCCTTAACCATTGGCTTACATCCACCACAACCAGTTCCGGCTTTTGTACAGGTTACAACATCACCTAAATCATTAGCTTCACCACTTTCAATTGCCTTACAAATCTGCCCTTTACTAACGCTTTCGCAAGAACAAATTTGGGCATCATCTGGTAAATCCATTACATCGCCTAGCAATGATCCACCTTCGCCACCACGACTTCCTAAAATTAAATCTTCAGGATCTTCAGGAAGTTTCATTCCATTACTATAAATTTGGAATAAAGAGTTGTAATCAGAAGAATCACCAACTAAAATACCGCCCAATAATTTTTTTCCATCTTTAGTAACGTTTATTTTTTTATAAATACCATTACGTTTGTTAACGTAAGTAATTTCATCTAAATCTTCTTTGGCATCATTTAATGCATCACCAAAACTTGCTACCTCGGTACCAATAAGTTTTAGTTGAGTAGACATGTCAATGTACTCAGGCATTTCATTGTTACCACCAGTTAATTGATCAACCACCACTTCAGCCATGTCATAACCTGGAGCCACCAAACCATAAATCATACTGTTTAAAAGAGCACATTCGCCAATGGCATAAATATTAGGGTCTGAAGTAAGCATTTTTTGATTAACTAAAATACCTCCACGCGTACCAACCTCAAGGCCACATTCACGAGCAACAGCATCACGAGGACGAATACCAGCAGAAACCACCAACATATCTACTTTTAATTCGGTGCCATCGACATATTGAAGTCCTTCAATAGCCTTGTCTCCTTGTATATGTTGTGTCTGCTTAGATAAATGTACTTTTAAACCAAGGTCTTCAATTTTTGCCTGAAGCATATCGCTTGCTCCTTTATCCAATTGTCTTGGCATAAGTCTGGGAGCAAATTCAACTACATGGGCGTTTAAACCTAAATTTTTTACTGCGTTAGCAGCTTCAAGACCTAAAAGACCTCCACCAAGTACAGCAGCTTCCGTTTTACCCGCAGCTTTTAATTTTTTTGCAAAAGCCTCAGTAGCCTCTAAGTCTTCTATAGTACGGTAAACAAAAACTCCTTCTTTTTCTACTCCAGGAATTGGAGGTACAAAAGCGGAAGAACCAGTAGCTAATACCAAATAATCATAGCTGTATTTATCGCCACGGTGGTTAGCTACCGTTTTGTTTTCACGATCAATTTCGGTAATCATTTCCGAAATATGAAGATCAATATTGTTTTCTGTGTACCAAGTTGCCGAAGACATACTCAAATCTTCAGCGGTTTTTCCATCATAAAATTCACTCAAATGTACACGGTCATAAGCACGTCTTGGCTCTTCGCCAAATACAACAAGCTCGAAGTCAGAATAGTTTGGGTGTGCCACAAGTTTTTCGCAAAACTTGTATCCAACCATACCATTTCCAATTACAATTACTTTTTTCATTTTGATTTGTTTTTCAGAAGCAAAAATAAGTAATACTACTTAATACTTACGTATAAATACGTAAATAATATTAAGGAATTATTGCGTTTTTTTAATGTTTTTTTTTAACATAAAATATAAATTACTGGTTATTAGTGTTTTAAATTAAAAACGATGTTAATGAAATATTAAGATCTATAAGGTGTTGAAAACAAAAAAGGTTGCCATAAAATTTTGACAACCTTTCTTTTGATATGTTAGTATCCGATTAAGTAAGCTATTATTTAGCTTCAGGAGCGGCTTCTTTTTTCCATTTGAATAAGTTTGGCTTAATGGTAAGCATTACCCAACCCCAATTTTGTGCATCAGCACCTTGACCATTTGGTATGGCATTTGAAGCATCTCCAGGTCTAGTATCTAGAGCTAAGTAATCATCTTCAAGAAATGAATGTGAGTAACCTATTTTAATATTAGCATAAGGAGTAATTCCTTGTGAAAATACTAAATCAATAGAAGTTCCAAGGTTCTTGTCAAATCCACTTGGAGCTTCTGCAGCACTAAAGTTGTGTACAAAACCAATTAATTTTGATTTAGCCCCTGTTTTGATTACTGATTTTAAATAGATATCAATTAAACCTACACTATTTGGATGTCTACCCACGTAGAAGAAATCTTGAAAACCATTAAATTTATGGTTTGTTCCAAACAAAGGAAAGAAAGAATCAGTTTCTCCATCACTTATACCATTTTCATCACCGCTTAATATTTCTCCTCCAAGTCCAATTAGTTTGAAAGCTCCTTTACTTGGCTTGTAGCCTGCAAATAATGAAGCTTGAAAAGCATTAATATCTACTGTGTCAGTAAATTGTCCAAATTGATAATACCCACTACCTGTTAATGTAAAGTTGCTAGTTGAATAGTCCCAGTACACACCCGTTGTTTGTCTAGAAGATGTTCCTGGTGTTGGGTCGCCATCAACTGTTGGGTTTTGAAATGAGTTATTTAAAAACAAGAAGCTACCCTTTAAGTTTTCTGAAAGTTTTCCTGAAGCATGTAAAAACTGCATGGCTTTATATTGAAAAACCGGAACACCTGCTCCAGAAGGTGTAAAATTAGTATTAGAAAGAGTTTCTCCATTTTGATTAAACGCAAAACCGATATCTAATTTAAAACTTTCTTTCTTATATTTCAAAAGGGCTACATCGTGTGTTCTTTGTTGTTGGGCCCAACCAAGTCCACCTAATATACGCTGATCATCGTAGCTTAATATTTGACGTCCTAATTTTGTAGAAAAACCATTTCCTAATTTGATTTCTGCCCAAGCTTGATTTACTCTAAAGGTATCGCCGCCATCCCTAGCTAATTGTGGGCGATCCCCCCATACGCTTACATCTTGAAAATCTAAAAAAGCGGTGATTTTTGAATCTGTATATTTTAATAATAAAGATGATCTTTGAGATACGAAAGCAGAAGGTTCTTGATCTTTACTTGCAGGATCAATAAAACCATGTCTATATTCGAATCGAGGTCTAATCATTGCATCAACCGATAATTCTTGTGCAGTTGCACTATACAGCCCTAATCCTAATAGAGCGCCAGTAAGTAAATGTGATTTTTTCATATAATTTAGTTATGATTATAAATAACAACGAGACAAATGTAAGTATTAATACTTAGTTATTATCTAAGTATTTTGTTTTTTTTATGATTTAACATTTTTTTATCTACTTGATAAAAAAAAGAAGTTAAATAACAAATAACCTTGTAGTTAAAATTAATGTAATTTATTAAATTGATTATCAATTAATTATGTTTTATTGAATTTTGTTGTGTTGTATTAGAATGATTAAAAAGGTAAAAAAAACATGCCATATATTTTTTTAAAAAAATGAGCTTTGAATAATTTTTAATTGAAATAAGAAGGGGTGACTAAGTATTTTTTTTACGTAATTTTTGTATTTTCCTTTTGAAATAGATAAAAAAAATAGGTAATATTATTTTTTTAGATTACTTATAAAAAGAATTTTGTATATTTCATTACTTAGTTATTTTTGTACTTCTTTTAAATTGAAAACGTTAAATGCATATAAATAAAATTCTACTTGTTGATGACCATTCTTTAGTACGTGATGGAATTAAATCTTTATTGGAAAATGAGTCTGATTTAGAGGTGATTGGAGAATCTTCTAATGGAGAAGAAGCTATTGAAGCAACAAATTTATTACAACCCGATTTGGTAATCTGTGATATAAGAATGCCTAAAAAAACAGGTATCGAAGCAGTGTCTGAATTGACAAAAAAGCACCCCGAAACAAAATTTATAATGTTGTCAATGCATGATTCGGAAGAGTATATTTTACAATCGATACAAGCTGGGGCGCATGGTTATTTGTTAAAGGATGCGGGAAAAGATGAGGTACTAAAAGCCATACATTCTGTTTTGGAAGGGGGCAAGTATTTTAGTGGCGATGTTTCCTCTATTTTAGTTAATAATTTAGTAAGCGGGGGGTTAAGCACTAAGCCGAATATAGAAACAACTCAAAATATCACTACAGCTAATGATGGTGTAGCTAATTTTAATTTAACTAAGCGAGAAAAACAGATTTTAGAAAAAGCTGTTGCTGGTCTGAGTAATAAGGAAATTGCAGAAGAATTAGGTATTAGCAAACGAACTACCGAAGTACATCGTTTTAATTTAATGAAAAAGTTGAATGTTAAAAACATTCTAGACTTAAGTAATAAAGCTCGTAAATTTGGTTTATTAGACTAATATTTATATCGATTCATTTAAAATTGAAGAACTCGCTTAAGTATTAAGTGAATTCTTTGTGTGTGTGTATGCAATATTTTTAATGAATTTTCAATAATTTATTTAATTATATACTTTATTCATATTAAAACGAACATGTATTTTTTAGATTATTAAAAATAATTTACTTAGATAAATTAATAAGTGATACTAAGTATTAATACTTAGTTAATTTGTAAATTGCTGGCATTGTTTAATACAAAAGTCAACAATTATGGATAGTAAAACTAAGGAATTAGTACAAGGAACGTTTAGTCAAGTGGCTCCAATTGCTGATAAGGCAGCCGAAATTTTTTATACAAAGCTTTTTGAAAAAGATCCTTCATTAAAACCGATGTTTAAAGGTGATATGAAAGATCAAGGAGCTAAATTAATGGCCATGATCGGTACGGCTGTAAATGGTTTAGACAATTTAGAAGCTTTAATCCCAGCAGTACAAAACTTAGGAAAAGGACATGCAGGTTATGGTGTTGAAGATAAACATTATGATACTGTGGGTGCTGCATTACTTGAAACACTAGAGGTAGGTTTAGGAGATAAATTTACAGCTGAAGTAAAAACAGCCTGGACTGAAGTGTATACGGTTTTAGCAACTACAATGAAAGATGCTGCAAATAGTCTTCCGAAAGAAAAAGGATTAACAGAACGTAAAAAGCGTTTGGTACAATCAAGTTTTACTAAAGTAGCTCCGATAGCTGATAAAGCAGCTGAAATCTTTTATACCAAATTATTTGAAATGGATCCTAGCTTAAAACCTTTGTTTAAAGGAGATATGAAAGAGCAAGGAGCCAAGTTAATGGCTATGATTGGTACAGCAGTTAATGGTTTGGATAACCTAGATGCTATTGTGCCAGCAGTGCAAAATTTGGGTAGAGGACATGTGAAATATGGTGTGAAAGATGCTCATTACGACACAGTTGGTGGGGCATTATTATATACTTTAGAAACAGGTTTGGGAGATGATTTTACTACAGATGTAAAAGATGCCTGGACAGAAGTGTATACTGTTTTGGCAACTACTATGAAAGATGCTGCAAATGAAAAGGAATTGGTTGCTGCGGTAGAAGAAAATAAAAAGCCTTGGTGGAAAGTTTGGTAAAACCTAGGCTATACTACTTACTATATTAGATATAAAAAAAAGGCTTAATAGCCTTTTTTTTATATCTAATTATATAATTTTTTCCATTTCATTTTAGCAATTAAAGCTAGTATTAGTAATGATGGCACTACAATATAAATCCATGTTGGAATAGGAACAGGATCACCTTTGGCATATGAATGTAAGCCAGATAAATAATAATTTACTCCAAAGAATGTCATTATTAAACTACTTAAAGCAAATAGACTAAATACATTGTAAGTAAATAAAAAATTGTTTTTAAATATAATACGAATGTGTAAAACAAACGAGTAAATAATAATACTGATCAAAGCCCAAGTTTCTTTAGGGTCCCAACCCCAATACCTTCCCCAAGATTCATTTGCCCAAACTCCTCCTAAAAAAGTTCCAATACTTAACATAAACAAACCAATTGTAGTAGTTTTTTCATTAATACGGGTTAATGCTATTATTTTGGGGTGTATTTGTTGTTTTTGTTCTGGTGAAATAAAAAGAATACAAACCAATACGATTAAAGCCAGTAGAGACCCCATAGTTAAAAAACCATAGCTTCCTGTAATTACAGCAACATGTATCATTAACCAATAAGATTTAAGCACTGGTACTAAATTTGTGATTTCTGGATTCATTAAGTTACCATGAGCAATTCCCATTAAGCAAACAGCTATAAGTGCAGTAGCCGCAGCAGGAAGTTTTGTTTTTTTACTAAAAATAATACCAGCGAATAAGCCTACCCACGATATAAAAATAGTTGCCTCGTAACCATTACTCCAAGGTGCATGTCCAGAAACATACCATCGTAAAACAATACCAAAACCATGGTATGCAAAAATGAGAGCTAATATGATTAAACTTATTTTGCCAATAATAATGATCCATTTTTTTTCAAAAAAGATTTCAAAAAAGCCAATAATTAACAAGATTAAACCTATTAATGTATAGCCCATCATACTTTTAAAAAAAATATGTTGATTGTTGTAGTTAATTTCCCATGTTACTTTTTGATCTGATAATAGTAAATTAGGAGCATTTTTTTTCTGAAACTCTTTAATGATTACTATAGTTTCATCAGCTTTTGTCCAATCATTTTGATTTTTTGCCTCTTGAATTTGTGCTAAGTAACTTGGTATTATTTTATCATATACCAATTGGTCCTCGTCAATAAATTGAGCATTTTCTTTTGGAGCATGCCAGGTATTATTTTCAGCAATCGGATTTGGGAAAATTTTCAAAAATTGCCCATTAAAAATTGCCCAAATAATATTTAAGCGCTCGTCAATTTTAATACAGCTTTTATCTAGGGTGTTTCGTTTTCCTTCAGCTTTAGCATAAGCATCAGCTACTAATTTTTTAATTACATAGTCACCATTAAAATTAAAAAATTGGGCAGGTTTAGCATAGCCTTTTTTGGATATGGGAACTAGTTTTGAAATAGTATCACGAACGCTTTTTTCTATTTTAATACAAGGTAGCAATTGCCATGAGTCGGGTTTAAATTGCATTCCAATAAAAGCTTGAGTTGCGTTTATTTTTTTAGCAACATTTGATGCATCTGTATATTTGAAACTATCTTTACCATAAATTTTACGTAATAAATCAACAGCTAAAGTATGTACTGGTTTAATGCGTCCTTGGAAATCTTGTATTTGTATTTTTGCAAACTTTTCTGCATGCGAAGCTGATACAAGTTGGCGTTCAATTAATGCATGTGGTTTTAATTTATGAAGTTGTTGCGCTATAGATACTTGTACTTGAAAACTAAATATTAATAGTAATACGGTATAAAGTAAATAATTAGTATTTGTTTTCATGCTATAGTTGTTTTAGGAATGAAAGCAAATAATTTTGTATTCCATAATAAGCTACATACCATACCTAGTGCCAGTAAGGTATACCCAATGTAGGTGACAAATGTACCCCAATAGTCATGATTTACAGAAAGTATAGTGCCAGTTTCGTCAGGTAAATAGGCCGATTGAAAAAAACGATATCCATTATAATCCAATACATTATTCATAAAAATTTGATAGTCTAGCGTGTCGGACTTACTGGTAACTTGTAAATCACTGTAAAATGCTGATGGACTATCAGAACCTGGGTAACGCTCTAAAGTAAAATCTTTTAAAGTAAGTGAAAAGGGGAGGTATATGGGGCGTGATCCATATCTTAATTTTAAATGCATATCGTTAATATATAGTGTACTATTTGGATTCATGTAGCCGCGCCCACCAAATAGGGTTAGTTCTTTAGTTTCATTACCAGATGAAACTTGGAGTACAATTGCAGATTCTGGATTTTTTACTTTTTGATCAACTTCTTTTTGAATGAGTTGTAATGATTTATTTTTTTCAACGGCATTAAATACAATGGGAACGTTGTTAATTTCGCTCAAAGCTTTAAACTTTAAAGGGACAAATTCATTTTTGGGATAAAAGCCAGCTTTATTCTCAAGCATGGAAAAATAATTTGTTGTTTCGGGAAAATGTGCTAAGTATACAGAATCTGACATTTTAATATATACTTCATTTTTTAGTTGTTCCTTGGCCTCAAAGGCAATATTTAAACCATAAAAGTTTTTACGTGTTCCTTTTTTTAGGTAAAAATCTTTACGCTGGGCATCATCAGCAATCACTATATGTAAATAGTCATTTCCATGATCGTTTTCGCTTAACACGTATGCAGCTCTAGGAATATATTTTTTAAGTTTTAAGTTTATTTTTTTATTGTCAAAATAGTAGGTTTCGTTAATGTTATTAAATCCTAGTTGACTCATTAAAATGGGTTTAGGACTAAAGTTTTTTGTGATTTTTTCGTTGCCTGCTTGTAATTGTAAAAAGCTATCGATGCTTAAAATTCGATTGGTACTTTCCTTTTCTTTAATAGTAACCAAAGCCTCAAAGCCTCGATATTTTGTAATTCCGGCACCAATTATAATAACTATAAAAGCTAAGTGTAGTAGTAATACAGGGGCTTTTTGCCAACTAAATAAATTGTATTTAGCAATATTACCCATAAAATTAATTCCTAAAAGTACAATTACAATTTCGAACCATTTAGCGCCGTATATTAAGGCTTTACTAGTTTCGGTGCCATAGTCATTTTCAATAAAAGTAGCAGTTGCCATGGCTATAGCAAAAAGTAATAATAAAAAACCTGTAAGTCTGGTGGAAAAAAAGAATTGTAAAATTAGTTGTAGTATTCGCATATAATAGGGGAGTAATGGTCGGAGAAAGTTGGTGCTATTCTTTCATTCCTGTAGAAATCCATTTGGCAATTAATGCTATGGAACAAGTGTCTATTTTTTTATTGGCACGATAGGGCATAGGTATAAAACCTTTTTGATGAGTTAACGAACCTATTAAAAAACCGCTTTCGGCCATTTTTTTTAAACTTGGATAATCATAAATTTTGTTTCGAGATGCTTTAGTCTTATAATTTTCGGCATCGTGACATTTGAAACATTTAACTTCAATTAATGGAGCAATGTCATTGGTATAAGTTACATTTTCTGAAACATTACATAAGTCCTTGGCTTTTTTATTACAAGCAATACTAACTAGGATTAACCCAATAAAAAACAATGACTTCAAACAAGTGGTATAGGTGCAGTGACTAATTTTCATTTGTTATTTTTTATATTTAGACTTGACTTTTTTCCATTCTTCCTCGCTTAAAGGAAGGTGTTTTTTATTCTTAGCAAATGGGTCAGTACCACCCGCCAGATAATCTTGTATTTTTGAAAGTGCTATGGTATCTTTAATTTTTAGAGCAGCTTTGTATATGTGATTTCCATGAAAATCATGACATTGTAAACAAGTACTCCATTGTTCATTAGCAATTAATTGACTATGGGGAACATCAATAGGGTCATTTTTAACTTCTAAATCATAGTGGCAGTTTACACAAAATTTAGCATCTGCAAGTACCACTCGAGTATCATTGTGCTCTCGATGGCAAGTTTCACATTGTGTAGCATCAATTTTAGCTATAGCATCTTTAAATTTAGGTTCTAAAAAGCGATGTGTAGGGTGTCGGTCATTTGGTCGATCATGACATTCTAAGCATTTCTTATTATCCACATTTTCGGTACCAAAATCAACTGGTTTTTTACGAGCACCAAATGTAAAAGCTACATTGGCTTGTAGTTGTTGCATTAAATTACCCTTTGCATCTGTATGGCAAGCATTACACGATAAACCTTCGTGACCAGTATTCATTGGTCCAAGGCTTAAAAAGTCTTCTGTTGCTTTTTGCGGAAGTATAATAAAAATGAGCAAGCCAATTCCAATCCCAATTAATGAGCCAATATATTGTCTTTTTCGTAGTGGATTTTTGTTAAACATAAATTTATTTTTATTGCGGAAGTGTTAGTGCTACATTTTCTGAAGTTGGAAAACTAATACATGTTAATATATAACCTTCTGCAACTTCACTTTCAGGTAATAAATGTCCGTCTAGCATTTTTACACTGCCCGAGGTACATTTTGCTTTACATGAACTACACATTCCTGATCTGCATGAGTATGGAATTTCAACATTACTATCTAACGCAGCTTTTAAAATAGTTTCTCCTTTATTTACAGTAATTGAGGATTCAAACCCTACACCACTTAAAATGATATTACTAGTGTCTACACTTTCGGCTTCCATTTTTGAAAGATCGGCAGTAAAGGCCTCTAGCATGATTTTGTTACTAGGAACTTCGTTTTTTTCTAATATCGCTACTGCAGCATCCATAAAACCTTGCGGTCCACATAGCATAAATTTACTATTGGTGTATTGAATGCCTTTTTCATTTAAAATTTCACTTAAAATAGTTTCATTTAATCGACCTTGGTAATAGTCTTCTTCAACAACATCAACAGATTCTAAAAAATGTTTTATTGTAAACCTATCAGAATATTTTTGAAGTAGTTCTTCAAGTTCTTTTTTGAAAATAATAGTTTTTTTGCTCTGATTAGCATAAACTAATAAAATACTTGATTTAGGTTCCTTTTCAAGTACCGATATAATAATGGAATATATAGGGGTAATACCACTTCCTCCAGCCATTAATACATATTTATGAGTTTCTTTTTTATTAGGAACAATAAAAAAATTACCCATTGGTTTATCAATTTCAATTTTTTGACCTTCTTTAAGGTCATTGCATATATAATTGGAAACTAAACCATCTTGTACTTTTTTTACAGTGATACGTAAAAACTTATGTAGCCAAGGACTGCTACTTAGTGAGTAGGATCTATTTTCTATTCTATTTTCGACAGGTATCTTTAGTGTTAAAAATTGACCGGGCTTATATTTAACAGAACTAAAAAAACCAGGTTTTTTAAATATTACGCTTACTGCGTCTTCTGTTTCTTGTACTATTTTATCAACTGTTAAAAGCATACTGATTTAAGTATTAATTAAATGAGTTATTCGTAATAAAAGACTACTCCAATATGAAATAGACTAATAAAAGTGATAATGATTGAAAAGGCTACGTGAATGATCATCCATGATTGAAATACCCAATTTTTTTTAGACTTTATAATGTCTAAATTAATTACCCCAAGTAACATATTGGCAAAAAACAGATAGGATAACAATGCTAAGTAACCATACCCAAATTCCATAACATGGATATAAAATAAAATAGGGGAAAACGCCCCAATCCATTTATGAATAGTAGTTAATTTGGCAGAATACTTCCATAAACGTTTCCAAATTCTGGATAGTGTTAGCACCCATTGAAAAGCAATAAGTATAAAAACAGCCAGACCAGACCAACGTTTGTACATTTGGTTATGCTCTTGCAGTTCATAAAGCCACATCCATTTTACAGGTAAAAAATATTGAACTATATAAAGTACGAATAAAAAAATACCAATATTAAAAAAGGAAAACACTTGTTTCATAGCCGTAAAATATTCTTGGTTTAATTCCTTATTTCATTCGATTTAATAAATCGAATGAAATAAGGAATGTATTTTTAGAGAAATAAAATTTCTTAAACTTATTTTTAGTTTGATGCTATTGGGGCACCTTTTTTAACAAGTACTTCCATTGATTTGTACGATGCTAATTTGCGTACGCTATCAATAAACACCTCTGCTGTTGGTAAATTGAATCCTTTTGAAGGCCAAGTTTTTCCAATAACAGGTTTTGGGCTATTTTTAAATGCTGCAATTTCTTTCAAGTAAGCATTGTAAATTGCTTTCGTACCATTTCTATAAGCATTTAATACACCAACAGCTTCTTTGTATGAAAGTGAGTCAGATGGATATTGCCATGTAGTGGCTCCCATTACGTCACCTAATTTCCAATCTTTTTTTGTGGTGTTTTTGTGATCATTATGGCAATTTACACAAGGAGCAGCCATAGCCATGTCAGCAAACATTGCTGTGTGTAATTTTTGCGATTCATCATAAAAAAATTGAGGCTTTTGGTTTGCTTTAATTTTTTTAAATAATTCGGCTTGTTTTCCTTCTAATTTATTAGATGCATTAATAGGAAAATCTGATCCTAAATATAAACCTAATGGTACACTGCTTTTTCTGATGTCCGATGAAATACCTCTTAAAAATAAGGCAGGTAATGGTCCAGCTTCAACTTCGTCGTCTTGCCAGTCTTCGTCAAATTTTAAGCCTTGCTTTTTTCCTGCACCAACAATTCCTTTAGTATAAAGTGTTCTGGTAATGTCATTTTCTGAAGCAACCATTTCAAGTACTTCTTCAACAGAGAAAACTTTGTCACTAATAACAGACTCAGCGGTGTTTTCTTCAGGTATACTTCCACCACATGATGTTAGTAATTTTGTAAAGCTAAGCACTAAGGCTAATTTTGTTAATTTTAGATTTTTCATAAACGAATGAATTTAGTGGATTTTTATGTTAACAACTAGGTAGGGAGTGTTCACATGATTTCAACAAAAATTCAAAAGTAAATCGCCGCAATAACTAAGTATAAATACTTAGTTATTGCTTTGTAAAAATAAGTAATTGTAACTAAATACAATGTAATATTGTTGTTTTTTTTAGAAATGTTTAGAATTTTAATAATTGTTTGATAGTGTTGTTGTTAGTTGTTTTTTTTAAGATTTGTAAGTATTTATTTGTTAAAAAAAAGGAGGTTACTTACAAAAGTAACCTCCTTTAAATGTGAAATTAAGGTGTATTACAATGAAGAATACTTACCTGTTATTACATTATATAAATTAGTAATTTTATTACTTAGTGCCATTATTTTTACTAAAGGAATTTTATTGTTGAAAAAATCTCTTTTGTTATCTTCAATTTGTTTAAACTGACTAAGTACTTCGCCAATTTTTTGTTCAATGGTAAATGTGTTAAGGTCATTAATAAGTAATGAATTTAATGAATTATTCATTTCATTGTAAATTTTTTCCACTTCAACGCAAAGTCCTTTAGAGTTTAATTTTTCTTTTTTGAATACTCTACAGGCAGTATAGTACAAACAAAGACGTTGCGAAAGCATTCGTTGTTTTCCGGAAATATTTACAGTTTCTACTTTTAATTGATCACCGCTGTTTTCGCTTGAAAATTCTTTACTGTATTTTGAGTCTTCTTCAATTGCTAAAACTAAGGTATGGCAGCGTTTTAGTAATTCATTAGAAGTATTCATTACATTATTTAGGTTTTTGCTAGATTTATTCTCTATTATTTTTTTAAAAGTTTCCCATTGTTCTTTTTCTTTTTTTAATGCGGCACGTACTTTTAAAGACGATTTTTTTGAATTAGCTTCTAAAATAGTAAGATTACGTTGAAACAGCTGTAGGCTTGAGTTGTATTCACTATTTACTTCGCTTCCGTTAGCACCTGCTAATCTTAATAAGTAGATTTTTGCTATTCGTTGCGAAAGCATACGTTGTTTTCCAGATATGTTTGTTGCTTTTTCATAACTGATGTTGCCAAAGCCTTGTTGATCTTTTGCTTGGCATAAATTAATTTGTGTTAAAAAAAGGAATACGAATAGGGCGAGTTGATTTCTCATTATTGTAGTATTTGGGGGTTGAACATAGGTTATACAAGCAAAAGTAAGTAATACTTAAGTATTTTTTAAATTTTTAACGTTAAAAATTTAAAAAAAGGTATAATTATTTTTTCATCTAAGTAATTCTGATTTTTTTTTCAATTAAAAACATATGTATTAGTCTAATTTTCAATTAGTTAATTTAAATACTTAATAAACTCTAAAAAAATATAAGTATTAACTAAGTATTTATACGTAATTAATACTTATATTTGTAGTGTTGGAAAATTAATCAATCCTATTTTTATGAAAAAAACATATTTACATATAGCAGCATTAAGTTTTGCGGCTATGCTGGTTTCATGTGGAGGTGAAAAGAAAAAAGCTGTAACTACAGAAAAACCTGAGCCAGAGACAAAAAGTAGTCAATTAGTTATAGAAAAACCACAATTAAAATTTGGTTTTATAAAATTAACAGATATGGCTCCGTTAGCGATAGCTAAGGAAAAAGGATTTTTTGAAGATGAGGGTTTGTTTGTTTCAGTTGAAGCGCAATCAAATTGGAAAAATATATTAGACCGTGTTATCGATGGTCAGTTAGATGGTTCTCATATGTTAGCAGGTCAGCCTATAGCAGCGCAAGCTGGATTTGGGCGTCAGGCAGAATTGATAACGCCTTATTCAATGGACTTAAATGGTAATGGTATTACTGTATCTAATGATGTATGGGCAAAAATGAAGCCAAATGTAAAGAAAGATGAGAATGGAAAGCCATTGCATCCAATTTCAGCTGAGTCACTAAAGCCTGTAATTTCAGAGTATAAAAAGGATGGTAAGGCTTTTAAAATGGGAATGGTATTTCCGGTGTCAACACATAACTACGAAATTCGTTATTGGTTAGCTGCTGCGGGTATTAATCCGGGTATGTATACGGCTGATAATATTCAAGGTCAGGTAGATGCTGAGGTGTTATTGTCTGTTACGCCTCCGCCACAAATGCCAGCTACTTTAGAGTCGGGTACAATTTACGGTTACTGTGTGGGTGAGCCATGGAATCAACAAGCAGTTTTTAAGGGTATTGGTGTTCCGGTAACTACTAATTATGATATATGGAAAAATAATCCAGAAAAAGTATTTGTGATGACTAAGGAGTTTACTGAAAAGTATCCAAATACAACTGTGGCAATTACTAAGGCTTTAATTAGAGCAGGAAAATGGTTAGATACGCCAGGAAACAGACCAGAAGCTGTTGAAATTTTATCACGTCCTGAGTATGTTGGTGCGCCAGTAAAAGTTTTGGCAAATTCAATGACAGGTACGTTTGAATTTGAAAAAGGAGATAAAAGAGAGATGCCAGATTTTAATGTATTCTACCGTTACAATGCAACATACCCATTCTACTCAGATGCAGTTTGGTTTTTAACACAAATGCGTCGTTGGGGTCAAATTCCTGAAGGGAAGCCTGCAGATTGGTATGCTAGTAAAGCAAAAGATATTTACAAGCCAGAAATTTGGAAAAAAGCAGCTGAGTTGTTAGTAGCTGAAGGGAAAATACCAGCAACGGATATTCCTCAAACAGATGGTTTCAAACCGGCAACTACTGAGTTTATAGATGGTAATAAATATGATGGTAAAGATCCTATAGGATATATCAATAGTTTCAAAATTGGAAACAAGGATAAATAATTTAGGGAGTGTTGAATTTTTTTAACACGGGATTTGGAGGAGTTGAAATATACTCCTTCATTTTCTTATCATTCAACAACCTAAATAAGTATAAATAATTTTTGCATTAATTACATTATTAAATAATTCAATACTCGATATCAGTCAGATATTAATCCCTAAAAATATATATTATGAAAGATAAATCGATCAATCTTTTAAATTTCATTGGTTTAGGAATCTTCGAACCAGTGATCAGATTAGCAAGTGGAGAAGAAGTTAAAAAGAACCTTTCTGAATTAGCTAAAAATATCATACTTCCCATTCTATCCATTTTTCTTTTTTTGCTTTTGTGGCAATTAGGGGCAAATGCCTTATATAATACTGAAAAAGAATTCAAAATGGAAGTCGCTAGAACCTCTGGAGGTGAGGCGGCAGTTAAAACTGAATTAGCCAGAATTGAGTCTGGAGAAAGTTCAATAAATTCGTTACCATCACCTATAGCGGTTGTTGGAGCATTTAAAACATTAATAGCCGATCATAAAGTGATTAGTGCTAAAAAATCAGCTTTTTTAGAAAAAACGGCTGTGATGAATGAAAAGCGAGAAGCACAAGGCTTAGCTGCAATTACATATACCGGAAGACCATCATTTATTGATCAAGTATTAACAAGTTTGAAAACAGTGTTTGCGGGTTTCTTTTTAGCGTTATTTTTGGCAGTTCCTTTAGGAATGATCTTAGGTTTGAGTGAAACGCTTCGTTCATCATTTAATTGGTTAATTCAAATTTTTAAACCAGTATCTCCAGTTGTGTGGTTTTTATTGGTGTATATGATTGTGAAATCATTAACATTAACTTATGATGGCGATGTGTCATTTATAATTTCATTCATCGCAGTAGGATTATGTGCTATGTGGGCAACGCTTGTAAATACAACCTTGGGGGTATCATCAGTTGATCAAGATTATATCAATGTGGCTAAAGTTTTAAACTTAAGTGTAGGTCAAAAAGTATTTAAAATAGTATTACCATCAGCATTTCCATTAATATTTACAGGTTTACGAATTACTGTTTCTGTAGCTTGGATGGTACTTATTGCTATTGAGTTATTATCGCAAAGTCCAGGATTAGGAACATTTGTTTGGGAAGAATTCCAAAACGGTGCAAATGATTCTAATGCTAAAATTATTGCAGCCATGTTTGTTATAGGTCTTATTGGTTTCTTGTTAGATAGGCTAATGTTTTCTGTACAAAAATTAATGACGTTCACTGAAGCTTAATCGGTTATTAGTTGATCGTTGCAAGTTGATTTTATTGTTCTCTTCTCATATCATAAGAATCATAATTAGAGAATTTTATTAACAGCTGATAACTGATAACTGACAACCATAAACTAAAATTTATGGCAGCACATATAGAATTAAAAAATGTATCAAAGTCTTATGGAGAAGGTGATGATAGAGTAGAAGTGTTACGAAATATCAATTTAGTAATTGAAGAAGGTGAATTTGTGGCTATCGTAGGGTTTTCAGGAAGTGGGAAAACTACATTGATAAAATTAATTTCAGGCTTGGAATTTCCAGATGAGGGCGAAGTGCTCTATAAAGGAGAACCTGTTACTGGGCCTAGTTTGGATAGAGGAGTTATATTCCAGAATTATTCTTTATTACCATGGTTAAACGTTAGAAATAATGTGGGCATGGCGGTAAAAGAAAAGTTTAAAAAGTGGACAAAAGCCCAAGTAGGCTCACATGTTGAAAAGTATGTTGAAATGGTTAGCCTCTCTCATGCTATAAATAAATTACCCAAAGCATTATCTGGAGGTATGAGGCAAAGAGTTTCTGTAACCAGAGCTTTATCATTAAGTCCCGATGTGATTTTAATGGATGAACCATTAAGTGCTTTAGATGCACTTACTAGAGGTACTTTGCAAGATGAAATTTTAAATATTTGGAGTAAAGATAAAAAAACAGCTTTGCTTATTACCAATGATGTTGATGAAGGTATTTATATGGCTGATCGTATAATACCATTACGTCCTGGGCCAAAAGCCACTTTAGGTCCTGAGTTTGTAGTTAATATTGATCGTCCACGAGATAAGACGGCACTAAATAATGATGACAATTTTAAAAAATTGCGTAATTCAATTTTAGATTATTTAATAAAAATTGGTTCTGAACGCGCAGCTAAACTTACTAAAGAGTATACATTACCAGATTTAAAACCTGTTTTAAAGAGTAGATTATTACAGGGAACAAGAGCCTAATTTTATAGGAAATAAGTTTGTTTGTAAGTATACTTAAAAGAAAAATCTCGTAAATAAATATCTACGAGATTTGTTTCGAGCGGGAGACCAGGTTCGAACTGGCGACATTCAGCTTGGAAGGCTGACGCTCTACCAACTGAGCTACTCCCGCAATATGCTTAAGTGATTTAAGCGGTTGCAAAAATAGATATTTTCTTCAATATAATAGAAGAAAATTAAACTTTATTTCATTAAAAACTAATGGCAAGGCGTAACGTGTTTAGCTGTAGTTGTTTATGTTTTTCGTGAAAATTAAAAGAATTTGAAAATGACAGAAGCAGTAAAAAATAAAGAATCTCGTATTGATAATGGGTTATTTAGTAACGAGATCATGTTAGATATCAATCAATTGACTAAAATTTACCCAACCCCAAAAGGAGATTACGTAGTTTTAGACGATTTAGATTTAAAAGTTAAAAGAGAAGAGTTTATATCAATAATTGGGCATTCAGGTTGTGGTAAAAGTACATTACTGACTATGATTGCTGGGTTAAATGAAATTTCAAGAGGGACTATTGTTGCCGATAATACAACGGTAACTGGTCCGGGTCCTGATCGAGGAGTAATTTTTCAATCTCCAAGTTTATTACCATGGCTATCGGCCTATGATAATGTAATGCTTGGGGTTAAACAAGTATTTGCGCACGGTACTAAAAAGGATCGAGATGACATTGTAAAATACTATTTGGCAAAGGTAGGTTTAGAAGACGCTATGTTTAAAAAAGCAAAAGACCTTTCGCAGGGAATGCAACAAAGAGTTGGTATTGCTCGAGCGTTTGCACTAAAGCCTAAAGTATTGTTGCTCGATGAGCCATTTGGAATGTTAGATTCGTTAACTAGAGGAGAGTTGCAAGATGTACTTGTTGAAGTTTGGAATCAAGAAAAAATTACAGCTATTATGATTACTCATGATGTTGATGAATCTATTTTATTAGCCGACCGGGTAATAATGATGACTTCAGGACCAAGAGCAAAAGTAGGAGATATTTTAGAGATTGATTTTCCTAGACCGCGAAATCGAGCGGAGTTAATTGAACATCCAGATTATTATAAATACAGAGAGCATTTGATTAATTTCTTAGAGCATTAATTATATAAAAAAAATATCCCGTCGGTATTTTAGTTAAAATTTTCATGATAGTTGTAACTTTAATAAGTTAAAAATCCGACGGGATTATTTTATAAATAGATACTTTATAATTTTATCGTTTTAATTGATAAATTAGGATATGTGTAAATTTTATAAGGTAAAAATTCATTTTTAGTAAATTATTCATTTTTTTTTAAAAATACTTAGGTATTTTTAATTTTGAATTAAGTATTAATGCGTAGGTTTGCGTTCGTGAATACGTAAATCACACGTATATTTTATTTAATTCATTACTCCCTATTATGAATACAATTGCTAAAGCAACCAAACTTGAGTTGCTAAACTTTAAGTCTATACCAACACGTACATTTTGGATTACGTCGTTGGCTTTTTTTATGTGTTTCTTTGCTTGGTTTGGTATAGTGCCTTTTATGCCTCAGGTAGTTAAAGATTTAGGCCTATCTCCCGAACAAAAGTGGAATTCTATTATTTTAGCAGTTACCGGAACTGTTTTTGCCCGTTTACTTATTGGTAAACTATGTGATAAATACGGGCCTAGATTATGTTACACTTGGTTATTAGTACTAGGGTCAATACCTGTTATATTATTAGGTTTAGTACAAACACCAACCCAATTTTTAATTTGTCGTCTTTTTGTAGGCTTTATTGGAGCGTCATTTGTAATAACACAATTTCATACTTCAATTATGTATGCGCCAAATATAGTGGGTACAGCCAATGCAACTTCAGCTGGTTGGGGAAACTTAGGAGGTGGTGCTAATCGTTTAGGTATGCCTTTGATTGCGGCAGGTGTAATGGCATTTGGAGTCGCAGAAAATATGGCTTGGCGCTACTCAATGATAGTTGCTGGAATAGTATGTTTTTTAATGGGATTGGTATATTTCTTTTTTACAAAAGACACACTGAATGGAAATTATAAAAAGCTTAAAGCTTCAGGTCGTATGCCAAAAACCAAAAAAGACGAAGAGGGTTTTATGACAGCTGTAAAAGATTACAGAGTGTGGTTGTTATTTGTTATTTATGGTGCTTGTTTTGGAATGGAACTTACCGTTTACGGTACTATGGATGATTATTTACAAAATACATTTCAATTGGAGCGTATAACGGCGGGTAATTTAGTGGCTTCATTTGCTTTAATGAATATTTTTGCACGTACTTTAGGTGGTTTTTTTGGAGATCGTTTTGGTAATAAAAAAGGCTTGCGTGGTCGTGTATTATTTATGTCTGCTATATTAGCTATTGAAGGAATTATGTTGGCTTCATTTGCAAGTAGTTCGGAATTTATTGTTGGATTTATATTTTTAATAGGTTTTAGTTTAACAGTACAAATGGCAGAGGGCGCTACGTTTGCAGTAGTACCATTTATTAATAAAAAAGCTATAGGATCTATATCAGGTATTGTTGGAGCAGGAGGAAATGCTGGAGCTTTTATTGCCGCTATGGTTTTGAAATCAAAATCTGCTGGAGCAGAAAAATTAGCTATAAAAGCATCAGAGGGCTTAGGAGTTGATGCTGTTCAACTAGCACAATCTGAAGCAGCATCATCGGCTGTTTCAAGTGGGTATTTTATAATAGGTTTATTTGTAATATTAGTTAGTATTGCAGCGTTAAGTATTCGTTTTTCGACAGAAGAAGAAAATGCAGTATTGGATAAAGTAAAACCAAAAATGATTTAATATAATAATTAGTTATCAAATTATAAAAGGGGTTTTTGTAGTATTTAAATAGCCTCCCCTTTTTTTTATTCCACACTTTGATGTTGTAATTTTAAGTGTGTAATTAAATTGAGATTAATGCTTTATTGAGGGATTAATTTTACAGATTTATTCTAATTGAACTTATTTATGTGTTTTTTTTTATGAAAAAAGAGTCTTTTTTTGAATTTTATAAAAAAAAATAAGAAATTATTGAATACTTATTTTTTATTAAGTATTAATGCTTAATTTTGAGATAAAGTATATAAGTGTTATCTAAGTAAAGTGATATATTATTATAGTATCCCTGTTTATTAGAATATTGTTAGTATTCAAAATAGTTAAGCTTTGACTCGTTTTGCAACAGGGATACTTATTTTTTTGGAAGTAAAATTACTTCAACTTCTTGTAGTTTTTTTATAAAATTAGTGTTTTCAGTAATAAAAACCAAAGCATTTGCTTCGTTGAAACCGTGGATCATTGCAGAGCTCTGTAAATCCAACACTTCGACAAATTCATTTGTTATTTTAGCTTTTAAAAATTGAGCACGAATTCCTTTTACTTCATAGTTATGGCTTATTTTTTTAACTTTTTTAGTTAAATGTATTTTTTCGCAATGACTAAAATTACGTAAAAGAGGTAAGGCATAAATGTAAAAACAAGTAAGTGCTGAAGCTGGGTTACCTGGTAGAGCAAATACGTAAGTAGTATCTTTTTTTCCAAAGAATAAGGGTTTGCCTGGTTTTTGTTTTATTTTATAAAAAATTTCAGTCACTCCGATTTTTTCAAGGGCTTTTCCTACAAAATCATAATCACCAACAGAAATCCCGCCACTTACTAACACAAAATCATTTTCATTAATTACTTTTTTAAGTAAATCTTCGGTGCTTTGATAATCGTCTTTTACTTTATATACTGTAAAATCATTGATTTGTTCGTTCTGTAATGTTGTACTTAAAAGTATCGAATTGCTTTCATAAATTTTACCAGGTGCTAATGGAGTGCCTGGTGTTATTAATTCACTTCCGGTAATAACAATACCAACTTTTGGCTTTGGATATACTAATAGCTCATCAAACCCTAAACTAGCTAAAAAGCTTAAATTAGTTGGAGTTAGTGTGGTGTTTTTAGTAAGTGCTAGGGTGTTTTTTTTTATTTGTTCTCCTTTCGGACGAATATTTTGTTCGTTTTTAGGGATTTCTTGACTGGATATTAAGGTATTTGTAACGTCAATTTTCTCTTGCATTATTACTGCATTAGCAGTATTTGGTACAGATGCCCCTGTAAAAATACGAACAGCTTCATTTTTTTTTAAAATGATATCAGCAGGGTCGCCTGCTTTGATTTCGCCAATAAGTTTGTAGGTATTACTTTGATCGTGATTTACAGCATAACCATCCATGGCTGATTGCCTAAACGGTGGCATATCAATTAAAGAGAAAATATCTTCAGCGATTACGTAGCCTAAACATTGAGTGATATGCCGTTTAACTGGAACAGCAGTTTGTTTGTGAATTTCAATTTTAGATAAGGCTTCATTAACAGATATCATCGTATTTTTTTTACAAAAATACGTATAGTGTATGATATTTCAATTCGTGATATAGGTTAAGTTTAAATACAATAAAAAAGCGTGAATTTGTTATGTATTCGTTATTTCACTTTGGGGCGAAATGACACTTCAATTGAGCTATACAAACAGAATACACGCTTTATGGTTAAGTTCAATGGGGGTTGAGCAATAACACTAGTTTTTTGAATAGGTGATTAAAAGCCTTCGGCACAGTTAGAAAAGTGTAACATAGCCTTTTCAGATAATTCGCTTAATTTTTCGGTGTATCTGAATTTGGTATCATTTAATTTTTCGGTTTTTAATTGTTGTTGCATTATTGTATAATTCTGTTTAGCCGCTAAATAAGCATTTTTGCAACCCAAAGTTTTGGCAAGTTTGGTATAGGCAGCTTCTATTTGTGCTAATGCAGCTTCAGCATTAGATTTTACTGATAATTGTTTTTGTAATTCTAAATGTTTTTTTTGCTTTATAGCTAATTCTTCTTGCTTTTTTTTCTCAAGCTTAAGTTTTAGTTCTTTTTGGCGTTTCATTAATTCTTCTTGTTCAGCTAGTAATTCATCACGCTCAGCTGAAATATTATCGTAATCATCATTGTCATAACTATTATCTGCAACAGCGTATTCATAATTTGTATTGTTATTTCTGTTTCTGTATTTAGAAACATCAGTACTTGTACAGTCCGATAATGCATTAATCATTAATTTAGCTTTTTCTCTAGCTCTTTTAGCATAAAAACGACTGCGTTCCCAGGTAGCTTCTTCGAGTGATTTTTCTGCTGCAACAATACCTTCATAGGCATAATTAGAAGCATCACTACACCCACAATTAGCGGTAGTTTGTTCTACTTCATTAAGGGTTTCAATCGCTTTTTCAGTCCATTCTTGAACATGATCAGTATTATTGGCTTCGTAAGCATTGTTTGTGTGAGCTACACTATAATTGGCAGCACTAAAAGCATCTTGACAATCAGATTGACTGTAAGTATTTACTACAAACATGAGACTAATGGCTAGAATTGGGAAATTTTTCATGCTAAAAGGTTGATTTTATTTTATTTGTGTAGTACAAATATACAATAATTTTACACTTAATCGAATAAAATAGCATTTAATCCATGTTTTTTTATGTTAAATTTTCAAGTAGCGCTTTTTACTACAATCATTTAGTAGTTAGTTTTATAATAAGTATCTTTAAAATATGAGATCAGCCATAGTATCAGCAATCAATCAGAATTTAAACCAAGCCAGTTTATTATTAGATGTTATTACAAGTCAACAGTATATAGACAGTAGTGTAGGTCCTTATTACTCTAGTGTGGGTTCGCATTTACGTCATACTTTAGACTTTTTTAACTGTATAATTGATGGTCTAGATAACAATCAAATTGATTTAACAGCACGAAAAAGAGAAGAAGAAGTAGCAACAAGTAAGGAAATAGCCAAAAAGCATATTGCAAGAATTCAAGAAACTCTTGTAAGTTTTTTGGACGTAAATACCGATTATCTGATACATGTGACAGATAATCTAGGACAAGGTAATATAACAGTTAATTATACATTGGATAGTATTATGGCTCATGCAAACAGTCATGCAGTACATCATTTTGCTACAATTGGCTATGTGTTGCATCAATTAAAAGTGACGCATAACATTACTGGTTTTGGGTATAATCCTACAACGCCTATGCAGCATCGTAAAGGCATTTAGTCAAAAAAACTTTTTAATATTAAGTTAAGTCCTTTTAAAATAAGAAATATAGCGAGTAACATAATTAAAATTCCGGGTATAAGTACGGCTAAAAATAAAGGATGTTCTTTATTCATAAAAGCATTGTAAACAACAATAGGACCAAGACCAATTGCACCTAAAGCCATGGCTAAAGTTTTTACACCTTTAGCTAGCAGTTCTTTATTTGTTTTTTTTTGATCTTCCATTGTTTTATTGTAATGCATTTAATGCTTGGCGAACATTACCATATTTTTTAATGAGTTGTTCAGCTTGTTGGCGTTCAATATTTGCAGTTTCTATAAGCATTAAAATGGCTCTTTCAACAAGTTTGTCATTGCTTAATTGCATATCAACCATTCTGTTATCTTTTATTTTACCTAATAATATCATAGTGGCTGTAGATATCATATTAAGTGTCATTTTTTGAGCGGTACCTGCTTTCATTCTGGAGCTGCCTGTTACAAATTCGGGGCCAACTTCAATTTCAATGGGTAATGTAGCTTCAATTGCAAGGGGACTTTGAGGGTTGCAGGTAATACACGAAGTTGTTATTTGGCGTTGATTACAATTTTTTAAAGCATGTATTACATAAGGTGTTGTGCCCGATGCAGCTATACCTATAACAATATCATTTGTGTTTACTTTTTTTTGTTGAAGATCAATCCAGCCTTGAGTAATACTATCTTCAGCATTTTCAACGGCTTTGCGTATGGCAGTATCGCCACCAGCAATTAAACCTTGAACAAGCTCATGAGAAACCCCAAACGTTGGGGGGCATTCACTAGCATCAACTACACCAAGTCTTCCACTAGTTCCAGCGCCTATGTAAAAAATTCGTCCTCCATTTTTTAATAGTTTTGTAGCAGCTTCAATTGCTGTTGTGATTTGAGGAAGTGCTTTTTCGACAGCAAAAGCGACAGTTTTATCCTCCTTATTAATGTGTTCTACTAACTCATGAGCTGTCATAAGCTCTAAGTTGTTGTAATGAGATTCTTGCTCTGTTATTTTTTTAAAGTCCATATGTAAAGGTATAACACCTGTTGATATTTGTATACATTACTTATTTTATACCCCTTTACGGGAAGGCATTTTTCTGAATATTAAATTACAATTCCGAATCGGGTACTATAGAAATTTCACGAGTATAAACCTCATTTACATGGAAGTATCCAAAAGGAGAATCTTTAGGGTTATTGGTGTTAATGATGTTACCTCGGGCCTTAAAAGGCACTGTTGAAAATGGTCCATTACTAGATTCTCCAGACAATTCTACTATAGCATCTATGTAGTTGTTAAAACGTTCGTCTGAGCCTAAAAAACGAATTCTAAATATGTTATTTTTAACTTGATCAAAAAATTGAGTTGTAGGCGTTTGTTTTCCATCTTCAAAAAAATCTTCATGATTTATAGATTGTAAATTGCCCCAACCAAAATCAAAAACATAAAAATTATCCATATTTGGTACATCTGTATATTTGATTTCTACTGCAAATTCATCTTCATCAAAACTGTTGTTTCTTTTAACTTGTCTTACATCGTCTATTGGAGTGGATACATTTAATTTTTCAACACTTTCATAAGTGATATTATTATGTATAACGGTTAATTTGTATTCTGTATTTGGATCAATAGTTAAATTGTCTTCAACCCTATTTTCGTAAGTGCCTCTTCCGAATGAGGTGTTTTGTAAAGTAAATAGTTGATTGGTCGAAAGATCAGTGATTGTTACTGTTGCATCTTCTACATAATTAGGTTCTGTTGAAAAAAAGGGAATACTCATAGATAGTCTAACAGTAGCCTGATCTGTAAAAGAGCCATCATTATCAAATAGGCGTTCCAATGCAGCATTAATAACTAAGCGAGAAGGGGATGAGGGTAGATCAATATCAATAACTTCTTCACAGCTACAGTAAAGGATTGAGAGTAATAAAAGGAAAAATATCTTTTTCATAACTTAAAATTTAAAATTATAAGTAATCGATGGTACAATGCCAAAAATAGCAAGTCGTGTGGCTTCGTTTTGTAAAGTTTCATTGTTAAAACCAAAACTAATGCTGGTGGCATTTTTTCTATCATAAACATTATACACGCTTAGTACCCATTCGCTTTTCCAATTTTTGGTTGATTCTGGCTTTGGAGTGTAATTTATTGATAGGTCTAAGCGATGAAAACTTGGTAGTCTGTTTGAATTTCGTTCCTCAAAATCAGGTACAATAACACCATCAAAAGGTTCAAATTGATTACTAGGAAAGGTGGTAGGTAAACCAGTTTGAAAATTAAACGAAGCATTAAGTTTAAACTTTTTACTCAAATTATATGATGAAGTTAGTGATAAGTCATGCGTTTTGTCAAAATTATTTACAAACCATTTTCCGTCATTAATACCGGGTTCTGTAGGTGTACGCCCTTTAATTCGTTGTTCGGTTCTAGAAAGTGTATAAGCTAGCCAACCTTTAAAACGACCTTCGTTTTTTTGTAATAGCACTTCGAGACCGTAGGAGCGGCCAATACCATTTAATAATACCCTTTCAATTGCTTTATTAGCAATAATATTGGCACCATCAATAAAATTAACTCGATTTTTGATGTCTTTGTAGTAAGTTTCTACAGAAAAACTATAGGTGTTATCATATAAATTTTTAAAATATCCTAGGGCATATTGATTACTCAATTGAGGTTTTACAAACTCTCCGCTAGGCTCCCATATATCTAATGGGGTTGGAGCGGTTGTGTTTGAAATTAAATGGATGTATTGAGTGGTACGTTGATAGCTGGTTTTAAATGAAGTGTTTTTGTTTAAAGCATATGAAAAACTTAGTCGAGGTTCAAAATTTGTAAAAGAATCGGTTATCTTTTTTCTTGAAACGGAAATAGATCCAATTTCTTGAGCTTCCTCATAAATGCCTAAATCTTCATTAAAAAAAACGGGTTGGTCATTTTCGTATTGGAAAATTTGACTTTGACCTAATCGAAAAAAAGAGCTCAAACGAATACCAGCATTCATGGTAAGTTTGCTGCTTAAGTTTATTTCAGATTCTAAATAGTATCCAGATTCTACAGCGAATTTTTTTGTTAACTGATCTTCTCTTATAGCAGAATCTGGTCTGTTTGGTGCAATTTTCCCGGGGTTAAAATCATAATAAAGTTGATTTGTACCATAGCGAAGTGTAACATCATTGTTTAAATAATTTACCAGATCATACTTAAAGTTTAAATTTGAAATACCCGAATTCCAAGTAAAACCAATAAAGTCTAAATCTAATTGATAATCATATTTGGTGAAAATGATCGAAGCATTAGAAAAGAGGTTATTATTAAAAGTATGGTTCCAGCGTAAGTTAATAAAGCTGTTTCCGTATTGATTAAAAAACTGACCATCTAACTCAAAAATATCGTTACCTAAATAAGTAGATAAGTATAGTTTGTTTTTGTCGTTTATAATATGTTTTAATTTAAAATTAAGATCATAAAAAAGAGCTCTATTTTCAATATCAAATAAAGGCAAGAATAAATGAACATATGAACTTCTTCCTCCTAATAAAAATGATGTTTTTTCTTTAACAATAGGTCCTTCGAGCAATAACCTGCTTGAAACAAGTCCAATACCTCCTTTTGCATGAAACTTTTTGTTATTTCCATCTTTTTGATAAATATCTAAAACAGATGATATGCGACCGCCAAAGCGGCTAGGGATGCCTCCTTTGTATAATTTTAAGTCTTTAATAGCATCTGGGTTAAAAATAGAGAACAAGCCAAATAAGTGCGAAGAGCTAAAAAGGGTAGCCTCATCGAGTAAAATTAAATTTTGGTCAACAGATCCGCCACGAACATTAAAGCCTGCGGCACTTTCGCCTGCGGTGGTTACACCTGGTAATTGAATAAGAGATTTTATCACGTCGACTTCGCCCAGTACAGCGGGTAAATCTTTGATAGTATTTATTGAAAGTTTATTTATACTCATTTCAGGAGCTTTAATTTTAAACTGTTTAGGGGCACTTTCTATAATAACCTCTTTTAGGGTTTGTGTGCTTTTGGTTAATGTTACATTTACATTTTTATCAGCACTTAAATTTAATTGAATGGTATTTGGTTCATATCCAATATAATTATAGTTGATTGTATGAACTCCTTTAGGTAAAGTGATGGAATAAAAACCATATTCATTGGTAACAGTGCCTTTATCTAAATCGTCAATATATATGTTAACACCTATGAGTGCTTCATTGCTTTCTGTATCAGATATAGTGCCACTAAGTGTGATTTTTTGCGCAAAAAGAGCGAATGAAATAATAAATAAAAAAATGCTTAACGCTATACTTTTTAAGGCCATACAAATTAAATTAATAGTACTTTATAAAATCTAGTTAATGATTTTTGAAAGCCGTTGTATAAATTAGCGTAAAGTTACGAATAAGACAATTATAAAATTGTTATAAAAATTACTTTTAAAATATAAAAAATTAAAGCCCAGTCTAAAATAGACTGAGCTTTTTTCTTATTTTGATTTTTGTAAAGTTTTTTTTAAATACTAGAAAGTATAGTGTTTAAAGTAGCACTTGGTCTCATTGCATTGGCAACTTTTTCTGTGTCAGGTAAGTAGTACCCATTTAATTCAATAGCAGTCCCTTGAGCGTCATTTAATTCGGTGATAATGCTAGCTTCATTAGCACTTAATTTTTCAGCAACAGGTGTAAAAATATTTTTTAGCCCTTCATTTTTTGTTTGATTAGCTAATGCTTGAGCCCAATACATAGTTAAATAAAAATGACTACCACGGTTATCTAGTTCGTTTACTTTACGTGAAGGAGACTTTTTATTGGTTAAGAATTTTTCTGTAGCAGCATCTAAAGTTTCTGCTAAGGTTAAAGCTTCTTCGTTATTGTTTGCATGGTACTCATGTTCTAAAGAAACGGCTAAAGCTAAAAATTCACCTAAAGAATCCCAACGTAAATGACCTTCTTCAACAAATTGTTGTACGTGCTTAGGAGCAGATCCGCCAGCACCAGTTTCAAATAAACCACCACCATTCATTAAAGGAACAATAGATAGCATTTTAGCACTTGTTCCTAATTCAAGAATAGGGAATAAATCGGTATTGTAGTCACGAAGTACGTTTCCGGTAACGGAAATAGTGTCTTCGCTATTTTTCATACGTGTTAATGAAACTTTAGTAGCCTCAACAGGTGATAAAATTCTAATATCTAATCCATTTGTATCGTGGTTAGGTAAATAGGTATTTACTTTTTTAATTAGCTCAGCATCATGAGCTCTATTTTTATCTAACCAAAAAATTGTAGGGACGTTTGTAGCTCTTGCTCTGTTAACAGCTAATTTAACCCAGTCTTGTACTGGTAAATCTTTAGTTTGACACATTCTCCAAATATCACCTTTTTCAACGCTATGTTCAATAAGTGTATTTCCTTTAGTGTCAATAACGGCAACAGAACCATCTGTAGCTATTTCAAATGTTTTGTCATGCGATCCGTATTCTTCAGCTTTTTGAGCCATTAAGCCAACATTAGGAACAGTTCCCATAGTTCGCGGATCAAAAGCGCCGTTTTCTTTACAAAAATCAATAGTAGCTTGGTAAATACCAGCATAGCTACTATCTGGGATTACGGCTTTAGTGTCTTGTAATTTGCCTTCTGCATTCCACATTTGTCCCGATGTACGAATCATAGCAGGCATTGATGCATCAATAATTATGTCACTTGGTACATGTAAATTAGTAATTCCTTTATCAGAATTTACCATAGCTAAATCAGGGCCATTTTCTAAAGCAGTTTTGATGTCTGCTTCAATAGCTGATTTTTCGTTTGCAGGTAATTTTTCAATTTTTGAAACTAAGTCACCAAAACCATTATTTTCTTCGACACCAATTTTTTCCAATATAGCCGAATGTTTAGCATATACATCTTTGAAAAATACTTTTACAACATGACCAAAAATGATAGGGTCTGAAACCTTCATCATAGTAGCTTTCATGTGTAAAGAGAAAAGAATGCCTTTGTCTTTAGCATCCGCTATTTGTTCTTCAACAAATTTCAATAATGCTTTTTTACTCATTACAGTAGCGTCAATAATTTCGCCATCAAGTAAGTTTAGATTTTCTTTTAAGGTTAATTTGTTCCCTATGCTATCAGTATGCACGATACTAACAGTAGTTGCATTGGCTAATGTTACGGATTTTTCATTTGCTCTAAAATCACCTCCATTCATAGTGGCAACATGTGATTTTGAATTACTTGCCCAATCACCCATACTATGTGGGTTATTTTTTGCGTATTGTTTTACAGGTTTAGGAGCTCTTCGGTCAGAGTTTCCTTCACGTAAAACAGGGTTTACGGCACTACCTAATACTTTAGCATAGCGGGCTTTAATTTCTTTTTCTGCGTCATTTTTAGGCTCGGCAGGATAGCTAGGTATATTATAGCCTGCAGCTTGTAACTCAGCTATAGCAGCTGTTAATTGTGGTATAGAAGCACTAATATTAGGTAATTTAATAATATTGGCATCAGGAGACTTTGCTAAAGTACCTAATTCAGCTAATGCATCTGATCTTTTTTGATTGTCATTAAGGTTATCTGGGAAATTGGCAATAATTCTCCCTGCAAGTGAAATATCTTTAATTTCGATATCGATGTTTGCGGTATTACTAAAACTTTTAATTATAGGTAAAAAAGAATAGGTTGCCAAAGCAGGAGCTTCGTCTGTTTTAGTATAGATAATGGTTGATTTATTAGCCATGAATTTTTTATTTTTTAATAAACGTACTTTGATTCAAACGTTTTATTTAAAATAGAAACTATTAAAAATAAGCGCACGCGAATATATGAAAATAAGTGCGTTTTATTTGAGTTATTACTGGTTTTGCGGACTATTGAAAATAGAGTCGTTTTTTTTTGTTTGTATTACAGATTTAGCAGTAATTAGGTTTGTTATTTGTTACTTTTTTAATTTCAACTTATAAAAGTTGTTTAAAATAAAAGAGGCTACCATTTGGTAGCCTCTTTTTGTATTTTTTAAGATATAAAGATAGACTATCCTCTTCTTTCTTTAATACGTGCTTTTTTACCAGTAAGTTCTCTGAAGTAGAAAATACGAGCTCTACGTACTTTACCTCTTTTATTTACTTCAATTTTTTGAATTGCAGGTAAATTTATTGGGAATATACGCTCCACACCAACTGTACCAGACATTTTACGAATTGTAAAAGTTTCAGAAGTACCAGAACCTCTTCTTTGAATTACTACACCTCTAAAAAACTGAGTACGTGATTTTTCACCTTCTTTAATTTCGTAATATACAGTAATTGTATCACCAGCAGAAAAAGTGGGTAATTCGTTTTTTGTAACAAACTCTTCTTGTACAAATTTAATTAAGCTTTCCATAATTAGGATTAAAATTGATTTTATTTAAACAACATTCACGGATATCGCCAGAGGTTGGATAAACAGGCTGCAAAATTAATTGTTTTATTTTGAACTAGCAAAATAGATTGCTGATTTTTTTATAGTTGTATTTGTTATGCCGAACAATAATTTTGATATAAGTAGACATCAATTTAAAATCAATAGTTTTTCGTATGAAAAAACAATATAAACTATATTTCGTAAATTTAGATAAATTTAATTTTTATCAAATTGTTTAAACTAATCGTTTTTTTTTCTGTCGTTTTTTGTTTGCCTGTTGCAGGACAAAGTGAACAGGCTTGGGTGTTTTTTACTCCAAAGCCTAATGCAGAAACCCGTTTAAAATCACCTATTAATTTTTTATCTGAAAAAGCTCTTTTGCGGAAACAAAAGTATAGTGTTGATATAGATGAGCGTGATTTGCCCTTAGAAATTGATTATATAAATAGTATTAAAGATAAATCAGGAATTAAGTTGTTGGCTTCTTCAAAATGGTTTAATGCTGTTTTTGTTGAGGGAACACAAAGCGCTATTGAGATTTTAAAAGAAATGCCTTTTATAAATAAGGTGTTTTATATGAATAGAAGTTTGAATGGTTCGGCGGCAAAAAAAAGCAACAATCGTAAAGAAAAAATAGTAAAGATCAATAAATTTAAAGCAGTTGAAACATTTGAGTATGGTAATACATTAACACAAACAAATATAATTAATTTGTCGCCTTTGCATAATGAAGGATATACTGGTAAGGGGATAACTATAGCTGTTATTGATGCGGGTTTTAAAAATGTAGATATTATTGCTGGTTTTGATAGTGCCAGACAAAAAGGCTTGTTATTAGGAGGCTATGATTTTGAACGAAAAACCAATGATATTTATGGGTATAAAGGAAACGCTCATGGGACAAATGTTTTGAGTACTATGGTTGGTTTTGTTGAGGATGAATTTGTGGGGTCTGCTCCAGATGCTTCATATTATTTATTTAGATCTGAGGTTGCAGAAAGTGAAACACCTAAAGAAGAGGCTTATTGGATTGCGGCTGCAGAAAAAGCGGATAGTTTAGGTGTTGATATTATTAATACCTCATTAGGATATAGTTTGTTTGATGATCCTAAGTATAATTACGCTAATGACGATATGAACGGGGATACAACGTTTATATCTAGAGGTGCTTCTTTGGCATTTGAAAAGGGAATGTTATTGGTAAATTCCGCAGGGAATTCTGGGAACTCACCATGGAAAATTATAACAGCTCCTGCCGATGCTTCTGAAGTTCTTAGTGTTGGGGCAGTAACAAGTAATGGTACAAGAGCTGGTTTTAGTTCATTTGGTCCAGCTGCCGATGGTCGTATAAAACCAGATGTAGTTGCAATGGGGCAAAATGTAGCTGTTTTGTCAGATTCGGGTGTTATAGTTGCAAGTAGTGGTACTTCTTTTAGTAGTCCTATTTTAGCAGGTGCAATAGCTAGTTTGTGGCAAAGTTTACCAGAAAAATCTCCAATTGAAATTATTGATATTGTTAAAATGTCGGCAAGTTTATCAACAAGTCCTAATATAGATATAGGCTATGGTATTCCCGATTTTTTTAAGGCTTGCGAAAATTGTAATAATTTATCAATAGATAAAAATAATAATGAAGATAAAGATAAAGCTAAAATTAAATTGTTGGAAAATCCAATAGGTGAATTTTTAGAACTAGGTATACCTATAAATAGTTTAACAAATAAATACGAAATATTTGATGTTTCAGGAAGATTGTTATTTGAGGGGTATTTGAAAAATAATACAACAATTAATGTGAATAATTTATCAAAAGGCGTTTATTTTTTAAAATTATATGGAGTTGATACTGATGTTTTTCGTTTTGTGAAAAAGTAAAACATTTCTTTTTCTTACTTCATTTTGTAGTATTTTAACTCACTTTATCGTATTTTTGTGTATTTAATCGATATTTTGATTGATTTTTTTGAGTTGCTATAATATTGGCAGACTTTGTGCTTGTACATTTGTGTTAGGTAATAATGCATTAGTTTACAATAACAACATTTAAATAACTAATCAAAATAAATACTAAAAATTAAATTATGAAATCACCACTATTAATTAAAATAAGCGCGTTAGTATTAAGTCTGTTTTTATTAAGTTCATGGAGTTATAAAGCAAATAAAACTCAAAAGAATAAAGAAAAAGTTGAATTTGTAGGCAGTAAAACCTTAGATATTAATAGTCAATTAGAATTTGAAATTAAATATGTGGCAAAAAGAGGTAGAGAAATAGTTGTAGCACTTAAGCGTAATGATAAATGGATTGCTAATGGTGTGGTTTCGGTAAAAAAAGGATCAGGGGTAATAAAGGTGCCAATTAATTTAACGACTAAATTAAAAAAGAGTAGAAAATATCAAATAGACTTTTATTTAAGACCAGTAGGAACTACCTGGGAAGAAGCTGTAACTCCTATTGGTAGTATGCCCAATATTACAATAGATTAAATTATACAATTTAAAAAAGTATTAGAGTAAGTTTTTTTGTTGCTAATAAAAAAATAAATAAGGCTGATATTTATTTCCTTAGCATAAAACTTTACAAAAAGCAATCAAACTTTGTGTTAGGTATATGTCTAACACAAAGTTTTTCGTTTATATTTGGACATATATTTATCCAATGGCTTTAAAGAAATCTTCTTCAAAATCGACACCTAAAAAAGAGAAAAAGGCAATAACTAAAAAAATAGTTATTAAAAAGCAACTTTCTGAAAAACAACGTCTTTTGTTGGGTGGTGGTTTTATTTTATTAGGAATTGCAGTCTTAATTTCTCTTATTTCCTATTTTTTTACATGGCAAGTAGATCAAAGTGTAGTTAATGATTTACAACGAAATGTACCTGCAAAAAATTTGCTACAAAAGTTTGGTGCATATATTGGTAACCTATTAGTTTATGAAGGTTTCGGAATAATGTCATTTATATTATCGGCACTTTTAATCCTTACAGGAGTAACTTATTTTTTCGGGATAGGGAAAAAACAACTAAGGCAACGTTGGTTTTGGGGACTGTATTTAGTGCTTTTAGGGAGTGTTTTTTTAGGTTTTTTTAATAATTTTTATGGCTTACTATCTGGAGTAGTAGGATTTGAAATAAACGATTATTTGCAAGATTATGTAGGTAAAATTGGGGCAATTCTTATTGTTGCTTTTTTTAGTTTATTATATCTTATTTTTAGATTGAATTTTACACCTGCAACTATCTCCGAATTATTTTCTAAAACAAAGAATAGCATAAAACAAGACTTAAAGGATGATTTAGAATCTGTAAATCAATCTAATAACTATAATGTAGGTAAGGAAGATGGTGTTAATGATAATATAGATGAAAAGGCAACTTCAAAAATTGATTTAAAAGTAGCACCGGTAAGTAAAACTGATAAAGTAGAAAATGCAAATGAAGCAACTTTAAAAGTAGAAGTAAGTGAGCCTGTAACAAGTTTAGATGATTTTGTAGCAAAAGCAGATAATAATAAAGCTGAAACAGATTCTTTTTCAATCGAAGTTGCTAAAGAGGAAGAGCCTTTGGGTATAGAAGTGGCTACAGCGATAGAAGAAGAAGAGGAAATTGAAAATTTGAGTAAACAATTAGTTGAAGATTTTGGAGAGTTTGATCCAAAATTAGAATTAGGAAATTATAAGTTTCCAACAATTGAATTGTTAAAAGACTATTCGGCAGGACAAAATAATATTACTATTGATCAAGGGGAGTTAGAAGATAATAAGAATAAAATCGTTGAAACTCTTAAGAATTATAAAATTGAAATAGCACACATTAAAGCAACTATAGGGCCTACTGTTACTCTTTATGAAATTGTGCCAGAGGCTGGAGTACGTATTTCTAAAATTAAAAATCTAGAAGATGATATTGCTTTATCATTAGCAGCTTTAGGTATTCGAATTATAGCACCAATACCAGGTAAGGGAACAATTGGTATCGAGGTTCCGAATAAAAAATCGACCATTGTTTCTATGCGTTCGGCAATTGCCTCGGCAAAATTTCAAAATGCCGAAATGGAATTGCCTATTTCATTTGGAAAAACCATTTCTAATGAAACTTTTGTAGTTGATTTGGCAAAAATGCCTCACTTGCTAATGGCAGGAGCAACGGGTCAGGGGAAATCGGTCGGATTAAATGCTATTTTGACTTCATTGCTATATAAAAAACATCCGGCAGAGGTGAAATTTGTTTTGGTTGATCCAAAAAAAGTAGAATTGACATTATTCAATAAAATTGAACGTCATTTTTTAGCTAAATTGCCCGATTCTGAGGAAGCAATTATTACTGACAATACAAAGGTGATTAATACCTTAAATTCGCTGTGTATTGAAATGGATGCACGGTATGAATTATTAAAAAATGCCTACGTCCGAAATTTAAAAGAATACAATGTAAAGTTTAAGTCAAGGAAACTTAATCCTGAAAATGGGCATCGATTTTTACCTTATATTGTGTTGGTTATTGATGAATTTGCTGATTTAATTATGACAGCAGGTAAGGAGGTTGAAACACCTATAGCGCGTTTAGCACAATTAGCACGTGCCATCGGAATTCATTTAATTATAGCTACTCAACGTCCATCAGTAAATGTGATTACAGGTATGATAAAAGCCAATTTTCCGGCACGTTTAGCGTTTAGAGTAATGTCAAAAATTGATTCGCGTACCATTTTGGATACAGGTGGAGCAGATCAATTAATTGGTCGTGGGGATATGCTTTATAATAATGGGAATAATGTAATAAGAGTACAATGTGCTTTTGTAGATACTCCCGAGGTAGAAAGAATTACTAATTATATTGGTGCTCAAAAAGCTTATCCAGAGGCGCATATGCTTCCGGAGTATGTTGGCGAAGAGAGTGGCACAAATCTTGATATTGATGTAAAAGATCGCGATGCACTTTTTAGAGATGCGGCTGAAGTTATTGTAACAGCACAGCAAGGTTCAGCGTCTTTACTTCAGCGCAAGCTAAAGTTAGGTTACAATAGGGCTGGTCGAATTATTGATCAGTTAGAAGCTGCGGGTATTGTTGGACCTTTTGAAGGGAGTAAAGCAAGGCAGGTGTTAATTACAGATTTGGTTGCCTTAGAACAATTTTTAGCCGATGGTAATTGATTGGAATAATCGCACTACAATTAATTGGTAAAATTAGATAGAGCATAGTATTTTTGTCATTCAAAAAAAATAAACATGAAAAGATTTCTTTTAATAAGTACATTGTTATTATCGGCTATTTCACTGCAAGCGCAATCAGCTAAAGCCTTGCTGGATGAAGTATCGGCTAAAGTGAAATCATACGATAATATTGTTATTGATTTTAAATATACAATTAGCAATACTTCGGCAAGCTTAGAGCAAGAAACAAGAGGCGATGTTACACTTGAAGGTGAAAAATATGTGCTAAATTTAATGGGAACAACACAGCTTTACGATGGAAAAAAACTACATGTAATAGTTCCTGAAGATGAAGAGATTTCAATCTCCACTCCAACAGCAGATGAAGGCTTAACACCATCAAAAATGCTTACTTTTTATAAAAAAGGCTACACGGCAACTATGGATATTGTTCAAAATGTAAATGGAAGAAAAATTCAATATGTAAAATTGATTCCAGAAAACAACACAGGAGAAATTTCTTCAATTCTTTTAGGAATTGATAGCGAAACAAAACATATATACAAACAAATATTAAAGCAAACTAATGGTACAGAAATTTATGTAACCGTAAATCAATTTAAAACAAATCAACCGCTTTCAAATACCTTGTTTATCTTTGATGAAGCTAAATATAGCGACTATTATATTAATCGTTTAGATTAGAGGAATTTTGAAAATATTAGATAGGTACATTTTTAATAGGTTTTTACAAACTTTTTTGGTTGTTTTTTTAATTGTGATGTTTATCATGATTTTACAAATGATTTGGCTATATATAGCTGAGTTGGCCGGAAAAGATTTGGAATTTTCTGTTATTGTTAAGTTTATTGTATACGCATCACCAACACTTATTCCATTAACATTACCTCTATCTATTTTGATAGCTTCGATCATGGTTTTTGGAGAGTTTTCAGAACATTATGAATTTGCAGCAATGAAATCTACAGGTATTTCATTACAACGCGCCATAAGATACTTAATCGTTTTTATGGTGTTTTTAAGTTTTGGTACTTTCTTTTTTGCTAATGATATTATTCCAGCTTCGCAACGTAAGTTTATAGGTTTACGCAGAAATATAGTAAGGTTAAAACCCGCCGTAGCAATTACCGCAAATCAGTTTAATGAGGTGGGTGATATTAATATAAAAGTAGCTCGTAAGTATGGTGATAATGATCAGTATTTGGATGATGTAATTATTCATAAACAAAAAACGAATATTAAAGGGAATTATACCGTTATCAAATCTAAATCTGGTGAGTTAGTGAGTGGTGCTGATTCAGATGTGTTGTCATTAATTTTAAAGGATGGCTATTATTATGATGAGGTTGTACCCAAAAAAATTAAAGACAGAAAGAAGCATCCTTTCGTAAAAAGTGAATTTAAGGAATATGCGATTAATTTGGATTTGAGTTCATTTAATGACGTAGATATGTCTAAAAATGAATATATCAAAAACCGAAAAATGCTTAATGTTAATTTACTAAAAAAAGATATCGATTCTTTTTCATTAAAATTAAATAGTGATAGAGAGGATTTTGCAAACAGAACAGTAAAAAGACTAAAAATAAAAACCATTGCTGATGGGATGAAGTTTCCTTGTGAAGTAAATGAATACCCAGCTTCAATAGAGCATATTTTACAATATGAAAAACAACGAATGACCCTTAATGAGGCAAATAGATTAGTTGAAAGTAACTTAAATAGAATAAAACAAGAGGCCACCGATGTGCAGCGAACAAAGGTGAATTTAAATAAGTTTGAAATAGCCTTGCATGAAAAATATGCCCTGGCTTTTGCTTGTATTGTATTGTTTTTTATTGGAGCACCTTTAGGAGCGATCATTAGAAAAGGTGGACTTGGATTGCCGTTGTTGTATGCAATAGGAATATTTTTAGCTTATCATTTTATAGGAATTTTTGCAAAAAATAGTGCCGAAAACGGAGCAATTAGTCCCTTTTTGTCAAGTTGGCTATCAACAATAGTTATATTACCATTAGGAATATTGCTTACCTACAGGGCAACAACAGAGAAAAATTTGGTAACTATAAACTGGAGTAAATTTAAATGGATTAAGTTTTTAAGCGGTTTTTTTGAAAACCTTTTTAAAAAAAAGAAAGCTTAACTAGATAAACTATTTCTAGCTTGAGTTTAATATAAATCAAAGTAATATCTTTACATAGAATTTCAACACCCTAATAATTTGGTTTCAACACAACACTCCGATTTTAAGCTGGATACAATTGAATCGGCTATAACAGATATTAGAGCAGGAAAGGTAATTATTGTTGTTGACGATGAAAATCGTGAAAATGAAGGGGATTTTGTTGCAGCTGCCGAAACGGTAACGCCTGAAATGATTAATTTTATGGCCACACACGGAAAAGGATTGATTTGTACTCCTTTAACCGAACAACGTTGCGATGAGCTCAAATTAAGTATGATGGTAGGTGATAACACTGATCCTATGCAAACAGCTTTTACAGTTTCGGTAGATTTACATGGAAACGGTGTTACCACAGGAATTTCGGCAAGTGACAGATCAAAAACAATTAAGGCTTTGGTTGAAAAAGAAACCAAACCTCATGAGTTATCGAGACCAGGTCATATTTTTCCTTTACGTGCCAAAGAAGGTGGTGTGCTTAGAAGAACAGGCCATACAGAGGCCGCTATTGATTTTGCTAGATTGGCAGGTTATCAGCCAGCGGGAGTAATTGTTGAGATTATGAATGCCGATGGCTCTATGGCTCGTATGCCTCAATTATTGGATATTGCCCAAAAATTTGATTTAAAAATAGTGTCAATAGAATCTTTGGTGTCTTACAGAATGCAGCATGATTCATTAATTGTTAAGGAAGAGGATTTTGATATCAATACACGTTTTGGAGTTTATCGTTTACGCGCATACAAGCAAACCACTAATAATCAAATTCATATAGCGCTTACAAAAGGAGCATGGAATACAGGTGATAAAGTACCTACACGTATAAATTCAACCTTGTTTAATAATGATATTTTAGGAACATTAACGAATAATGCTGATAAGCGTTTAGAAAAAATGTTTTCTATAATCAACGAAAAAGGCTATGGAGCAATTGTATTTATAAATCAAGAAACACAGTCCTTAAATGTGTTGAACAGATTAAAAAAACTAAGAGAAACACAAAAAGGGAATGAAATTGCACGACCACCAAAATTAACTATGGATGCTAAAGATTTTGGTATTGGAGCGCAAATTTTACATGATTTGGATATTTCAAAAGTAAGTTTAATATCCAATAGCATTCAAAAAAAACGTGTTGGAATGATGGGTTATGGTCTGGAAATTTGCAATTACATTAAATATTAACGTTTTTTGTCCATTCAATAGTTAAAATATTCAAAAAAAAATCACGTTACAAGTATTCACAATATTGTTAATGAAAAGGAGCCTAATAGTATTTTTTTTAATCACATTATGTTTTTCTGCACAAGCACAAATAGGTGGTAGGGCTACTTATCAGTTCTTAAATTTAGAATCATCTGCTAGGCAAGTTGCCCTTGGCGGGAAGGTGGTTACCGATTTTAAAAATGATCCAACTTCTGGTCTTTTTAATCCAGCAACCATTAACAGAACAATGAATAAAAACTATTCTGTAAATTATGTGAACTATTTAGCAGATATTAATTACGGATCTGCAGCTGCAGCATTTAAATTAGGAAGAACTGAAAAAATGATTCATTTTGGGGTAATTTATGCCAATTATGGAACCTTTGAAGGTTTTGATCTATCGGGTAATGAAACAGGAGAATTTTCTGCTGCCGAAACTGCTTTATCTTTTGGCTATGCACAGCAAATACCAAAAACAGATTTTTATGTAGGTGCTAATTTTAAATTGATAAGTTCAAAATTAGAACAATATACCTCGTTAGGAGCCGCTTTTGATTTGGGTGTGCTTTACTATAAAGAAGAATGGGATTTAAACATTGGTTTAGCAATTCGAAATGTAGGGACACAAATAACAACTTATGCTGGTACAAGAGAAAAACTTCCATTAGAAGTAAATGCAGGAATATCACAAATACCAAAGCATGTACCTATTAGGTGGTTTGTTACATTGCAAAACCTTCAATTTTGGAATATAGCCTTTTCTAATTCTAACCGAAATTCTGATAATTTACTTGGTGGAACATCAGAAGTTGATGATCCTAGTTTTGTGAATAATGTGTTAAGGCACGTAAATTTAGGAGCAGAATTATTTCCTAGAGGAGGTTTTAATATTCGTGTAGGCTATAATTTTAGACGATCAGAAGAATTAAGTATACAAGATCAACGATCATTTGCTGGTATTTCTGCGGGGTTTTCGATAAAAATACGAAAGTTAACATTTAACTATGGATATGCACGTTACAATTTAGCAGGTTCATCAAGCGTATTTGGATTAAATTTAAATTTAGGTGAATACTAAAATTATTATAGCAATTGACGGGCATTCGTCAACAGGAAAAAGCACAGTAGCAAAACAGCTAGCTAAAGCACTTGGTTATACTTATGTAGATACAGGAGCGATGTATCGAGCTGTGGCATGGTATGCTATGCAGAAAGGTATGATTGTTAATAATGAATTGGTTGTTGATGAATTAAAAAAATCACTTTCTGAAATTAGTATTCGTTTCAAACAAAATAAAGAAACAGGCATTGCTGAGGTATATGTTAATGAACAGAATGTAGAAAATCAGATTAGAACCTTAGAGGTGTCTCAATGGGTAAGTAAAGTTGCTGCCATTTCCGAAGTTAGAAGTAAATTAGTAGAGCAACAACAGCAAATGGGGCAGGCAAAAGCCTTGGTAATGGATGGTAGAGATATAGGAACGGTTGTGTTTCCAAATGCCGAACTTAAATTTTTTATGACAGCCCCAGCATCAGTTAGAGCAGAACGCCGATATAATGAATTAAAATCAAAAGCAGAAAAAGTTACTTTTGATGAGGTGTTAAAAAATGTTATTGAGCGCGATCGTATAGATACTACCAGAAAAGATTCTCCACTAATAAAGGCAGATGATGCCATTGTTATTGATAATTCCACTTTGTCACGTACTGAACAGTTTGAAAAAATTCTAGAACTGGCAGCTAAAGTGATATCGTAATTTACGAGCACTATTTTTATTTTTGGAGTTAATTATTTTTAATTCTTTGAATTCTAAAAAATAAATAGAGGTACTTAATAAGTCTTATTGAATAATTTATTATATTAAGTTGCGTTATTTTAATAAAACTACCCCAAATTTATTATTTATGGCAACATGTAATACCAGCTCATTATTACCTTATGTGCCCAATTCTGAAAAACCTTGGAACAAAACAAGGGCACAGCATTTATACCGCCGATTAGCTTACGGAGCTTCGCCCGAATTAATATCAGCAGTTTTAACAAAAAGTCCTTCGCAAATCGTAGATCAATTGGTCGATGAAGCAGTTGGTCTAGATCCTACTCCTGCGCCCAGTTGGGCTTTTAAGGGTAAGCAAGCCTATGATGATGAAGGTTTAGATTTTGAAGAAGAAAATCAACTTAATATTGGTGAATGGCGAAGGCAAATAGTTGATGATCAAATATACAAAGGCTTACAGTCATTGTTGACCATTTTTTGGCACAATCATTTTGTAACACAATTAAGTACTTATAATTGTGCACATTTTATTTATGAATATTACGCTGTACTACAAAAAAACTGTATTGGTAACTTTAAAACATTTGTTAGAGAAATTGGTTTAACAAATGCTATGCTAGTTTTTTTAAATGGAAAGGATAATAAAAAAAATAAACCGAATGAAAATTATGCTCGAGAACTTTATGAGCTTTTTACATTAGGAGAAAACAATGGTTATACTCAAGATGATATTGTTGAAACATCAAAAGCCTTAACAGGTTATAATGATGGAGGATATTGTGAATTTATTTCATATAATGAAAACACCTTTAATACTTCTGAAAAAACAATTTTTAACAGAAGGGGTAATTGGAATTATAATGATGTTATTGATATTCTTTTTGAAGAGAAAGCAGATTTAATAGCAAATTTTATTATTACAAAATTATATCGATTTTTTATAAGTCCAGTTGTAAATGAAACTATTGTGAATGAGTTAGCTGTTGATTTTGCAGTAGATTTTGAATTAGAACCTGTATTAAGAAAATTATTTAAAAGTGAACATTTTTTTGATAGCGAAGCTATTGGTGTAATTATTAAAAGTCCCTACGATATTAGCCTTAATTTTTTAAAAGTTATGTCTCGTTCATTGGATGACGAAGGGAAAAACCAAATTCATTGGAATACTAGTGCAGCAGGACAACCTTTTTTACAACCTGTAGATGTTGCTGGTTGGCAAGGTGATTTTGATTGGATTAATACTAGTACCTTAACAGCTAGGTGGTCATTCAATGATCAATTGACATGGCAAATGTGGAATGAAGAAACTGGCGAAAGAGAAAAATTTAGAGAATTTGCTAAAGCTGTTTCAGAAAATAGTAGTGATGTTTACACGGTAGCCAGAGCAATTATTGATACTTTTTTAGCCAAAGGCTTAAATACCGAGGCAGATTACACAGTAGCTACGGATATTTTTATGGGTAATGTGCCAGAAAATTATTATACAGATGGTACTTGGAACTTAGATTTTGAATCTGTTCCATGGCAGGTACTTTTGTTGTTGCAACATATTTTTCGTGTACCAGAATTTCAACTTAAATAAACCTACTTATGTGTACAAATCATACAAAAAAACAGACGTCAAAGTCAGGTTCAGATACCCCAGGCTCTGATATACACAGGCAAGAACACGAACGTTGGAATAGAAGGTCTTTTTTACAAGCATTAGGTTTAGCAGGAGGAGGAACCATGATGTTAGCCAATACCAATATAACAGCATCAAAACCTTCAGAGTTATCTGCAGCGATAGCTGCAGCTGACACAGAAAATATTTTAGTATTAATAAGATTAAAAGGAGGAAACGATGGCTTAAATACTATAGTGCCTATTTATGATTATGACAGGTATGCAAATTTAAGGCCGAATTTAAGAATCCCTGAGAATCAACTTTATAAATTAAATAATGATTTTGGTATACCACCTGCGCTTAAAGATTTGGAATATATGTGGGGTGAAGGTGCCATGAAGGTGATTCATGGTGTTGGTTATGAAAATCAAGATTTATCTCATTTTAAATCATCAAATATCTGGGCAAATGCCGATCTTGAAGATGTTGAAGATTCAGGTTTTATGGGACGTTATTTTGAAGAGCTTTATCCGGATTTTTTGGCAAATCCTCCCGAAATACCAGCAGCGATTCAAATTGGGAGTATTGGTAATTTGATTTTTGATGGTCGGGGTGTAAGTAATTATGCAGTTACAGTAGCTAATCCTAATCAATTAAGGAGTATAGGGGAAAATGGATCATTACATGGACTAAATGATATACCAAATTGTACTTATGGTGAACGCTTAAAATATTTACGTAGTGTAACTAACAATACTTTTACTTATGCAAAAAAAATAAGTAAAGCTTTTGATAAAGCAGGAGAGTCTTCGGTACAATATGAAGTGTTGGAAAAAGGAAAAAGAGGCTTGGGTGAACAATTAAAAATTGTTGCCAGAATGATTAGAGGAGGTTTAGGAACAAAAGTATATATGGTGGCATTAGGTGGTTTTGATACTCATGGTAATCAAGATGAAAAACACCCAGAATTATTGGCAAGTCTTTCTAATTCAGTAAAAGTGTTTTTCGATGATTTAGCAACAGCCGGATTAGAAGAGAATGTTATGGCAATGACATTTTCGGAATTTGGGCGAAGAGCAGAAGAGAATGGATCTAAAGGAACAGATCATGGTCAAGCAGCACCAATAATGCTTTTTGGACCAACTATAGAAGCTAATGGTTTTATAGGCAAACATCCAGATTTAAATGATTTAGATGTTATTGGAAATTTAAAGTATACATTTGATTTTAGAGAAATTTATGCTTCTGTAATGAAAGATTGGCTATGTGTCGATGCGGCAGCTGTTGATAGAGCATTATTAATGGAAGCTTCTTTTGAGCAACGTGATTTTGGCTTTACTTGTCGAGGGGTTAATAAGGATATTAATTCGGTAACTAACTTTTTTCATACGACGAGCATTCAAAATGATCAAACTTACTTACATATACAAAATAAGAGCACTGCTCACGTAAATATTTCTCTTTATGACATGACGGGTGCTTTTGTTAAAGAAATAAAAAACGAAATGCTTTTTGAGGGCTCTGAAACTATAAATTTATCAGAAGCTATTGAACGAGGTTATAGCTTAGGTATATATATGTACCGTATACTAGCGGGTGATAAAAAGTTTAGTGCTAAAGTTTATATACACTAATAGTATATATGGACATTCTTTTTTTATAATTTACTATAGATTTATTGTTGCCTTTGTACTTGAATTTTCAAAATAGAACAGATATTCAGGGGTATATGTAATATAGGCTCTGTCAAGTACAGGTATTACAGATTAAAAACAATTGATTTCAATAAAGTTATTAACAATTTTTTTATACTTTCGCCGCTTAAATTTATAGTTGTGAAAAACATAAGAAAATACGTACTGTTATTTCTTTTACTTTATAATTCATTTTTAACATTTTCCCAACGATGTAATATCGAAGAAACCATCACTATATGTGATATGGAATCTATTGATTTTGATTCAGACGGTAATGCTGATGGGATTATTAATTTATATAATGAGTATAATAGTCAAACTGGCGAATCCTTAGAAATAGGGACTTGGTCAGTGGCGCCGAGACTTCGAATAGCATTAGATGAAACTACAGGAGAAGTAGCTTTATGGGCATTACAGTCTTCAACGACTGATGGTAACCGGAATGAGTACGAGTTTGAATTAGTAACAACTACATGTGGAACAGATGTAGCAGCCACTATAACATTGATTTTGGGACCTTTTTCGGGAGTGCCATTATCATCTATAGTTGTTGAAGCCTGTGATAGCGAAGCATATAACTTATTTGAAACTTTAGCATCTAATGCTACTACACCACCACCACACCTTAATGGGGTATGGACATATAATGGGGCTAGTGCTAATTTTTTAGGTTTTACTGAAGAAGGCTCTTCAAGCTTTGTGGCAAACATTCCTTATCAGCAAGGTTTGCCTTTAGTAGATCAAGAAGTTTTTGATTTTACCTATACTGTTACCAGTATTGCAACATGCGAAATGGTGACAAGTACTAATGTAAGTGTTTCTGTGGTGCGACAGGTAAGCGCAGGTATCCCGTTTGATATTCCTATTTGTGAAAGCGAAATACTCAATGGCAATTTTGACACTGATATTAATTTGCGAGATGATATCTACTTGTTATCAGAAGACGAAGAAGGAGTTTGGTTGCAAGATGAAGATGTAACTGGAGAAATTGAAGATGAATTAGATTCTTTTGTTAATTTTAAAAGAATTTATGAAAATACTGTTTTAGGAGGCGGTCCTCGTTTTGGATTTAGAGATATAGAATTTAGTTACAGAGTTGAACAGCGTTCTGGAGTATGTAAAGATAGTACTTCAACAATTTTGTTTACAGTTTTTGAAGAGTTAAGACCTTTTAGTCAAAAAACATCAAACAGTTCATTTTGTTTAAATGACTCTTCTGCAGAGCAAGTGAATTTATTTGATTTAATTGAATTTTCAAATGAAGGAGGTGTTGATTTTATTTATGAGAATAATTCTGTTTTTACAAATTGGTCTCAAATTTCGGGTCCGCAAACTATAGATATTCAACCTGAATTTGGGTTAGCAGGAATAGTTGACTTACGTGAAAATAACGAAAGTGATGGGCCAAGTTCATTTATTTCTCCCGGAGAATATGTGTTTGAATATACAGTGGATCCATGGATTAATGCTTCATCTATCAGAAATGCATGCGAAGAAGGTAGTACATCTCGTATGGATACCTGTGTTAACCCATGCACTCCCTTATCAACGAATATTACAATAACAATTCTACCATTTGACTATGCTGGTGTTGGAACTACAGATTTAGAATTTTGTGAAACCGATAATCCTATAAGTTTAAGAAGTTTATTAAGGAGTAATACAGCTGGCGATACTGTAGCATCAACAGGTGTATGGACTGATCAAGCAGGTGCAGTAATTGATAATGAGTTTGTTTTTTCTGAATTAGATGCAGATCAAAATGTTGTATTAACTTATACGACTACACACCCTACAAGTGCTTGTATCGATACTTCAACCATTGGTTTTACAATTAAAAACAGAGCTTTTGTTGGTAGTGCTGGTGAGAGTGTTGAGGTTAATGTGTGTTCCGATGATAAAAATTTGAATTTATTTGATCAATTAGCAGGAAGTCCTGATAATATTGGAACCTGGACGGGACCAGATGGTTTTTCTACGTCAGTTCACGATTTTGAGTTTGTATTTAATAATGCTGATTTACCAAGATTAAAAGAGGGTGTATATACTTATACAGTGGGTAATTCCGATGATTGCTTATTAATTAGTGAAGCTACAGTAACAGTTAATTTTGTTGATCCGATTACTTTTGACAGGCCAATAACTCGTTTTTTTTGTAAAAGAGATGGTGATATTGATTTGCTTTCTGTGTTAGAAGCTGGTATTCCAGTTGACGGTACTTTTGTGGATGTTGATGCTACTGGAGCACTTGCTACAAGTATGTTAAATGTAGATTTGATTGATGGCGGAATTTTTAACTTTGAATATCGATTTGATAATTCGCCATGCGATTCCCCAGTAAGGCAATTGGTTATAGAAATTATTGACGATGTTAATCCACCAACTGCAGGGGTAGGGCCAGATGACCCAATACAGGTATGTTCAAATAATTTAACAATCAATCTATTTGATCAATTAATAGGTAATCCATCGATGTCTGGTAGATGGAATGGTCCTTTTAGCTATGAATCTGATAATTTTTTAGGTGAATTTGATAAGGATAATATTGAATTACCAATTTTAGGACCTGGTGTATATACGTATACAGTGGGAGGAAGAGGTGAATGTGGTATACCAACTCAAGTGCAGTCCAGAGTGCAAATTGAAATTGTACATCCTATTACTATAGGCGATGATGTGAATGCGTCATTTTGTAAGTTAGAAGGTCGTGTAAATTTATTTACATTATTGGACGAAACTACTACAGGAACAGGCGAGTTTATAGATATTGACAACACTAATGTATTGGATGCCGAAGGGAATGTAGAATTTACCACTTTGGAGTCTGGGATTTATAATTTTCAATATGCGGTAACCAATGCAGCTCCATGTGATGTTTCTACTTTAAATGTAGAAATAAATTTGGTTTCCCTTCCTAAAATAGTAATCGAAGATCCTGTTTTTTGTGTTCTTGATGCCAAAAAATTAAATGACATACCTGTAGTGCTAACAGATGAAGAAGGAAATGAAATTGATGTACTAAATGTAAATTGGTATACAACTCTGGATAGTACTGAAAAAATAGAAAATAATCCAAAATTGTTTGATGGCGATATATATTATGTGGCTAATGGAGGAGTTACTATTAATGAACAAGAATGTGAATCGGAAAGAGTTCCTGTTACGGTGCGTATTTTAAACGTAGGTGAATCCACTGAAGACAGAAGTGTTATTTGTCCATTAGATTTTCAAGATGGAATTTCTCCTAATGGGGATAATCAGAATGAAACCTTTGAATTAGTAAGAAATGGTGAAATATCAGAAGGAAAACAATTTAATATCCCTGTAGCTTTTCCCAACTTTGTATTACAAATTTATAACAGATATGGAGTAAAAGTATATGAAGGAAATAGGGATACATCAGAATTTAATGGGCAAAGTAATCAGCCATTAAGTATTGGAAATGATTTGCCTTCAGGTGTTTATTTCTATGTTTTCAGTCCAAATTTTAAAAATAACGCTCCTATTCAGGGGAGTTTCTATTTAAGCAAATAACATGAGGTTTAATTTTTATTTTATAATCGCACTGGTTTTTTGCTCAGTAGTAACAGCGCAGCAAGATCCACAATATTCGCAATATTTGTATAACATGAGCACGGTAAACCCTGCATATGTTAAAGGACAAGCAGGTTTGCTTTCTTCGGGTATTTTATATCGTAGGCAATGGCAAGGTATTGAAGGAGCACCAGAAACAGCTAATGTTTTTGGTAATATTCCTTTAGGAGAAAAAGTGGAGTTGAGTGTTAATTATGTGCATGATGCTATTGGTGATGCTATTCAAGTTCGGAATGATTTTTTTAACATTGATTTTGCTTATATAACCGATCTTTCCGAAACTTTACGTTTATCTTATGGTTTAAAAGCGGGTATCAATAGTTTTAAGCTAAATGCTTTGGGTTCAGATGTGGTCGATGATCCTGCATTTAATGCAAATACATCCGAATTTCATATGGCTATAGGTGCTGGTGCTTATTTATTTAGTTCAAATTTTTATGCAGGAATATCTACCCCCAATTTATTGCCTAATGATGCTTCATTAAATGGATTAAAAGTGGCTCAAACAGCGATTCATTTATTTGGTGTTTTTGGATATGTGTTTGATATTTCTGATACGGTTAAATTAAAACCATCTACAGTTGTTAAACAAGTAGTAGGTGCTCCTATAACTTTTGATATATCTGCTAATGCTTTATTGTATGATCGATTAGAGGTAGGAACTTCATACCGTTATCAAGATGCAGTAGTGGGGTTGTTAGGTTTTAGAATAACTCCCGATTTGCGCATAGGATATGCCTATGATTTTAGTCTTAGTGATTTGAAAAACACAAGTAATGGAAGTCATGAGATTATGCTGTTATTTGATTTTGACTTACTTCACTTAGGAAATAAATATACTTCACCAAGATTCTTTTAAACCATGAAAACAAGAATAATAATTGCACTTGCCTTATTGGTTTCATTAACATCAATGGCACAAAAAAAGAGTAGAGGAGATCGTTATTTTAATAATGGGGATTATTTGAATGCTATTGTTGAATATAAAAAACAGCTTAATAATAAGGAGTATACGAAGCATATTTTTGAAAATTTATCTACAGCTTATTATAATACTTTCCAATACAGAAAAGCTTATAGAGCATTAAGGAGTTTGTTAAAAGGGAAATATCATGATGCGGATAAAGATTATGATAATGAATTTAATTTTAAAATGCATCAAGTGCTTTCTGCGTTAGGAGAGTATGATAGAGCGGTGAAATTTTTGGCTTTATATAAAAAAAATGATAATGGCGATAAATTGGATATTCAAGAGGCGATTTCTATCATTGAAGCTTTTAAGTTAAAAGATGAAGATTATAAAATAGATAAGCATCAATCATTAAATTCTGAAGCAGCTGAATTTGCAGCTGTAAAAAAAGATAGTATGATTTACTTTGTGTCAGACAAAGCGCCGAATGGGTTACTCGATAAAAATTATAGGTGGACACATCGCCCATTTTTAGATATTTATAAGGTAAAAGTAGACAGTTTAAATAAGTCGGTTAACGAAGTAACTTCTTTTTCAAAACAAGTGAATTCTAAATTACACGATGGAAACTTTTGTTTTTCAAAGGATGGCAAAACACTTTATTTTTCAAAAAGTAACGCTGAACGGGGTAAAAAGAAATTTGATACTATTAGAAACAATGCGATTCATTTATACAAGTCTGTTTTTTTAGATAGTTTAAAGCAATGGTCAAAGCCTAAAAAATTACCTTTTAATGATGTCAATTATTCATCGGAACATCCTTCATTAAGTGATGATGGTAAAAAACTTTATTTTGCTTCAAATATGCCAGGAGGTTATGGCGATTTTGATATTTACTATGTGGATGTTATAGGAGAACAAACCTATGGAGTGCCTGTTAATTTGGGCGAAACTATAAATACAATAAACAGAGAACAATTTCCATTTATAAATTCAAAAGGAAATTTATTCTTTTCGTCAAACGGACACCTTGGTTTAGGAATGCTAGATATTTTTGTTTCAGAAAAAATAGATAGCGAATTTACTACTCCAATAAATTTAGGGGCGCCAATAAATTCAAGTTACGATGATTTTTCATTAACTTATTATAATGAAACAGATGGTTTTTTTGCTTCGAACAGAAAAAAAACGGATGATATTTATAATTTTATTCAAATAGGAGAAATTTATTTACGCAAGTACAAATCAAATTTTGAAGTTAGAGATATTGATACCAAAGAGTTTATTTTAAATGCTGAAGTAAGTTTATGGAATAAAAAAGAAATTTACAATAAAGCTTTGGGTACAGTTTCTGAATTTAGTTTAATAATATTTCCAGGAAAATATGAATTTGAAGCTAAAGCAGTAGGTTACGAAACACAAAAAAAGCCTATTTTAATTAATGAAAAAGCAAATGAAACCTATATTATTTATTTGCAGAAAAAAGAAGAATCTGTAGCTGAAATTAAAAAAAGAGAAGCATTTGAAAATTCGCCATTAGCTATTAAAACTAAGTTGTTGGAAGATAAAGTTGGTCCTCCAGTAACAGAACGTAATGGAAAATTATATTTCAATTTGCCGCCTATTTATTTTGATTATGATAAATGGAATATTAGAGCAGATTCAAAAAAGGTACTAGATGAGTTTGCATTAAAACTAGAAAAATATAAATCAGTTTACATAAAAATTAGTTCGCATACAGATAGTAGGGGGACTAAAGTGTATAATCAGCTACTCTCGGAAAAAAGAGCAGAGTCTACACGAAATTATTTAGCATTGGTAGGTTATGTAAATGCACGTAGAATGCAATTTGCAGGTTTTGGAGAATCAGAGCCTTTGATTAGTTGTGATGGAAAAGTATGTTCGGAAGAAGAACATCAAACCAATAGACGTAGTGAGTTTGAGATTATAAAGTATTAATAAGGTAGTGTTTGTTTATTTATTATAATCTGTCTGTATTAGCTAAGCATAATGTTTTTTTAAATCACTTCATTAATAACTAAAATATAAAGAATTTTTCGTACTTTTGCACTCCATTTGTGGCTCTAGGTTAAACATTTGGAAATAAACTATATAAAACACTTTTACGGAGTAGCCTTAATTAACCTTGACTACGTAAAATACAAATTTTATCTTCAATGTCTGAAGAAACAAAAAACACAGAAGTTCAGGAAACTGAAGCTGTTGCTACTCCAGTAGTAGAAACAGTAAACCCTGAGCAATTCCTTAAAGATTTTAACTGGCACAACTACGAAGAGGGTATTGACCCAATCGAAGATGATAAGCTTATCGAGTTTGAAAAGCTTGTTGCTGAAAACTTTGTTGACACGTTAAATGATGAGGTAGTTAATGGTAGAGTAATTAACATCACAGATCGTGATGCAATTATTGATATCAATGCTAAATCTGAAGGTGTAATTTCGTTAAACGAATTCCGTTACAACCCAGATTTAAAAGTAGGTGATACTGTTGAGGTATTAATCGACATCCGTGAGGATGCTACAGGTCAATTAGTATTATCGCACAGAAAAGCACGTGTAATTAAAGCTTGGGATAGAGTTAATAATGCACATGAAACAGGTGAAATCGTTAATGGATTTGTTAAGTGTCGTACTAAAGGTGGTATGATCGTTGACGTATTTGGTATTGAAGCTTTCTTACCAGGTTCTCAAATTGATGTGAAACCTATTCGTGATTACGATATTTACGTTGGTAAAACAATGGAATTCAAAGTGGTTAAAATTAATCATGAATTCAAAAACGTGGTGGTTTCTCATAAAGCGCTTATCGAAGCAGATATCGAAGAGCAGAAAAAAGAAATTATCGGTCAGCTTGAAAAAGGTCAAGTTCTTGAAGGAACAGTTAAAAACATTACTTCTTATGGAGTATTTGTTGATCTTGGAGGAGTAGATGGATTAGTGCATATTACAGATCTTTCTTGGTCTCGTATCAACCACCCGAATGAAATGGTTGAATTAGATCAAAAATTAAACGTGGTAATTTTAGACTTTGATGAGGCTAAAACACGTATCCAGTTAGGTCTTAAGCAATTAAAGCCACATCCATGGGAAGCTCTTAACGGAGACCTTAAGGTTGGTGATAAAGTAAAAGGTAAAGTAGTTGTAATTGCAGATTACGGTGCATTTATCGAAGTAGAAGAAGGAGTAGAAGGGTTAATTCACGTAAGTGAGATGAGCTGGTCGACACACTTGCGTTCTGCACAAGATTTTGTAAAAGTAGGTGATGAGGTTGATGCTGTAATCCTTACTTTAGACAGAGAAGAGCGTAAAATGTCTCTTGGTATTAAGCAAATGACTCCAGATCCATGGACTGATATTACAACTAAATATCCAGTAGGTTCGCGCCATACAGGTGTAGTTCGTAACTTTACTAACTTTGGTGTTTTTGTTGAATTAGAAGAAGGAATTGACGGATTAATTTATATCTCTGATCTTTCTTGGACTAAGAAAGTGAAACATCCATCTGATTTCTGTACAGTTGGTGATAAATTAGAAGTTGTTGTTCTTGAATTAGATGTAGACGGACGTAAGTTAAGTTTAGGTCACAAGCAAACAGATGCTAATCCATGGGATAAGTATGAAGGTGATTTTGCTGTAGGTACTAAGCACACAGCTGTTTTAGGTGATGTAAATGACAAAGGAGCAACTATCGAATTTAACGAAGATGTAGTAGCATTTATCCCAAGTCGTCACTTAGAAAAAGAAGACGGATCTAAATTAGTTAAAGGAGATTCAGCTGAATTTGTTGTTATTGAATTTAACAAGGAATTTAAAAGAGTTGTAGCATCGCATACGGCTATCTTCAAAGAAGAAGAAGTAAAAGCGGTTAAGCAAGCTGCTAAAAAGGCACAATCTCAAGAAAAAACAACTCTTGGTGATTTAGATGCTTTAGCAGAATTAAAAGCTAAATTAGAAAAAGGAGGGAACTAATTCCTGAATTACATTCTAGATAATTTTTAAAAGCTGTCCATTTTTTGGACAGCTTTTTTTTGTTTATTTAGTAATAGATAAAAAATGCTTCACTTGCTTTCTTAAAATATTTTGTCGATTTAGCAGATAAAAATTATATTCTAACTTTTTGATTAATTGTGTTTGTGTGTTTGTGTGTTTTTGGTTGAGTTGTATTTTTTTTCTTACAAAATTGTGCAATGGTATGTTTAAAGGTTAATACAGTTATTTTCGATTTGATTTTTTTTAGGACACTTTGTTTAAAATAATTTAATAATAGGGTTTTAAAATTAAAATTTTATTTTTTTGTCTTAAAAAAAACACAATTAATATAGTTTGAACTTGTTCTTATTTGGTTTTTGTTAAATTTATATTACACAAAACTAGCTTACACATTTAAAAATGAGATCTGTTTGATTGACGCTATTTAAGGTCAATCAAATCATGCGGTATTAATATTTGAAGTTCCTTTTTAGATAAGTTTTGATGACTAAGTAATTTCTAAAACTAATATAAAATGAAAAATCGCTATTTAATTTATCTCGTATTTTCGCTTCTGTTTGGGATGTCGATAACAGCACAAAAGTATGAGTTAAGTGAAATTCAAAAAGAACAACTCACATTATTAAAAACAGAATCAAAATTAGGACTTGGCTTCAAATTACTATTAAATGATCCTTCAAAAATTGATCGTTTTATTTCCAAAAATGGAAATGTTGCATTTATAGCTTCACCAATGAGTGACACAGAATCACTTTTAAATGAATTACTAACTGTAGGCGCAAAAGACTGTGTTATTGTAAATGGAAATGTTTGCGGTAAAGCGAGTATGAATACCATAAAAAAATTACAAGGCTTAGATCAATTAAAAATGGCAGTGCCAGAATTTAAGCCAAAATTAAATGTAGGAGTTGTTGATAGTGAAGGTGATCGCTCCATGTTAACAGATTCCATAAGAAATACTGTAGGTTTAGATGGTAGTGGAATTAAAATTGGAATATTGTCTGATAGTTATAATTCATTAGAAGGAGCAGCAAATTCTGTATTACAAGGTGACTTACCGGGTATAGGGAATCCTAATGGGTATACAACACCAGTTACGATTTTAAAAGATTTGCCAGAAGACCCAGAAGCAGCGGCCCCAAGAGGGAGTGATGAAGGCCGAGCTATGGCAGAATTAATCCATGATATTGCTCCAGGTGCGGAGTTGTTTTTTTATACTGCTTTTGATGGTTTGTTAGATTTTGCAGCAGGAATTAGAGCCTTGGATGTAGCAGGCTGTGATATTATTGTTGATGATGTGGGGTATTTTGCTGAAAGCTATTTTCAAGATGGTGCAGTTGGTGGAGCCGCTAATGAGGTGGCAGCAAATGGAGTTTCTTATTATTCATCTGCTGGTAATTCAGATAGAGCTTCGTATGAAAATGATTATGTAGCATCGGGTATTCAAGGACCAGCTGGTGGTGAACTATTAGATTTTGGTGGTAATGATGTTGCACAGCGTTTATCAATACCTGCAGGAGATAGTATATTATTGTTTATAATGTGGGATGATCCACAACCAGCATTCAATGACAAGCCAAACCCAAATCCTGATACAGATTTAGATGCATTTTTATTTGATGCAAATACGCAGGAATTATTAGATTCGAGTGTTATAGATAATTTAGAGGCTGGTTTTAATATTGAATTAATTCAGTTTGAAAATGAAAGTGATACAGATATGTTGGTAGATTTACTAATAGAAAAAACAACAGGACCAGACCCAAGAAGAATTAAATATTTAGATCGTGATGAGGGTGTAGTGTTTATTGATACCATCGGAAGTAATGCGGGTACATGTACCGGGCATTCTAATGTACCTGGAACAATAGCTGTTGGAGCAGCGTCATTCTTTAACACGCCAGAATTTAATGATTTCAGAGTATCATTGGGTGCAGCTCCCTTAACAGAAAGCATAGTAAATGGGTTTTCTTCTGCTGGGGGAACTCCAATTTTATTAGCAAGTGATGGAACGCCTATTGAACCATTATTCACCGAAAATCCATTTGTGGTTGGGCCTAATGGAACTAATACTAGTTTTTTTGGAAGCGATTTAACATTTGCACCCGATGGATTTCCTAACTTTTTTGGAACATCGGCAAGTGCACCTTTAGTGGCAGCAGCTTCGGCTTTGTTATTAGAAGCAAATACAGATTTAACTACAGCTGATATTAGAGAGGCCTTGAAAAATACCGCTGAAGATATGAATGATCCTTTAACTGAAGGTTTTGATGTTGGTTTTGATTTTAAAACTGGGCATGGTTTTGTAAATGCATTTGATGCGTTAGTTGAAATTCTTGGTGATGATTTTGTTATGAATGATGCTATTGAAAGAGCTGAATCAAATGTAATTTCGGTAAATGCATTTCCTTCTCCATTTGAAAGAGAGTTTAAATTGAATTTAGTAGTTGAAGGTAAGTGTGAACTATTTATTGATGTTTTTTCTTTTACTGGAGAAAATGTATTTCATAAAGAAATTACATTAGAAAACAGAGATGTAAACGAAACAGTATACTTAGGCAATCAGCCTAAAGGACTTTATTTTATTAATGTAGTTGATACCAAAACACAAACATTAATTGATACACGTTCTATTTTTAAGAATTAAAAAATAAATTTATAATTATATAAGGAGGCTATCATAATGATGGTCTCCTTTTTTATAACTGACTCACGTTATTTAAGATATAATGTTAATGAGTAAGTTATTTTTTAAATTTTGTTTTGAGCATAAATATTAAGATTTATAAGTAAAAAAGAAACAGGTATCTTTTTATTTGATCAATTCATAATAAAAGAAACAATAAAAAAATATATTTTATTCTATAATACTAACGCCATCGGGATTTATACTAGCAACATGTATATCGAACTTAATTCCAGTGGTAGCGTATACTTTTTCAATAGCTTCCGCTACTTTTTCAGCTGTAGCTTTACCTTTACTTAAGGCAAAAATAGAAGGACCAGAGCCAGAAATTCCTGCACCTAAAGCACCATTTGATAAAGCAGTAGTTTTTACTTCTTCAAATTTTGGTATTAAAATAGATCGCATAGGTTCAATAATTACATCTTCTAGGCTACGACCTATTAAATCATAGTCATTGGTGTATAAACCAGTAATAAAACCACCTAAATTCCCCCATTGTGCTACCGCACTTTTTAAAGAAACAGTAGGTTTTACTACCCTACGCGAATCAGCTGTTTTAACTTCAATTTGAGGGTGAATAATTGTCATGTACAAATCATTAGGTGTATTTAGTTTTAATACATCTAGTGGAGCATAACTTCGAACTAAAGTAAAACCACCTAAAAGAGCAGGGGCTACATTGTCGGCATGTGCATTGCCACTAGCTAAACGCTCACCTTCCATGGCAAACTTAACGAGTTCATTATTAGTAAAAGGCTTGTCTAATAATTCATTTACTGCCCAAACAGCCCCAGCACTACTTGCAGCACTACTGCCAATACCACTACCAGCTTTAATTTTTTTATAAATTTCAATATCTACTCCAGTTGTAGTATCATCTAAAGCTTCAAGCATAGCAACTACAGCTACACCTGCTACATTTTTATCTGCGGCTAAAGGTAAATCGGCACCTTCAATTTTAGTAATTCGAACACCAGCTTTAGCCGAAAGGCTTATTAGCATTTCGTCACCTACATTCTGTAAACAGCATCCTAACACATCAAATCCGCATGAAAGATTGGCTACAGTAGCAGGGGCAAAAACTTTTAATGATTTTTTATTCATAATCTTAAAATTCTTCTTTTTAAAGAAGTTTTAATAAGGGCTATTTTTTACCAATTCGTATAATATCTGCAAATATACCCGAAGCAGTAACGTCGGCACCAGCACCAGCTCCTTTAACAATTAAAGGTTGTTCTGGGTAACGGTCGGTGTAAAATAATACGATATTATCACTACCTTCTAAGTTATAAAATGGATGATCAGATGGAATATGTTGTAATCCAACAGATGCTTTACCTTCTTCGTATTGAGCCACGTATTTTAAACGACAATTTTTTGAAGCAGCGGCTTCTAAAATTTCGGCAAAATGTGCTTCGTTAGTTTTTAAACTTTCAAAAAAGTCAGGAACGTTATTCGTATCTAGACTTGCTTGTGGTAAAAATGGATTGTTTACAATATCAGTAAGTTCCATAACATTACCACTTTCACGTGCCAAGATTAATATTTTACGAGCAACATCAACACCACTTAAATCAATTTTTGGATCAGGTTCGGTATATCCTTGCTCTTGAGCTTGTTTTACTATATCAAAAAAGGTAACTCCTTTTTTGTAGTAGTTAAACACAAAATTTAAACTGCCCGAAAGTACAGCTTGTATTTTTCGCACCCTGTCACCAGAGGCAATTAAATTATTTAAAGTATCAATAATAGGTAAACCAGCACCTACATTTGTTTCATAAAGGAACGGAGCTCCATATTCACGTGATAAAGTTTGTAATTCATGATAATTTACATAAGCATCTGCACAGGCAATTTTATTACAAGTAACTACTCCAATACTATTAGCAAGGTAGTTTTTGTAAACTGCAGCAATTTTTTCGGTAGCTGTATTATCAACAAAAATACTATTACGTAAATTCATTGCTTTTGTTTGTTTAAAAAAAGCTTCAGGTGATGCTTGTTCTCCATTTTCAAGGCTTTCTTTCCAGTTAGTAAGGTCTAGGCCTTCGGAGCTGAAAACCATTTTACGAGAATTAGATAAAGCTACTACTCTAATTTTTAAACGCAAATTCTCTTTCAAGTAATCTGCTTGTTGTTGTAGTTGTTCAATTAATTTGCTTCCTACATTACCTACTCCAGTAACAAACAAGTTCAGCTGTTTTGTTTTTACTTCAAAGAATTGTTCATGTAAAGAGTTTAATGCTTTATCGATATCTTTTTTAGCAATTACTATTGAGATATTTTTTTCAGAAGCACCTTGAGCAATCGCTCTAATATTTACATTGTTTTTACCAAGTGTGCTAAACATTTTACCACTTAGCCCTTGGTGATCAACCATATTATCACCTACAAGGGCTAAAATGGCTACATCATTTTCTATTTTTGTTGGGTGTACTTTTCCTTTTGATATTTCGAATTCAAATGCGGCATCAATAACCAATTTTGCTTTTTCGGTATCACTACTAGCAATAGCTAAACATATGGAATGTTCCGATGAAGCTTGTGTAATTAAAATTACATTAATTTTTGCAGCATAAAGTGTTTCGAATAAACGTTTTGAAAAACCAGGGATACCAATCATTCCGCCACCTTCAAGTGTAATAACTGCTATGTTTTCGATATGAGTAATACCAGTAACGGCTTGTTTAGGTGCTTCAACTTCACGTGTAATTAAAGTACCAAAATCATCAGGAGCAAATGTATTTTTTATGTAAATAGGAATATTTTTTTCCAATACAGGTTGAATAGTTGGAGGATAAATAACTTTAGCTCCAAAGTGAGAAAGCTCCATAGCTTCCTGATATGAAATATGTGAAACCGGTTTAGCTTGCTTAACCACTCTAGGATTGGCAGTGAACATTCCGCTAACATCTGTCCAAATTAATAATTCTTTGGCTTTAACTGCAGCAGCTAAAATAGCGGCAGTAAAATCTGATCCACCTCGTCCTAGTGTAGTTGGTTCGCCAGCTTCGGTACGTGCTACAAAACCAGGAAATAAAACAATTTTTGCTGAATTACTTTTTGCAAAAGCAGCAATCTTATTATTTGTGTCTTCGTAATTTACGGTAACTTTTTCTCCTTCTATTGTAGTGATATAATCTCTAGAATCTTGTAAAATTAAGTCTATTTTTTGAGCCTTTGCAGCTTCTGAAATTATATATGATGATAATAATTCGCCAAAACTTGCAATTACAGATGAAGTTTTAGGAGAAAGTTCACTTAATAAAAAGGCACCTTCGCACAAAGATTCTAAATCATTAAGTTTCGATTTTACAGTACTAATAACGCTACTTTGTTCTGTAACTGGAATTAATTCACGTACGGTACCTAAGTGTCTTTTTTCAATTTCATTTAGTGTTTCCTTGTATTCATTATTATTGGCAGCAGCTTGTGCTCCTGCTTTTAATAGCAAATCTGTAACTCCACCAAGTGCAGAAACAACTACGAAAAGGGAGTCATTTTTACTGTGATTGGCTACTATTTGTAATACTTGTTGTATGGTTTGCGCTGTCGCGACTGAAGAACCTCCGAATTTTAGAACGTTCATAGGTGTATGTTTTTATAAATAAATGAGTGAATGGTAGTGAAAACACTACATAATTGGACGATTAAATAAATAGCTTAAAAACCCCAAAGGGTAGTAGTGGTAGTATATAAGCCATTTTGGCTTTCGCCAGAAGTAATATACATTCTATTTACTGACACAGTAATTTCATTTGTGTTAAACATCCTATTCATTTTAATTTGCCAAAAATAGTACTTTTTATGATTTTATAGGCTATAGAATTTTATATTATGGGTTTTATTACTGGCTCCTTTTTTTGTAATCCTTGTTTATCGAAGTATAGTTTTACTAATCTGTTTTGCTATTAATGACCTTCCGTAATTATTCCAATGCTGATCATAAATTAAATATGTAGGCGCAGTTGCTTTTTTAAAGCTTTGATGAAAGTCAATGATTTTAAAATGATTATTTGTTAAATAATCTAAGAATGGTTTGGGGGTAGTATTTGTATTTAATAATAAAGAATAGCGTTGTTTGTCAAAACCATATAGCTGAACTAGTTTTTTAAAATTATTGATGTAAATGGCTGTCTTATCTGTATGTTCAATACTTTTTTTAGAAGTTTTGGGTTGTTTTTTGTTCAAACTATTTATTAGTTTGGCGATTAGCTTTTTGGGAGGATCGAGCAATCCAATACTTTTAGTATATACTAATAATTTACATTTTTTTAGCATATTGTTTAATGGAGATTGTAAAGTTATTCGATCTTGTATTACAGTATATTTGTAACGTAATAAATCGGAGTTGAAATCAATGTAAATAATTATTTGATCAATCAAATCAAAGTCTTTTTTGTAAGCATGTATTAAATGCAATTGGTCTGCAAAATCATAACCTGCATAACCATACTCATATACTTTAATGTTGGGGAACTCATTTTCAATTTTTTTGCCAATGGAATCATCATAATCTTGATGAAAACCTTCAATAAAAGAATCTCCTACCAATGCGAGTTCAAATTGTTCTTTAGTAGAATTATATTCTTGATAAGAATTGAATCCAGAATTGTTAATGCGGTAGTGAGCAGCATTTTGTTTTCGAATACCAGTTACCGAAATGCCTTTTTGGTTAGGCACCCATTTTTCTACCTTAGATTTATCAATAAACCTTTGTGGTGTATCCTTGGCTAAATGAAATACTCGTATTAGGATTTCTAAAATTAATAATATTAGAAAAAGATAGCATCCAATTTTAATAGACAGTTTTAGCATAAGTTTAAAATTGAAAGTAAATAAATGAACGATCTATTTGGTCATCAAAAAATAAGACTAAGCAAAATATAATGAGCGTATATAAAACGAATCGAATTATTTTTGAAGAAAAATTAAAGGGAGCACGCTCGTTTTTTCGAATGATGAATTCATAAATAATAAATAGTACCAGTATAAGGTAATAATCAATCATTCGATAACCCGATGGGTGATGGTATATTTCAAAACTGAAATTTGTGAGTATTTGTTTAAAATAACCAAAGGCTTCAGTAATAGACTGGGCTCTGAAAAACACCCAGGATAAGGTAACTAAACTAAAGGTGGTGATTATGTTAATAATTTCTTTAACAGAAGGGAAGAGCGTTTTTTGGGCAACTATTGTATTTGAATACTTTCGGTTATTTTGAGTAAAAAATAAAGGAATGTAAAGTAAAGCATGAATGCTTCCCCATATTATAAATGTCCAATTGGCACCATGCCAAAATCCGCTGACTAAAAAAACAATACTAATGTTTCTAATGGATTTTAATTGTCCTTGTTTGCTTCCCCCTAGAGGGAAATACACATATTCTTTAAACCAATTGGATAATGAAATATGCCAGCGTTGCCAAAATTCGCTAATATTTCGAGACAAATAAGGAAATTTAAAATTAGAGACAAGCTCGATGCCAAATAGTTTAGCTGTACCAATAGCTATGTCAGAATAACCACTAAAATCGCCATAAATTTGGAAGCTAAATAAAAAAGCCCCTAATAATAGAGTAGAAGCCGAATGGCCAGCATAGTTTTGGAAAATATCATCAACCATAGGGGCAATGGCATCTGCAATAGCTACTTTTTTAAATAACCCCCAGAGTATTAGTTTAAGTCCTTCGGTACATTTGCTGTAATTAAAAGTTCGTTTTTTAGTAATTTGTGGTAACAGGTTAGCTGCTTTTTCAATAGGTCCGGCAACCAATTGAGGAAAAAAAGAAACAAAAGTAGCAAATGAAATAAAATGGGTAGTAGGTGTTATTTTTTTATGATATACATCTAAAGAATAGGATAAGGTTTGAAAGGTGTAAAATGAAATTCCTACAGGTAGAATAACCTTTAGTGTCCAGGTGTTTTTTAATTCCAAGCCAAATAATTGAAACAGATCAATCCAAGAATTGATAAAAAAGTTATAATATTTAAAGAAAAATAATATTCCAATATTAAAAATAATACTCACCCAGAGTAATAGTTTTCGTTTACTATTAGAATTGTTTTTATAAATCTGTTTCCCAATATAAAAATCCACTACCGTACTGGCTATAATTAAAAATAAAAAACGCCAATCCCATAAACCATAAAAAAAATAGCTTGCTACTAATAAAAATAAATTTTGAAATTGTTCTTTTTTGCTAAATAGACTCCAGTGTAAAAAAAACACAATGGGTAAAAAAGCAAAGAAGGCAAAAGAATTAAATAGCATGTATTGTATAGTGTGATTTGTTTGTGTATTGTAATTATTTAGTAATTAGGTGATAAAAATGCTAAAAAAAATGATAAGTCTAATGGAATTATTTTTTTTAGTGAATTAAAATGAATTTTATTTCAACTCAGCATCATTAATAAGTGCAGTCCAAACACTTACAAAACCATTTTCGACCTGAGTCCAAATCGGTCTAATTATTCCATTTTTAACGTCAATATTATTGTAGTCGCCAAAAAAGTTAGCGCCTTTTGGGTTAAAAGCTTTTTCTGAAATAGTATAATTTTTAAAGTTTTTTGCACCATTTTTTGATACTGCAAGTTGTACATTAATAAGGTTTTTATCTGTGGCATCTTCTTCGTAATAAATAATATAAATAAAACCTGTAGCGGGATCAATACTCATCCAATTAAAAAAATGATGCTTAGATGTGGTTTTTTTATGTATTATTTTAGGAGTACTCCATGTTTTACCTTGGTCTTTAGATTTACTTATAAGTATATCCGTATTTGCGAGGTCAGTTTGGTTAGACCAATTAATATAAAGAGTTCCTTGGTGTTTGGAGTTTGAAACATCAACTCCGGTTACCGGAAAACCATTAGCTCTTTTAACTGCAGGAATGTTAAATTGCCAACCTGCTTTTTGAGTGGCTATTTTAATAGGATCAGCTAACCAGGTAGCTCCTTGGTCCTCACTTTTAGTAAACCAGATATAATGATCAAAAGCCCAGGCAACATAAATATTTTTGCCATCAGTACAAGGTACTGCACCTTCGGTGGTTTGATCGTCATCCATGCAATCTCCCTGATGGATGCTTATATTTTTTGGGGTACTCCATGTAATTCCTTGATCACTTGATTTTGAAAAAAGTATACGAGACTTATCCTGCGGTTGATTACTGTTGTATTTGTCAAATTCGGTCCATGTAGTATATAAATGATTATTTTTTGGGTTTATACATGCCCATTGTTTGTCTTGTTGTTTCGGCGGGTTTAATCCAATTCCCGTACCAGCAGTCCAAGTATTTCCTTTATTTAAGCTTTTTTGTACCACTATGCGATCTAATATTTTTTCACTTTTCCAATTAGTCCCCTCGGGATCACTTAGGTGGAAGTAATAAAAGTCACCTTTTTTATCAGCAACAACAACTGGATCCCCCCAAATACCATGGGTCGAAGTTTGTTTTTTTGTAGACCAAGTATGTCCGCCATCGGTTGAGGTGTGGATGTAATCTAATACACTGGCCGCAACTATATTATTAGGGTTGGTAGGGTCAATACAAATACTAGGTTCGCAAGGGCCAAGTAATTTTTTATCAGTTTGTGTGTAAATTTTAACATTTTTTGGTCTAAAAGTAGCATAAGTTGTACTTTTATTTTTTTCTATGTTTTTTTTAGAGACACATCCAAAACATATACTCGTTAATAGAATATAAAATAGTTTTTGATTCATTGAATAGAAATCATAATTTATGTTAAAAATAAGCAATTTTACAGGACGTTTTTTTACTATTACTTTTTTAATGGTGATAATGCTATTACTATCGTTTTCGGCGCATAAATATTATGCTAGCATTACAAAAATTGAAATTAATGAGCAAGAACAATTGGTAAAAGTATATACGCAGGTTTTTGTAGATGATTTTGAAGATGTATTAGAAGAACGTTACAAATTAAGTGCTATTGACTTTGAAAATTTGAGTGATGAAGAAGAAAAATATATAGCAGCTTACGTAACAAAAAAAATTCAATTAAAAGTGAATCGACAACCTATGGAGCTTAAATTTTTGGGATGTGAAGCTAAAAATGAATTGCTTTATATTTTTGTTGAAGCACCAGTTAAAGAAACAGTAAAACGTTTTGATGTAGAAAATACCATGTTACAAGATTTATTTTCAGAACAGCAAAACACCATTGATATTACAAACAATAAGATAACAAAAAGCTTGCATTTATATGCAGAAAACCCATCGGGAACAATTTATTACTAACAGGACAAAAATTTATGAAGCAATTAAGTTTTTTATGCATTTTACTAGTAGCATTTAGTAGTGTAGCACAGCAGGATTCCATTTCGCACAAAGGGCATACCAACCAAAATAAATTTAGGCAATTGTATGATGAATTTGCCACACCAAATGTATATCGAAATGCTTCGGGAGCTCCTGGGCACGAATATTACCAACAACAGGCAGATTATAAAATACAAGTAACTTTAGATGATCAAAAAACGAAGTTAACAGGAAAAGAAAGTATAACTTATACCAATAATTCCCCTGATGAATTAGATTTTTTATGGCTGCAATTAGATCAAAATAAGCGAAGCAAAGATTCTAAAACACTATTACGTGATGGTGATGCAATGGACCCTTATTCAACACCAGCTAGATTTACTGCAACATATTTAACAGAACCATTTGATGGTGGTTTTAACATTACAAATGTTCAAAGTACAGATGGTAAGGCTTTAAAATATAAGATTAATCAAACCATGATGCGTATTGATTTGCCAAAGCCACTAGCTCCTGGTAAAAAAATCACATTTAATGTTGATTGGTGGTATAATATAAATGATCATGTAGCAAAACGTGGCCGTTCTGGATATGAATATTTTAAGGAAGATGACAATCGTTTGTATGTAATTGCACAATTTTATCCGCGTATGTGTGTGTACAATGATAAGGAAGGTTGGCAAAATGAGCAATTTTGGGGTAATGGAGAGTTTGCTTTGAATTTTGGAGATTACGAAGTTGAAATCACGGTACCTAAAGATCATGTGTTAGATGCTACAGGAGTACTTCAAAATAGGAAAGAAGTATACACAAAAACAATGCTTTCTAGATATAATGAAGCTTTAGAAAATTATGTAAAACCAGTAATTTTGGTTACCCAAGAAGAAGCAGAATTAGCAGAAAAAACAAAAGAAACAGCCACAAAAACATGGAAATTTAAAGCAGAAAATGTACGTGATTTTGCTTTTGCATCATCTCGTAAATTTATTTACGAAATGATGGCGGTTGATGTTCTGGGGAAAAAGGTAATGGCTGTATCTATGTATCCAAAAGAAGGAAACCCTTTGTGGGAAGAATACAGTACAAAATCGGTTAAAGCAGCATTGCAAACTTACAGTCGAATGACCTTTCAATATCCTTACCATAAGGCTATTTCTGTACATTCAAAAAACCAAGGAATGGAGTATCCTATGATTTGCTGGAATTACGGAAGACCTAAGCCCGATGGAACTTACAGTCAGCGTACCCGTAATGGAATGATTAGCGTTATTATTCACGAGGTTGGGCATAATTATTTTCCGATGATTGTAAATAGTGATGAGCGCCAATGGGGGTGGATGGACGAAGGTTTAAATACTTTTTTACAATATATTACGGAGCAAGATTTTGAAGAAGGTTACCCAAGTAGGAGAGGGCCTGTAACTAATATAATCCCTTATATGAGTGGTGATCAAAGTCAAATTTCGCCTATAATGACACAGGCTGATAATGTGATACAGTTAGGGAATAATGCCTATGGAAAGCCAGCGACAGCATTAAATATTTTGCGCGAAACAGTAATGGGGAATGAAATGTTTGACCATGCCTTTAAGGTATATGCTAATCGTTGGATGTTTAAACACCCGACACCCGAGGACTTTTTTAGAACGATGGAAGAAGCATCGGGAATGGATTTAGATTGGTTTTGGAGAGGTTGGTTTTATACAACTGATGTTGTTGATATAGGAATTGAAGAAGTAAAAAAATATTATGTATCGAATAAACCAAACAAATCTATGAGGGATTTGTTAGTACAAAGGGATATGAAAGAAAAAGATTTAATCCCTTTAGTATATGCTGTTACCGAGGATAGTGAGGATTTTAAAAATGTAGATACAAGTAAATCTGTAATTGAAAACTCACAAAAATTAACAGACTTTTTATTAGATAACTTTTCGGCAGAAGAAAGAAAGACAATGAAAAACCCTAATTTCTTTTATCAGGTGGTGTTTAATAAACCAGGAGGATTGGTAATGCCTTTAATTGTAAAATATACTTACGATGATAGTACTAGTGAAACTATTGCATACCCAGCGCAAGTATGGCGTAAAAACGACAATAAAATCAGTAAAATTATTCCCGCGGTTAAAAAAATCATAAAAATAGAAGTTGATCCAAATACAGAAACAGGGGATATTGACCCTTCAAATAATACTTGGCCTAAACAGGAAGCGACTAGCTTATTTGATAAATTTAAAAAGAAACAATAGGTTATTTGTTATTAATGATTTAGGATAATTTATAATAAAAAATTAAAAAGTGTTTTGTCGGCGATTTTTTGAATTTTCTCAAAAAATCGCCGCAGTTCTTAATGAACATTCTCTTTTATATTTCATGCTTTTTTAAAACTCTATAGTATATTTGCAATATGATGCATATTCCTTTATTTATTAGTGGTACAGAAATAGCTTTTATAGTATTTATATTAGTAATGGTTTTTGGTGCAGATAAAATTCCTGAAATAGCGCGTGGGTTAGGTAAAGGAATGCGTCAAATTAAAGATGCCACTAATGAAATTAAACGCGAAATAACCGATAGTGCTCAGGATATCGATATTCAAAATAATCCAATTACAAAAGATATTACCAAAACTGTTGAAGATGTTAAAAAGGATATTGACGATTTAACAGGACCAATTAAAAGAACATTTTAAGTATTTTTTTGTTTTTAATGATCTTATTTTCAGTATATTGTAATAGGATTTTTATAAAGTGTTAAATGGCTAAAACACTTCTTTTTTTTACAATAATTATAATTTCATTACACTAAACGGTAGCCCAAGTAGATGCTAATTCTTTAATGGGGATACCAATGGCTTCTACAGCAGAAAGGCTTGCAATTACAGGTGTCACAGAAGGGAATATGGTATATGATACAGATGTTAATAGATTATTCGAGTATACAGATACTGGCTGGTTAGAAATTTTAACATCAAATAATACTTATTTAGGCGTTTTTCAAATTACAGGACCTACTCCTTCGCCCATTTCAATATCAGGTATTCCATTTGCTCCAACTTCGATCAGTTTTGTAGCGCATCCCAATATTGAAACATTGAATATAAATGCAGAAAATTCAGTAGGTAATAATAATAATAATAATAATTCATTTGGTACTATGAATGATTTGCAAGAGGAGCAGGAACTACTATTGATCAACAACAAGTTATTTAGGGGCTAATGGAAATTCAATTAATGATATTAGTCGGTTTGCATCAAGCAGCCATGCTATTGGAATTCGATACGGTAATCAAAATGGAGATAATTTAGGAGTTATCACAGGGGAGGTCACGGAGTTTACATCTAATGGTTTTGAAATTGCTATAACATATACCAACGGATCTCAAAACATAAGTGGCGAAGATTTAGTGGTTTTATTTACCACCTACCGTTAAATGTGTTGATGTTTTTTTAAATTAGATTTTAATAAAAGTCTAAAATTTATCCCAACCAACCTTCTCTATCCAAACTTTGGTATTGAATAGCTTCAGAAATATGATGATCTAAAATTTGAGGACTAGCTTCTAAATCTGCAATAGTTCTGGATACTTTTATAAAACTTTACTAGTGTATTGCAAAAAAAAATATTAAATCAATATCCAAAAAGCAAAGAAAATATTAGAACGAGCAGATCTTAATAAAGTATGATAGGTAATTAAATGTAGATTAATAAAGTGATAAGCGATTATTTCTTTCTTTTCCATGCTGAAGGTACTTCTATATTATTATTGCTAAAAGAATTTGTTGTATCCCAAAATAATTTAAAAGGTCTACCTGAAACATTTGAAACAACACACCCTGAAGCCACATTGTTAATGCTAGCAGTTGATGCAACATACACTCCTGAAACTGGCTTGTTTTTTGCGTCTGAATCAACAGTTAAAGCTATTATTTGACAATTTTTAATATTATTAGCAGTCATTGCAGAAGCCATATTTCCATCTAACCCAGCCAAATTAGAATTAAAAGCCATAAAGTTTGCAAATGATGTTCTTTCTGCATTAGTTATATAATACGCCTGTTTTTGTGTGTTTTTCACAATAAAATTAGAATATTTATTATTTAAATGCTTAAACTGACCATAAGCATAACTAAACTTTACACCGTAATTAGGACTATCTTCAACCAAAATATTACTAACTGTAGAGTTTTGTAACATAATATTTACCCCTCCTTTAAAAACCTTAATGCTATCAACTTTCATATTAAAGCCTTTGTACACTCTAAAACCTTTATACCTAGTACCCGAAGCTTTTATTTTTACATTCTTAATATAAATTTCATTTCCATACTGTATGTTAAAATCATCCATAGTATTACCAGATAGATTCATATTTTCAATAGAGATATTCTTACATCTTCTTCTTCCTGATTCCCAGCATATAATCTCTGCACCTACTACATTATTATACGATTCTATATTTTTAAAAAATACATGTTCAACTAAAGCGCCTATTTCGGGTTCAATATCAAACCCTGCTTGTGGTGCTTGACCTTTTATATTTTCAGCTAAAAAACCGTCTAAATATATATACTTCCCTCTAAGTATAGAAATACCATTTCTTCTACACCCATCAATATGTATTTTTTTCATAAAAATATTAGTTGGGTTATTAGGAATATCTTGACCAGGAAAGCCTATGTATATTCCATCTAAAGAATTTCCTACAGATTTAAATCTTTCAATTAAAAGATTATCAACATTACAAGCTGTTATACCATTATAGCCTCCTTCAATAGTCACGTCAAAAATACTTACATCTCTTGTAGGAGGAGGCAAACTTGAATTATTTCCTTTGAATGTGAAAATTGCTTTATTTCTATTAATTGGATCATAGATATGCCCTGTAAAATTACTATCACCAAGTATTTTAGTACCTTTTTTAGATTGTAGTGTAATATTGTCTTTTAATTCCAAGCATCCCCAGTAAAAAGGATTTTCAGTATCAGTGATAGCAATATTTGAAATAGGAAAAACCTTATATACACCTTCGGAAATCAAATACACTGTACCTCCTCCACTTAAATCAACTATACTTATAGCTTTATTTATGCTTTCTGTATCGTTTGTTTTTCCATCAACTTTTGCCCCAAACCATTCAGGGTAAGATTTGTTGACAGACCATTTTCCAGACAATGCAACATCTTTAAAAATCTCATATGTAAAAGAGCTTTCAACACTTGTACTTACTCCAATTAATGTAACGTTGATAAAGCGACCACCATTAAAAAACAATTTTACGTTTTCAGGTATGATCAAAGTACCTCCATCGAAATTAAAATCATATATTATTTCCCAAACAGAATTATCATAACCAGGAGGTATACTGAAAAAATTAAAATCTTTTGGAATTATATGATAGCCGCTTTTTAAATCTGAATTTACTCTGTTTTTTTTAGACAAAAAGTTTGGAAACATAGTGATTTCTTCATTTTTGTTATTTGCGACATCATTATTATAAGTAATAATATTATTATTCTCCCCATTAGCAATATTAAACTCGGTATTTTCTGATAAAAATTGAAATGAAATAAAAAATAATAAGATGATTTCTTGAATCATTACTTTATGTAAATTGAAGCTTATTATAGTGTAAATTAAGTGATTCATTATAACTATTTTAATTTTATGTAGTTAGGCTAACATACCTCTCCTTTTTTTTTATAAAAAGCTATCCCAACCAACCTTCTCTATCCAAACTTCGGTATTGAATAGCTTCAGAAATATGATGGTCTAAAATTTGAGGACTGGCTTCTAAATCAGCAATAGTTCTGGATACTTTTAAAATACGGTCATAGGCCCTTGCAGAAAGATTTAAACTTTCCATGGCTGTTTTGAGTAAAGTTTTGGCCGATTCAGGTAATTCGCAATAAGTACGAATTTGTTTCACGGTCATTTGAGCGTTATAGTGAATATCCTCTCTGTCTGAAAAACGAGCGGTTTGAATTTTTCGAGCAGTAATTACGCGTTGTCTAATTGTTTTACTTGGTTCGCCTTTTCGTTCGTCGCTTAATTTTTCAAAAGGAACAGGAGTAACTTCAATATGTATGTCAATTCTATCCAGTAAAGGGCCCGATATTTTACTTAAATAACGTTGCATTTCAGCAGGTGATGATGTAACAGGGGCATCAGGATCATTAAAATAGCCTCCAGGGCTTGGGTTCATGCTAGCAACTAACATAAAACTTGAAGGATAAGTAATCGTAAATTTAGCTCTTGAAATGGTCACTTCTCTATCCTCCAAAGGTTGCCGCATTACCTCTAAAACGGTACGTTTAAATTCAGGAAGTTCATCTAAAAATAATACACCATTGTGTGCTAATGATATTTCTCCAGGTTGCGGGTAACTTCCGCCTCCAACTAAAGCAACATCCGAAATCGTATGGTGAGGGCTACGAAAGGGACGTAGGGATAACAAGCCGGTTTCATCTTTCAGACGACCAGAAACACTATGGATTTTAGTAGTTTCTAAAGCTTCATGTAAAGTCATTGGTGGAAGAATACTAGGTAATCTTTTAGCAAGCATCGTTTTACCTGATCCAGGAGGGCCAACTAAAATAATATTATGACCTCCAGCAGCTGCGATTTCCATACAACGTTTAATACTTTCCTGTCCTTTTACATCTGCAAAATCAAAATCAGTATTGTCATTGGCTATTTCAAATTCTTTACGAGTATCAATAATTATTGGTTCAAGAGGAGTTTCTTTGTCAAAAAAATCAATTACTTCACTAATGTGATCAACTCCATAAACATCTAAATTATCTACAATGCCAGCTTCTTTGGCATTTTGCTTAGGTAAAATAAAGCCTTTAAAGCCTTCTTCCCTGGCTTTTATGGCTATAGGTAATACGCCTCGAATAGGTTGTAAGCTACCATCTAATGATAGTTCGCCCATAATAATATATTCATTAATATTTGGAGCTTTAATTTGATCACTGGCCGTTAAAATACCAATGGCTAATGATAAATCATAAGCAGCTCCTTCTTTTCGTAAATCGGCAGGAGCCATGTTTACTGTTATTTTTTTTCCTGGAAATTTATAGCCTACATTTTTAAGCGCAGCGGCAATACGATAGCTACTTTCTCTAATAGCGTTATCGGGCAGCCCTACTAAATGGTAGCCAACTCCTTTATCAATATTAACTTCAACAGTAATTGTGGTAGCGGAAACACCAAATACAGCGCTTCCAAAAACTTTTATAAGCATATTTTTAAATTCAAAATGATGAATTTACATTTAATTAATTGAAAATTAACAAGCTAAAGTTGATCTTTTTTGTTTGTTTATGTTTTTTTTTTAATCTTTTAATTTTTACACGATGTGATTAGTAGTTTGTATATCAATTGTTTGTGGTTTTTTAGGTGTTAAAAATGACTCTAGATGCACGCTTGTGGGTTTTTATTTTTTTGTTGTTGATTTTTAGAAGTTTATATTTGGGTAACTAACTAACACAAAACTTACTAAAAAACCATGCATTATTTTACATTTACAAGCAGGCTTAAAATGAAACACTTATTAAGTTTTATTTTTTTTATTACATTATTAAATTTTACACATGCCCAAAAGAAAAAATCTTATGTAAAATTTGATAACGATCCTGAAATGATTCTTAGTAGAAGAGCCAAACAATTTGATCATTTTAAAATTGAATATTTCACTAAAAAAAGTGCCACAATTTATCTTGAATTAGTGGATAAATATGATAAAGTAGTCGGCAATGCTATTCTGGAACTTAAAGGAAGAAATAAAGGAAAAAAAGATTTGAGTATAAGATTGTTTCCAGAATCAAAAATAAGACCAAGTAGTCATTACAAATATAGACTTACTATGTATCAAGCTCCCATGCATGTTTGGGATAATCTAGTAACTAATTTAGAAATTACTGGGGTTAAAGTAACTTCAAAAATTTGAGAATTAAATTTAATTAATCATTATTTTAAATTCTATTATAAAATGCCTTTACAGAAATTCTGCAAAGGTTTTTTTTGTGTATTTACATTTTAAATAAAAGTGTCCGTAATTAAAATTTTAGTGTACCTTTGTTTTTAATTTAAGTAAGCTTAAAAATTAATTACAACAAACTTATGTCTGTAGCTATTGAGAATTTTGTAAAAACAATTTACCAATATAAAGCGCATAATGGTTTAAACACAAAACCGAGTACTATTGCCAAAAAATTGAATATTTCTAGTGCAGCAGCAACTGATATGGCTAAAAAATTAGCGATAAAAGGCTTGTTGGACTATGAGAAATATCAAGAATTAAAATTGACCCAAAGTGGCAATACAATGGCGCTAAAAGTAATTCGCAAGCACCGCCTGTGGGAAGCTTTACTGTTTAAATTACTTGATTTGTCATTGCACGAAATCCATAGAGAAGCTGAATTATTAGAACATGAAACTTCAGACTTTTTAGCTGACAAAATTCATGAATATTTAGGTTTTCCTGATTATGACCCGCATGGCGATCCTATTCCAAACTCAAAAGGAGAGTTGCCAAAAGTTAAAGATGTAATTACTTTAGGAGAAGCCGAAGTTGGAGATTATAAAATAGCAAGATTGCATAGTAGTGATAAAGAGTTCTTTGATTTCTGTAGTGTCAATGGAATTACTAATGGAGCCCAAATTCAGGTAGAAAAGCAGTTTGAAAGCATGGGAATGACACAAGTAAAAATAAATGATACTGTTGTGGTACTTAATAAACAATTTACTTTTTTAATACAATTAATACATGCAAAATAAATTATGGATATGGATGTGTCTAATTACAATAGGTTTGCAGGCACAAAATGGAGAAATTTCAGGAACTATTTATTTGAATAATCAGCCTATTTTAGGTGCAGAAATTTATGTAAAGGGAGATCAATTAAAAGGAACAATTACTAAAGAGAATGGTAGTTTTTTGTTGAGTGGGTTAAACTTTGGACAAGTTGAAGTTTATTTTTCATACCTAGGTGCAATTCCGCAAACAAGAATAATTACAATTCAAAAAAACACACCGAATATTACTGTTAATTTGGAATCTGATGCGCAGTTAGATGAAGTTGTGATATCTGTTCCTGGATCCAAATTACAAAAGGATTTGGTAGTTAATGTAGAAAAAAAGAAACTATCAGAAATCAACCAAGCAAGTTCAAATACCTTAGCCGAAAGTATATCAAATATTAATGGAGTATCTCAAAATAGTACAGGGAGTAGTATTGGTAAACCGGTTATTAGAGGGTTGACAAGTAATAGAGTGGTGACTTATGCACAAGGGACTCGAATCGAAAATCAGCAGTGGGGTGCAGAGCATGGACTTGGTGTGAGTAGTAATGGAATAAAAAGTGTTGAGGTAATCAAAGGGCCAGCTTCGTTACTTTATGGTTCCGATGCAATTGGAGGAGTATTGTATTTTGTTGATGAAGATTTTACAAAGAAAAAAATAGAAGGTGTTGTAGAATCTGGATATTTTACTAATACTCGTAGCACTCAAAATAGAGCAGGAGTAAAACTAGGTTTTGGTGATTTTAAAATAAATGCTTTTGGCGGTTATACGTTAGCAGGAGATTATAAGTTGCCTAATGATTCTAATTTTGAAGCTAATCGAGTGTTTAATACACGTTTTTCAGAAAGAAGTGCCAAAGTATCTTTAGGTTTAACTAAGGAAAATTATAAAGGAAGATTAACATATAGTTACTTGAATAATTTTTTTGGTATACCCGTACCTTCCGAAGGGAATCCAGTGTTTACAAACAGTTTTGATGTAGATTTAATTGATCCGATTTTCGCAAATCAAGCAGACAATTTTGTATTGCCATTTCAAGATGTTACTCAACATGTTTTTGCTTTAGAAAATAATTTTAAAATTAAAAAGTCAAATTTATTTTTGACCTTAGGTTACTCTATTAATGACAGGCAAGAGTTTAATGAAGCAAGAAATAATCCAGATTTGTATTTATATTTAGAGGTATATAATTATAATATAAAAGTATCAGATTTGATAAAAACATCTAAAATTGATGTGACTTTGGGAGCTCAAGGTTTATTTCAAGACAGTGAAAATAGAGGAACGGTGTTTTTAATACCCGATGGGGAAAGTGCCGAAAATGGAGTTTTTGGATTAATTAATTATAAAGTAACAGATAAGTTAAAGTTTCAATCGGGGTTACGTTTTGATAGCAAAAATGTAAAAGCCGATGGCATGGTGATTAATGAATTTACAAGTTTTTCTGATTTTGATGAAACCTACAATACATTAAACTATTCTTTAGGAGCAAAATATGATACGAGTAATTTTACTTTCCGATTTAATATTGCTTCTGGGTATCGAGCGCCTAATGTTTCAGAATTATTATCTAATGGAGAGCATGGTGGTACAGGACAAATCGAAGTAGGAGATCCAAATTTAAATAGTGAGTCTGCCACCCAATTTGATTTTGCAATCAACTATAAAATTATAGGGCTTGATATTACGATAAATCCATTTTATAATAGTATTTCTGATTATATTTTTATTAGTCCTACTGGAGAAAGACGTATCGTGGATACGGGAGAATTACCCGTTTTTGCCTATTTACAGGAAGATGCCACATTATTTGGTGGAGAGTTTAATTTGAATTATGTACCAGCATTTTTTTCTAAACTAAGCTTACAAACTGGTGCGGCTTTAACCTATGGTAATAATAATGGAGATGATCCATTACCATTTATACCGCCAGTAAATTTTAATACTAAAATTTCGTATGCTATTAACGCAGGTAAACAACTTAAATTAAATAGTGTTTATTTGCAACAACAAAATTTTTTAGAACAAAATAGAATTGCAGATAATGAACTTAAAAATAATGATTATCATTTAGTTGATTTTGGTTTTAATGCTTCGTATAAGGCATTTAACTTTAGTTTTGCCGTTAAAAATATATTTGATCAGCAGTATACAGATCATTTATCAAGATTAAAAACATCGTTCGAAGATTTTACTGTTCCTAATCCAGGGAGAGATATCGTATTTAATTTAAAATATAATTTTTAGAAATACTTATACATGAAAAAATATATACAAGTGCTTTCTTTTTTATTAGCCATATCACTAATTGCTTGTGATAAAAAAGAGAAAAATACTAATGGAAAATTAAACATAGTTACCACCACAACAATGATTACCGATATGATCACAGCCATAGGAGGTGATAAATTGTTGGTAAAAGGTTTAATGGGTAGTGGTGTAGATCCACATTTGTATAAGGCAAGTGAAGGCGATGTGACTAAACTAACTCAGGCAGATGTTATTTTTTATAACGGTTTACACCTAGAAGGGAAATTAGAGGATGTATTTGAAAAAATGAAGCATAGTAATAAAAAAACAGTCGCATTGACCGATTGTTTGTCGAAAGATAAGCTCATTGTTTCCGAAAATTTTGCCTCAAATTATGATCCGCATGTTTGGTTTCAAATAGATTATTGGATTCAATGTGTTCGCTATGCTGCTGCAGAATTAGGGAAACTAGATGCGAAAAATAAAGAGATTTACCTTGAAAATGCATCGACTTACATAGCAAAGCTTAAGTCTTTAAAACAAGAAAACGAAAAATTAGTGAGTATGCTTCCTACAGAAAAAAGAATTTTAATTACAGCCCATGATGCCTTTAATTATTTTGGAAAGCTATATGATTTTCAAGTAGTAGGTTTACAAGGTTTATCAACAGCCACTGAGGCAGGAGTAAAGGATGTTCAAAATTTAGCTAACTTTATTATTAAAAATAATGTAAAAGCTATTTTTGTTGAAAGCTCAGTGCCAAAGCGAACTATAGAGGCATTGCAAGCGTCGGTGCAATCTAAAAATCAAGAAGTAAGTATTGGAGGAGAGTTATTTTCAGATGCTTTAGGAACGGCAAATACACCAGAGGCAACCTACGTTGGTATGTATACACATAATATGACAACGATTGTAAATGGATTAAAATAATGGATAAGGATAGTCAGAAATACGCTATAAAAGTAGACGATTTAACCGTTGCTTATAACTATAAACCAGTTTTGTGGGATATTGATTTGGCTATACCAGAAGGAGTTCTAATGGCCATTGTTGGTCCCAATGGAGCAGGAAAATCAACATTAATCAAATCCATTTTAGGTATTATAAAACCCATTGCTGGGAAGGTAACCGTATTTGGAAAATCATATAAACAACAACGTTCATTAGTTGCTTATGTACCACAAAAAGGTTCGGTAGATTGGGATTTTCCGACCACAGCGCTTGATGTAGTACTCATGGGTACTTATGGAAGTTTAGGTTGGATTAAACGCCCAGGACAAATTCAAAAAAAACAAGCCCTAGAAGCTTTAGAAAAAGTGGGTATGCTCTCTTTTAAAAGTAGGCAAATAAGTCAACTTTCTGGCGGACAACAACAGCGGGTATTTTTAGCCCGAGCTTTAGTGCAAAATGCAGCGATATACTTTATGGACGAACCTTTCCAAGGAGTAGATGCCACCACAGAAATTGCGATAATTAATTTATTAAAAGAATTGCGTAAAGCAGGTAAAACAGTAATTGTAGTACATCATGATTTACAAACCGTACCTGAGTATTTTGATTGGGTTACCTTTTTAAATGTAAAAAAGATAGCTACCGGTCCCGTTAAAGAAATTTTTAACGATGATAATTTAACTAAAACTTATGGAATTAACTATAAAGTTAGTGTTCAGAAATAGGTTTTAGACTTTAGTTCTCATAAGTTCGATGTATGTGTATTGAGTATGACATTAGAAATAAACAGTTTCTTAATAGAACGATGAAATAGTTAACGGGAAGTTTCTTTTGCATTAATTTTAATAAAAAAATATTGAATAAAACATTAAAATATGGATTTGGAATTATTGAAAAAGATTGGAAACAATTAGATGTAAAGGTAAATAAGCATAGAGTTATCGATTTGAATGCTTTTGTTTATAAAGTAAGTGCTATTTCTAAGATAAAAGTCTACAGACCTAAAGAAGAGTTAAGTGATTTAGAACAAATGAATTGGATATATTTACAAAAACTTATAAGTGAAAAGAAAATAGAATTGATTTTTTAAATATAAGAATGAGTAAATATTAGTTTAGGTTGTTAGTAAAAGAGTTATAAAAAATATCAGGTTTAAAAGAAGTATCTAAATAATAAAAATTAGTTTTTACAGACAACAGACAACAGACAACAGACAACAGACAACAGACAACAGACAACAGACAACAGACAACAGACAACAGACAACTAAAAGTTAACCACCATCAATATACTAGAATACATAAAACTATTATCAGAGGATTACACACTTCAAGTAATCACATTAGGTACCGCCGTATTGGGAGCAGTTTGTGGTATGTTGGGGAGTTTTGCAGTATTGAGAAAGCAAAGTTTATTAGGCGATGCTATTTCGCATGCAGCTTTACCTGGTATTGCCATTGCTTTTTTAATTACCGAAACTAAAAGCCCAGTAGCATTGCTTTTAGGTGCGTTAATTAGTGGGTTATTAGGAACGTTTTGGATCAAAGGAATGATTTCTAAAACACACTTAAAATCGGATACGGCTCTTGGTTTAGTCTTATCATTGTTTTTTGGAGTAGGAATGTTATTGCTAACGTACATACAAAAACAACCGAATGCCAACCAAGCGGGTTTAGATAAGTATTTATTTGGTCAGGCAGCTACCTTATTAGTTGCGGATGTTTGGTTACTCTCGGGAGTAGCACTTTTAAGTTTATTGGTATTATTGTTTTTTTGGAAGGAATTAAAGCTCTTATTGTTTGATGCTGATTATACCAAAACCTTGGGTTTTAATGTGCGTTTTTTAGATATATTAATTACAAGCTTTATTGTGTTAGCCATTGTTTTAGGCTTGCAAACGGTAGGAGTAGTATTAATGAGTGCTATGCTTTTAGCACCAGCTGCAGCGGCACGTCAATGGACAAATAGTTTAGGTATAATGGTTGTTTTAGCAGCTGTTTTTGGTGCTTTTTCTGGGGTATTTGGCACCGCTATTAGTGCTTCGACCAGCGGATTGTCAACAGGGCCAGTAATCGTGTTAGTGGCTTCATTTTTTGTGTTAATTTCTTTTGTTTTTTCTCCCGAAAGGGGCATTCTTTTTAAACAAATTAGAAAGTATAAAAACAGAAAGGCGTTAAAGCTATTTAAAACCTTATCGGTAATGTATGAAATAGCACAAACACACAAAGATATTTCAAGACCTCATGCCATTAAAATTTTAAATAACTTTTTGGGATACTCTGTAAATACCTTGAAAGAATTAGAAGATCAAGAGTTGATCAAAATCAATGGTCAAATGTGGTCTATGACCACCGAGGGGTACCAAAAAGCAGCACAATTGTTTAACCAAAATGTGGATACTAATGAGTAGTGCTCAAATAGAAATACAATTGATTGCAGCGGTGGTAGCAGCAGCCTGTGCCTTGCCAGGAGTATTTTTAGTATTACGAAAAATGGCTTTAATAAGCGATGCCATTAGTCATTCGATATTACCAGGAATTGTCATTGGTTTTTTTATAACACATGATTTAGGTTCTCCTTTAAATATTTTATTAGCAGCTATAACGGGAGTGATTACTGTAGTATTGGTTGAGTTTATTCAAAAAACGGGTTTAGTAAAAGAAGATACAGCTATTGGGTTAGTTTTTCCGGCCATGTTTAGTGTTGGGGTAATTTTAATTGCTTTAAATGCGAACGATGTGCATTTGGATATTGATGCGGTTTTGTTAGGTGAATTGGCTTTTGCTCCGTTTGATAGAATGCTAATTAATGGTGATGATTTTGGACCTAAAGCTTTATGGGTAGTTGGAACTATTTTATTAGTTACGGTGCTTCTTTTAATTGTTTTTTATAAAGAGTTAAAGGTAAGTACTTTTGATCAAGGCTTAGCAGCAGCTTTAGGATTTTCGCCAGTAGTATTGCATTATGGGTTAATGTCTGTAGCTTCGGTAACCACTGTGGGGGCTTTTGATGCCGTTGGAGCAATTTTAGTTGTAGCTTTAATGATAGCTCCCGCTGCTACAGTGTATTTGTTAACGAATGATTTAAAAAAATTACTAGTTGGAGCGGTATGTATTGGTGTGTTTTCTGCAATTTCGGGGTATTGGTTGGCTCATTTATTAGATGCTTCTATAGCTGGAGCAATTACCACTGTTTTAGGAGCTTTATTTTTATTAACTTATTTATTTGCGCCGAGTAAAGGTTTATTTTCTGTGTTATACAGACAAAAGCAACAGCGCAAAGAAGTGATGTTGCTTACTTTTTTATTACATATTCAAAATCATTCAGAAGAAGAAGAACGTCACGTAAATCACTTAAATGAACATATTAATTGGCAAGAGGTTCGTGCAAAATCGGTGTTAGATTTAGCTTCAAAAAACAACATGATTATCATACAAAATGGAGTTATCAATCTTACCGAAAAAGGACAAACATTTACTTCTAAAGCAATACAGTATATAACTGATAATGAGCGTTCAGAAATTGAAGGGATGAAAGATGAATTGTTCTTATTTAGAGGATAATTTTTGACTTTATTTACATTAGATTGTAGTGATATTACCATTTTTTGATAAATGGATTTTTTATTTTTATTTAAAATAAAAATAAAATGAGCAATTTAAAATTTGAAACATTACAACTTCATGCTGGTCAAGAAGTTGATTCGGCTACAAACTCGAGAGCAGTACCTATTTATCAAACGACTTCATATGTTTTTAATAATGCTGAGCATGCGGCTAACTTGTTTGGGTTAAAAGAATTTGGAAACATATATACGCGTATTATGAATCCGACTACTGATGTGTTTGAAAAGCGAATTGCAGCCTTAGAAGGGGGAACCATGGCGGTAGCTACAGCTTCGGGAATGTCTGCTCAATTTTTGGCGATTACGAGTATTTTAGAATCGGGTGATAATTTTGTGTCTTCGGCTTTTTTATATGGTGGTACATTTAATCAATTTAAAGTACAGTTTAAAAGATTAGGAATAGAAGCGCGTTTTTCAGAAGGAAATCAACCCGCTGATTTTGAAGCCCAAATCAATGATAAAACAAAGGCTATTTATGTGGAAACTATTGGAAATCCAGAATTGAGTATTCTTGATTTTGAAAAAGTAGCTGAGGTAGCTAAAAAACATGATATTCCATTAATTGTAGATAATACATTTGGTGCTGGGGGTTATGTGTTTCAGCCTTTAAAATACGGAGCTAATATTGTAACAGCATCTGCTACAAAATGGATAGGAGGTCATGGAACATCCATTGGTGGAATTATTGTTGATGGAGGTAATTTTAATTGGGGTAATGGTAAATTTACTCAGTTTTCGGAACCAAGTGAAGGTTATCATGGTTTAAACTTTTGGGAAGTATTTGGAGAAGGAAACCCTTTAGGTTTACCAAATGTAGCTTTTGCCATTAAAACGAGAGTGGAAGGACTTAGAGATTTTGGTCCTTGTTTAAGTCCAATGAATGCTTTTATGCTGTTGCAAGGTGTCGAAACTTTATCCTTACGTATGGAACGGACTTTAAGTAATACACAAACCGTAGCAGAGTATTTAGAAGGACATACGCATATTGAAAAAGTAAATTATCCAGGCTTAAAATCGAGCCCTTACTATGATTTAGCAAAAAAATATTTAGTTAAAGGAGCTGGAGGAGTGATTACTTTTGAAATTAAAGGAGGTATTGAAGCAGGTAAAAACTTTATAAATAAATTAGCATTAATTTCTCATTTGGCTAATGTAGGGGATGCTAAAACATTAGCGATACATCCAGCATCAACAACTCATGATCAATTATCTGCGGAAGAACAATTGAAAAGTGGAGTAACACCAGGCATGGTTAGACTTTCAATTGGTATAGAACATATTGATGATATTATTGCAGATATAAATCAAGCATTGAGTTAGTTTTAGGATTTTGTTTTTTTATAATTTTTTGTTAAAATGTTAGGGTAGAATAGTGCAAGGGCGTTATAGTTATAGCTAATTATACGGAAGCTACTTTTTTAAGAATAATCAATTCTTAAATAACACTAATCTAAATAAAACACAAATGAAAATTTTAAAATTATTTGTAGCAATATCGATTTCAATATTAGCTATTCAATGTAATAAAGAGAATGATGATATCAATTCGGACGAAACATCTAATGTAGAGGTGTCTGAATTGAATTCATCTATACCAAAAGAAGTATTAACTAAACTTAAAGGGGCAGGCTTTGATACTAATCAAGAAATTATAAAAAGCGATGATGGTTATGTAGTAGAAGGAGATATGATTATAACAGAATCTTATTTGGATGAAATTGATTCAGATAGTTTAGCATTAGGTGATAATAATATAGCTAAACAAGCCTATGCAAGGGGGCATCTTGTAAGGTGCAGCAGAGTTAGAGATATTACCGTAAAAAATAACCTGAGAGATTTTGATGGGCCAATAAGAGCTGCTTTAAATGATTGGAATAGAGTAAATGGAAGTTTTTTAAGATTTAGACTTGTTAGTAGAGGGCGTGTAGATGTTAATATAAATCGAAAGAGAGGTCAAATAGGTATTGCAGCACTTCCTTCGGGAGGAAAACCTGGGCGTTTTATAGATCTTGATCCAGCATTATTGAGGAGGAGTGTAAATAGAAATCAATTGAATGCAACAGTTAGGTTTATCATACGACATGAGCTTGGACATATTATTGGTTTTGCGCATACTAATATTGATGATAGTGTGCCAAAAGTAACAGTACCTGGTACTCCTAGAGCTGATAATAAATCAATAATGAATGGGGCAGGAAGTTTGGCTAATATTGTAAGAGTCAGGAATTTGAGCTTTAGCGGGAATGATAAAAAAGCCTTAAGAAAGTTATATGGTGGTAGCGCAAGAAATAATGTTTGTTTCTAAATTATTAATAATCAGGTATTAATTACATTTTAAATTAAAACTTGTAGTATTTAATGAGTATTGTTTCTCATTATTTATTAAGAAATAAAAATGATATCTTTTTATTTAAGAAGCCAAGATTTGATTTATTTCAAATCTTGGTTTTTAGATTTAAGATATTACAGGATATGGTTTTATAGTTAGATGTTTTAATTTTTTTGATACTAAAAAATATCATTTTTAGATAGAACTATTTAAAATGACTTAAAAATCAAGAATTGATTTTCCATTAATATGATTTTGTAATTCCTCTATTTTAGATAAAATTTTATTGAAAAACATGTTTTTTTCTTTTTCGCCAGATGTATTTATCAATTTAGATTGAGCTAGTTGTTCATCTAAAAAAACAGATACCTGTTGGCATGTTTTTGAGTTTGTTGTATTAAAATAATTAAGTACAGTAAATGGGACAAATAGCGAATTTTGAAAAGGCGTTTTTACCAATACATTATTACTCATTAGTAATAATTCGTTATAGTATAGTTTAAAATTACTGTTAGGCGTTGATTTATTATAAATTTTCTGAATTAGTTTTTTTAAATCCTTACAAATAACAGTTGCTTCTTCAGAGGTTATAATATCTAATTCAAAATAAAAGTGTAATTGTTTTAATGTACTGTTTATAGTAGTTACATCCCAAATTTCAATAGTGTTTAAATCATTATATAGTTCCCCAAATTTTTTATATGATTTTAGTAATGTATTGGGGAGTATAAAATTTGAAAAACATGTAGTATCAAATGTAGGGTCTAAAATTTTTAACCAAACAAAAAGTTTAAATCTAGTAAGCATATTACCTTCGGCAGTATAAAAAATAGGCAAATCTTTAGCACTATATATAATTTCAGAATCTTTTATACTTAACAAGGGAGTGAGTAATTCCATAGAATTTTTAAAATACCTTTCAAAATCAATAGTGCCTTTTAGAATTTGCATTTTACGAACAGGAATTACATTTTCATCTCCAGTTCCAAATAAAGTATCTATAGATAAATTAAAGTGTTTTGCAAGTAATACAGCTTCATCAATAGTTATTTTAGATGTATTATTAATTCTCCTGTATGCAGCCCCATAACTTATATCAAGTACCGAAGCAATGAGATCTACTAAAGAGTTTTTTTTAGGAAGTAAATCGGCTATTTGCTTAAGTAGTTTTTGTTGGTGCATAATAATTTTTTGGGAATAGGGTTTTCATTTATTGGAAAAAATAAATTTACTTTTTTTAAATATTGAAAACAAAAAACTACGTCCGAAAGTTATATTTGAAAAGGGGTTAGAGAATACTTTATGCATTCAAAATTAGATATAGATTTGACTTGTATAGAGTATTCTTTTTTTAATAATGAGTTATTATGTGACCGATATGCTTAAATATTTTGAATAAATTTTTTTTAATTGTTGGACAAATTTATTCTGTTATAAAGCATCTCGAAAGGGATGCTTAAGTTTTTAGTAATTAATTTTTTACTGCTTTAACATTATTTGTTGTAATCATAACGTTCTGTGTATTGCTCCAATTATTCATTACATAATTTAAAACGTCTGCAATTTCATGATCTTCTAATTTTTGTTTAGGCATGGTTTTTTTGTAGCTTTTTCCATTGACAATAATATTGCCTTTTAAACCATATTTTATGGCATGTATACTTTTGGTTGGTTTAGTTGTTAGCCAATCAGAATTTGCTAGTGGTGGATAGTTTTTAGATCCTTGTCCATTAGTTTTGTGGCAGCGAGCACAAAATTTACTATAAATAATTTCACCTCTTTTTATACTTTCTATTAATGGTTTTTCTTGTTGCTGATCAATTATAGTATAGTATGTTGATGTAAATTCTGGAATAAATCCCAAACTGACTAAAAAGAGAAACCAAAAGTTTATAATTAAATGCATTTTTTTTATTTAATTTTGAATATCCGTAATTATCCATAATTGTATAAAAAGCCTTATTTTAGAGTAAAAATCAGTTATGAATATCTTCAGTT
>CANLCT010000007.1 GCA_947489195.1 uncultured Aquimarina sp. | reverse complement strand
AAAGTCTGCCATTATAAAAGAGAAAAACAACATAAAGTTTTTAAAGGTATTGCGGAGAAAAGCTATGGAACTTTAGGGTGGTTTTACGGTTTCAAATTACATTTAGTCTGTAATGATAAAGGTCAGATTATTGATTTTCTGATTACTAAAGCTAATGTTGATGATCGATACCCTTTGAAAAATAAAAACTTCCACAACAAATTATTCGGAAAAATATACGGTGATAAAGGCTATTTAGGCAAAGATTTGTTCGACAAAATGTTTGTAGATGGCATTCATTTAGTAACCAAGCTAAGAAAAAATATGAAAAAGAAAGCTATGGATTTTATGGATAAAGTATATCTGCGAAAAAGAGCTATTATAGAATCTGTAAACGATGTCTTAAAAAACATATGTCAAATTGAACATTCAAGACACCGATCTTTCGATAACTTTTTAGGAAACTTGATTGCAGGATTAACTGCTTATTCATTTCTTGACAAAAAGCCTGGTATTAAAATTCAAGATTTTTTACCTAATATCGGTATAAGTTAAATCGAACTCACGTTATTTATGATACGAACGGGATGATTTTTAGGAACTAAATCATCATAACTAGGTGGTAATAGACTTAACTGATCTTGATTGTAAGTCTTAAATATAACACTGCGATTCATACATTAATTTAAGGAAAATCTAGGTCTTTTCCAAAAAAAAGAGGTTGCCTTTTCAGACAGCCTCTTTTAAAAATAATAACTATAACTAACTTAACTAATAAACTTAACTAATAAACTTAACTAAAACTTATTAATTAATTCTTACTTGGTTAACCCAATATTATCTATAAAAATTTCGTCATTTGGTATACCTGCGGCACCTCTAATAACTAATTGTTCAAACGCAATAGTTCCATTTGCTACTGAGCCAATAGGCACAGAAATTTCGAGCCACTCCCCTGCCGGAATAGCTACATTAAATTGATTACCCCACTGCTCATTAAGTACAAAACCAACTGTAGTTCCTGTTTCTGAATATATAGAAGCATTTATAAAACTAAAATCGGTAACATTTAAAGTGGCCCCTCCTATTTGGAAGCCTTCGTCACCACCTGGAAATGTTGCTTTTACAGATAATGTCCCTTCCCTTACTGGAGAAGTATTATTAAAATCTGTAACAGCCCATGCACCAGCCCACATACCTTCGGCTAAAGCATCTTTATAAAAATCAAAATCTAATGCAGGAACCGAGGATACAAATGTGACATCAAAACCAATTTCATCAATAAAAATGACATCATTAGCAATCCCTGCAGCTCCACGAATTACCAATTGCTCAAAGGCTATTGTACCATTAGCAACTGCAGAAACAGGCACAGCTACTTCCGTCCACTCACCCGCAGGAATATCCACATTAAATTGATTTCCCCATTGTTCATTTAAAACAAAACCAACAGTAGTTCCTGTTTCCGAATATATAGAAGCATTAACAAACGTAAAGTCAGTCACATTAAAGTTTGCTCCTCCAACCTGGAAACCTTCGTCGCCACCTGGGAATGTTGCTTTTACAGAAAATGATCCAGATCTAACAGGATCGGTATTATCAAACTCCGTTATTGCCCAAGCACCAGCCCACATGCCTTCAGCTAAAGCATCATCAAATATTTCAAATCCAAATACTGGAGCACCACCAACGACAGGGTTTGGATATCCTAAAGCCACAGCTAAGGATTCTGGAACCAATACATTATCTATTTGATGTATAACTCCATTACTCGCGCCTATATCTGTAATTGAAAAATTAACTTTAGGTGCATTTTCTCGAGTTGGTACTAAACTTATTTTATCGGCTACTTCAACAATTAAGCTTTCATTTAAACGTGTTTCTATAGCTCCACTTTCAAATTGATTACTCATTTTTACCTCTTCAATCAAATGATAATTAATCAATTGTTTTAATGCTTCTATTTCTTCGTCAGTATCAAAATCCGAAAGACTCTCAAAATTTTCTATTTGCGACAAAAACACTTCAAAAGCTTCATCTGTAGGGACCAAAGCGGTTAATTCTGTTGTTTTAGCAAAATCAGTTAAATCAACTAACTCAATGACATCAGCAAATGTATTATACCCCCTATCTCTTAATCTAGTTGGTAAGTCAAGGGTAACCGACAATATTTTTTGAAAAACCGGTGCCGGTAGCACTACTTTATCTACACCATGAATTACACCATTTATAGCCTGCACATCAACTAAATTAATAGTCGCATTTGTATTTGAACCGTCAGTAACAGTAGTTCCGCTAACAGAAAATGTATTTCCTTCTAGTGTTTCAATAGTTTGCCCATCAATAGCCGATGCAATTAAATTACCTTGATCACTTACATGGTATGTCAAAATTTCGGTTAATATATCTATTGGTATTTCTTCAATTCCTTTCCACCCAAAAACTTGCTCTAGTTGATTTAAGGCTACTTCAAAAGCACTATTATTTGGAGCTAATAGTGTAAAAGGACCATTACCTTTTAGTGCCTCTATTAATTTTGCTTGCTCAATGGCATTTACTAATAAAGAATATTCTGGATTTGCCGCTACTAAATCAATAACATCTGGCAATGCAAGTACCTCATCAATTACATGAACCACTCCATTGGTGGCTCCTAAATCAAATTTGTTAGCTAATGGATTAGCTACTCCATTAAAAACAAGATTTTCACTGGTAGTATTTACATAAAAACTTAAATTATTACCATCTGGCCCTATAGCCATAGAGTTCCTGTAACCTGTTATTAAATTTTCACTCAAATCAGCTGTAGTGGTACTCCATACATGATTTAATACCAAATTCCTCAAATTTTCTTCATCCAACACAGATGTATCTATAGCTTCGAAAGCTGTATTGGTTGGTGCAAAAACAGTAAAGGTGGTTTCGTTTGCTAAGGTTTCATTTAAACCTAACTGTTTTAATGTATTTGTTAATGTGCTTAAATTTGATTCACTTTCTAATAGTTCAGTTATACTTTGCGTTGCATTTGCCGAAGCTGGAAAAATATCATCATCTTCATCACATCCTATTATTAACAATAAGATTAAAACACTATAGATCCACTTTAGTATACTATATTTATTTTTTGTTTTCATAATTATTTTTTTTGAAACTTAAAAAAGCAATTCGCACTCTATATCTTGTTTCATTTATTCAATAAACCCAAATTGATCAAAATAAAACACTGTTGAAAGTCCTGAAAATTCTTGAAAATCAATTCGAGTTATTCTATCAGGAGCCGTACCAGTTGGATATAAATCTGTTATTGGTATTACAAATCGATTCCATTGTTCAGGCTCTAAATCCAATACTATTTGAGCATTAAAATCATTAAGCGCTAATGCTACTTTTGAAGGTTCGGTACTTTCGGGATATATTTGAAATGAAATGGTATTAAAATCTTGAGTTACCAAAGGCCTTGCTCCTTCTGTTGGAATAAAGGTGAGCCCTCCAAAAGGATCTGTAGTCCTTTTTATGGATGTTGACCCCAAAGCCACTTCACTAGATAATTCTTGTGATCCATTAAAACCACCCAATTCCCAATCAATAAGTTCATCGGTAAAAATCGGGTAACTAAAACCAAATGAAGTAGACCTTGTTGTTGCCCCATTGCTTTCTACTTCAATAAATGCTTGAATTACTCCAGCCGGCACTTCTACCGTAAGGGCATTACTTTTTTGATCCAAAATAGTTGCTTCTCTTTCTACTCTATTGCCTTGATTTTCATTTCCAGTGGCAAAAACTACTTTATTTACATCCTTAAAATCACCTCCATTTAACACTACTGCATTTTTATTATCAAATAGAGTTTCTGTAAAATCGGTAATAGTCAATAATGGCAAATTAAAATCTGCCTTACCAAACCGGGTTTCAACTGTTAGTTTATTGGATGTATTTATAAAAGGCGCCTCTAAAGGTATTCTTGAAATAATTAATGTATTGGTAACAAAAACGGGATTGAATCCAGCCTCAAGACCATTATATGTTATCGTTTTTACGGTAGCTAAATTTTCGCCTCTAATGTAATAGAAATCTCCAATAACTCCCGTTCCAACTTCAACATCCGTTTTAGCATCATTTATGCTGGTAATTATTGGAGGAGCTGGAGCTCCATCAAATAGATCGGGTTCTTTAAAATCATTTTCACATGAAATTGTTATTCCCAGAATTAAAAATAACCAAAGCTTACTCACCAAGTTTATACTATGTAAATTATACTTTTTCATTTTTATATCAATTAAAATTAGGATAAGGAATTGGAGTGTCTAACAAAGCTGGATTGTTCAAGGTTTCATTGGAAGGATACGGAAACAATAACTTATCGGGGGTGACGGTCACTTTGCGTGAAAACACTTCGGTTCCATTATTAAAAAACCACCCACGCTCAATATTGGATAAGTAATCGGTGGCATCATCCCTTCTAATGGCATCAAACCAATGTATCATTTCAAAGGCAAATTCAATTTTTCGTTCCTTAAAAATAGCTTCAAAAGTTGGTGCTGAAATTGAAGGTAAACCTGCTCTGTTTCTAATTTTATTTACTCCCATTTCTGCCTCTTCCATTGAGCCTCCACCTCCCATAATAATTGCTTCGGCATTTATTAGCAATACATCGGCATAACGAAGCATATAAGTATTATTCGGGTAACTCCCCTGTGCGCCCCCTCCATTTGTTGCTGGTGTTCCTACTACGTATTTTTTTATTGCTGCTCGTGTCCCTTGTGCATCTACACTTTCGGGTGCTGGTGAGGTATAGCCTCCATTAAGATCTGGGTAAAAAGTATCTGGCTGCATAATTGTTGCCATAAACCTTTGATCCATTTCAATATCCTCATAAGTAGCTTGTAAATCTAATGATGGTCCTATAGCCGAAAACCCATCTGTAAAACCTGTTATTCCTGAAAGCGCATAAAAACTTTGCACCGCATTTCCATCATTTGACACCCCCGAAGTAGTCCATTGTAATGCTATAATGCTTTCTAAATTATTATCATTAGCTGTTAAAAATAAGTCATTATAACTTCCTGCTGCTCCATCAGCTCCTGTACCTCCCAAAAGCTTAAACTCGCCAGAATCAATCACTTCTTTTGATAATTGATAAGCCTGTGCATATTCTTTTCGCGTTAAATGCACTTTAGATAATAATGCTTTTGCTCCATTACTTGAAATTCTTCCTGGATCACTAGCTTTGGTATAACTAATATTATCAACAGCAAATTGCAAGTCATTTTTTATAAACTGATACACATCATCAACAATATGCCTTGGAATACTATTTTCGCCTACCAGTTCGGTATTATTTTCAATAATTGGTACTGATCCCCATATACGCACAATATGAAAATAAGCTAAAGCGCGCATTGCACGGGCTTCGCCAATAGCATTATTCAATTGCTCGTTCGTTACGCCTTGGGGAGGAGTATCGGGCAATAAATTTAATACTCCATTTGCTTGTGCTACTACGGCAAATAATGATGTCCAGGCTAAACCCAAAGTATTATTACTCCCTGTTACCGCAAAAAGGTCAAAATCTTGATTTCTGGGATCCCAAGTTCTTCCCGTTCCCCCAGCCAACTCTCCGATTGGCCATTGCGCTTCGGACACATACCGAAACCATGGAACAGTATATAATGCATTAGTCCCCGACTCTATTTGAGCAGCGGTTTGATAAAACTCTGCCGAATTAAACGCATCTTCTGGTGGTCTGTCTAAAAACTCATCTTCACAAGATGAAAACATTAGCGAAAGCCCTAACACAATACACGTAAAGTAATTTTTAAATATGATATTTTTCATCTTTTATATGTTTAAAATACTAAGTCAAGTCCAAAAGTGAATGTTCTTGCCAATGGGTACCTCCCATTGTCTACTCCTTGTAATAAAGGATCTTGATTTAATGCACCTACTTCGGGATCATAACCTGAATACTTTGTGAACGTATGTAAATTTTGAATTGAACCGTAGATACCTACTTTTGAAATTCCTATTTTTTCTAATGACTTTAATTCTGGTAAAGTATAGCCCAAGCGCACATTTTGTATTCTTAAATATGAACCATCTTCAATATACCTATCGGAAATAAAAATATTACTTGTAGCATTACTAGTATACCTAGGTTGCGAAGCATTAGGATTTTGTGGGGTCCAATAATCGATAACTGATGTTAATTGATTTCTAAACGTTAAATTCGTAGCTGTAAGCGACCTTCCAATAGCATTAAACACATCATTACCGTAAGATCCTTGTAAAAATATCCCTAATTCGAAATTTTTATACTTAAAATTATTTTGCCACGAAAATGTAAAATCTGGATGCGGACTTCCAATAGCTGTTCTGTCATTGGCATCCACAACACCATCATTATTTACATCTCTAAACTTAATATCTCCTAACCAAGTACGACCAGGTACACTGGCATCACCAACAGGTTGACCAAATTGTATTGGTGCTCCTTCAAAATCTTCAATTGATCTAAAAAGTCCTTCGACTTGATAGCCATAAAAAACTCCAATAGGATCACCCACCCGGGTTTGTGTTAATACTTCATTGGTATCATCTAAATTAGTTTGTCCATTAATACGTAAACCATCTACTAAGGACAATACTTCATTTTTATAGTGCGAAAATGTGAATGTTGAATTCCACGAAAAATCTTTGGTGTTAAATGCATCAAAATTGAAAGTAACATCAACACCTTTGTTTTCCATTTCCCCTAAATTAACCCATGGTGGCGCTATAGATCCAGGTCTATTTATACCCCCTAAAACAAAATCAGTTAAACCTAATTGGAACAAAAAGTCACTATTTAATTTTCGATAAACTTCAATAGTTGTACTAAAATGTCCTTTGAATAATGAAAAATCTAACCCTAAATTCACTTGTTTTGATGTTTCCCATTTTAAATCAGGATTCGGAAAATTAGCTAATAAAAAACCTGTTCCTAAATCTGTAGCTCTTGAATTTAATCTTGATCCAAATGAAAATGGAGAAATGGATTGATTTCCTACCTCGCCATATCCACCGTATAATTTGATATTTTGAATGGCTGAAAAATTTTCCATAAAACTTTCATTCGATAATTTCCATGCCGCACTTATAGATGGGAAATATCCCCAACGATTTTCTCTAGTAAAATTTGATGATCCATCGGCTCTAATAGAAGCCGAAATATTATACCTATTATCATAGGAGTAAAAGGCTTGTCCGAAATAGGATTCTAAAGCTGTGCTACCTTTGTATTCTGTATTACGATCATTTAAACCATCGGAAGCATTTAAGGTTGACAAATCATTATCTACAAATCCTGTACCAACGGTTTCGACTCCATTCCATGAAGATTCTTGAGCCTCATGACCTATAAGAACCGTAATATTATGAAGATCATTAATTCTTTTATTGTAATTAAGAACATTTTTTATAATCCAAAACTGATTTTTTTCATCTCGATTAGTAACTGTTGGCGTATCAAATGAAATGGCTCCAAAACTAAATGCTCTTTGAAAAATTCTGCTATTATTAAACTCGAAATTTCCTCCAATTTCTGGACTATATTTAAGGCCTTCAAACACATCAATTTCGGCATAAATTTTAGCAAATAATCGATCTCTTCTAAGTGTATTATCAACACTTTCTATTTGAGCTATCGGATTAGGTAATGCCAATGAAATTTCTTCGGAAGTAGTAGGACCCGCAAATGAACCATCTGGATTAAATACCGCTATTGCTGGGTTGTTTCTTAATGCTAATGCGACTACACCACGAGAATCGCCATTAGCTATAATATCTTCGTCCGTTCTACTCCCCGATAAATTTAAACCTATTTTAATCTTTTCTTTAACTTGAGAGTCTAGATTTAACCGAAAACTAATTCTTTCAAAACCAGAACCCCGAACTATACCTTCTTGATCGGTATAACCTGTAGATAAAAAATAATTTGTTTTTTCATTTGATCCCGAAAAGCTTAACTGATGATTAATTAAATAAGCTTCATCAAAAATTTCTCGTTGCCAATTGGTTCCCTCACCTAGTAATTCAGGTCGTAAAAATTCTACAATAGCTTGATCTTCGGGAAAACCAAATACTGTTCTCAATTCATTTTGAAACGCCGCATATTCTCTTAAATTTAATACAGGTAATAAATTTACAGGCTGCTGAAAAGCCGTGTAAGTACTAAATTTAATTTCTCCTCCTCGTTTTTTACCTTTTTTTGTATTTATAATTACGACTCCATTAGATCCTCTAGAACCATATATCGCTGTTGCGGAAGCATCTTTTAAGATATTAATAGATTCAATATCACTTGGGTTTATACCAGACAATGGACTGGCGCTATTATCAAAAGATCGACCACTACCCGCTATATTTCGAACATCACTTGAAAAAGGGATACCATCAATAATATATAAAGGCTCGGTCGAAGCATTAATTGAACCGACTCCTCTAATTTTTATGGACACTGCTCCACCAGGTTGCCCTGTATTTTGTGTTACCGTAACTCCTGCTGCTCGACCTTGTATTAACTGATCCACACTTACTTGTGGAATTGCATTTAAATCATCTACATCAATTTTTACTACTGATCCTGATACATCCTCTTTTAACTGGCTTGTATACCCAACGACAACAACCTCATTTAATAAAGTTTGATCTTGAATAAGTACTATATCAATTTTTGATTGAGTACCAACTGCTACCTCTTGCGAAATAAAACCTGTGTAACTAAAAATTAATACTGCATTTGACGCTACATCTATTTTATAATTCCCATCAAAATCAGTAAGTGTTCCATTTGAAGATTCTTTCTCAAAAACCGTAACCCCTGGCAATATGGCCCCATCAGAATCAACCACGGTTCCTTTAATACTATTTTGAGCCATACAGTTTCCGCCTATAACACTAAGCCCAAATAATAGCAGTAACAAACTCATATTTATTTTTATATGCCTATTCATAATTGATATTATGTTTAATTATTTTATTCTACTAGCTATAAGTTGACATGTGCTAGCCCAATTTATTCGTTTTACTTATAATACTATTATTCATAGTATATTTGTAAGCCTAACAACAACTTCTCTTTATTAAACCAACTACACAATCAAGTCACTTGTAATTTACTTTGGGTTATTATTCAAAATTAATTAATCAACAGCCCATTAATTAAGACTATTCTGCCATTTGTTTATATTATTATTAAATAAACACCTAAATGTTTTAAAATAATTTAATTCAAAACCAACTTAACAACAAATACAACAAACAGAAAGTGTATTTTTTACAAATAACATTTTCGCTATTTATTAAAATAAGTACCCCTATAAGTTTTGATTTTTCACTTCCTATAAAAAAAGACTAATAAAAGCCTTTATTATTTTTTATAAGTTCAAATATATTTTTAACAGAACTGGATGAGTTCAACTTATCAACTGGCGTGTTTTTGCAATAATCAATTAAAATATTAATTGAAGTTTTAGCTACGTGCATTCGAGTATCTGACGATGCATAATAAATAAACACTGTGCCGTTAGCATCTGCAATCCAACCATTTTTGAATAGCACGTTACCAACATCTCCAATAATTTCTTGATCATTCGGGGCTAAAAAATAACCTGCTGGTTCATAAATTACTTTTGAAATATCATCTAAAGCTGTCATAAACATATACAACACATAACGCAAACCTGAAGCCGTATTGCGAACACCGTGAGCCAGGTGCAACCAGCCTTCGGTTGTTTTAATTGGAGCTGCTCCCTGACCATTTTTTACTTCGTAAATAGTGTGGTACTTTTTTGGATTTATAATAACCTCATGCCCGACTTGAGGATATGTCATATCTTTTACTAAACCTAAACCAATACCTCCGCCTGCTCCTGTTTCAATAAAACCATCTTGTGGTCTAGTGTATAAAGCATAGTTCCCATCAACAAACTCTGGATGCAACACCACATTACGTTGTTGGTTTGAATTTGAAATCAAATCGGGAAGTCGCTCCCAATTAATCATATCTTTTGATCTTATAATTCCAGCATTTGCTATTGCAGAAGAAGTATCATTTGCTTTTGGATCCTTTCGTTCTGTACAAAATATACCGTAAATAAAACCATCTTCATGATGTGTTAAACGCATGTCATAAACGTTTACATCTGGACTCTCAGTTTGAGGTAGTAATAATGGAGTATCCCAAAACCTAAAATTATCAATCCCGTTTTCACTTTCGGCGAAAGCAAAATAAGATTTACGATCCTTACCTTCAACCCTAACACAAAGCACATATTTATCATTCCATTTTATAGCTCCTGCGTTAAAGGTTGCATTTACTCCAATACGCTCTAAACCTTTTGGGTTAGTCATTGGATTTAAATCGTACCGCCAATGTAAAGGGATATGTTGTGCTGTAATTATAGGATATCTATGCCTCACAAAAATCCCGCTATTATCTGGTATTGGAACATTTTTTTTAGACAATAAAACCTCATGCTCTTCGAAAAGATTTCGAAATACCATGCTATCTGTACTTAAATTATTCATAAAAGACTATTAATTATATCTATACAACTCCGTTTGTTACTCTTATTATTATAAACTTGTCTGTTTTCTTTTTTCGATTAAATCAGCATTAATTTTTAACATAAAAGCATCATCAAGTTTGTAAAAGAATACAATAATTGCAGACAACAGTGCTCCGACTGCTGGTAAAAAACTCATCATCATACGTATGCCAGTTTTGGCTTCTTCAGTTTGCTCTACATTGGCTTCAAAACCATAATAAGCCAATATCCAACCTGTTAACGCTCCTCCTATGGTCCACCCCATTTTTTGTGACATGGATGATGAAGAAAAAATAAGTCCAGTTGCTCTACGACCACTTTTCCACTCCGAATAATCTGCTATATCAGCATACATTGACCACAATAATGGAAAAATAATACCCGCACACAAGCTTATTAAAAATTGAAGGACAAAGATTAAAACAACATCCAGCTCATTTAAATAATAAAAAAAACAGCTCAGCACAGCCGCTATACCCATTGCTGTTAAAAATGTTTTCTTTTTTCCTAATTTATCTGATACTGGTTTAGCTAGGGTTACCCCAATAAGATTTGCTGCTTGACCTAACACCAAATAAAGTGTACTATAACTTAATGACACCTTATTAAAAAAGAAGGAAACCATTTGTTGATCTTCGAAATAATACTTGAAGTAATATATAGCTGAACCATCACGTATAGAATTAAATATCAAGGAGCAGATTCCTGCTCCGAGCAAAATAAACCAAGGTCGGTTAGTAGCAAGGTTTTTAAAATCTTCTTTTAAATTTGATTTTTGTGTTTTTGGAGGTTCAACTCTTTCTTTGGTCCAACGAAAAGTAAAATAAAATAACAGTGCAGCAACCACCCCATAAACAGCCATAGTATATTGCCAACCTTTTTGAAGGTTTATTCCATTACCATTTATTTTTGCAAAAAAATCAACAAAAGATTCTGCTGTTGCTAGTACAAAAATTCCACCAGCAAAGGCAAAAATAAACCGAAACGAAGCCAATGAGGTACGATCCTTTAAATTAGATGTCATTACCCCCATTAATGAAGCATAGGGCACATTAACGGTAGTATAAAACACCATCATTAAACAATAAGTTACATATGCATATATAATTTTATTTGATACACTTAAATCTGGTGTAGTAAATGTAAGCACCCCAAACAAAGCGAAAGGGACACACATCCAAAGTAAGTAAGGCCTGAATTTACCCCATTTGGTTTCGGTTCTATCAGCTATTATTCCCATTAATGGGTCATTAATACCATCAAACACCCGAGTAACTAAAAACATAGTACCGACTACCGCAGCCGAAATTCCAAAAATATCCGTATAAAAAAACAACAAATACACGCCAAACATCTTCCAAAACATTGACGATGCAAAATCCCCAAAGCCATAACCAATTTTCTCTTTTAATTTTAGTTTTTCCAATGTCTATTATTTGAATTAAATATTTATTACTACTTAAAAAACTGAGCAATACACTTATTGCTATTTTATTTTTTTTAAATCTTTTAGAAACAAAACATGTTCTAAATTTTTAAACTTTACAAAATCTTGAAAACTTACTTGCTTTTTGTCATAAGGCACATAATGATGATTTTCCCAGGCATTACGCCACACCAAAGCCCATGATAAACCTTTACTTGCAATGTTTTTATCCAACACTTGTGTCCACCAATTTTTAATTGGTATTTTTTCAAGCCCTCCTTCGGATAATGCAAAAGGTTTGTCTTTGCTATGGGCTATAGCTGCAAGTACATCGATATTTGTATTTAAAACTTCTATATAATTTTCTGTTGTACTTTTATGATATAAATCAATGCCTAGCACATCTACGTATGCATCGCCTGGATAAAAGCGTAAATATTCTTCTTGACTGGTAATTTGATCCGTTGAATAACAAAAAATAGCATTGTTTACCTTGTATTGTTTAGTAAGTATATTAAATGTTTGTTGCCATAAACTTTTAAACTCGCTGGGTGTACAACTTTTTGCTCCCCACCAAAACCACGAACCATTCATTTCGTGAAATGGTCGAAAAACTACAGGTATTTTTTTTCCTGATTTTGTTTTTAATTCATTTAAAAAATTTGCTACTTTACGCAACCAATCTTTATATTTTAAATGTAACACACCTCCTTCAATAATTGTTGACACAGCAGCAGTAGGATCCCATGCATTTTTTAAAGTTACTGGATTATCGGGGTGCCAACTAATAGTGATAATACCTCGATCACGATCAGCCTTTTGAATCAGTTTATTCATTAATTTAAAATTCACTGAATCCAAATTTACCTGAGCTCCTAATTCCAAGTGCCCCAATTCAAAACCATACACTCCTGGAAAATCTCCGACCACATCATTAACATCACTTTTATAGTCTGTTCCTTTATTTTTCCAACGTACTCCATAAGCCGTAGCATCTTGCTGACCAAAAGCATAGCCTTTTTTAGGTAATTCTTTTATACGAGCCATTAAATATCTAGTTGACTTACTAGCGTTTTGATCTGCTAAAATTATTTTTTTTGATTCTTTTTTTAATGCACTCACACACGAAAACTGCAATAGTATTATTATTACATATATTCCTAGTTTCAATAATCGATCTAGTTTAAAAATAAAATTCATACATTACCACAATTAACAATAACTCAACAAAATATCAAAAAAACAACATATATTTCTTTTATTTTATTGTTATTTTAAAAAATTACTATATTACAAAGGTAACAACACCTATACCGTTACATTGATACTATTCTACCAAAAACAAATATTAATATGAAACATTCCTACCAAAAGCCACAACAGGAAATTATGCAAATGACCGAAAATGATAGCTTTTTAGTTTTTGATAGGCAAAAGGAATACTTTGACTTCCCTATTCATTATCATCCTGAAATTGAACTCAATTATATTTCAAACGGAAAAGGTTTACGGCGTGTTGTTGGTGATAGTATGGAGGAAATAGGAGATAAAGAACTTGTACTAGTAGGACCAAACTTATATCATTGTTGGGAGCAGCATAAGGCTCCAAAAAAACAAATGCATGAAATTACTATTCAATTTTCGAATAATTTATTTCAACATGAATTGTTAGAAAGGGCTATTTTAAAACCCATAAGAGATATGTTTCAAAAAGCAAATCACGGTATTGCTTTTTCAGAAGCTACTTGCTTAAAAATGGAATCTAGAATTTGTAAACTTTCAAAAATTGATGGTATAGACTATTTTATGGAAATATTTTCTATACTATATGATTTAGCCATATCTACCGAGCAAAAAACACTATCAAATTCAACTGTAGAACCCGAAAGCTTTGAACACAATCAAAAGTTAAATCGACTGGCCGTTTATTTGCAAAAAAACTACGGTTCAAAAATTCAAATTTCTGATGCCTGTAAATTATTAAACATGAGCACAGGCTCATTTAGTAGGTTCATAAAAAAAAGCACAGGAAAAACCTTTGTTGATTACCTAAATGATTTGAGAATTGGTTACGCCACCCGATCATTGATTGAAAAAGATCAAAGTATTTCTGAAATTGCCTACCAGTGTGGCTTTAATAGTATTGCAAATTTTAATCGAAGATTTAAAAAAAATAAAGGTTGTACTCCTACCGAATACCGAAAAGAGTTTTTAGGTATTAAACGTATTTTATAAAACTTTTTTATTGAAATTCTAATTCTGATCTAACAATATCAATATCGCTTCCTGCTATAAATTTTATATACTTAATTTTTTTAATACTATCATTAGCTACAAAATTGACATTTCTCAATACATATTTTCTTGGCACCAAATAATTGTAATTATCTTCGGCTGATTTATATTCATTTACCTTAAAATCAAACTTTGAATATTGCATTCCATTTTCTGAAATCCAAAATGAAATATTAGGTGTTTTAGAAGATTCATAACTAAATAAACGGAATTCTTTAAATTGACCTGGCACAACATAAACACCTTCGCTTCCTTTTTTACCGTGTATTCGAGAATATGCCTCTTTATAAGATCGGTAATTCCCTTTTTCTATTTTTAGACCTTTGTGTTTTTCTAAAATCATTAAATTTTTAGCATAATCCACCTTAGTCAAAAAATCAACTTGAATAGGGCCAATTATATTTGAAGACTTAGATAGGCCTCCTTCATTTAGTGCAAACATCCGGTAATAATATACTTTTCCTATTTGGGCATCTTGATCGCTAAACAAATCAAAGCCTGGAGTATCAATATCATCTATATTATATTTAATAAGCTCCCAAGGGCCTTTTTCAGAAGCACTTCTTTCAATATTATAACCACTTGCACCTGCCGAACCTTGCCAACTAAATTGAGGAGTATACTTTGCATTTAGAACCCTTGGCGGATCGGGAGCAACAATTTTTGGTACATTCTTATTCGTTATTTCGAATGATTTTTTTCGAAATAATCGCATTGTATTGGCTTCATCATATAAAATACCTTCATTAAAACCTGGCCAATGATAAGCCCTATATAATCCCCCTCCAAATGGCTCGGTATGTTGATAAAAACCTCCCTTTTCATTATGTCTTCTTAAACTCCAAATAAGACCTCCTACTATTTTTTTTTCTTTAATTACATAATCTAGCACCTGATTCATACCCGAGGTTCCTATAAAGCCAAATTCGCCAATTAATAAAGGTTTCTTTCCTCCAACTATATCAACTGTTTTTTTAAGATTCGCAATCATTTTTTGCGAAGTTGGTTCATAATGATGCGTACTAATAATATCTATTGCTGGCTCATTAATTGAGTATTCTTCAATAAAAACACTCTCATAATCATCACCTCCATGAATGGCAAAAAAGCCATCTATAAACAAATGATTATTATCAACATTTTTTACATATTTAGCAATATCAATTGCCCAATGATCAGGATTTTGCAATTCATTACCTGATTCCCAAGCCATAATAGTTTTATCATTTTTGTATTTAATACCAGTGACAGAATTAGTTCTATTTAGCACATATTCAATTGTTTTTTTAAAATCAGTAATTAACTCTGGATCTGTCCAAAACTCATCTTTATCTTTATTTCTAAATTTAGCATAATTAGGTCTTCCTCCCATCCATTCCCAATTATTAACCAAAGGAATAATTACTCTAATTTTATATTCAGATGCTAGTGCAAGCATTGTATCCATTGATTTAAAAGCTTGCTCATTAAATTGACCGGGGCTTTCGACATAGGTTACTGATTTTTTAGGAAATTTTGTATTACGTACTGGTATGGTATACGCCCTAACCACATTGCCACCTACTTGATTCAATGTTTTAAATACATCTCTCAATTCAAACTCGGAAGGAAGTCCGTAAGGATTAGTTTGCTCAAACTCCATATTATCTTCTACATAATTAAGTGTGGGCACATTATAAGATAAAAATCTAAATTCTTTTTCTCCATCGAACAACTTAGCCTTTTTTACTGTAACAAAATGATCAAATATTTGCCTCTTTTTTACCGAACAACTTATCAATAACTGAAGAATGATAAATAGCAATATAAATCTAGTTTCAAAAAATAGGTGTTTATTCAATTTCCTTGTAGTCATAATGTAATCTAATTGGTATAAACTTATATCAAAGCTACATTCACTTTTGCAATGTATTTAACAGTATTTCATCAATTTATAGTACAATAAAATTGTTTTTAAACAAATCCTACTTCTTTTTAAAACAATTAACCGTGACTAAAAATGATATATCAACTACATTTAAGATAAAACTTGTACATATTCTTTCGCCTATTTTATATTTTTTGATTACCATTTGAGCAAATATGATTAGAAAGATATATGCTGGTTCCCTAATTTTATATTAACAAAAACTGTATCAATGATTAACACTTGGATCCACATACAAAAAGCTATGAAAGATGAGCTTTACAATATTTTAAATTACTGGAAAACAAATACTATAGACAATGAAAATGGTGGTTTTATAGGAAAAATTGATTACCCTAACATAAAAAAAACAGAACATCACAAAGGTGTTATATTAAATACACGATTATTATGGACTTTTTCTGCCGCTTCAAATTTTTATAAAAACGACACCTATACGGACTTATGTCTAAGAAGTTATGAATACCTAAAAAAATATTTCATAGACCCAAACTATGGAGGAGTCATTTGGGAAGTTGATTACAAAGGAAATCCAATAAATAAGCGAAAGCAAATTTACGCACAGTCCTTTATGATATATGCCCTTTCTGAATATTATCAATTTTCAAATAATGAAGAAAGTAAAAATTTAGCCATTACATTATTTGATTTAATTGAAAAGTATGCTCTTGACAAAATACATGGCGGTTATATTGAAGCATTTAACCAAGATTGGAGTCCAATTGCTGACATGCGACTTAGTGAGAAGGATAAAAATGTTGAAAAAACCATGAATACTCACTTACATATTTTAGAAGCCTACACCAAATTATATCAAATACATCCAAAAAAAAATATAGCAATAGCTTTAAAAAATTTAATCCATTTATTTTTAACAAAATTTATCACTAAAAATAACCACCTTCATCTTTTTTTTGATGTCAAATGGAATTTAAAAAGTACCATATATTCTTATGGTCATGATATAGAAACTGCTTGGCTATTAATTAAGGCCGCAAAAACTTTAAACGAAAAAAGTATACTATCCATTATTGAACGTAGGGCTTTACAAATAACCAACACTTTTTTAAATGAGGCTATAGATAAAGATGGAGGCGTAATGAATGAAATCAATTATAAATCGGGACACATTGATACCGATAAACATTGGTGGCAACAAGCCGAAGCTATTGTTGGTTTATACTATGCTTATCAAATAAAACAAGATGAACATTATTTAAAAAAAGCACTCAAAATTTGGGAATTCATTACTGACAAAGTTATTGATTACAACTATGGCGAATGGCATTGGTTAATAGATACTTATGGAGATTTTGATCCTAAAAATGAAAAAATTGGTATGTGGAAATGCCCATATCACAATTCACGTGCTTGTATGGAAATAAACAAAAACGTTGCTACAATTTAACGTAACAACCTTTTTGTTATTTATATCATTTTTACTTAATAAAAGAGTAAAAAGTAAACATTATCTTAATAATGCAAAATGACCTTTAAACTCATCTCCATTATCTCGAACGGCTACATACCAATAATCATCAGCTGGCATATGGATATCATTATAAGTCCCATTCCAACCTCTGCTTAAAGGTCTAAATGAAGCCATTAATCTACCATATCGATCAAATATAGTAATCAAAAAGTCATCTGTTCTTACTCCTTCTACATTCCATCTGTCATGTATTCCATCACCATTTGGACTAAAGAATTTTGGAAAGCCAAATAAGTCAAAAGGAACAATATCTGGTGGTGCACAGTTATTATTTACAACAGCGGTATGCACACCTAAAGGTAAGTTTGTAAATAAATTAGACGTTTGAGGCCCAACTGTTCCACCATCTTCTAGCTCAACAGTATATTCTAAATTTGATCCAAAACGAGTATTAATAGTTGCACTTCGATCTCCTGTGGTAACCGTAGTTCCTGATGGAGCTGGCGTTTCTAATACAATTACTTGAGATACTGCCGCTAGACAAGATGTACTAATTGGGTCAACTGTATAGGTATAAATACCTGCTCCTGCTACTGGCGGACTCCAAACACCAGAGGCATCTGCTCCTACCAAAAAGTTATCTAACATACTAATTGTCAACGTTTCTCCTTCACAAAGACTAAGTGTACCACCAATACCTGCATTTGGAGCTTCAAAAATAGTAACACTAAAAGGAACTAAGACACTTTCACACCCTGTTATTGGATTAAACGACTGCACAAAATAATCGAAAATACCTAGACCCGAAAAAACTGGAATAAACTCATCACTATTCGCTAATAATAAGGTTGTTCCATCACTATCAAACCAATTAGCAGACAAGCCGGCTGCTATACCTGCTCTAATTATTGGAGCTATATCATTTTCACAAGTTTCTATATCATTTACAACTGGATCTGCCGGTGGTACTGCTACCGTTACTGTTCTTGTTGTACTGGCATTTCCACATGCACCTGGATTTGTTAGAGTATATTCAATAACCGCAGTACCAAAACTAACCCCTGTAATTACTCCATTTGTATCAACAGTGGCTATACTAGGACTTAATGATTGCCATATTCCTCCTGTAAAACCTAGTTCTGGCATAAATGTAGTTGTATCTCCTAAACAAATAGTTTGCTCCCCCGACAAAGTACCTGCATCGATTGGAGCATCAACTATGATATCTGTATTTGCAATAGATCCACATTCTCCTGAAGGATCTACTTCATATAAAATACCTGCTATACCAGCAGAAATTCCAGTAATTTCTCCAGTAATGGCATCAATTGTTGCCACTGATTCATTTAATGAAGTCCAAGTACCACCAGTATCACCTCCGCCTATTGATAAAGTAATTGAACCTCCTTCGCAAACACTTGCTCCACTAGTTAATGTACCCGCATCTGGTGTGGGTTCTACTGTAATTCCTCGAGTAACTGTAGCAGCAGCACAACTACCAGAACCCAATACCGTATACTCAATAGTAGTGCTTCCTCCAGAAACTCCTACTACGTTTCCTAAATTATCTACAGTGGCTATTGAACTATCCAAAGAATTCCATGTACCTGGATCACCATCGGATATGTATAAAACCGAATCTCCTTCGCAAATCATTTGATCACCATCAATCATACCTGGGTTAGGTACAGCAGAAACTTCAATATCTATAGTTTTTGTAACCGCCATTTCACACCCGTTTCTACTTACCGTATAAGATATCGTTACTAATCCGGCTCCTACAGGGGTAAAAGCACCTGTTGTTGCATTGACAATAGCTATACTCGTATCTCCTGATATCCATGTTCCACCTGCCACAGAGGACAATAATATAATTGGTGGCTCATTATTTACACAAGTTTGCGTTATACCAAAACGGGTTGAAAGTAACACATCTGGTTCCGATAAATCTTCAACAATAACATCTCTTGTTGTACTACCTGCTGCACATGTTGTACCAAAACCTGGAACAGTATAAACGATCTGAATTGTTCCTCTACTAACACCAGTAACAATTCCAGTTACTGGATCAACAGTTGCTATAGTTGTATCTAATGAACTCCATGTTCCTCCTGATCGAGTAGATTGAAAAGTGGTTGTACCTCCAACACAAATTTCTTGTACTCCTGATAACGTACCTGGCAAAGAACGAATTAAACTTACTGTAATATTTTTTGAGGCTTCATCACTTCCGCAAGAACCTAAACTAGCAATTGTATAAAAAATTGTAGTATTCCCATTAGTAATCCCAGTTACTTCTCCTGTAACAGGATCAACTGTTGCAATAGACGGATCATCGGAGCGCCAAGTTCCTCCAGGTTCTGTAGACGAAAAAATAGTAGTATTCCCCACACAAATTTGATCTCCTCCAGATACAACTCCTGCATCAGGAACTATATCTACTGTTATATCCTTAGTAACTTCAGCTCCTCCGCAACTGTTTATTGCTGCAAAAATATATCGAATTGTTGTTGTACCCAATGCTATACCTGTAATTTCACCAGTATTAGGGTCTACTATTGCTATTGAAGGATCATCGGAACTCCACACCCCACCTACAGCGGTAGATGTAAATGTAATCATTCTAGTTTCACATACTCTATCTGCACCACTTATCGTTCCTGGATCTGGAGCTTGATTTACAGTAATGTTTCTTTGCGCTACTTCATCTGGACAACCTCCTGAACCTGACACTCTATACTCAATAGTGGTCGTACCTACCATTGTCCCAGTAATAACACCCGTTGTTGGATCAACTGTGGCTATGGTACTGTTCGATGAGCTCCATACTCCGCCTGCAACACTTGATGTAAATGTGACCATATTTCCCACACATACTTCTTGAATACCAGACAATGTTCCTGCATCTGGACTCCCTGATACCGTAACTTCTCGATCTGCTATACCCGGAAGACAACCTGTTGTACTAGTTACTGTGTAAGTTATCGTTACTGGTCCACCTGGTGACACTCCAGAAACTTCTCCTGAAGCAGCATCGACGGTAGCTATAGCAGGATTTGAAGAACTCCATGTTCCTCCTGCTATTGTTGAATTAAAAAAGGTAGTGCTTCCCACACAAACTTCTTGCGTACCAGATAACACGCCTGCATCTTCTCCGCTTCCTACTCTTATTCCTCTTCTGGCTGTTACTCCTGGACATAATGTATACACTATACTTGTAACCCCTTCACTTACTCCTGTTACTACCCCCGAGGCATCGACTGTTGCAATAGCAAAATCTAAAGAAACCCAAGTTCCCCCTGGTAATGTAGATACAAAAGTTGTTGTACCTCCTACACATACATCTTGATTTCCTGATAACGTGCCTGCATCTGGATCAAATTCTCTCCAATCTCTATCTCCTCCGGGTATTTTTACATCAGGAAAACTAAAAGGTGTGGTTCCATTTGGTGAGTTAGTTCCAGAAGTCGCTGATTCCAATAAAACAGTATCAAAAACATCTAACAATCCATCTCCATCACTATCACCTCCTGCTGGCAAAGTGTTAGAAACACCATCAGAATCCGTATCAAAAGCTTCTGTATTATCGTCATTACAATCTCCATCTGAATTGGTATCTACATAATCTGGAATACTATCACTATCTGTATCTGTCGGAGTAATTCCTGGACTTCCTACTCCATCATAAGCATCATCTAGTCCATCTCCATCAATATCCGTTCCTACTGGAGGAAAGTAACCTGCCGTAAATTGTCCTTCGATATTATCAGGTATTCCGTCATCATCCGAATCAATATCAGCATAATTTGGCACCCCTTCTATACTATCTAAAATTCCGTCATTATCGGTATCAATATCTAAAGAGTTTGGTATGCCATCTTTATCAAAATCACATTCTAATAATGAAAAACGTATGTTATCAATACCTAAGTCATTTCCATTATCATCTATTGGCTGGCTGTTTATAATGGATAATGTTACTAAACTTGATGTAGCTGGTGTAAAATCCAAACGAACTTCGCGCCACACATCATCATTTGCAATTCCTAAAGTAGCCGAAGTTGCATTTGCCAATACCGCTCCTCCAGCATCTTTGATTTCTAAATCAATAATGGGCAAGTTGGGACATCCATCACATAAACCTGCTAAATCTATTCTAAAAATATATTGTTTTCCTCCAACAACAGGTACACTAGGTAAATTATAAACCACTTGTCCGATAAACCTTTCTCTAATATTTATAGATAAAAAACGACCATTTGCATTACCGTCAGCATCTACATTACCTATGGCATTTGTAGAAGCAAAAAATGTAGCCACTGCGCCTAAACCCTGATCTAAAAAAGCAGATGTCGCCACCGCATATTGTCCTCCAATAGGGGGTTGATTCACAAAAGTATGCCCCAAAACATTAGGATCACTTGAGGCTGACTCTGGACCAGGTCCTAGAAATTCGCCAAAATCGATATCCACTATAGGTGCAGTTTCTGTTAAACCAGAAGCAGCACACAAAGATTCTTCTTCTACATCAGATATACCATCATTGTCATCATCGGGATCTACATCATCATTAATACTATCTCCATCAGTATCAACATCGGGGCAAACACCAACTACTATAGTTGCAGAAGAACCTGGAGAGGCACATGGCCCAGTTCCCGTAGGTGGAAAACTATAGGTATAAATTGTAGCAGCATCAAATCCAACTGTAAAAATATTCGTTCCTGTAAACAAGGCTGGCGTCCATGTACCTCCAGCATCACCACCTGTAAAGGCTAATAAATCAATAGCATCGCCATTAGAATTACCACACAATGAAATATTTCCTCCTGTACCAGCATCCATTGGCAATACCGCCAATGTTCCATCCACTTCAATTAATATTTGACCAAAGTCGGTATCAACTCCATTTCTAGTTGCTCTAAACGTAGTATTAGCGGCAATAGGAAAGCCACCAACTCCATTAATATCAAAAGTATCTCCACCTGCGCTTACTAAGGCACTTTTTATTACTCCAACTGTATCAGGAAACAATCGCCATTCTATTCGATCTGTAGGCGCTAACACATCTGTAATTCTAAGTGTTTCAGTAGCACCTGCACATATTCGATTTGGCGGTCCGCTATCTGGTACTATTGAAAGCTGTGCATAAGAGCTAAAAACAGTTGCAAAAAACAATACAATGCAACCAAAAATAATTTTCTTAATCATAAGCCTTCTCTTTATTTTTCTTACTTTCGATAGCAGCAACTTAATTACTTGCCATCATTTTTTTTGATTCAGTCGTTATTTAATATCTAAAAACCCTTTGCAAAACGCGGAGTTAACCTATATATTTTATAAAAAAACACATTTGTTTTCATCTATTTGTTAAAAGGATATTTAAGTCGATAAACCTAACAAATAAACTGCAAAAGAAAAACAAAATAAGATGCTTCCTACATTATTTATATCCATAGATCTTCTTTAAAATTCATATTTCAATCCAAAAAAAAGAAATATCTTTTTAAAATCAATAGTTTACAAACTAACAATAAAACAACCATCTAAAATTTACTGAAAAAAAATATCGATATTCATACACAAAAGGCAGACATACTACTTTTTTATTGAATTTTTTGATACAAAGAAGAATAATATCAACATGCTTAAAGTCAATAAATTACAAATTTAAAAACAATATAAAACGTTATAGCAACAACTTAATACAACTAATCAAAAATCACGTGTTATAAAACATTTTTCAAAATTCTACCTCAAAAGGGCACCTAAGACTATACCTGCAAATCATTTACTTGACTTTACATTTTTTCATTCTACTTTTCTGGCATCACCTTACCCATAGTTAAAAAATACATCTAATAATCATGCAGTTAATAAAAATAATGACTCTGCTAAAACTTTTCTTTTTATTAAGAGATTACACCAATTTATATCTTCCTGAAAGAATTATACAATTACATAAATTTTAGTATTCAAAAAAAAGCCACATTAAAAAAATGTGGCTTTTTGAATTATTAAAAAATCTAAAAATTAGATGATCAACATAGCATCACCATAACTATAGAATTTGTATTTTTCTTTTACTGCTTCGTCATAAGCTCTTTTCATTAAATCATGACCTGCAAATGCCGAAACCATCATTAATAGTGTAGATTTTGGTGTATGAAAATTTGTAATCATACAGTTAGCAATACTAAAATCATGAGGAGGGAAAATAAATTTATTTGTCCAACCACGAAATTCATTCAAGGTACTTTCTGAAGACACTGAACTTTCTAATGTTCTCATTACCGTAGTTCCTACAGCACAAATACGACGCTTTTCTTTTATCGCTTTATTTACAATTTGAGTAGCTTCTGCCTTTATTTCAGCTTCTTCACTATCCATTTTGTGTTTCGACAAATCTTCTACTTCCACTGGACTAAATGTACCTAAACCAACATGCAAAGTAACTTCTGCAAAGTCAATTCCTTTAATTTCTAGTCGCTTTAATAAGTGTTTTGAAAAGTGCAAACCAGCCGTTGGCGCAGCTACAGCTCCTTCATTTTTTGCATAAATAGTTTGATAGCGATCCATATCTTCGGGCTCGACTTCTCTTTTTATATATTTAGGAAGTGGTGTTTCACCTAAATCATTTAATTTTTTTCTGAATTCTTCGTAAGAACCATCATAAAGAAAACGCAAAGTTCTTCCTCTTGAAGTTGTATTATCAATAACCTCGGCAACCAATGTTTCATCATCACCGAAATACAATTTATTACCGATTCGAATTTTACGTGCTGGATCTACTAAAACATCCCAAAGACGTGTTTCTGAATTTAATTCGCGTAATAAAAACACTTCAATACGAGCTCCTGTTTTTTCTTTATTTCCGAATAAACGTGCAGGAAATACTTTGGTATTATTTAATACCATTACATCATTTTCATCGAAATAATTGATCAAATCCTTAAACTGCTTATGCTCAATTGTGTTTTCTTTTCGATTTAAAACCATTAAACGGGATTCGTCTCGGTTTTCTGAAGGGTATTCTGCTAGTAATTCTTCTGGCAAATTGAAATCGAAATGTGATAACTTCATATATCTAGTTTTTGATAAGAGGGCAAATATACAATCTGAACATAGGGGTTGTCAAGTATTTATTGATAAAAAATAAAAATAAACTACTTCATCCCCCATAAACTCATAAATGATGCTATGCTTAAATCAAGAAAATACTAGTATTTATTATATATCAAAGCCCCATAACGAAACTCTAATACATAAAGCCAATTTAATTGCATAAATTGGCTATCACATTTACAATCTTAAATTCGACCCCTTCCAAATAATTTTTCCCATTTGCCTTTTGAAATCATAACACTTGTTCCCACTTGACCATTAAAGTAATGAAAAAACTCTACATAAGAAATCCCCAATGAAGAAGTGAATTTAAATTCAACCTTACAATCGGGAAATGATATATTAACAGGATCTTCTGGCAATTCTTCAAAACCATTAATAATAGTATCATAAAAATTATCAAACGAACCTTCCAGATCATCAAAACAAAAACTTTTATATTGGTAATTGTTTTTAAACTTTGTGTCTACATAATTTAAACAATACGTTTTTTCAAACCTTGTTAATTCCACTTTGTGTCTTTTAATTGGCTGAATGCCCCCTACTAATTCTATTTTATTCTTTTTTTCAACAACTACAATTTGTGCATTGATATAAAACGGAAGAATTAAAAAGCTTAAAAATAATAATGAATATTTCATAAGTATAGTTTATTGTGTTCACGTGCATAAACATCACTTATCTAATATTATTGTTCGAAATATTAAGTAAATAATTTACAACGTTTTAGCTGTAAAACTACTCTTACATCCAACAAAAAAACTCACGACTAAAGCGTGAGTTTTCTGTATTCTTCTTAGCAAATTTGTTATTAGCTTATACTTCTGCAATAATAAAACCGAGCTTTTTCATATCTGCCCAAAAATCTGGATAAGACTTACTCACCACTTCAGCCTCATTTATCTGTAATTCTGTTCTTAATGCCAAAGGTGCAAACGCCATCGCCATTCTATGATCCTGATAAGTATCTATAGCCACACCTGGTTTTATAGCTAAAGCTTTACTAAGTTTTAACGCATCTTCGGTAATCATTACATTTCCGCCTAGTTTTTCAATTTCTGCTTTTAAAGCCTCTAAACGATCTGTCTCTTTAATTTTAAGCGTATGTAAACCTGTTAAATAACATGACACTCCCAAACCAAAACACGTAACTGCTATTGTTTGAGCAATATCGGGAGAATTTGCCAAATCTAAAGCTCCACTAAACGCATCTTCTCCGATTGTTACATCAGATACTTTTTCTAAAGTAATCGTATTATTAGCATACAAAGTTTTTACTCCTAAATTTTTATAAATTTCTGCTAAAGCTGCATCCCCTTGATAGCTTGATTCTTTATAACTCCCTAGAGTTATTTTTGCATTTTTTGAAAGTGCTACTAAACTATAAAAATACGAAGCAGAACTCCAGTCTGATTCTACAACAATTGTATCCGTTTTTGAATCTGTTAAAGCTTCAATCTTAATAGTATTATTTTCAAAACTACCTTTAGCTCCAATTTCCTTTAACAAAGATAATGTCATTTTAATATAAGGAACTGAAGTCACCTTACCTTCCAACACAATTTCTAATCCATTTTCTAACGAAGGCGCCACTAACATTAATGATGAAATATACTGGCTACTTACATTTGCTTTTAAACTTACTTTATTTTTTGAAAGTTTTTTACCGTTTAAAACTATAGGAGGATAACCTTCTTCCTTTTGATAAGTAATATCTGCTCCCAAATCACGTAAAGCATCTACCAAAATTTTTATAGGACGTTGCTGCATACGCTTACTACCTGTTAAAATAGTTTTGCGCCCTTCTCGGGTAGCAAAATACGAAGTTAAAAAACGCATTGCAGTACCTGCATGATGTATATCTACCAATTCATCTACGCTTGCAATTGCTGTTTGCATTACTTGAGAATCATCACTATTAGATAAATTTTCAATAGCAATTTTTGAATATAGTGCCTGCAAAATCAGTAATCTATTTGCTTCACTTTTTGATCCTGTTATTTGCAGTGTTTCATTTGAAATATCTGCAATTTGAGTTAATTTTAAATTCATTATTTTTTTCTACTCTCAATAATTTTACGACGCTGAAAAACAAAGGATACAATTAATCCGTAAATTAACCCCCCAACTACTTTTGACCTTACATATCTAAATATCAATCCTTTATCAAGAATATCAGCTTTAAATCCATCAAAATTGATTCCTTTATATTGCCCAATATGCTCCACTAGACTAAAAACAATAGCGAATAGTAACCCAAGTCTAATTACAGATCTCCAATACGCTTCAGAACTCATTATTTGCTTAAACATATTACTTTAATTTTTCATTATTATGATGCCTATCATGATCTCTTTGGGTTTTTATATCCAATTTTTTATTGAAGGCTTCTTCTAAATTAACACCTGTTTGATTTGCTAAGCACAAAACTACAAAAACCACATCTGCTAATTCCTCCCCCAAGTCTTTATTTTTATCACTTTCCTTTTCACTCTGCTCTCCATAACGCCTAGCAATTATTCGCGCCACTTCACCTACTTCTTCAGTAAGTTGCGCCATATTTGTTAACTCATTAAAATAACGAACTCCATGATTTTTTATCCATTCATCAACAGCTAACTGTGCATTTTTTATATCCATTTCTATTAATTATCAATAATTATTAAAATGTAAAACAATTATTCTTTGTTTTTTGTATCCATACATATCGTTACAGGACCATCATTGACTAACGACACTTTCATATCAGCTCCAAAAATACCTGTAGCTATTTTTTTACCTAATTTATTAGATAATTGAGTTACAAATTTTTGATAAATAGGTTCTGCTATTTCGGGTTTGGCAGATTTTATAAAACTGGGACGATTTCCTTTTTTAGTACTTGCATATAATGTAAACTGACTTATTACTGCAATTTCTCCATCAATATCTAAAACACTTTTATCTATATTACCTGCACTCCCAGGAAAAATACGTAATTGAATAATCTTTTTTACCAACCAATCAATATCTACATCATTATCCGTCGCCTCAACACCTAGCAACACCAATAACCCTTTATTTATTGCCCCGACTATTTCACCCTCAACAACTACAGATGCCTCTAAAACACGTTGTATTACTACCCTCATGAATCTTTAGTATATTCATTTTTACGATAATGCGTATCATCACCTTCTAATATTTGCAGGTAACTTTTGTAGCGTGACCATGCTATTTCTCCTGCTTCCAAAGCATCTTTTATGGCACACTTTGGTTCTTCTTTATGCATACAATTATTAAACTTACAATTGGATTGACGCTCAAAAAATTCTGGAAAATAACCACTTACCTCACTCTCTTCCATATCAACAACTCCAAAACCTTTTATTCCAGGGGTATCAATAATTCGAATATCATTTTCCAAATCATACATTTCGGCAAACGTAGTTGTATGTTGCCCTTGTTTGTGCTGCCCACTAATTTCTGTGGTTTTTAAATCTAAACTGGGCTGAATGGCATTGACTAATGTAGATTTTCCAACCCCACTATGCCCCGAAAACATACTTACTTTGCCTTTCATTAACGCCACTACCTTATCCATATTTTTACCAGTTTTTGCCGAAATACCTTCGCACTTGTATCCAATTTTTCTGTACAAATGCGCTAAATACCGTATTTCATCTAACTCATCACTGGTATACGTATCTATTTTATTAAACAATAATACAGCTTCAATACCATAAGCTTTAGCTGTAACTAAAAAACGATCAATAAAAGATGTAAAAGTTGGTGGATTATTTAACGTTATAACCAAAAAAACAATATCAATATTAGAAGCTATAATATGTGTTTGCTTGGATAAATTAACAGATTTACGAACAATATAATTTGAACGCTCCTTGATCTCTTTAATGACTCCTGTAGTTTGCTCATCTTGCTTTTCAATATCAAAAACTACGAGATCACCTACAGAAACTGGATTGGTACTTTTAATACCTTTTATCCTAAATTTACCTTTAATTCGGCAATTATAAAACACATGATCTTCACCTTTTACTGTGTACCAGCTTCCTGTAGATTTGTAAACGGTTCCTGTCATTAATTGTTTTATAAATATTAAGCAACAAAAATAGTGTTTTTGTATTTATTGTAATAAGAGGAAAGGCTACTAATATTATTTTCAAATTAAAATTAATGTATTAACTAGCATTAGCTTTGGTTAAACACAAAAAAAAGACTCGAAGCAGTGCTTCGAGTCTATTATATATATTAGCCTAATAAAAATTTTAATTATTAAAATCTTTTTCTGAGATATCTTCTGTTTCTAAACTGTTAGAACTTGAATTACTAACATCTAGTGTCAACTCATATGAAGGAACGTCTGTACCTTGACTTGTTTTGATGGGTGTAAAATCTACAATATCATCACCTTTTTCATATTGAGGATTCTCAACAAACCTTCCGAAACAGTTTCCATTTTCAGTAAATTCTCTCCAATCCTTACCGTAGGCAATTTTCAAATAGTACTTACCTGCTGGTATATTTTTCATCTGATGAATATCACCGTCTTGAATGTATGCAATACGATAAGTTAACTCTTCTCCATTAGTATTGTCTATTTTAATCAACTTTACTACGGCTTCTGTATTTGAACCTACATTTTTAATTTTAAGGAAATTATCTAAACTGTAATCAAATTCAGGTACGATATTTAAACATTCAGGTGTTTCTCCTGTTTCATATTCAGTAGATTCCCAATCATCATATTTACTTGAAGTGGCGTCATCTTCTTCATAGTAATCTCCTTCATTATCTTCTTCTTCTTTAGGTTGAATAACAATTCCTGCAGGTACTGCTAGTATATCAGATCGTCTGATAAAACCATTCATTGTTTTGTACTGCACTGTCCACCAATCACCAAAATCTTCGCTGATTAATAAAACTTGCATTCCTTTTCCTAATTCTGCTACAATGTTGTAGTTTGTTCCAGGTCCACTTCGTAATGACGATGATTCGACTGAAACGAAGTACAATTCTTCTTGCGCATAAACAAAAGTGATGCTAAGAAAAATAAAAATTGAGGCTAAAAACTTTTTCATATTTTCTAGTAATTTACGTTTGTATTAGTAGGCTTTCAATAAACATGCCAAAAAAAACACGTCATCTAATACAAATCAAATATAATAGATTTTAGTCAGAAAATCGACAAAACGTATGTTTTTATTGTTTTAAAGTTGGTTTTTAAGGCAATAAACTGGTTTTCAAGTTTGAATATAGCTGTAGTCCTTTTCTTTAAAAATTTGTAAATATCTAAAAAACAGGTATTTAATTTTTATTTTTTTTATACCATTATCGATCTTTCCTTGTCCTCCTTTGTGGTCTAATTTTTTTATTTTTTTTTAAATAATCCCTATCTAACTGATCATTTTTTGAACTATTTTCACTATTTTTTATAGTAGTTAAATCTATATTATCGTCAGATTTCAAATTAGAAAACATCTCAGTTTGCGAAATTAATACGTATTCTCCTACATTTGATCGAAGTTTTATATCCATTATTCGAACACGCTTTAGTTTGACTACATCATATCCTAAATATTCACACATCCGTCTAATCTGCCTATTTAAACCTTGGGTTAAAATAATTCTAAAACTGAATTTACTAATTTCCTCAACAATACATTTTTTAGTTACAGTATCTAAAATAGGTAATCCATTACCCATACGTTTTATAAAGTCGGGAGTAATTAGTTTATCAACAGTTACTATATATTCTTTTTCATGATTGTAACGTGAACGCAATATTTTATTTACAATATCACCATCACTGGTTAAAAGAATTAAACCTTCACTAAGCTTATCAAGCCTTCCTATAGGGAATATTCGTTGTGGGTAATTAATGAAATCAATAATATTATCTTTTTCACGTAAATCAGTAGTACAAACCACTCCTACTGGTTTATTAAAAGCTAAATATACATGTTCTCGCTTTGGATCTTGAATCTTTTCGCCATCAACACTTATTGCATCGTCTGGCGAAACTTTTTGCCCCATTTGCGGCAACTCATTATTTACCAATATACGCTGCTCTTCGATAAGTTTATCAGCGGCTCTGCGAGAACAATAACCAATTTCGCTCAAATATTTATTTAACCTTATCGTTGATTTTTCCAATACATTATTTTTTACAAAAATAATGTATTTATTCTACCCCATAACAATAAGATCCACATGCTAAATTACAATAATAAAATCCATTAATAATGTTACTAGTAAGTAAATGAGATACAGAAATTAAATTACATCATTAAATAACTTAAAATTTTTTTATTTATCGCATCTGACTGAAGTGAGTGCCCTACATTTTCAACTGTATACAGTTCACATTTATTCCAATTATCAGCAATTCTTTTGGAATATTTATAAGGAGCCAGTTCATCATTTTTCTCTAAAATTAACAAACCTGGTATTTTTAGATTTTCGGCAAACTTAGCAATAGAAAACCCTGCGGCATAAAAACCAAACCTACCAAATAAATATTCATCCATTTTACTCATAAATTGCACTGATAAATCAAGTGTGTTTTGAAATCCCTTCATAAAAAAGGACAATTCAGACGGCGGCCCAAGTGCCACTAATTTTTCTACACTAGATTCCGGATGTGTGTATTGATTGTAAATAGCAGTCATTCCTCCTAACGAATGACCTATTACTACTGTTGGCTGATGTTTTTCTATAATATCTTGTATGCAATCCATATACAAAGGCACACTTAAATATTTACCACTGGAGTAACCTTGTCCTGGGGCATCCACAGCAATAATATTAAAATTAGTATTCTGCAACTCCGCTACCAGAGATCGCCAACGGTAACTATTACTCTCCCAGCCATGCAATAATAAAATAGTATCACCTGAACCTTCCCACTGATATGTTTGTATTTTATGCCCCTTAGTAAGTACTTTTTCTAGTTTTGCATCCTCTAAAAAATCTTCTTCTTCGGGCCTAACACGTCCTTTTTGAGGAGAACAAAATAAATTAAAAGCTTGTTCAGCAGCTTTATCTGAAGACCATAATGCCCTAAATTTTAATTGTTTCCCTATTAAAATTGGCACTATCTTTTTTATTTGATTTGTCATGTTATTATTTTGCTTTCGCAAGAAGTGATACTGCTCCCTTTATTAAAATACCTTTTTAAATAATATTAAAAAGACTGTCTACTTATTTTGTAAAACAGTCTTTATAACTTTATTATTACTCCCAACTCAGCCAGAAATATTTGATTTTTGCTGTATCGGGTATATTTACAGCTTCAATCTTAGTTTTGGTGTCAAATTGCACTTGATTAGGCAATTCTTTTTTATCAATAGCCACGTAGGCATTAATTTCATTAATATCTACCAATACAGAACTTAACGTATTTGTTATTTTTGAAATCGTATAATTATCTTTTAATTCCTTAAATGTACTTAGCGTATTAAAACCCTTTACTGTTTTAAATCGAGGATCAATTACTCTTATAGACTTTATAGTTGCTGTTGAGTCAAACTCTTGAGTAGCTTCTAAAATCAATAATTGTTTTCCTTGTTTATCGTATATTTCTATTTCATTTGCATTTACTACAAATTCGTCACCTGCTATATGTTTAACAATAGAATCCATTGCATAAATCTTATCCAAATCCTTAACTGTACTTGTTTTAGTAAGCTCACCTACATGATCTATACCTATTTCAAAAGGGTTTACCTTTTTTTGACAACTAAAAAAAGAAAGTGTTATTAAAGCGACTAACGAAAAGCGTGTTATTTTCATGATAATTTTTATTTCGATTTAGAGACACAAACATAGGTTCTTTTTTATGGAAAAAAAACAGAAATACCTTCATTTTATTGATCCAAAAAAATAACCCCTGCTTAACAATAAACCATTAAGCTTATCTCATCATTTTATTTAATATACCCAGCGCACCTCTAATAAATGTTGCGCTAGTTAATACTTTTATAATGGCTTTTTGTGCACCACTTGAACTGTTCTTAGAACTTGCCCCTCTTCGACTTGAGCTACGCTTATTTAATTTTTCGCGTTCACTCTGCGCTGCTTCTTTAGCCTCTTCTGCTTCTGCTTTTTCTATTTTTTTATTCAATAATTCATAAGCACTCTCTCTATCAATAGACTCATTATATTTTTCTACCAATTCTGAACTTTCTACCAATTTTTTGAGCTCTTGTTTTGTCAACACATCCATTCTACTCATTGGCGCTCTGAGTAGGGTCTGAGCTAAAGGTGTTGGTCTTCCTTTTTCATCAAGTACCGAAACTAAAGCTTCCCCTATTCCTAAAGAAGTTAGTACTTCTGCAGTATCATAAAATTCTGAAATTGGATAATTTTCTGCCGTCAATTTAATGGCCTTCCTATCCTTTGCTGTAAAAGCACGCAATGCATGCTGGATTTTTAACCCCAACTGCCCTAATACTCCATCGGGGACATCGGTAGGATTTTGAGTTACAAAAAAAAGACCGACTCCCTTTGACCGAATAAGCTTAACAATATTTTCTATTTGATCCAATAATGCAGATGATGCTTGATTAAATATCAAATGGGCCTCATCTAAAAACAATACTAGCTCAGGTCGATCACTATCGCCTTGTTCTGGCATTGTGCTATAAATTTCTGCCAAAAGACTCAGCATAAATGTTGAAAATAATTTAGGCTTATCCTGTATATCTGTTAAACGAATAATATTTATGTATCCTCTCCCTTTATCATCCTGTCGTAGTAAATCATCAATCTCAAAAGAACGCTCTCCAAAAAATAAATCTCCCCCTTGCTGTTCTATTTCAATAATTTTTCGGATTATAGAACCTGTCGATGTTTTGGAAATACTTCCATACTCTTTTTGAATTTCATGCTTTCCTTCGCCCGTGGCATATTGCAATGTTTTTTTTAAATCATTTAAATCTAACAAAGGCAATTTATTATCATCGCAATATTTAAAAATAACAGCTAATATTCCAGCTTGAGTCTCGGTAACATTTAATATTCGCGAAAGCAAAACAGGACCAAACTCACTAACTGTTGCTCGCAAACGTGTTCCTTGTTGCTCTGAAAGTGATAAAATTTCCACAGGAAATCCATTTGCTTCAAAAGGAATCCCTATTTTTTTATGACGCTCATCTATTTTAGCGTGCCCAGGACTTGGTTGGGCGATACCACTCAAATCTCCTTTTAAATCCATAAGCAATACCGGAACACCTTTATTACTCAAATTTTCTGCTAATACTTGTAAAGTTTTTGTTTTACCTGTACCTGTTGCCCCTGCAATTAATCCGTGTCTATTTAATGTTTTCAACGGAATTTTTATTTGAGCATCGGCAAATGTTTCTTCATTAAACATTGCTCCACCTAAAGCAATAAAGTCTTCTTTAAATGTATATCCTTTTTGAATTTCTTCAATAAACGCCTCCGTTTTACTCATTGTTGTTTTATTTAATGTTATAAAAATAAAGATTTCCTTATTAGTATCGAAAAAAACTATTTTAACTCACATTTACTTGATCACTTAAATATGCCTTGCTCCAAACTATTTCATTCATTATAAAAATGTAAACTACTATCTTTGCATTCTTATGACAAAAACGGAAATCAACAATTTAGTAGCCAAAGGTAAAATGCTTCCCTTAATGGAAGAATTTTACACCATACAAGGCGAAGGATATCACAAAGGAACTGCGGCTTATTTTATTAGAATAGGTGGTTGCGATGTGGGTTGCCACTGGTGCGATGTTAAAGAAAGTTGGAATGCTGACTTGCACCCACCTACTACTACCGAAACTATTGTTGAAAATGCCATTAAAAATAGTAATGTTATTGTAGTTACTGGTGGGGAACCTTTGACGTGGGACATGAGTGAATTGACAAAAGGACTTCGTAACAGAAATGCTCAAATCCACATTGAAACCTCTGGTGCCTATGAACTTTCGGGCGAATGGGACTGGATTTGTTTATCACCAAAAAAATTAAAGCCACCCACCCAAAGTGTATATAAAAAAGCTAATGAACTTAAAGTAATTGTTTACAACACCTCTGACTTTGAGTTTGCCGAAAAACAAGCCGAAAAGGTATCTGAAAATTGTATTTTATACCTACAGCCCGAATGGAGTAAGCGTGATAAAGTAATTCCTTTAATTGTTGACTATGTTATGCAGCATCCAAAATGGAAAATATCACTACAAACACATAAGTACTTAAATATTCCTTAAATATATTTAGTAAAGCATTACATTGAATAATGTTTTACTATAAAATTACCTTGACTAAAAACCACCATTAATTTCCAGAAATTAATGGTGGTTTTTTTTGCCTTCTTATTTTTTAGTTAGGGATCTAGAAATAAACACTACTCATAAAATGAGTTAAAAATGCATTCTAAATACCTTAATTTGACTTCTCAACTCCTTCTTTACGAAAATGTTTTTTTAGATAAAAGACATTAAAAATCGACGAAATTACATATTAGTATTGGTTTTAATATTTAAAACACATTCAAACTGATTTATTTTTAAAAATATATAATTCTCTTTTTTTCATCAAAAACAAACATAAAACATACATTTACAACATATTAAAAATAAATTAAACACAAAACACTATAATAAGTATATCGACATATTTCATATACATCTAAAAAATATGTAAATAAAATCTTACAAAAAATAGACTACCTATATATTAAACAATTTACAATAATGAAACAAACCATTAAAATCTTATTAGGCTTGTTACCCCTATTTTTAAGCCAAAATGTCCTATCTCAAATAAATATAGAAGTTAATGCACACACCAAACATCAAGTTGGAGGTAAATCCACATTTGATCGTAAAAAATATATAACCGTACACTCAGCTAACTTTGAAGCGGATTGGAATGATCAAAATGGAGGAGGCACCAACCCTGGTCGTTTGTACGAACTAACAAGAACTTATGATGCATGGTTATCTAGAGAGACTGGCGCTTTTACAAGAGCTATTACCGGATTTAATGCTGCTCAAATTAGTAGTCAAAATTTAGGTGTTTCTGAAGGTTTTAGTTACCCTGCACTAAGTGATCGTTTTACTTATGAACAAGATCAAGATTTAGTTGTTGCCGCTCAAGAAAAAGCTTACGTTACATTTAATGCCGATGGGTATGCGTGGGGACGTAGAGCTGCTGCCTGGGTAAAAAAGCATGGTAACGGCGGTACTTCGGGGAGACCAAGACCATCGTACATTGAAATTTTAAATGAACCGGTATTTCCATTAGTCGATTTTATTCCGGCTGGCCAAAGTCCAGAACCTTTAGATCGTATTTTTAATTTTCATAAAAATGCAGCAAATACCTATAAAAATAATGTACCTGCAAACGGGAGACCAAAAGTAGGTGGCTGGACCACTGCTTTCCCTTTATTAGACAAAAGAAATTTTGGACAATGGAATGATCGCTGGAAACGATTCATTGATATTGCTGGAGGCGCAATGGATTTTTACTCATTACATATTTACGATCAACCAATTTATGGAGCTGGAAACCGCGATTGGGCATACCGAAAAGGAGGTAATATTGAAGCTACACTAGATCAATTAGAAAACTACGGCTTTATAACAGGAAAGAAAAAACCTTTCTTAATATCTGAATATGGATCACAATTAAACAACAACTACAGGGAGCGATATACTGCGAGCAGAGATTGGCTATCACTTAGATCTATGAGTACTATGATGATGCAATTTATGGAGCGTCCAGATCAAATTGTAAAAGCCATTCCTTTTGTCCCTATTAAAGCCGAATGGGCATATGGATTAGCCGAAGGTTCTCCTGTTAGTCCTGGTGTTGGTTTCCCTTACTCTTGGCGTTTATTAAAAAACAATAACGAACCTAATGGAACATACTGGGTAAATAGAAATAATCCTTTTGGGCCAGATCGTAATGCACCAAACCAAAAATACAGCTATACAGAACTAATTCGTTTTTACCAACTTTGGTCTGATGTTAGAGGTACTCGAGTTGACTCTAAACCTGCGGATGTAAACTTACAAGTTGACTCTTATGTTCAAGGAAAAGATTTGTATATTATTGTAAATAACTTATATAGATCTTCACAAAGGTTCAATTTAAACATCAGAGGTACTGGTAATAACCCTGTGGAATATGTTCATGAAAAACATTTATTTGCAGATGCTAATGGTAATCCTTTTTACAGTCCTCGTTTTGTAGGCACTAACAAAATAAGTACTATGACCATAGGCTCTGAAGCTACTATGGTATTGAGATATCATTTTAAAAACAATATTAATGTCAATCAAACATCAAATGAGACTAAACACTACGCTACACGTAATGCAGCTTCTTACTTAGAATATATTGAAGCCAACCAGAATCAAAACTTCAATATAAATATTGGAAACAAACCTCAATTTGGCGAAGCTACCCTACGTATTGGTGTAGGTCGTGCTCATAATTTACAAAAATTACCACGTGTATTTGTAAATGGTACAGAAATTAACAGCGCAAAACAATGGCGTGGATCTGGAGTTGGACAAGGGTTTAGAGAACGCTTCCATTCTATAATTGAAGTTGATGTACCACTAAGCATATTGAGAGCAAGTGGCAATAATATTGCTGTACGTTTTCCAGATGCTGGTGGTTTTATTACCTCAATGGCATTACAAGTATTTCGTATGACAGCCAATATACGTGGCAATGTTGGAGCACCTTCTCCAACACCTATAGCAACAAATACCGGAATCCCCCTAGGGCAAGTAATTACTTTACAAAAATCTGGAGGAGATGCAAAATATTTTTCTTCTGTTGCAGAAATAAATAATCAAATTTATGCAAACCAATCTCTAGCATTAGGTAATCGTCAAAAGTTTAGGGTAGTTAATCATCCTTTAGGAGGGATTGCATTGTTTAATTTAAATGCACAACGTTACATACAAGTTAACGGATTTAATCAAAATTCACCTGTTAGAGCTGCCGGATTAGAACTAAAAGGTTGGGAACGTTTCGAATGGAAATCAAAAGGAGCTAACAAAGTTGCTCTTAAAAGTTTACATACAGGAAAATGGCTTCAGGCACCACATAATCAAAATAACACTGCTATACTCCCTAAAGGAACTGCCGATCAAAGTTGGGAAACCTTTAACTGGAGAATTGTTTCATCAAATTCAAGTAGCAGGGTTTTAGCTTTATCACCAGAAATAACTAATGCCGAATTACTCCTATATCCAAATCCTGTAAGTAATGAGCAAAAAGTAACCGTTGCCAACACTACAAAAGGAATAACTATTGCTATTTATGATGTATCTGGAACATTAGTAAATAGTATAATAACCGAAGAGGACATCTCATATATAGAAACCTCTGGCTTGACTTCTGGTATTTATTTTATTGAAATCGAAGGACAAGAAACAAAAAAGCTGATTATTGAATAAAAAATAATCAAATTTCTACCCCTTGTAAAGATCACTTAAAAAGTGATCTTTACTTTTTTTATAAGACATAAAAACTCGTAATTTTATAATCATATATTAAAACAGTAATGAACACTACGCTATACATTGATCAAAAAACAACTAATTACAAATTAGCACAAAAACAACTTACTGCTTTGTTGGCTAATGAAACTGATGTTATTTTAAAAATGGCAACAATTAATGCTGTTTTAAAACAAAACTTACCATATATATACTGGGTTGGATTTTACATTTCAAATCAAAACAAAAAATTAAGCGTTGGCCCTTATCAAGGTACCGTGGCTTGTATGCATATTGATTATGGAAAAGGGGTTTGTGGAAGTGTAGCCTCATCCGAAAAAACTAAAATTGTTAAAGATGTAACCACTTTAGCTGAAGGTGAAGAACATATTACTTGTGATCCCAATTCGAGATCAGAAATTGTAGTTCCTGTATTTAACAAACAACAACAATTAATAGCGGTATTAGATATAGACAGTGAAGAGTTTTCAGCTTTTGACGAAATTGACCAAAATTTTTTAGAAAAAATTCTTAGTATTTTTCAATAGTAGATTATATTGATAAATCTTAATTTTTATCTAATAACAAAAAAGAGTGTCTAAAAAAATAGACACTCTCTCTTTATTTTTTTTAATATCAAGAAATAAACATGTTATTGCTTACAACCAAAATACCATATATTGCTAGTTTACTTTTTCATAAGTAATCGTTGTTTTATCTACAATATTTACAATAAAAACTAATTCTAAGTCCGAACCATCAAATCTATAAGTACCGTCAATGTCCTGCTCTTCACCTTTTCCTTCTTCTCTAAAAAATAAAATTTCTCTACCTCTTTGCAGTTCTATAAAAAACTGAAAATTAAAATTACCATTTAAAACACACTCGTTACTTTGTGTTAGTTGGTGTCTAGTCTCTACAAATTGTAAATCATTACTTACCACTATACTATCTTTAATAGTACAACTTGAGGTAAAATCATTACCATCTTTAGTAATAAGCTTTTTTAATCGCCAAGTCCCTACTAGTTTTTTTGCCGTTTCTGAATCTAAATTACTTGTCGCACTAAGATTACCACTTTCATTATTCATAACATCAGCTTTCTCATTATCTCCATTATCTGATTCACACGAAGTAAAAATTGAAAAAGCTAGAATTAAAGAAAAAATTGCTATCCTGCCCATTAGTTAAATTATTTTGATTTATTCAAAAGTAAACATTTAATCGATAAAAAATGCTTTTTAACGATGAAAAATAATTTTTTATGATTTTATTAACTTTTTATTAATCAGCTTTAACAAAGTTAAAAACAACAAACTAATTCCAAATAAAGGTAATATAACACCTAGTAAGATCATTAAAAAAATTAATCCATAACTCATTTTAAAGGTTTCTGGAACTGTAGGAATCCCCCAACTCCTCATCTTAAAAGAAAGTAAGCCAGCTATACTAATAATTACTAGTCCAATTGCAACTAAAAGCATCAAAATAAAATTCCAACGTCCTAATTGCCCTTGATGAAACGCCATAACCCACATACGTCCGCGCAATAAAATACCAACATCACTCCAATGTAAAGTCATCAACTTTTTTCCTGAATATTGATCAAAATGAATTTTTTCCTGATTTTTTAATGGAAATGTTGCATTTGAAACACTAAATACTCCAGTTTTGTGCTTTGGTAAATCCAAAGTTTTCACTCCTTCTAACTTTTGTTCTTTTACTATTTCAATCATTTTATCAAGTGTAATTGGTTCACTTAAAATTTCTGATTTCACCCCCATTCCAAACCATTCTTTTGGAAAACCTGTATTTGTAACTTTTTGTAATTTTTTAAAATTACCCCCAAATACATCGGTCCAAGGCAAGCCCCCAGCAAGGGTAAGCAATAGTAATGCTGATAACCAAAAACCACCAAGAGCATGGATATCTCTGTATAAAATACGTTTTCCAGAATTTGTTCGGATTTTAAAAAAACCTTTCCATCCTAATTCTTTTGCAGGCCAAAAAATATAAATTCCTGTTGCCATAAGTACAATCATCCAACTTGCTATCAATTCGATAATTTTTGTACCAACACTACCTCCTAGCAATTCTCCATGCAACTTTCTAACGGTATACATCCAAGTATCTTTTGGAGAAAATTTTCCAGTAACCTCTCCCGAAAAAGGATTTATAAACACACTTTTTTTATGGCTAAATTTACCGACTGTAAACTCTGTCGCCTGTCCTTTTTCTGTTGGAATTATTATTGAATTTGGTTTTTTACCAAAAGCTTTAGTGGCTAGTTGCAGTTGTTCATTATAACTAATTGGGTTTTGCTGTATAGTTACTTTTTTTAAAGTATCAAGTACTGGTTTTTCTACATTATCCTTAAATAAATAAATCCCTCCTGTTACAGCTAATACCAACACAAAAGGTAAAGAAACCAAACCTCCAATTACATGCCATTTCCAGAGCCATTGATTACTATTGGTATATTTCATGATCTTTTTTTTAAAATTAAAAGAGCTTAACAATGATTGTTAAACTCTTATTATTTGTTTTTAAAAATTATATTTAACACCTACATGAAACGCTCTTGGGTTTCCTAACGAAAAAGTATTTTCTCCTCTAAAGGTGTTAAAAGAAGCCCTTACTGCATATAACTCATCAAAAACATTCAACGCCTGACCCCAAATTTCAACATTCTTAAATTTATAAGAAATCAAGCCATTAATGATATTATGTCCGCTATATCTTTCTGTGCTTCTAACAATATCTCCTTCGCTATTAAAGTTTATCACCTGTCCTTCTAAACTGGTATTATAATCCCCTACCAATTCATGAATTACACTTAAAGACAATCCTTTTATTTGATGCGGTGTATATCTTATTTTAGAGTTTCCTAACCAGTTAGGAGCTATTTCTCTAATACTATTTGAAACATCTCTGTTTGATCTCGTTCTACTTCGATCTGGGTTAGTAATGGTTTCTTCTAAAATAAAGTTTTTGTATTTATGTTCGGTGTAACTCCCATTATGACTCAATGTAAAATCATGAATTTTAAACGAAATTCCATATTCAATTCCTCTAGAAATAGTACCTCCTGCATTTGTATTTACAATTATTCCGGTAACTTCGTCTCTAAATGAAACATCAGTATCTATTCCTTCTAAACTATAAGCAGCCAAATCTAATCTTAGACCACTTACAGGAGAGGTATATATTCCTATTTCAAAGTTATCAAAAGTAGTCGGTTTTAAATTTCTATTTTCATCTCCAAGACTTCTGTATAGGGTTGATGTTTGAGGTGGCGTAAATCCGTTAGAATAACTTCCATAAATCCCTAAATTCTTTAAAGGGTTATAGTTTACACCAAATTTAGGCGAAAAGTTTTTAAACTGATCTTGCCTATCATTTATTCTATCTGCTGAATTTTCTGCTATTCTATTACTAAAATCATATTTAAATCTATCAAATCGTATATCACTTGTTATTTTTAAAGACTTAATAGGGTTTACTTCAAATTGTACATATCCCGCATAATTCAATATATCTGCCTGATAATCCAACACGAAGTCATTATCATTAATAGTAAAACTTCTATTAATTCCTGTTTCGGGATCCACAACAATACTTGTATTTTCTTCTATGTAAGTTTGAGGTGAAAAATCCACAGCACTACCAATTATTAAACTAGATTTTAATTGATCAAACTTTATTTTATGCTGTACTAAGCCTACATAGCTATTAAATGTATTGTTATTAATTCTTCCCGAACCAGTACCGGTTAATTGTCCTCTATCTCTGTTTTGCCTCACCCTAAAAGAAGGTATTTGGGCTAAACGATTATCTCGATACACAAAACTAGCTGTTGTTTTGTTTTTAGAATTCCAATTTGACTCTAAAGTTGATCGAAAACGAATAGCGAACGCATCTCGTTCTGTAAAAGTCTGATCACTTTCAAAATTTTCATTATCATAATCTTCTTGACTTAATGAACCCGAAGTATCCGTTCTGAAATCGATAAGGTCGTAGACATTTGTCCATTTTATTTTTTTAGAAAAATCGTAAACAAATTTAAATGTTGACGCAAATTTTTCATAATCACTATTCCCTAATGGTCCATTGTTGCGTTCGGTATATTGAGTTCCCACATAAAACCCTAACTTTTTAGAAAGGTATTTAGAAACCTCAAAGCCTCCATTAGCCAAGCCTAAATCATTCAATTGAAATTGAACGCTTCCTGTTAACTCTTTGGAGGGGTCTTTTGTTAGGAAATTAAAACTTCCTCCCACTGCTTCACTCCCATAAATACTGGATGCTGGTCCTTTTAATACTTCTACTCTTTTGTAAGCGATAGAGTTAAGCTCCAACAAAGCATTATGATTAAAAACTGCTGTTGGTCGTAAAGGCAAACCATCTTCTAAATATAAAAACAATGCCCTTGTCGAAATAGGTGAACGCGTAGCCGTAAAGTGTTGCTCGTTTCCTGATGCTTTAGATGACGAAATAAATACACCCGGAACATCATTTACAATTTGATCTACACCAAAGGCTTTAACCTCATTTAATTCTTTTTGAGAAATTACAGAGATTGCTGCTGGTACTTCCGATCGTTTTTGTTTTTCTCTACTTGCCGAAACAACTACCTCATGCAAAATAGTTCCCTTTAATGAATCTTTTTTTGTGTTTGTTGTTTCTTTTTGATTTGTTGTTTGTGCATAAGCACTTATGCTTCCAACCAAAGTTGCAAGACTTAAAAAGATATATTTCATCTTTATTTTTTAATATATAATACAAAGCGATATGGCCTATTTTCTTTGATAAAAAAGGCCTTATAAAAATTTGATAAAATATATTAAACTTGTGGTGGTGGTGAGGTGATAGAAAGCGATACTAAATAGTCTTTCGTTTTAAAGTTCCATTGGTGTTTTTTGAATACTAAAAATTGTGTTCCAAAATTTAAAACTTGTGCCTTTTCAAAGTAAACTGGCAAAAAAGCTTCAATTATACTATTTGCAATACGCTTTTCATTAGTAATTGATTCATCAGTTTGAATAAAGGATAGTTTTTTTGATAAATGACATTTACCATTACACTTCATTACTGGTTTATCTTTATTTACACAGTATTTTTCAACTATATAATCAATATTTAATTCAAAATAGGCAACATAACCCAACTTATAAGCTGGCTTAACTGTTAAACAAATAAAGAATAATATGATATAATAAAGTTTCAACTATTTTTTTTAAAAAATTAGTGCAAAAGTAATAATACTAACGCTACCAAAAGCCTATTGTTATTTAATTAATTTTTTTAACAAAAAAAGCCCCTAAAATTTAGGGACCTTTTTGATTATACCATAATTATTTTTTCTAATAAATTCTTAGGTAAGTAATAGTAGCTTCAAATGGAATACTAAAATTTAATGTCAATTCATTTTTATTTACCACTTTATAAGTGGCAATAACCAATTCATTATCTGAAGTTTCATAAATCTGATCTTCATTATCGTAGCCCCGTACAAATTCTCCTACCATTTCACATTCACTAGTTTCGGGGTTAATTTGATTTCTCCTATCAATATAAGTCCCATCAATCTTAAAATCTATAACTTCTTGCATAAAACATGAATTAGTTACATCTGTTCCATCTGGTAAAACAGCACTTTCTAATTGCCAAGACCCTAATAACTTTATTGTTTTAGGTGTTAGTGTTTCATTATTAATGGCTTCTTTAATGTCTTCAAAGCTTTCTCCGCATGAAGTTAAACTAAGTAAAGCCAGTACGCTTACTCCAAATAAAAATTTTTTCATTATAAAATAGTTTAAAATAGTTTTGTACTCAAATATATACTTTATTTATAATTAACTATTAATCATCACCTTAATTCAGTAATTACTTACAGCTTTAGTTCATAAAAAAACAATTTCATACCACAGTAAAAGTCTTTATATTCGCAGATTGCAAGTTTGGGCTATAAAAATTATAATTTATTAGGTGTTTTTATAGTTATCAACTAAGCACAATTACCAATAAATAAAGGCATGGGAAAAGAAATGACATTGGATGTACTATCCAGTATTAAGGGAGCAGAAGCTTCGCAAGTAGTCGATGACCTTTTTGAAGTGATCAAAAAAGGACATGTTTCAGATAATCTAACAACTAATCATACCGATTTGAATGCCGTAAATATCGAAAATTTACGCCCTGATGAAGTGATTAAAAGTTCGGAATTAGAGCGAAATTTGATCATCGAAAATTTCCCTAATGAAAAGAATGGTTTTTTAGTAGTTCCTAAAGTAATAGAAGAATAAGATGGCCTCAGCTATAAAAGCTTTACATAATAAGCTTAAAAATAAAGAAATATCGTGCGTAGCATTGGTAAAAGAAAAGTTAGATCAACTTAAAGCCAGTGATTACAATACCGCAAATTATATACTAGACGAATACGCATTAAATCTTGCCCAAAAAGTAGATCAAAAAATTGCTAATGGCAAAACTATTGGCTTGTTAGAAGGGATTCCTTTTGGTGTAAAAGATGTGTATTTATTACAAGGTACTTACAGTACTGCTAGTTCCGATTTGTTACGCAAGTATAAATCTCCGTACACAGCAACTGCTATTCAAAAATTATTGGATGCAGGTGCCATTCCTCTTGTTAAAGAAAACTGTGATAGCTTTGGACACGGAAGCAGTAACGAAAACACCGTATTTGGTGCCGCTAAAAATGCTTTAGATAAAACTAAAGTCGCTGGCGGTTCAAGTGGTGGTAGTGCAGTAAATGTAGCAAAAAACTTTACTACATTTTCCATTGGGGGTGATACCGGAGGTTCTATTCGTCAGCCAGCGGGTTACAATAATGTATATGGCTTAAAACCTACTTACGGAAAAATTTCTCGTTATGGTTTAATGGCCTACGCATCATCCACAGACTGTGTTGGACCCATTGCTCAAAGTTTAGAAGACACTCAAATTGTGCTAAATATAATGAGTGGTTCAGATTATCGGGATCAAACCTCTTTTGACTCTGCCCCTGTTTCTAACGAAAGTTTAGAAAAAGCTTTACCTAAAGGTACTAAAATTGGGTATTACAAAAACTTTATTGAGAGTGATGCTTTAAACTCAGCTATAAAAGCAGATTTCAAAGCAATGCTAAACAAGCTTGAAGCAGAAGGAATGGAAATTATTCCTTTAGACTTTTTTGATTCTAGTATTTTAGTTTCTACTTATTATGCTTTAGCTATGGCTGAAACTGCTAGTAATTTAGCCCGTTTAGATGGTACAAATTACGGAGTTCGCACTACGGGTAAAGATTTAAAGGAGGGTTATTCAATTACGCGTTCCGAAAATTTTACTGCAGAAACTAAACGTAGAATTGTCGGAGGTAATCAAGTATTATCTCAAGGACATTCTGAAGAAATTTACAATAAAGCACAACAATTACGTCAGCAAATTAGTCATCATTTTGATGAAGACTTTAAAAAAGTTGATGTGGTATTATCACCCGTAACCCCTAATCCTGTTCCTCAAATTGGCAACAATTTAAAAGATCCTATGACCATGTATCTTTCAGATGCGTATACTGTTGGATTTAGTTTAGGTGGCTTACCAACCCTTACCGCTCCACTAGCTATGGAGACAGGAGTACAAATTACTGCTGCAAAAAAACAAGAAGCTATATTATTTACATGTGCTAATTTCCTAAAACAAGTATTGTAATGGAACAACTAACAGCAGCTTTAGAGAAAAATGGATTGGAGTTAGTTATAGGTATCGAAACTCACATCCGATTAAATACAAAAACGAAGTTATTCTGTGCTTGTGCAAACCAAGAAACGGAAAAACCAAACACAAATATATGTTCCGTTTGTACGGGACAAATGGGCGTATTACCTGCAATTAATGCCGAAGCAATTCGCAAGGCTATATTATTTGGTAAGGCCGTTGATTCTTCAATGAAAAACGAAGTATTGTCATGGGATCGTAAGCATTATGAATATCCCGATCAGCCAAAAAACTTTCAGTTAACACAGTTTCACAATCCTATTATCCCTGATGGGGAAGTAAATTGCTACCGTGATAATGGAACCACATTTTCTGTTCAAATTGAACAAACACACTTAGAGGAAGATGCTGCCAAATTAATGCACGAAGCTAAAACAAGTTTGGTTGACTTTAACAAGTCTGGTGTACCTTTAATTGAAGTAGTAACTACTCCTTGTATTCGAAATATAAAGGATGCCGCTACGTATGCGCAATACCTACAGCGTATTGTTCAAAATTTAAAAATATCGGAAGCCAACCTTGAAAAAGGAGAGTTTAAATCCGATGTTTCGGTATCATTACGTAAAAAAGGAACTTCGGAATTAAATCCACGTACCGAAATCAAAAACTTAAACTCATTTAAGTTTATGGTGGATGCTACTGTGGAGGAAGTAACTAAACAATTGTCTTACTTTGAAGAGCACGGAGATTTTAGACCAGATCAAACCACCGTACTTTGGGACGAAGCCTTAAAGCAAACCAAAGTTATGCGTAAAAAGGAATTCGCCGCAGATTATCGATTTGCTCACGAACCCGATATTCCTTTTGTAAATATAAAAAGTGCGCTTGAAAAGCTAAAGGTAGATACTAGTCTATTGCCTTTTGCTATTGAAACTGCACAAATTAAAGGTGGAGTTCGCCCGCAAGATGCTAAGTTTTTTACTTCAGACTCCTTGCGTTCAAATGTATATACTGCTATAAACAACACTATTCAGGATCCTTTATTTGTAGCCAAAACGCTATTGAATAACTTGAAACCTGAAGCTTATGCAAAAGCTACAAACACGGTAGCCCTTACCGATATGTTTGCTTCATTCAAAGCTGGTTCCATTACCAATGTATTGCTTTCAAACGCAATTTCTAAGTTATTAGACAATCCTAAATTTGATTATAAAAAATACTTTGCCGACAACTCTATTTCCGACGAAAGTCTATTGGAGGCTATCGATAAAGTAATTGCCGAAAATGAAGCTATAGCTAATGACATTAAAGGCGGAAACCAAGGTAAAGCTGGTATTCTTGTCGGAAAAGTAATTGGCATTGTAGGTAAAGGAGTATCGGGTAAAGTAGCTCGTGAAAAGATTTTAGAACGCCTAGCTGGTGGTAATGCTACTGATAACGGAAAATCTAACAATGCCACTTCCGCAGAAGGTATCCAAGCTTCCGCAGAAGGAAAACAAGAAGCTGAAGAAGAATTACGACAAATACCTATTGTAGTAAAAGACGATTACCGCACACATTTAATCTCAGAATTAACAGAAGAAAATTTACAAAACACGGTTACCGTGTCTGGATGGGTAAATAGTGTGCGTGATCATGGAGATTTAGTATTTATCGATTTACGTGATTCTAGTTTCGAAGTATTACAGGTACGTTTGAATGGTGCTGATTTTGAAAACCTAGATGAAATTTCAAAATTAAAACCAGAATCTGTTATTATGGTTACTGGTAAAATAGTAAAACGTAATGCCGATGATTTCAACCCTGGAATTCGCTCTGGTAAACTGGAATTAGATACCGAAAATATAGAAATACTCAACTTATCTAAAACACTTCCTTTTGAATTAAAAAGAGCCAGTCGCACTAGCGAAACTGTTCGTTTTAAATATAAATTTTTAGACCACCGTAGTGCCGAAGCTCGTAAAGCGATTGTAAATCGCCATAGAGTGTTAAAACTACTGCGTGATATATTAGATGAGGATAATTTCTTAGAAATTGAAACGCCAATTTTAACTGCCGGAACCGACGAAGGTGCACGTGAATTTATTGTGCCTAGTCGTAAGTATGCCGGTTCATTTTATACTCTTCCGCAAGCGCCTCAACAATTCAAACAAATGTTGATGGTTGGTGGATTTGAAAAGTATTTCCAGGTAGCACGTTGTTTCCGTGACGAAGATTCTCGTGGAGACCGTCAGCCCGAGTTTACACAACTCGATTTGGAAATGGCTTTTGTAAGTATGCAGGATATTATTGATTTGAACACCAAAATGTTCAACGAAATTGTAAAGCGCATCTATGGTAACAAATGGAAATTACAACCTTTCCAAACTATTACCTACAAAGAAGCGATGGACAAATACGGTTGCGATCGCCCCGACTTACGTTTTGGATTAGAAATGCAAGACATTACCGAAATTGTAAAAGCAACAACATTCCAAGTCTTTAAAAAACCTATTGACGATGGTGGTATTGTAAAGTGTATTAAAGTTGCTGCCGAATTACAAGGAGGCAAACGTATGTCTAAAGGTCAGATCGAAAAACTAACTTCCATTGCACAAGAAAATGGATTAGGTGGATTGGCCTATATTATTGTAAATGAAAATGACTTACAATCGCCAATTATTAAATATTTAGGCGAGGATATTGCTGCTCAAATTATTGCAGCCTCCGAAGCTAAAATAGGTGATATTGTATTCTTTTCTGCTGCCGATTACAAAACTGCCAATAAAGCATTGGATGCGGTACGACAGGAATTGGGAGCTATGCTTAAATTAATTGATCCAAAAGTACTATGCCCTGCTTGGGTGGTTGATTTCCCTATGTTTGAAAAAACAGATGATGGTCATTGGACATTTACTCACAACCCATTCTCTATGCCTGCTATGTATGATTTAGACAAGCACATGAAAAATGATGGCGGAGATGAAGTTGGTGAAATTATAGCACAACAATACGATTTAATCCTTAATGGATATGAAATTGGAGGAGGTTCCATTCGTGCTCATAAACCAGAAATCCTTGAAGCTACCTATAAAAATATGGGCTACAACAAGGAGGAAATGATGAAAAGTGTAGGCACCATGTATAAAGCCTTCCATTACGGAGCGCCACCACACGGTGGTATCGCTTGGGGCGTTGATCGTTTATTAATGATTTTAGAGAAGAAAGCTTCTATTAGAGAGGTAATGGCATTTCCAAAAACAGGTTCCAGTGAAGACTTACTTTTTGAAAGTCCATCTCCTTTATCTGAAGGAAAAATTGCTGCTGCAAATGTTAAAGTGATTAATAAATAAACTTAAATAATCTAATTATAGATTTAAATCCACTCCTGTTTCTAAGGAGTGGATTTTTTTTAGTGACATTGATATTAACTAATATTAAATGGAGTTAAAAAATAATTATATTGAAAAAACAGACCCTCCTATTAAACTTTTTCTTTTAATCCCTTCTTAAAGACCTTTCAACTTTTTTAAGCAAAAAACTAACCTTCTTTTTTAAAATTTTGCATCCAAATTATTTACCTTGATCGATACAATGAAAGTAAACAGAATAAACATTACGATAATAACTTTTCTTCTAGGCATATTTACTATAATTGCTCAGAATGATCAGTCCATTAAAAATAACAGTAAAGAAAAATCCTTTTTCAAAAAGTTATTAGGAACTCCTTTAAAAAGTTCTATTACAGCAATGCCTATTGGATTGCATACAGACTTTGAAAAACATGGCACTAAAAAACGTAGTACAATAAACGGCTTACATGAAGCTCTTTATTTTGCTGGAAATTATAAAAGTTGGGAACTAGCTGTTTTTCAAAACTCTTTTGGAGACCCTGTTCTTGCATTTTTTTATAAAAGAGCATGGAATTTCACTAAAAGATTTTCCATTAATTTTGGAATCGGAGCCATGTATGGTTATGGCGGAAAGCTTCGAAACACTGAAGGCATTCCCCTAAGAGATACTTTTTTAATCAAAGGAGACATTAATCCTATTACTGGTTTTGAGTTAGATTATCGTTTTTTTAAAAAGTGGAGTATTCACACTAGTATAGCGCCCCGAATTATTATTTATGGATTTAGGTATCTATTATAACATAGTAATAGCATAGATTAATAAAAAACTGAACTTTATAATAGTTTTAAACCTTCCATATACAGTAAAACAATAGGAAAAGCTATAAATCCAATTGTAAACTAACCTAAGTTTAAAAAAACGAAGTTACTTTATTTCATTTATTCTTATGATTTTCTCATAGCCATTATAGTAACGTAGTAGATATTTGTGAAATTAAATAAACAAGTCTATCTAACTCATTTTAATTTATAATTGCTATATGAATCTTCTACTTCTACAAAAAACAATTACAAACTGAAAAGCAATAAGTTACAAAAAAAACACTTCAATAAATCCCTAATTTAATACGATCAACCTATTCAACTATAAATTATATCGATTTTATTATTTAAAATTAATAGATATTATAAATAGCTTTGAATAACTGATAACTTAAAAAATTAGGAAAATGAAAAAAATACTGCTAGCTGTTGTTACCACTGCCACTCTAATAAGTTGTGGTAACCATAGCACTGGAAAAGAAATTGCAGAAAACGATGCAAAACAAAAAAAAAGTGGCTGTCCTTTTCACTTTGGATCAAAGGGGAAATCTGATGGATTAACGGTTACAAATAATGGAAAAACCAATAGAGAATGGTGGCCAAACCAGTTAAATTTAAATGTCCTTAGACAACATTCTGAATTATCTGACCCAATGGGACGAAAATTCAATTATGCAGAACAGTTCAATAAATTAGATTATAAAGCTTTAAAAGTTGACTTGCGTAAACTTATGACAACATCGCAAGACTGGTGGCCTGCGGATTATGGTAATTATGGTCCGCTGTTTATTCGAATGGCATGGCATAGCGCAGGGACTTACAGAACAGGTGATGGACGCGGTGGCTCTCGCGAAGGACAACAACGATTTGCTCCTATTAACAGTTGGCCCGATAATGCCAATCTAGATAAAGCACGCCGGTTACTTTGGCCAATTAAGCAAAAATATGGTAGCAAAATTTCGTGGGCCGATTTAATGATTTTGACTGGAAATGTTGCCTTTGAATCTATGGGTTTTAAAACTTTAGGTTTTGCCGGTGGTAGAAAAGATGTTTGGGAACCTGCTAGTAATGTATACTGGGGTAAGGAAACTAAAATGCTAGATGACAAACGCTATACAGGGGATCGCGAATTAGAACAACCTTTAGCCGCTGTACAAATGGGATTGATTTATGTAAATCCAGAAGGCCCTAACGGAAACCCTGATCCATTACTTTCGGCTAGAGACATTAGAGAAACCTTTGGCAGAATGGGTATGAATGACGAAGAAACTGTTGCTTTAATCGCAGGTGGACATACACTGGGTAAAACTCATGGTAAAGCCAAAGGATCTCACTTAGGTAAATCTCCTGAAGCTTCAGGTATCGAAGAACAAGGCTTAGGCTGGAAAAGTGATTACAAATCTGGAAAAGGTAAAGATGCCATTACCTCTGGTTTAGAAGTGATATGGACCTCCACGCCTACTGCATGGAGTCATGGTTTTTTTGTAAGCTTATTCGAAAACGAATGGGAATTAACCAAAAGCCCCGGAGGAGCGCATCAATTTGTAGCTAAAGGCAATCCACATTCATTATTTCCTGATGCTTTTGAAAAAGGAAAAAGACACAAACCTACCATGCTGGTTTCTGACATTGCCTTAATTACCGATCCTGCATACAAGAAAATATCAAAAAGATTTTACGAAAATGCTGGAGAATTTAATGAAGCCTTTGCCCGTGCTTGGTTTAAATTAACCCACAGAGATATGGGACCAAGTACTACCTATTTAGGCCCCGAAATTCCAAAGCAAGATTTTATATGGCAAGACCCTATTCCTAATGTCGATCATAAATTAGTGAACGCAAATGATATTGCTTCTTTGAAAAAGTCCATTCTTACTACTGGTTTATCAACAAGTGAATTAGTAAGCACCGCATGGGCGTCTGCTTCAACTTACCGAAATTCAGACAGAAGAGGTGGCGCCAATGGCTCTCGTGTTCGTTTACAACCACAAGTAAACTGGAAAGCCAATAATCCTACGCAGCTTACTAAAGTATTAAGCAAACTAAAAGAAATTCAAGAAAACTTTAATACCAAATCAGCTACGAAAAAAATATCATTAGCCGATTTAATTGTACTGGCAGGGAATACTGCTGTAGAAAAAGCTGCTGAAAAAGCTGGTGCTCAAGTCGAAATCCCCTTTACTCCAGGTCGAATGGATGCTGTACAAGAGCAAACAGATGTTAAGTCTATGGATTTATTAGAACCCATGGCAGATGGATTCCGTAATTATAAAAAAACGGCTTACACCCTATCTACCGAGGAATTATTGGTTGACAAAGCCCAATTAATGACCTTAACCCCACCTGAAATGACGGTATTAGTTGGTGGTATGCGTGTACTAGACACCAATTATGACAACTCGAAACACGGCGTATTTACAGCGCAACCTGGTACTTTAACCAACGACTTTTTTGTCAACCTATTAGATATGAATACCAAATGGAACGCCACTTCCGACGAAAAAGAAGTATTTGAAGGTAAAGACAGAAAAACAGGTACGGTAAAATGGACTGCCACAAGAGCTGATCTTATTTTTGGTTCAAATTCTGAATTAAGAGCCTTAGCTGAAGTATATGCCAGTGCCGATTACAAACAACAATTTGCAAAAGATTTTGCTAAAACTTGGCACAAAGTAATGACTTTAGATCGTTTTGATTTACAGTAAATGTATTCGACACAATCCTTAGAATCATTACCCCTGGCTTAACTATCTCCCTTTTAAACCGCCCAGCGCAATCCTTACGTACTGGGCGGTTTTATTAATTTCAAATAGCACTCAATTATATATTGAATCCTTATGCTTGTTGGGCTGTAACATTTCTAAATCTTGTTTTATTCGGTAACAAATGCTTACAATTGCTTACACTAAAACATAAGCAACTTACTGTGAGGTAATTAATGTCTATCAAAATCTTGTTGTTGTAAAAAAATCCATTAGATTAGCTTTTTATATAAAAGATATATAGACAATAGTTTATATATAATTGTTGGCAAACATTATCACAACAAAATCTAATTAATTTTTCGAGTCAATTAATCTAAATGTAGTTGAAAATTGACAAACTTGATAAAATTTAATTAACTGAGTATAAATAATATAATTTGACATTAATCGAGCTTTAAGAAATGGGCGTATATTTAGAAGACAAGTACAAAAAAGAACTTGATTTTGATGTTATTAACGAGAACATCGAATTAAACTTAAATCTGATTTCAAATTACCCTCGAAGTGCATTTTTAAAACAATATATTGAATTAAAATCAGAAGAAAAGCTTCCTGCAAATGGTAAAAGTGCAATAATTGATTTAATGAAAATTGAACAATTGATTGATATGCCAAATGACCATATGCTCAATCTGACAAAATTAGGATATGAAGTTCAACGAAATGGTGGTTGGATTAAACATTTAAATCGAGAAAAGGCAAAAACGATTAGAAATGATAAAAAAGCAAATTATGATTTTAAGACTTCAAAATGGAAAGCAAAAACCTTTTGGCCTCTTTTAATATTTGGAGCTTTAGGTGGTCTTTATGGAACAGTTGATTTTATAACAGAAAAAATAAATCAAAAGCCTAATTCGAATTACGAAAAAATAGAATCTGAGCTAAAAGAATTACGTGAGATTTTAATTAAAAAAAGGGAAACTGATTCAATCCAAAAGTCTTAGAATAAAATAAACGATTTGCCAACAATACCTATAATTAATGCGTGAGCAAGTGCCAGCCGAAATGTTGGTTGATTTGCATTATTGCAAAAGCTTTTTTCCTATTTTTATCCTAACAAACTAAAAAACAGCTCAAAGCTTTTACTTGTGCTAGGCTTTAAATTTGCTGAATTTCCTCGCCGCACTGCGCTTAGCCGAACCGCTGTACGCAATCCCTCATAGACCCCAGAAACTTCAGTACGTAGGCTAACGTAAAATTCGTAATTTACTGGGTATTAACTTTAGCTCTTTGCAAGGCCGTTTTTTAAAGTGTTGCTGCTTTTTTTAGTAAGGACGAGCGCAATCCTGGTTGAAATGTTTGCCATCAGTACATTGGCGATGCACTTGGTGTAATCCCGTTCAGAATAATTTCTTTGCCTAAAGCACATTCTCTTAGAGCTTTTTAAATCTAATAGTATGGAAGAACAAATTAGTTTAGATATAGTCAATAAAAATGCCGCTGGTATTGATATTGTTTGAGGACACTGTATTTTAAACAAAAACCAACAGCCTTAAATACAAAACAGCCTTAAATCAGCTTATACTTACTTAAAAAATCAAAAATCTGAGATTTTTAGACAAACTGGCGTTATAGCCAATTCCAAAATGGACTTCAAATTGATTTTATTATACCTGAAAGGGTACGATAATTATTAATTCCATATTTATTATACCCAAAAGGGTACATTTATATTTCATACAATATATTTTATACCCGAAAAGGTACATTTACAATTCATTTTAGTATATTTATACCCGAAAAGGTATAATATGGAGCAGTTATCATTAAATAAATTTGTCCGATTAAAAAGAAAGTCATTAAAAATGACACAAAAAGAAATGTCCGAAAAATCTGGAGTTGGATTAAGATTCATAAGAGAACTTGAGCGCGGAAAGGAAACATTAAAAATGGATAAGGTGAATCAAGTATTAGGCTTATTCGGATATGAACTAGGACCAATAGAAACAAATAGGAATAATGAAGAAAGCTAAAATATTTATGCATCAAAATTGGGCTGGCACTCTAATTGAAGATCATGAAGGTTTTCATTTTAAATATGAAACAGATTATTTGACTATTGAAAACCCGGAACCAATCAGTTTAACCCTTCCATTAACATCATCAATATATTCAAGTAAAATACTGTTTCCCTTTTTTGATGGATTAATACCTGAAGGATGGCTATTAGACATAGCCCAAAAGAATTGGAAATTAAACATGAGAGATAGAATGAGCATTTTATTAGTTACCTGCAAAGATTGTATTGGGGCTGTATCTGTTGAACCTATTGAATTAAATGAAGATGAATAAATGTCTATTATGTTATAAACAAATCAAAGATGAAGAATTCATAGGATATGAATTCCATAAATCATGCAGCAGAAAGTTCTTTGGAAAAAATGTCCCTCCTATATTAGATTATATCCAAAGTGAAATGCTCGAATTGGCAGAAAAAGTAGTTAAAAGTCAAAGAACTGTAACTGGTGTTCAACCTAAATTATCAATGAGTAGCTGTAAAATGACTGATGATTCAGCCATAGAAAGGTTCTCCATTGTAGGATTATGGGGGGAATTCATTTTAAAACCACAAACTGCACTTTACGAGCAGCTTCCTGAAATTGAGGATTTAACGATGAATCTAGCTAAATTATCGAAAATAAAAACAGTAGAACATTCTTTAATAAGACTCAAATCAGGTGAATTAGCATATATAACTAAAAGAATTGATAGATTAAAGAATCACAAACTGCATATGGAAGATATGTGTCAATTAACAGAAAGACAGACAGAACATAAATACAAAGGTTCGCATGAACAAGTTGCGAAAACAATAAAAAAATACTCAAGTAATCCAGGTTTTGATATCGTTAACTTTTATGAATTAATATTATTTTGTTTTTTAACCGGCAACAACGATATGCACCTAAAAAACTTCTCTTTATTAAAAGATGTAAGTCTAGATTATAACTTATGTCCAGCGTATGATTTAGTAGCTTTTGAATTAGTTGTTGAAGAAGATGATGAAGAATTGGCACTAAATCTTAATGGTAAAAAGAAAAAGATCAGGAGAAAAGATTTTTTGATTGCTATGAAAACAAGTGGGATGAATGATAAATCAATCGAGAACATTTTTAAAAAATTTGAAAGACTTCAAAACAAATGGTATAATCTAATCAATGAAAGTTTTCTATCAGACGAGTTTAAAGAAAACTATCGCAATATGGTTAAAGAAAAATTCAAACAATTGGAAATTAATTAAAACTGGCTACAATCGAATCGAGTAGTAAGATAGGGGTTAATATTAAGTTACCCCAATCAACCTTGTCATTTACTTTACTCAGGAGTTACCTCCTCGTATCGGGGATTCGCACCCTTTGGGACTTTCATTAAATGAACTATATTTACCATTCAAGGCACACGCTGTATAAATCATAGCTAATTAGAGCCAAAGCCTCTGTTTATTTTCAAAGACCGCTAAATTTTAAAGTTTATCTTTTAGAATAGAAAAGTTAAAAACAAAATATAAAAATTCGGCTCTGCATTTATCTGAAAAGTTAGTACCTTTTTCCTCGCAAGGTTTCATACACAAGACCATTGCTAGTAATGTGACCAAAATATAACTTTAGAATATTAATCAATAAAAATATGACTGAAATTAAATGTGAGAAATGCAATAAATTAAATTCTAATTTATCAAAATATTGCCCTCAATGTGGATTTGAATTACCCGAAGGTATAGTCACTAAAAATGCTCCTGTTGAAAAATCAGAAAAAAAAGGAAAAAACAAAATTTCACCAATCATAGTGGCAATAATTGCTTTTGTAATTTCTTATTTTGCTATTCAAAAACTATTTAATAACCCCAAATCTTTTGACAAAGCAATGATGGAAGCAGCAAGCGAAATAAACAAAAGCTGCCCAATAATGATTGATAATGACACACGTCTTGATAATACTGTTGCTATGCCAAATAACATTTTTCAATATAATTACACTTTGGTTAATATAGAAAAAAGCGAAATAAATATAGAGGAATTAAGGCGTTTTATAGAACCAAACGTCGTTAACAATGTAAAGACCAACCCAGAAATGAAAGGATATAAAGAAAATAAAGTTACTATGGCTTATTTCTATAAGGACAAAAATGGAGAATTTCTTTTAAAAATAGATGTAACACCTGAACAATACAAATAATCAATATTGCCAATCAAGTAAACAGCATTAGATCGTTTTAATTTGAAATACTACTCTAAGCATAAATTATTAAAAAAACAGACTGCCTTTTAAAAGGACAGTCTGTTTTTACAATCATAACTATAAACAAAAAACTAACTTTTAATTTCTTGGTACAATATCAATTTCAATAAAATTGTAACCTCCTCTTGGATCATTATTCCATACTACACCAGCGCCTCCGCCAATTACAGATCCTTTTCCAAACTGTCCATCCATAATCATTGGTACTCGACGTATACTATTATCTTCATCAACTGGTCCTTCATTTGGTCCCATTTGAATTGATGCTTGATAATTCCCTATACCTATAGGTTGATCTACTTCTGTTCCTGCATCATATAAATAAGTTTTAGTCCCTGCACCTTCATAAGTTAATGGCGCTCCCTCACTATCAAATAGCTCTAAACCTGCTGTATTATGACTTATAAACCAGTCATTTGAAGGCACCATCATAGTTAACAAACTAAATTTATAATCTTTATTTGTAGGCACTTCAATAGTAAATGTAAATGTTTCCCCTGGTCCTATTGGCATTTCTTCATTACTTGCGGCTACAGGTATTTTAAGTTCTTCTTTTAAATAATTGTAAGCAATACTCCTATTTCCATCTTCAGCTAATTCCTCTAAGCCACTATTTTGCTTAGCTGGTTCTCCTTGAGTGAAAAATGGATCTTTTGCTCCTTCTGCTCCATTAAACGCATAAATTAATGCTGGTGAAAATTTAATTAATGAGGCAGACATTCTTAAAAAGGCTCCTTCAGTTGTTCCTTCTTCTTTAAACCAATCATATAATTTTTTTGGCATACCATCTTCGGCTATTTCTTTTAAACCTACTCCCCTATCAACTTCACCAACAGTAAATAACGGCGATTTTTGAGCATGTAAAACCACTAATCCTGGTGTAAGTACTATTGGTTTTTCGGCATTACCTCCTACCAAATTGATTAAATTTAAGGTAAAATAATTGGTTGTTGCATCCCATAGTAACTCTGCTTTCATATAAGGGGTTACATCTTCTTTAACCACACGTACTTTATTGTTTGGATCAGGCTCACCCGAAGCTGGTCCTTCCTGCACAGTAGCAATAAACGCAGGATCTTCGTTTTCAGTCCCAGAATCCCAAAGATAAATTTGATTTGTAATATCACCCGTTACTGGTGCGCCTGCGGCATCAAATAATTTAACTCCTGATTCTTTTGGAGCAAAAAACCAATCATTACTTGCTGCTTGCATGGTTGCAAAGCTTAAATAGGTTCCAGGTACTGCTTTAAATTTTATTGAATAATAAGCATCTTTTGCTCCAGCTGGCCCCGGTGCTGTGGCTCCTTCTGGTGTATTAAATACTTTTGTATTTAAAATGTTTACCGTATTCCTTATACTAACATCAAATGTTGTAGTTTCAATAGTAGGATCTACATTTTCTTCTTGTTCTGGGTTTAATACGTCTTCAACAGTTGTATCATCATCTTGACATGACATGATAAGCATACTTGCTAACATCAATACACTAATTCTTAAATTTTTCATTATATATTTTTTTATTTAGTCCTGTAAAACTACTTCCATAGTCAGACTCTATAAAAAAAAATGAAGTGAACTCGAAATGTCACTTTTAAAAAGGAATATGTTCTAAATACGATACTTAACATCATTTAAAAGTGAATATCTAGCTTTAAAAAGGAATGATTTTTAGTGAAAAGATAGCATAGGTAAACATAAAAATTTACTGTACTTTATTAAGGTAAGAGAATACAAGTCAACAGATACAAATTATAAAAAAAAACTATTCTAAACTTAAAATTTAGCATGAACATAAGTTTAAAATAAGCATCAAGTAAAAATTCGAACTTGGGATTTGATTCTGTTTTTAGTAATGACATCAAAAAAACAATCCATTAATTGCAATCGTTTTAGGCTTACATATAAATTGAGTTAAAAAAATAATGTCAAACTCAGGTTAATAAAGTTTATATGCTTAAGGCCTTGTTAACAAAACGATTTTATACCTCAACCGAACATGAATTAGTTACAATTGTAGGAAATAGATCATGGTAAACCCAAAAAACAAATTACCTCTACGAGTATTCAAGTTTTTACGCGTTTGCGTAATAAAAGCATCTTCGGCAAACAAACCCGAATTAGTAAGTTTAAATTGTAATGAAATATTTTTTAATGCCCAATTATAGCCTATAGAAACGGCATTAAAAGTTTCAATCGAATTTAATGGGTTGGCTACATAAAAATACTCTGATACGAATTCACTTCGTATAGTTGTTTTAAAACGAATGCCCAGACCTAGTGCAAAATGATTAGGATCATCAATACCAAATCGAGTTGAGCCTCGGTGAATAAAAGTGGGTGATAATTGAGCAGAAAATCTTCGGGTAAATCTACGACCTATTAATAATTGACTTGTATAAGCTAGTCTGTCACTAAAACTATCTCTTAACTCAACCTGACCTATTTTTTTACTTCGATATGATGTTGTTTGAACCCATGTTAATCCAAATTTATTTACACCATTGGTTTGTTGTTGTAATAGTCTGTATTTTAGATATCCATTAAAATTCCCATCCAAAGTACTTGCGCCTACTCCTAAGGTAAAAGTATTAGTTATACTGTAATCTAAACCAAAACGTGTAGACATTTTATCTGCCAAAAAACTGGTGCTCGTTTGAGTAGGTAAATCCCAAAAGCGATTTTTTGCCGAAATTTCTAAAGAACCCTTTTTACGTGTTTCGATGGAGTGCCCTAAAGATATTCGAGTTCCAATAAATGTCGATTGTGTATAAAATGTGGTTTCTTCTTGTTTTTCATTTTCTAGTTTATCTAATAAAGTTTGTCCATTTATTACATAAAAACAACTTAAAAAAAACAATACTAAAAAAAAATTATTCTTCATAAGGTTTATCATATTTAAAATTGAACGAAACTTTAATTATTTCAGCAATATTGGGCGAAATTAGTGGATGGATCTTAATATCGTAATCTTTAACTTTTACTTCTAGTTCACCTGCTATTATATAACCTTTGGGTGTTGCCAGTATTTTTGCTTTAAAACTTAAAGGCTGGGTTTTATTCCGTAATGTAAAATTTCCTTTAATTAACTTTGTTTGGCCTGCTTCGCTTAAATCTTTATCAAAATCTTCTATAACACCTTCAAAAGTAGCTTTGGGATAAATATCGGATTCAATATAGCTTTCATTAAAATGTTCATGCATTAAAGACTTTTTAAATTTAAAAGCCCGCATCAAAATACTTACGGCAATTTGATTCGTTGTGGCATCGTAAATACTAAAAGCCTGATCATTGTTTGCTTGTATATTTTCTACAGCAGTATAGGAAAAAAAAGCAACTTGACCTTGTCTGGTAAAAAATTGCTTGCTTTTTTGGGCAAAAACCAAGCAAGGCCATATTAAAATAGCTAGTAATAGCTTATTCATAAGTTTCATTATCTATTAAAATACAATTTAACATGATGGCATCATGCAATATTCCTTTAAATGTTCCCATAACAGAAACAACACTACCCATTTTTAAATGCGATAATTTTTGATTTTCTTTCATTTCGCAAAGCACTAATAATTCCGAGTTTAATCCTTCCAACAATAATGATGTGTTTCCATTTCTAACTAAAGTAATTTCTTTTAAAATTCCTTCCACTTCAATGGTTTCTTCAATAAATTCTTTTAATAATAAGCTGTCTTTTTTTTGAGATTTTTGCGAAAACTCATTAACAGTAAAACGTTGTACACTAACTGGTGTAAAATTAAAGTAATCAGCGAATACTGTAAACCTAATTATTATCAATAGTATTGCCATCGATAAAACTAAAAAAAACTTATGTTTACTATTAAAATTCAATTATTTTTTTTGTGAAATTAAATGTTTTAAAGTTTTTTACGACTATAAATTAAGGTAAGACTGAAAAAAACGACTTAAGAAGGAATAAACTAAACCTACAGATTTTTAATCTAACTATTTTCTATTGAAAAATATAAAATACTATATATATCCTACTATAAGCTTTTGTGTTTTTTTTGCATTAATTGCTATACTAGCTGCTAACTTAATTGTAAAGTTTGCCACAATATCTTTATTGAATGAAAAAATTGAACAAGGGCAGCAACAAGTAAAAAACCTTCAAAGTTTGTTAGCGCAAAACCAAACTAAAATTATTGAACAACAAAACAGAACTGCTATACAGCGCGCTATACAAAACACGGGTAATCAAAGTTTATATTTATCTATTATTGATTGGTCTGGTGCTATTGTTTGTCACCCCGACGTAACTAAAATAGGAAGCAAAAGTGATCAAAAAGCATCTATAGTTTCTCGCTTTGAAAATAGTATTTCTGGTAAAGATCTATATACGTTTTTAAATACAGAACTATCAAACAATTACTCAAATGTTTTTTATTCACTGCCTATAAAAGAATCTGATTGGATAGTTGCAGTACACCTAAATAAAGAAATTTTAAATGAGCAAACCAATGATTTAAAAACTAAAATAACGCTAAGCTTTTTAATTATCGGCTTAGTATTGTTACTTTTTATTCTAATAATTATTCGATGGATTAGTGGAATTTATGATAATCAATTACTTAAAGTAAATTCAAAAATAGAAGACGATTTAAAAAAGTTAAATATTTCACTACAAAACTATCAAGAAAATATTTCTGAATTTGCTAAAGCTTCACAAAAGGACATTTCAACCTCAACACCCATAAATTCGACAAAAGAACATGAAAAAAAGCGTATTTTAACTTATTCCAGAAACGAATTACGCCCAGTTAACGTTGAGGATATCGCTTATATATTTGTTGACAATACAATAACTTATTTGATTCAAAAAAATGGTCAAAAATCAACTTCTCAAGAAACACTTGATGGTATTTATGCTCATTTGAATGATAAATTATTTTTTAGAGTTAATCGACAAATTATAGTTTGCATATATGCAATAAGTAAAATTATAAAATACGATAATAATAAATTAAAAATTGAAACTTCTCCCAGTTCCGAAATTGATATTATTATAGGAAAAAATAAGGCTTCGGCATTTAAACAATGGCTAGATATTTAGTAAAGATGACAGCTCATTGAGTATATTTTTTTATCAAAAAAAAACACTTGAGATACATTTTATCAATAGATCAAAATTTAACCTTATTTACAGATTTATAACTAATTATTTTAATAAAAAAGTAAGTATTTTATAAAAAAACGACTATCAACATAACTTTAATTTACAAATAAAACACAAAAAGTTATGAAAACTAGAAAATCAATTTCGTGGTCTGCACTGTTCATTGCACTCGCACTTTTTTCATGTAATGATGATGATGATGACACTACAAACCCCGCAGAAACTCCAAATTTGGTTGAAGTTGTATCATACAATTCACCACAAAACTTAAATGAAAACAGATCAAATCCAGAACGAGCAAGTTTAGATTCTCCTGAAGAATTTTATGAATTTACTTTTACGGTTCCTGAAGGTGCAAATAGTGCTAAAATGAGTTTTGTGTCTATGTCATCTATTAGTAATGATTGGCTTTTTGCTCCAAGAGGTAGTGGGATAAACATTTTTAACAATGATGGTGCTGCTATTACTGGGGATATTACAAATCAAATTTTATTATGGGATGCTGGAACTGAAGAAGAAAATGAAGCGACAAGAGGTGGTGGAAGCCCTGAATTAAGAGCCGATGATGACAATGCAAATGTTAGGGTTGTTGAAGCAGATGTATCTGAGTATTTAAAAGCAGAAATAACCAATTATAATGCTAGTAATAGAACATTTACACTAAGAATTGAAAATCTAAGAGGCGAATTTGCTGATCCAGATCCTATACGAATCTCTCCTGGTGTATTAGTTGTTCACAATGACAATAATCCTTTTTTTACTGAAGGTGCTGCCGACAGAGGAGATGGTTTACAGCTTTTAGCTGAACGAGGTAATTTTAGCGAACTTTTAGAAAGTTTAAATGCTGAATTAAATAAATAATTTATAAGAATCAAATTATTTTAATTACATAAATATGGGGACTATTATTTTAGTTCCCTTATTTATTACTCTCAATTCTAAATGATTTAATATAATCCAATAACTATTATAACAAGTACTTATAATATTAGAATATGAAAAAGATATTATTCCTGACTATATTTTTTATTGGTCTATTACAATCAAATGCACTATTTGCTTCTAAAACAATACTCCCCAAAACTTTTAAAGAAAAACCGCACTATGCTTATTTTTTAGATTTCTTTTCTTCAACAGATATACTTGTACATCAAAAAGCCATTGATCATATCTCTGAAAATTGGATAGAGAGTGATGAAATCTTATTAGTAGACACTTTATATTTTATAAAAGACCACAGAATTAGACGACAGCTACTTAAAATTTTAGAAGAAAAAACCACACTAAAAAATCGAGACAGTTATAATACTTGGTACGCCACCATTTGGAATAAACCAGCGACATACAACAATGATTACTTTACATTTAAAGCTAAACTACATAGCTTTATTGATCATAAATTTCCTAAATATTTTTATCAAAGAGCTCATCAATCTTTAATTAGATTAGATGAAGTCCGTTGGGGTGGCGTACGTCAAGATGGTATTCCACCTTTAAGAAACCCAAAAATGATTGCTGCCAATGATGCAAAATATTTAGACGATTCAAATATTATTTTTGGAATTGAAATTAATGGGGATTTTAGAGCTTACCCCAAACGAATTTTAGCTTGGCATGAACTATTTACTGATACCGTAGGTAATATTCCTGTTGCAGGAGTTTATTGTACTTTATGTGGTACCGTTATATTGTATAAAACCAAACATAATGGTGTTCATTATAACTTGGGAACAAGTGGTTTTTTATACCGTTCGAATAAATTAATGTACGATCAAAAAACACAATCACTTTGGAGTACTACTCTAGGAAAACCTGTTATTGGGCCATTAGCAAATAAAAATATTCAACTAGAATACTTAAGTGTAGTTACCTCTACTTGGGGGACTTGGAAAAAAGCACACCCAAACACCAAAGTATTATCCATTAACACAGGTCATAAGCGTAATTACGACGAAGGTATTGCTTACAAAAGTTATTTTGCCACCGATAAATTGATGTTCAATATTCCTAAACTAGATTATAGGTTAAATAATAAAGATGAAGTTTTGGTAATCAAAAATCCATCAGTATCAGACGAGATTATTGCTATAGCCTCAAATTTTTTAAAACAAAATAGTATTTATTACGATAAAATAAACCAAACTCCTTTTGTTATATTTACTGACAAAAGTGGAGCACATAGGGCTTATTTTAATGAAGCTTTGGTTTTTAAAAAATATTACCCTCACAAACACGAAGTCATTGATCAAAAAGGAATCACTTGGGAAGTACATGAAAATTATTTAAGAAATAAAATTACAAATACAAAAATAAATAGATTACACTCTTATAGTGCCTTTTGGTTTGGGCTACAAAGTCAATATCCTAATCTTAGGTTGGTAAAATAATTATGAATTTATGAAATCTAATTTTTTAAACTTTCTAAAAACTGCTTCTCTTTTATTTCTAATCTTTTCGATAAATTCATGTACGGTACTTCAATGGAGGGAAAGTGATATTGAAATTACAAAACGATTTAACGATTATAATATCCCAACTAAAATTGATTATATTAAAATTGATAGCCTTAATCTAAAAATACGAACACAACATATAACGAATACCGAAAATGAAATAAATATTCTTTTTTTTCATGGTTCGCCCAGCTCACTTTCTGCCTGGAATGGTTATTTAAAAGATAGTTTACTATTATCAAAAGCTAATATACATGCTGTAGATAGACCTGGATATGGATATTCAAATTTTGGAAAAGAACTTCCTGAAATTAATCCACAAGCAGAAGCTATGAATAATTTAATTGAACACTACCAATTAAAAAATGTAATTACAGTTGGTTCTTCCTACGGCGGTCCTTTGGCTGCTCGAGTAGCCGTAATTAATAAAAATGTAAAAGGAGTTATTATGATATCGCCAGCTATTGATCCAAATCAAGAAAAAGATGTTTGGGGTTCTCGATTAACACAATGGTGGTTAACACGTTGGTTAGTACCTAGAGGGTATCGTGTTGCTGGTGATGAAAAAACAATTCATGCATCTGAAATGGCTAAAATTGATAATGATTGGAATCGGGTAAAAATTCCTGTTATGCATATTCATGGAGATGTAGACGATTTAGTCCCTTACACTAACATCAATTATACTAAAGAAAAATTCTCATCAATAGAAATTATTACTATTCCCCAAAAAGGTCATGAAATTGCTTGGGCCCATCCAGAAATAATACTACCTCATATTTATAAAATGATCAATTTAATTCGCTAAGCTTTGATTTTTCTCCTTTAAGCATGGCTGTATGAGGAATTTCATCTTCCATATACACATCACCGTAAGCTACAAAACCAAGGTTACTATAAAAGCGCTTTAAGTACAATTGTGCTGATATTTTTATTGTAACCTCATTAAAATGAGTTTCAATAGCTAAAATAGAAGTTTTCATAATCTCTTTTCCATAATCAAATCTTCGGTATTTTTTTGCTATTAAAACACGTCCTATACTGGCATATTGAAAATAATCATTAGGTTTAAAAATCCGAGTGTAGGCTATCAATTCATTGTCTATATACCCCATAATATGTAAGGCTTTTTGATCCTTATTATCCAAATCCTGATAAGCTATACGTTGTTCAACTACAAAAACCTCACTACGAATACGCAAAATAGTATAAAGTTCATTTTTTGTTAGCTCATTGTAACTTTTTATTACAGTTTTTAGCATCTATTAATTTGTTTTTCTCTGCCTAAAAATACACTTTAGTTCTTGTAATTTTTTGTTAATTTTTATTTTTTTTCTCCTTTTAATGGTCGCTATATTCAAACCTAATAAACTAACTATTTTAGGATGACACTGATTCAAAAAAAAAGAAGGCTGTTTAAAAACAGCCTTCTTTTCAATACTAAGAGTAAACTACTCTATAAAAATTATTAATCTTTTAATAGTCTAGCGGTTTGCTTCCCTTTTTCTTCACTAATTACAGTAATGAAATATACACCACTTGCTAAACCTTCTACATTAATAGAAGCATCAGCATCTATAACAACTGGATATTCTGCACCAGTAATATCATACATATGAATAGTATCTGTTGCATCGGCATCTAAACCTTCTACAAAAACCACATCAGTTGCAGGGTTTGGATAAACAGATAACCCAATAGACGTAACCTCATCAATATTTTTAGCTCCTGTTCCTCCTGTAGTCAATGTAATTTTATCTAAATTCCATTGCCACACATTACTACCTGTTGCTGTAATTCTTATTGTATTACTTCCAGCAGATAATGCTACAGTACCTCCATTCAAAGAGCTAAAGTCATCCCACTGACCATTATTAGGTACATTAGTAGTAGTTGAAGCTGAACTACCAATTACATCAAATTCAATTTGAGCATTATCTGAAGGTGATGAAATTGAATAATCAATTGCATATGTTCCAGCTGTTGCTACATTAATAGTATACTCTGTATAATCACCAGAATTCACATAATTAATATTAGCTCCAGCATTGTTTACACCTAAACCTGGACCACCAGCAAAAGCATCATCAAAAGTTCCATTAGTAGTATCAAAATCTTCTGCTTCAATAACAAGTGTAGCATTTTGACCTGTATTAGGTGCTGCGTTACGCTCTACTCGAACTGAGTTTGAAGATAAATCAAAAGTACCTTGTAATCCGGAAACATTTTGTCCTGCTGCCAATCCTGTCAATCCATCTTCGTAAGAAATATGCCATATTAAACACACACCTACACCAGCGTCATCAAAATTAACTGCTTCTGGAGTTGGTGGTAAACCTAAAATATTCAAACTCTCATCAGTTACAATCCATCCCGAATTTGCTCCTTGATTTCCTGATACAGTAACTCCTGAAACATTATCGGCAACACCATCAACTATAAATGTATAAGGTCCGCCAGCTAAAGTACCACCATTAACCACAGGTGGAGTTGTCCCTCCGTTTTGTTTAGTTAATGTTACTTTGTCCAAATTCCATTGCCAGTCATTTGAACCAGAAGCTATAAGCCTAACTGTTTGCACTCCAGCACTCAAGCTAATTACAGCACTAGAAGTTAAAGTTGTATAAGCATCCCAATCTCCATTATTAGGCACATTATCAGTAGCAACGGTTACTCCATTGATAGCAACCTGAATTTGCGCATTGTCTGATGGAGTAGAAATTAGATAAGTAATAACATAGTCACCTGCTTCTCCAACATTGATTGTATAATCAGCATAATCACCACTATTTACATAATTAACACCAATAGGTGTTCTATTTACACCTAAACCAGGACCACCAGCACTGGCATCATTAAAAGTACCATTAGTAGCTGTAAATGTTTCTGCTTCAATAACAATTTCATCACCAGATGGAATAACTGGATCTACGATAACTACAGCTGGGTTTCTATTAACACGTACGCTATTTGATAAATCAAAATCTCCTGATAAACCAGAAATATTAGCTCCAGAAGTAAGTCCTGCTAATGTATCTTCATAACTAACATGATAGATAAAACATGTTCCTACTCCTGCAGTATCAAAATTAACTGCTGTAGGCGTAGCTGGTAAACCTAAAATAACTCCCTGATCATCAGTTACAATATATTGAGAATTTGCACCAACGTTTCCAGAAAGTGATACTCCCGAAACATTATCTGCAATACCATCGCCTACTGTAAATGTAAAAGGACCTCCTGTTAATGTACCTCCATTTACATCTACTGGTGTAATAATTACTGGACCACCTGCTCCAACTGTAACTGTAGCTGTAGCTGTAAATCCACCATCTTCAGTAGTAGCAGTAATAATGGCCGTTCCATCTGCCACACCTGTAACCACTCCAGAGTTTGTAATAATTACAATATCTGTATTACTAGACTGCCAAGTAACAGCTCTTTCACTAGCATTTGCTGGTGTTACTGTAGCTCTAATTGTTCCTGCTTGACCATTTCCAATTGTTAACGTTTCTGGTGAAACGCTTATACCAGTAACCGAAATTACTGGATCATTATTTCCACCCGTAGATGTTCCTGTTACCGTAACGGTTATTGAATCTGTAAAATCACCTTCTAAAGTTGTAGCTGTTATTGTTGCTGTACCTTCAGACAATGCAGATATTACTCCTAAGTTATCAATTTGTGCTACACTTGAATTAGATGTAGCCCATAAAACCGTTTGTACCGTTGCATTAAAAGGAATAACTGCTCCAGATAAATTAAAGGTATCTCCCTCTGCTACTGTAGCACTTCTTGGTGAAATACTTACTCCTTGAACATCAACATTTTGATCTATTGGCCCTACTGCTGTTCCAGCTACAGTTACTGTTACTGCGTCAGAAAATTGACCATCAAAAGTGACTACCTCAGCGCCAACAGTTCCATTAGAAATCCCTGTTACCTGACCTAATCCATTAATTTTAGCTATTTCTCTGTTACTTACTGACCAAGTAACAATTTGAGTAGTAGCATTAGCTGGTATAATTGTATGTGTTAAATCAACCGTTTCTCCTGGACGTATAGTAATATTAAATGGTTCTGCTTCTACACCAGTAACTGGTATTTTTCCTCCAGCAGGAACTGCATCATATACTCTAATCCAGTCAACTAAAAATAAATTTCTATTATTTGCATCATCTAGATCTTCAGGTGTTGGAAAAATATTCAATGCTGCAAGCCACGATTGTTGTTCCATATTAATAATAATATGTTGAGGCTTACTTAAACCTGTACCACCAGTATACCCATATTTATCTATCGCATCAAAAGTTGTTGTATGCTCAGATAAATTTCCATCAGGATCTAAGAAACTATGTTCGTTAGATTTAATAGTACGTACTAATCTACCATTAATATAGTATTCAGCATGATGAGGATTTTTCCAATATACACCAATTGTAAAAAAATCATCTCTCCACGTATTTCTGTCAGCCTCAAAATACCATGTTCCAAATACTCCTTCTTCATCTCTAGGTTGGTAATCTTGAAGATTCGGAGGTCTAATAAAAGTATGGTGACTTAAATGTATCCTTTGATCCAAAAATTCTCTACCAGGTTGAGTATTTGGATACGATTCAAGCATATCTAACTCTTCAGTTTCATCAGCACTAATCATCCAAATATTATTAGCCAACATACAACCCGCTTGCTTTACCTTTGCTTCCATATACATTGGATAGGTAAGTGGATCTTTTGAAGATATACAGCCTGTATATACTATAGGTAATGACGCATCCCATGCTCCATGAATATTTAAAAAACCTCCTGTAATCCAAGAATGGTCTTTGTGGTATGAAGTAGCAGATGGCCCTGAAAAACCATTAATGTATAATTCGTTCCATCTTTTTTCAAATTCTGGATGTAAAGCCCTACTATTAGATTCGTAATTAAAACTATCCGATACTGGATTTAATTCCCAATTCATGCCTGGAGGAGCTGTTGCTGGTATAGGTATACCATTCCAATCTTGTGCTACAAGACTAATTGAAGTGAAGCACAATAGCGCTAACACAAATTTAAAATGTTTCATAATTTATATTAAGTTAGAGTTTAGGAATACACCATAAAATATTCCTGAATTAGTTGTTTAAAATATGGTTATTGTTTTACTTATTTATTTACCTGCTATAACATGGTTAAAATTTATCCATTTTAATTTCTAGACTAATAAATATGATTTTTGAGCACCCGCGTAAATAATCTATAAAAACTTAATTTATAGTATTCAGACTGACACTTTAACGAGGAAATAGTAAATGTGTTGTTGGTTTAAGAAATTTCATACTTTAATTAAAAATAACCGCAAACCTTATATCTTAAAAAAGAAAATAATATTACAAATCAATCAAAAAAAATTTATTTCATAGCAATTTTACTAATAACAACCCTGTTTTTTTATCATTTTATTAACATGAAATTAAAACTAAAGTCGACGACAGAAAAATATTTAATTCTTTTTTCGTTTAAAAGCTAGCTAGTTACGATGAAAAACATGTAAAATACATATTCTAAATAAAGTCTGGGCTTCAAAAAAAACTCTTGTTTAGCCCCCTAAATACAGATGATAAACACTTATTAAAAAAATAGACATACCTACTTTGTGCTAAGCGTTTTAAAAATTAGACTAGCGTCTGAATCTAAAAAAGTGTATTAAATACAAGTAATGAAGAGATAATCGAGTGTAATACCCCCATGAGAGATAGACAAAATAGTTTTAAATATTCTAAAAACGTTTGATTTTTTCTAACATATGCACATATAAATTTTCAACTTTAGTACGTGCCCAAGGAGTGCGCCTTAAAAACTTTAGGCTTGATTTTACAGAGGGATCATGTGTAAAACAGCGAATAGGAATGGTGTTTCCCAAAAATTCCCACCCGTAATGCGCTTCCAACTCAGTAACAATTTGCTGTAATTTAACTCCGTGTAATGGATTATTCTTTTGTTCCATTATTTAATATGGTTTCAATTTGATTAAAGCTAAGCTTCCCTAACAATTCTCCTTTAGGAGAAATTAAAAATTTCGAAGGTATTTCTGTTACGCCATACTTACGAGCAATACTTGATAATACTACAATTCTACTTTTATCTACAATTTGATGTTTCCAATTTAAACCATCTTGCTTACTCGCTTTTTCCCAGGCATTATCAGTACGTTCCAAAGCTACACTTACTACCTTTAAACGATTTTTATGTTTATTATAAAAATCAACCAATATTGGATTTTGTTTTCGACAAGGCGGACACCACGAGGCCCAAAAATCTAATAGTACGTACTGTCCTTTTAAATCTGATAATTTAAACGGCGTGCCATCAATCAACTCCGTTTCAAAATCCGGTGCTATTTCGCCTCTGGTATAGGCGTTAAATTTAGTAATTAAAAAAGCTCCCCCAAGTACAATAATGATTCCCCAAATAAAATAATTAAATAGTTTCTTAAACATTTTTTATGATTTATTTGCTAACTGTCCGCAAGCAGCATCAATATCTTTACCTCTACTCCTACGCACATTTACTACAATATTCCTTTTTTCTAAAGCTTTTATGTAATTATCCACAGCTTCATTAGATGCTTGTTGAAATTCACCATCGTCAATTGGATTATACTCAATCAAATTCACCTTACATGGCACATACATACAAAATTTGACTAAAGCCTCAATATCTTTTTTCTTATCATTTATACCTTCCCAAACCACATATTCATAAGTAATTCTACTTTGAGTTTTAGCATACCAATACTCCAAAGCTTCGCGCAAATCGGTTAATGGAAAATGTTCGTTAAATGGCATAATTTGAGTGCGTACCTCATCAATTGCCGAGTGTAAGGATACTGCTAGTTGAAACCTAACAGCATCATCTGCCATTTTTTTAATAATTTTTGGCACTCCCGAGGTAGAAACTGTGATTCGTTTAGGTGACATTCCTAAACCTTCTGGAGAGGTAATCATATCAATAGCCTTAATTACATTATTATAATTCATTAAGGGCTCTCCCATTCCCATAAAAACAATATTCGAAAGAGGATGGTTATGATACAAACGACTTTCATTATCTATTGCCACCACCTGATCATAAATTTCATCAGGATTTAAATTCCTCATTCTTTTAAGTCGTGCTGTTGCACAAAACTTACAGTCCAAACTACAGCCCACTTGCGATGATACACAAGCTGTGGTGCGTGTTGCTGTAGGTATTAACACCGATTCTACCACCAAACCATCATGTAAACGCACGGCATTTTTTATAGTTCCATCTGTACTACGTTGCATTTGATCCACACGAATATGATTAATCACAAAATGAGCTTCCAAAAGTGTCCTAGTAGCTTTGGACAGGTTAGTCATCCCTTCAAAACTATGCGCTCCTTTACCCCACAACCATTCATATACCTGATTCCCTCTAAAAGCTTTATCACCTTGAGCTACAAAAAAATCTCGCAATTGCTCTTTAGTTAATGCCCGTATATCCTTCTTTTTACCTGATTTATTTTCTACCATGAACTGTACATTTCATCAAGCCACAAAGTTCGCCAATTTATTATAAACAAAAGCCTTGTTTTTTTGTGTAAATTACCTCCTAAATAATTTTTGCACCTAAAAGCACTTATGCATTTTTGTACAAATGAATATTACTATTTAAATGAGCTATTTTTTAATAATACTAATTGTTACGGTATTACTGTTTATTATCTTCAGAAAAAAAAGGAATAAAAAACCAATAGTTCCACCTAAACATTGGCATCAAATATTACTTAAAAATATTCTTTTTTATACTAAACTTACTACCAATGAGCAGCAACTATTTCAACAAAAAATGGCTGATTTTTTAAGTTATGTAAACATTGAAGGCGTACAACTTAAGTTAGAAGAAAAAGACCTTATTTTAGTAGCCGCTAGTGCTGTAATTCCTATTTTTAGGTTTAATCATTGGAGGTACCCTAACTTGAATACTGTACTTTTATATCCAGATTACTTTAATGAGGATTTAGATTTTAATGCTTCTGCAGAAGGTAAAAACATTGCTGGCTTAGTAGGTACAGGGCGTTTCGAAAATCAAATGATCTTGTCAAAAAAAGCTTTACACCATGGCTTTTCTAACAAAACAGATAAAGGCAATACCGCTATACATGAATTTGTCCATTTATTAGACAAATTAGATGGGGCTACCGATGGTATTCCCGAACGTTTATTAAGCCAAGAAAACATTATTCCTTGGCTTAATTTAATGCATACTAAAATGGAAGCCATTAACAATGATGCTTCTGATATTAGAAATTATGGTGGCACCAGTAAAACTGAATTTTTTACAGTAGCTTCTGAATATTTTTTTGAACGCCCCGATTTATTAAAAATAAAGCATCCCGATTTATACCAAATGCTAGCCTTGTGTTTTTCTCATCAAGTATAAAATCACACATATTAAGCAGTATATCAAACTTATTCAACCTACTTTATGTATTAGAACTTCGCTATGAGGTTGTGATATACCATAAATGCTAGTATTTTATTGATTTAAACATGCATGGTTATGAATAAATTAAAACACAGTTTACGATAGTATTTACCATAGAGTACAGATGGAATAGATTTTATAACCCATAAAGCGAGTTTAATACATTATAAATATATTTTTAAGAATAAAAAACAATTTATTGAAATAAAATATTCCAAAAAATTAACAATCGTTAAATAATTTGTGTTAAAACCATCACAAATTACTTAAGTTTTTAGTTCAAAAATAGTAATAACAATTGCAATTCACTATGTTTGTTTAAGAATAAACGAGAAAAGATGAACAAAACGAATCAAGCTTTTAGTATTAAGGATCTGGAGAATATATGTGGGATAAAAGCACACACCATTCGTATATGGGAAAAAAGATATCACCTTTTAACTCCTGAGAGAACTGACACGAATATTCGTTCATACAATATGGACAATCTTCAAAAATTATTAAATGTTACTTTTTTAGTTAGTTGTGGTTATAAAATATCACGAATTTCTAAACTAGACCCATCAGAAATTTTAGAATATGTAAATAGTATTGTTTCAGACAAAACAACTGTTGACAGATCTATGAATTCTTTAAAACTAGCAATGTTAAATTACAACACTACTATTTTTGCTGAAACATTTAACGAATTGAGTGAACGCTTTAGCTTTTCGCAAATTTTTTATGATGTATTTATTCCCTTTTTAGGAGAAGTGGGTATGTTATGGCAAACAGGTACAATTAACAGTTCGCATGAGCACTTTATTACTAGTCTTATAAAACAAAAGTTGTGGTCAAAGGTTGATTCAATGCAACAACAAGTAACCAATCATGAAAAAACATTTGTACTTTATTTACCAAGTGGCGAAACCAATGATTTGAGTTTATTGTTTATAAATACTCTTATCCTTGCTAAAGGTTATAAAACTATATTTTTAGGACCCAATGTATCTACCGAATACTTAACAAATTTATCCGAACTACAAAACAATCTAATATTTGTTTCATACTTTACTTTACAACCACATATTGATGAGGTTAACGATTATATTTCAAACTTTAAAAACGAAATCTGCTCACCCAATAATCATGAATTATGGGTAATGGGCAGACAGCTTAAAGAGGTTCCTGTACCGATTTCGTCACTCATAAAAATTATTCAATCATTTTCAGATTTTGAAAAAATATTAGGCTAAAAATTTATGAAAGAAAAGATTGTTGTTATCGGTTCAGGGTTTTCATCATTAGCTGCAGCATGTTACCTTGCCAAAGAAGGTCATGAAGTAAGTATATATGAAAAAAACGAAAGTATAGGAGGACGCGCTAGTCAATTTAAGGCTGAAGGATTTACGTTTGACATGGGACCATCATGGTATTGGATGCCCGATGTTTTTGAGCGATTTTTCAATGATTTTGGTTATTCTGTCTCCGATTTTTACGAACTAGAAAAGCTTAACCCTGCATACTCTGTATTTTTTTCCGACAGTTCATCGGTGGATATTGCCGACAATTTAGAAGATATTTTTAACACCTTTGAAAATGAAGAAAAAGGAAGTTCAAAAGCCTTAAAAGAATTCATCACAGACGCCAAAAGCAATTATGATGTGGCCATTAAAGATTTAGTTTATCGACCTGGTATATCGCCGTTAGAGCTTATAACTCCAAAAACAGTAACTAAATTAGGTCAGTTTTTTAGCAATGTATCTCGTGATGTTCGTAAAAAAGTATCGAACCCAAAACTAGTCTCAATACTCGAATTTCCGGTACTTTTTTTAGGTGCCAAACCTAGTAAAACTCCGGCATTTTATAATTTTATGAACTATGCCGATTTTGGTTTAGGAACTTGGCAGCCCAAAGGAGGTATGCATCAAGTTATTTTGAGTATGGAAAAATTAGCCAAAAGTCTTGGAGTAATTATTTACACAAACAGTCCTGTTTCCAAAATAAATACAAAAAACAACAAAGTAACAGGAGTTACTATCAATGAAAAAGAATTAAATTTTGATATTGTTTTAAGCGGAGCAGATTATAATCACACAGAAACCTTATTAGAAACACACCAAAAACAATATTCAAAGAACTATTGGGATAAAAAAACTTTTGCTCCTTCAAGCTTATTATTTTATGTTGGATTTAACAAAAAGTTAAAAAATGTAAATCATCACAATTTATTTTTTGATACTGATTTTGAAAAACATGCAGAAGAAATTTATGACGATCCCAAATGGCCAATAGATCCCTTGTTTTATGCTAATTTTACTTCTATAACCGATCCAAAAATGGCTCCAGAGGGTATGGAAAATGGATTTTTTCTAATACCTATAGCTCCTGGTCTTAATGATACTGAAGCCTTAAGAGCATCCTATTTTAACAAAATAATAACTCGTTTTGAACACATCACCAAACAAAACGTAAAAAATAATATTATATTTAAAAAGAGTTTTTGTGTCAACGATTTTGTTAGCAGATATAATTCTTATAAAGGAAATGCTTATGGAATGGCCAACACGCTATTTCAAACAGCATTTTTACGCCCTAATTTAAAGAGTAAAAAAGTAGAGAATTTATTTTTTACTGGTCAACTCACTGTTCCTGGCCCAGGAGTACCTCCTGCATTAATTTCAGGAAAACTCGCCGCAGGTTTAATTCTAAACAAAAACAGTTAATTATGAAGTCATTATTTGATAACGTATCGTACAAATGCAGTCAGACAGTCACTCAATCTTATTCAACCTCATTTTCTTCGGCCACAAAAATGCTTGCACCAAATATTCGCCAGGATATATATAATATTTATGGTTTTGTTCGTTTTGCTGATGAAATAGTTGATAGTTTCCATAATTATCCAAAAGCAACTTTATTCGACGATTTTGAACGTCAAATGTATGACGCCATAAAAAACAAAATTAGTCTTAATCCTATTTTAAATAGTTTTCAAGAAACCGTACATAAATATAATATTGAACCTGAATTATATGAAGCTTTTATGAAAAGTATGCGTTTGGATTTAACTAAAAAAGTATACCTCTCTGATCAAGAATATAAAGAATATATTTATGGCTCAGCCGATGTGGTTGGCCTTATGTGTTTACGTGTATTTGTTAAGGGTAATAAAAAACAATATAACAATTTAAAAGATAGCGCCATGCGTTTGGGTTCTGCTTTTCAAAAGGTGAATTTTTTACGTGATTTAAAAGCTGATTTTGAAGGTTTGGATCGTACGTATTTCCCTAACGCCGATTTAAAAAATTTAAATGAAGAAAGTAAACAACAAATTATTACCGAAATTGAACTTGACTTTATTGAAGCCAAAAAAGGAATTAGTAAATTACCAATCGAAGCGCGTTTTGGAGTTTACACCGCGTTTCTTTACTATCAAAAATTATTGAAAAAATTAAAAAAAACGCCTTCGTCCAAACTAAAAGAATCTCGAATTCGTGTACCAAATTATCAAAAATTCAGTCTTTTAGCACAAGGTTATTTAAATTATCGTTTAAATTTAATATAAACATATATGAAAATCGCTTATTGGATTCTTATATTTTTTACCACTTTTATTTCCATGGAAGGTATGGCATGGTTTACTCATAAGTACGTAATGCATGGGTTTTTGTGGTCACTTCACGCCGATCATCATCATAAAAAACACAAAAGTTGGTGGGAACGGAATGATTTATTTTTTGTTTTTTATGCCCTAGTTAGTATCAGTTGTTTCCTTTTATGGCAATACGATGTTGCATGGTATGGCTTACCTATTGGTCTTGGTATTTTAGCTTACGGAATTACCTATTTTTTAGTGCATGATATATTTATACATCAACGCTTTAAAATTTTCAGAAACGCAAATAATTGGTATGCCAAAGGGGTACGCCGAGCTCATAAAGTGCATCATAAACATTTAGGAAAAAACAAAGGAGAATGCTTTGGTATGTTATTTGTCCCTTTTAAATACTTTAAACAATAACATCAATTAACCTTTGAGTTAATATTTCAGTTCAAATTAAAATTATAATCAGCCCCAATATCTATTATTAGTGAAAGCGAACAACGATTCCATTTTAAATTTCGATTACATTATTATAGGAAGTGGTGTTGCCGGACTTCAATTGGCTTTATCCATTATTAACTCTAACAACCTAAGAGATAAACGCATTGCCATTATAGATAAAGTACAAAAAAACGCAAATGATAAAACGTTCTGTTTTTGGGAAAAAGGAAAAGGTAAATGGGACCAAATCGTTTCAAAAAATTGGCAAGAAACCTATTGCTTTGGCAAAAAAAATGAAAAGCTACATATTAAATTAGCTCCATACACTTATAAAAAAATTAGATCTATTGATTTTTATAAACATTGTATTGAAAAACTAAAAAATAACATTCAAGTTAATTTTTTTACTGAAAGTGTAAAAACGGTTACTGAAACGCTAGATACCGTAATTATCAAAACAACCAAACAAATTTTTGAGTGCACACACCTTTTTGACAGCCGACTTCCTTTGCAATTTTTGAATCAAAAAAAAAACTACAGTTATATCGATCAAAGTTTTAGTGGTTTTGAAATTGAAACAAAATCTCCAGTTTTTGAAGCCCATAGGTTTACCATGATGGATTATCGTTTCACATGGCAAAATAGCACTAGTTTTATGTACATACTTCCTAAAAATACGTACGAAGCTTTAATAGAATATACATTTTTTGCTCCTTTTACATTAACAAAAACAGCCTTTGAATCTCAAATAAAAAAATATATTGATACCTATTTCAACGGTGTTTCTTATACCATAAAGCAAAAAGAAAATGGAGTTATTCCCATGACTAATTATCCTTTTGAAAAACACCATACACCTAGAATTACTAAAATTGGTACCGCTGGGGGTTGGGTAAAAGCTTCAACAGGTTATTCATTTAAACGTTCCGAAAAATTTGTAAGTGCAATTATTGAACAACTCATTAACAAACAACCCGTAATTGGCTATTTACCTCATCCAAGATTTAAATTTTACGATATGCTTTTGCTTAAAATTTTGGAAAAAGAAAACACTAAAGGACCTGAAATTTTCTTCAAAATGTATAAAAACACAAAACCTTCAACTTTTTTTAAATTTTTAGATGAAGAAACTTCTCTTTTCGAAGAAATCAAATTAATTTTAAAACTTCCTTATTTCCCATTCATTAAGGCTTTGTTTCGTTAAACTATTCGTTTATTTATGACTAATTATACTGCATTAAATTTATCAGATTTTCAAATTTTATTAAATAAACCAACAACTATAGTTTTAGATGTTCGACATCAAAATGATTATGTTAAAGCTCATATTCCAAATTCAATATTCATTGGAATAGATGGTTTATTTGAACCTTGGGTTGAATTATTTATTGACAATACAAAGTGTACTATTTTAGTAATTGCTCCTTTAGGTCGAGAAATTGAAACATTTGAAAAACTTAAAAAAATTAATTACTCAAATGTATCGGGTTACCTTAAAGGAAGCTTTCAAACATGGGAAAGCGCTAACTTAAATACCGATAGTATTACATCGATACAAGCTACTGGATTAGAAAAAATACTCAGCGAAAAAGAAATTAGCATTTTTGATGTACGAAAAATTAATGAATACAATGACGGACATCTAAAAAACGTATTATTTTCGCCCCTTGCTTCATTAAACAAAAATATTGATAAATTCAATTTAACTAATAAAACAACATACATACACTGTGGTGGTGGCTACCGAAGTGTTATTGCCGCTTCTATTTTGAAAAGAAATGGTATCCATAACATTATTGATATTGCTGGTGGTATGGCAGCTATTCGAAAAACAACAATTGAAATACACCAATAAAATAATCTACACCAAAAGATCAAATTTCTTAGTATAATTATGCACTAATTTTATATCGGAATCTAGCATTAGATAATTCAAATTTCTAATGCAAATTGCTTACCCCAAAATTTACATTACTACAGAAAATATCAATCCACACAAATTAACATAAATGGAAATATCATTTATTATCAAATCATCTTATTTTTTACCCCATTTATCGATTTAAAACAAATAAAAAACAAAAAAAGATAACACAAATTGCTAAAAATTAGCTATTTACATGTTTTTTTTAACACTATAATTCCTGCAAAAATTAACCATTAAACGCCTAAAGAAGCATTTAAAATGTTAAAATTTTAAAAAAAGTAATCCTTTTCCTTCCAAAGTAGACAAAGGGCTTACCATAGATTTACTGCATTTATAAAAGAACAAAAAAAGCATCAAAAATGTAATTGATTGATTTTTAGATGTTTAATTTTGTAATTTAGGAGGAACTAACATTAAAAATTTTCACTCCTATGGATTTATCAAATACACTTGACCTGCTTTGGGTAATAATTGCTGGTATTTTAGTATTCTTTATGCAAGCGGGTTTTACACTTTTAGAAGCGGGTTTTACTCGTGCAAAAAACACCGCTAATATTGCAATGAAAAACATTGTAGATTTATTTATTGGTGCCATTGCATTTTGGGCAATAGGTTATTCTTTAATGTACGGAAACTCAATTAGTGGGTTTATAGGTACACCTAGCCTCTTTTACATTGAACCTTCAGACATGCACAATTTATTTTACCAAACGGTATTTTGTGCCACTGCTGCTACTATTATTTCTGGCGCCATAGCCGAGCGTGCAAAATTCAGCACCTATGTAATATTCACCTTTGCTTTTACCACTTTTATATACCCTATTGCTGGGCATTGGATATGGCAAACTGATGGTTGGCTTACCCAAATGGGGTTCATTGATTTTGCTGGTTCAACAGCTGTACATGTTATGGGTGGCTTTTCTGCTTTAATTTACGCACTACTTGTTGGTGCCCGCAATGGAAAATACAATGCAGACGGAAGTGTTAATCATATTAAAGGACACAGCAATTTATTTGCTGTACTAGGTGTATTCATCTTATGGATGGGTTGGTTTGGTTTTAATGCTGGCTCTACTCTAGCTATTACTGGCGAAAGTACTAGTATGGTACCTCTAATTATTTTGAACACAAATTTAGCAGCGGCTTCAGGCGGATTAGCGGCTTTGTTTATAACGTGGATTAAATATAAAAAAGCGGACATTTCAATGACTTTAAATGGAACACTTGCCGGATTAGTTGGTATTACCGCTGGTTGTGCCGTTATGGGGCCAGTAGGTGCCATGATAACGGGTTGTATTTGTGGAATAGCAGTGTCATTAGGAGCCGAGTTTGTTGAAAAAGTGTTAAAAGTTGATGATGCTGTTGCCTCTTTTTCTGTACATGGTATTGGTGGTGTTATGGGCACAATTTTGGTGGGCATTTTTTCTACTGAAAACGGAATACTTTACGGAGGTGGATTTGAACAGCTAAAAATTCAAGCTATCGGTGTTTCTTCTGTTGCTATTTGGGCTATTATTATTGCCTTTATTACCATATCTATTTTAAAGTACACTGTGGGTATTAGAGTTCCATTGGCTCATGAAATAGCTGGGCTAGATAACTCTGAACACAACATCTTTTTTGATAATACCATTGAAGCAAATGAAGAAAATACAAATGAATTTATTCAAGGTACTGTAACAATGGAAATTGCCGATAAATAATTCACCCCTTAATGCTACACAACCATGAAAAATATAATAACATATCAAATTTATATTATAATTAGTGCCTTAACATTTGTAGGGTGTAATACAAATTCTAAACCTTCAATAAAAGATAATTCTGTACGCAAAGTGGAAACAACCACTGTTGATTACAGTAATATTGCTCCAGAATCATTGTTCAAACACATAACAGCTCACTTTGATTTAGAACAATATAAAGTTGGAAAAGAAAAACTTACCGCTTTAATCGAAAACCACCCAGAGCTTATTGACTCCATGGATCTTAACAGTTTAAAAAATAAATTTGATTCAAAACTTGCCGAAATTCAAGAGAAAGAATTTGCTATAGCTGAAGCTGAAAGAAAAAAGCGCATGCCAAATGCAGTTAAGCATATGCGCCAATTTAAAAAGGATAATGCTACTCACTATATTGATAAAAGTAGTCCCGAGTTTGATACAAAAGAATGTTTTTACACTTATTACACTAAAAACAGAGCGGGTATTTTAGAATTACGTTTAAAAGTCAGATATATTGATACTCAATGGTTAAATATTGAAAATTATATGATTACTGTAGATCAATTAGATTATACATTATCTGGCCCAGTTATAAAAAGTGAAACTAAAGGAAAAAAGAAATACAAACATGAGTTGTTAGATATTCCAATAGACACTCCCGAAAAATTAAAAACAATTCAAGCTATTGCTAATAGTTCCGATGCTGTAGCACTATATGTTGGTAAAACAGACTATAAAAAAAGAACAATTACTACAGAACAAAAATTAGCTATCCGTAATGTTTTAGATGCCTATGTATTTATGGGAGGTACTGATATTAAAGATTTAAAAAGCAGTTATACTAATACTAATGATCAGTAATTATGAAATTATTTATCTTATACTGCTTTGCTAGTTTAATTAGCTTTGCTTGTTTTTCTCAAAATTTAGGCTATGAATTAAACAAATTTTATACTCAAGCCGTAATTAATGAAACCGATAAAGTGCCTTACATGTATTCGGTAAAAAAAGAGCATGTTAGTTTCGAAAAAAAAGAAAAACAAAAGCGAGAAACCAAACCATATCTCGATGCGCTATTGCAGTTAGAAAAACTTGTTAAGGACAGTACAAACGTTAGTAATAACTATGCAGAAAAGCTTGAAAGGTTTAATCAATTAAACAAAGTTAAAACACTAATTGACAATTTTTTAAATTCGAAAAAACCTTTTGAATCTAAAAAAGAAAAACTTGTGGAGGCTCAAAAAATTGCCAATTCCTATAAGCAAGACTTATTGATATACGCCGATGACCGAATAAACACTGAAAATAAATCGAAATTTTTTGTGCTTAAACTAAAAAGTCTTGATTTAAAAATTCATTTAAAAAAAATAATCTGGAAAGTTGACAATACTAACAAAAAACCAGAAAATAATAACAATGAAAATTTTAAAAATATTGAAAAATATCGAAATGATTTAAAATCAATAAAAAGGTTTGAATACTATTATGGTCCTGGAAAAAAGAGCAGTCGAAATGCTTTAGTAATTAATAAAAAAATAGAAAAACCAGAAACTGTAACAGGTAATTTTGAAGCTATTAATGATTATGTTTATGTTAAAACTAAAACAAAATGGCACCTATCTAATGAACTTATTCTTTATAAGAAAATCAAAAAAAACGCCCAAAAAGATATTTTTAGTCCTTCAAAAAAACTCATTAAAAATGTAAGTACTCAAGAATTGTATCTAGTTGATCTCGATTTTTTAGAAACCTATGCCATTGATCTGAATAAAAAAGAAACTTTAATAACACAAAATGACACCGAAACTATTGAAGTAGATAAAACAGATCAAATATTTAGATCTATGAAAAGTAAAAAAAAGGCTTTAGGAGAATAATGATTATATAACTCAATTGATATAATCAAATGCTCTATGAAAACTATATATCATAAAAACTTTAATATAAAAAATGAATTTTAAGTGGTTAATAACGCTGTATTGTTTGTTATTAACCCCTTAAATTCAATATTAGATATTATTCGATAACTTCTTCTTTACTGGTATGTTCTTGTTCTTCAACTTCAATAATATCACTGCTTGTTTTTACTTGAGCTAACGCTTCTTCATCTTCAACCTCATCAGAAAAATAAGGAAACACATCCATTATAGGAGATTCTGCAATAGCAGGAATTGAATAATCACCAGTAGTACCATTCATTGCCGTATTGGTATTATCAAAAGCTTCTTTTAAATCATTTCCTTGTACCAATAAATAAATATTTGACTTTCTTTCTTTCCCACTCTCTTCATCAAAAGCAATTAATGATACTTTTGATTTAAACCAACGATCCGTATTTTCAACTGGATGAATTTCAGAAAAATTAGCTACTTTAATATTTGTTATTTTAAATTCTTCACTAACGTAGGCAGACATCTCTTCATTGATTCTAGCCTCAGCTTCAGTATAAGATATGGCATCTAACAAATAGGACTCGGTTACCACTTTTTGTTCTCCTGTTTCAACAGTTTTCCTATATTTTACTTTGCATTCGTACCAAGTTACACTCATATTTTTATTTATAAATTAAAAGGGATGCAAATATAATTTTTTTAAAAAGCCCTATTATACATTAAAATAATAGATATCCACAATTATTAAAAAACTCCTATTCATTATACCAATTAATGTATTGCCGACATCAATTCTTCTTCTTCGGTAAACCCTCCCGAAAAATTAATCGCAGTTTCTATCAAAGCTAAATGAGAGTATGCTTGCGGAAAATTTCCTAATAAACGTTTGGATTTAAAATCAATATCTTCGCTAAAAAGCCCTAAATGGTTACCATATGATAACAATTGATCAAAGTTTTTCTTTGCTTTTTTTCGTTCCCCAATTTTATATAGACTATTAATCATCCAAAAAGTACAAATTGTAAATGAAGATGACGGTAAACCAAAGTCATCTTTATTTTTATAGCGATACATCAATCCATCATTACACAATTCCTTTTCTGTAGCTAATACTGTTTTTACAAATCGAGGATCTTTAGCCTTAATAAAACCATAGCTTTCCATTAATAATGTTGAAGCATCTAAATCGGTAGACCCATATGATTGCGTATAGGCTTGAATATCTTCGTTCCATGCATGTTCATAAATATCATTATGAATTTGATCTCTCAAATTGGTCCATTTATCATGGTTAGCTTCTTTACCTAAAAGTTTAGCTATTTTTATGGCTCTATCTACAGCCACCCAACACAGTAATTTAGAAAAAGTAAAATGGCGCTCTTCTGTCCTAAATTCCCATATTCCTTTATCAGAATTTTTCCAATTATTTTTTACAATATTTACGATACTTTTACTAAGCGTCCATAATTCTTCACTATTACTAAGTGTATTTTCAAACTCTGAAAATTGCTGGTAAATTACATCCATCAAAATGCCATAAATATCATTTTGCTTTTGTTCATAGGCGGCATTACCTATACGTACGGGTTTGGATCCTTTGTACCCATCTAAGTGATCTAAAATTTCTTCTGTTAATTTTTTCTGACCATTAATACCATACATGATCTGCATTTTCTCATCTTTAATTGGCACAACACTAATTATAAATTCTAAAAAGCGTTTTGCTACACGTGAGTGGCCTAAATCGGAAATCACTTTAATTACCATAGAAGCATCTCGTATCCAACAAAATCTATAATCCCAATTACGTACCTCACCAATAGTTTCTGGTAATGATGTTGTTGCTGCTGCTAATACGGCTCCCGAATTTTCGTAACTTAATAATTTTAGTACCAGCGCACTTCGTAAAATTTCGTCATTATAATAATTATATGAGGTTGTTTTTTCTGACCAATTTAACCAATAAACACGTGTGCGCTCCAACTTTAAAAATTCGCGGTCAATAGATTGACTTAATAATTTTTCATGATAACTTATTAAAAAATAGCCATCATCTTTTAATTCAATCTCTTCACCCGAAAGCACTTTTGAATAGTCAAAACTACTGTACAAAAACAACGACTCGTATGCCTCTTCTTCACAAGTTGCTTTTATACACTCTTCTTTTATTTTTATACTAGTTTCACCTTTAGCATAATTTAGCTTTGGGCTGTAGTTTACCTTAAACTTAGGTTTCCCTTTTAAAAGCTTAACATACCTAACCACATCGGGTGGTGTGTAATGAGATTTGTCTTCATCTTTATACCTAGGCATAAAATCAATAAACTCAAAAGCATCACTACCATTATTCCATTCCGTAACTAAAATATTTGTTTTAGCTATATATTTTTGCTTTATGTTATAATCGCTGGTTGTAATAACATCAAAGCTTCCTCCTTTATCTTTGTCCAAAATTTTCGCAAATGCTGATGCAGAATCAAAATTTGGCAAGCAACACCACTCTAGCGAACCTTTTTCTGATATTAAAGCGGCACTTTGGCAATTCCCTATAATTCCATAATTCAAATTTGTCATAAACTAAAATTCTGTTGATTATTTATCCATTGTAACTATTTAAATTTTACTAATTAAATAGTTGATCATATTTATTGTTTTTAATAAATTAAAACTGTTCCAATTATTTTAATTTCTTGTAATTTAACAAAAACTAATAAGAAGAAAATGAATCTCGATCAATCAATTAGTAAAACTATTATTATTTCAAACAGACTCCCTGTTCAATTAGAAATTGATAAAAATGACCTTACCGCAACGCCAAGTGTTGGCGGTTTAGCAACAGGTATGAAATCTGTACATAGAGACAGTAATAGTATTTGGATAGGATGGAGCGGTTTAATTGATGAGGAATTGAATTCTGAACTTGAACTTAAAGTTGTAAATAGTTTAAAAAAACACAAATGTATTCCTGTAAATCTAACTAAAAATGATATTAATGGATTCTACTTTGGTTTTAGTAACAAAACCATTTGGCCACTTTTTCATTACTTTATGGAATATGCAGAATTTGAAAAACCTGACTGGGAAATTTACAAAAAAGTGAACAAAAAATTTGCCGATGTTGTTTTAAAAAACTTAAAGGATAATGATACTATTTGGATCCATGACTACCAATTATTGTTACTACCTCAATTAATTCGCGAAAAAAAACCTAATGTTAAAATTGGTTTCTTTTTACATATTCCTTTTCCTTCATACGAAGTATTTAGAATATTCCCTTGGCGGGAAGAAGTTTTAAAAGGAATGCTAGGGGCCGATTTACTTGGCTTTCATACCTATGAATATGAGCGTCATTTTTTAAGCTCTGTTCAACGCTTATTGGGCCATACTTTAGAGTTTAATAATGTTATTTTAGAAGATAGAAATGTTTGTGTAGATTCTTTCCCCATGGGTATTGATTACAATAAATTTGCTGATGCTGCCAAAGCAAACAATAAACTAAAGGAAAAAGACAAAAGCGATGTACAAATTCAAATTGACAAACATTTAATTGAATCGCCCGATGCCAAATTAATATTAAGTATTGACCGATTAGATTATACAAAAGGAATTTCTAAACGTTTGTTAGCCTTTGAATATTTTTTAGAAAAATACCCCCAATTTAAAGGTAAAGTTCGCTTAGTTATGCTTGCCGTTCCATCGCGATCAAATGTGCCTCAATATCAATTACTCAAAAATGAAATCGACCAATTAGTTGGCCGCATTAATGGAAAATTTGCCGAAATTAGCTGGACACCTATTTGGTATTTTTACCGTAGTTTTCCCTTTGATAATTTGATCGACTTATATACCTCGTGCGATATTGCTTTATTAACTCCATTACGCGATGGTATGAATTTAGTTGCTAAAGAATATATTGCTTGTCGCGAAAATAGAAGTGGTGTACTTATTTTAAGTGAAATGACGGGTGCCTCATTAGAAATGAGCGAAACTTTACTTATTAATCCAAATAATTTTGAAGAGGTTTCTGACACGTTAAAGATTGCCTTGGAAATGGATGAAGATGAACAAATTGAACGTAATAAAGCATTACAAAAACGCTTAAAACGCTACAATGTGGAACGATGGGCTTCAGATTTTATTGAGTCCTTAAACGAAGCCACTTCCAAACAACATGAAGATAAAATCAAAAAGTTAACTGAGTCCCCTAAAAAAACATTGCTCAATAAGTATCGAAAAGCTAAAAAGCGTTTATTATTTTTTGATTACGACGGTACATTAGCTCCTTTTGAAAAAATACCCGAAAATGCAAAACCAACTGAAGCTATTTTTAAACTTTTAGACAAAGTGCATAACGACCCTAAAACTGATTTGATTCTAATTACAGGTAGAGACAAATACACCTTTAACAAATGGTTTGCTCACAAAAATTATACGTTAATAACAGAACACGGAGCTTGGTTAAAAGATGGTGAAAAAGAATGGGAAATGCTCGAAGCCTTAAACAATGATTGGTTTGGAGTTATTCTTCCAATTTTAGAACGTTTTATGGATCGTACACCAGGATCATTAATTGAAGAAAAAGCCTTTTCCCTTGCCTGGCATTATCGTAATACGGATCCCGATTTAGGACAACGACGTGCTAACGAATTGCAAGGTACTATACAAAGTTTAATTGCAAATCATAACTTAGAAATTTTAGAAGGTGATAAAGTTTTAGAAATTAAAATTAGCGGCGTAAATAAAGGCAGGTCTGCCAATAAAATGTTATTAAATAAGAATTACGATTTTATTTTTGCTATTGGTGATGACTGGACTGATGAATTTATGTTTAAAGAATTACCCGATACTACGCATACCGTAAAAGTTGGTCTTAAAAAAACCATTGCTAATTATTATGTCGAAAATACTAAGCAAGTACATCAATTACTATCTGAATTTGGAAATAGTTAAAATGTAGACTAAATAAAAAAGCAGAAAAGCGATCTAATAGATCGCTTTTCTGCTTTTTTATTATTTTCAAAATAGTTTCTTCTTCTACTATTTTATTTTCTTCTAGTGATTGTTACATCATCAATCCAGAAACTTCCTTTTCTTTTATCAAATCCGAAAATTAAATCTAAATTTTTATAATCTATTTGAGCTCCTTCAGCACCTTCTCCTGCTTTAAAGTTGTACACAATGTTTTGCCATTTGTTGTTTCCTTCAAAGTTAAAGTCTCTAATAAATAAAGCGGCCCATCCGTTTTTACTCCCTGTATCTATACCAGAGTATACTGATACGTATATTTGGTCTTCAGGATATAAACTCTTAATCCAAAAAGATAAAGTATATTCTTTTCCTTTTTTAATTTTTAATTTAGACCTTCTTAAAATGGCTTTGTTTCCAGCTCCATTTTTAGTGTTAGATCTAACTTTTACTTTAAATGATGAATTGTCGGTACGTCCTATTCTATCTATTTCAAACTTAGCTACTGGCTTTCCATTATTATCTCCCCATACTCCGTAACCCCAGTCTGAAAAACCAGTGTTAAATGAATTATTAGAAGTAATCAAATCTTGTGAAAAGCAGGTAAAGCTTACTATAGAAAAAAGGGCTAAATAAATTTTTTTCATAATATCTTATTTTAAATTACATAACATTTACTGTAAAACAAAATTTGTGCCAAAAAAATATAAACTTTCTATTTAGGGCTATAATAATTACACAAATTTTAAACGATTCTCTATATAATGCATAAAACAATCGTTAATATCATACGAAAATAGAATAATAAATTTAATTTTACCAGATATCCTAAGAAATAGTATTCTATATTTTAGTTAATTTTATGTGAAAAAACAAAATTTTAACAACAAACAACTAAAATACAGATGTTTACAAAATAAAAACGTTTTTTTAAACAATTTAAACTATGTTTTTTAAAAAATTGTCGCATGTAACTATGTAGGAATATACTCTTTACAAACGAAAAATCTATCAAAAATTTACTCCCTAAAATCATTAAATATCAAAAATTTAATGTTCAAGTGAAATAAGTTTGGTTCAACAAATATGTATTTAATGTAATAAAATTTAGCTGTGCATCAATAATGTCAAATAATAATCGATTCCATTGATCATTTATTGTTATTGACTTACTTTTGTACTATGGGATTAACGAACAACGATATATTTAAAAAATTAAGAGTGGCACACAAATTACGTGACACTGATATTATAGCCATATGCAAACTTGTAGATTTTAACGTTTCTAAAGCTGAATTAGGTGCTTTTTTCAGAAATGAAGATCATCCAAAATATATGGAATGTGGAGATCAAATTTTGCGTAATTTTTTAAATGGATTAATCATCCATTTACGTGGCCCTATGCCTAAAAAAGAGAATAAGAAATAGTTGATGGTTATAGAAAATAAAAAAGGCTAAAATTTTCCAAGAAAATTTTAGCCTTTTTTATTCATTGTTTTTCAACAATTATTTTATTGTCTTTAGGTGTATCTAAAAACTAAGTGCAAGCTTATATTATGCCAATACTGCTTGTACTTTATCTGCCGCTTCTTGGAATTCAACAGCACTTAATACATTCAATCCACTATCATCAATAAGCTTTTTAGCAATATCTGCATTAGTTCCTTGCAAACGCACAATAATTGGCACTTTAATAGCATCACCCATATTCTTATAAGCATCTACTACACCTTGTGCAACACGATCACATCGAACAATACCACCAAAAATGTTAATTAATATTGCCTTTACATTATCATCTTTCAAAATTAAACGAAAAGCTTCTTCCACTCGTTTAGCATCAGCTGTACCACCTACATCTAAAAAGTTTGCAGGTTCACCACCAGCTTGTTTAATTAAATCCATGGTAGCCATTGCTAATCCAGCTCCGTTTACCATACAACCTACATTACCATCTAAATCCACATAGTTTAAACCAGCTTCTTTTGCTTCTACTTCAACTGGATTTTCTTCGCGAATATCGCGCATTTCTGCATAATCTTTATGGCGATATAATGCATTGTCATCTAAAGTTACTTTAGCATCGGCTGCCATTATTTGATCATCAGCAGTTTTGAACACAGGGTTAATTTCAAACAAAGAAGCATCAGAATTTTCATAAGCTTTATAAAGTGCTGCTGCAAATTTTGACATATCTTTAAAAGCAGCTCCTGAAAGCCCCAAATTAAAAGCAATTTTACGTGTTTGAAAAGGCAAAATACCTGTTGAAGGATCAATCTCTTCACTATGTATAAGTTCAGGTGTTTTTTCAGCTACAGCTTCAATATCCATTCCTCCTTCAGTAGAATACACAATCATATTTTTACCAGTTGCTCTATTTAATAGAACAGACATATAAAATTCTTGTGGTTTTGATGGTCCGTCGTAATATACATTTTGAGCAATTAATACTTTATGTACTTTTTTTCCCTCAGCTGATGTTTGAGGAGTGACTAACATCATTCCTAATATTTGATCTGCATAAGAGCGAACTTCGTCAATAGATTTTGCAATTTTAACTCCTCCTCCTTTTCCTCGGCCTCCAGCATGAATTTGAGCTTTTACAGCAAACACAGTACTTCCTGTTTCTTTTTGAATTTGTTTTGCGGCCGCAACAGCCTCTTCCGGAGTTTCGGCCAAAATTTCTAACGGCACTTTTACACCAAAACTACTAAGTATTTGTTTTCCTTGATATTCGTGTAGATTCATAATCTGTTTATTTCGCTTTTCTTATAGGATTCCAAATGTAGAAAACGAGGTTTGCATAAACAAACATTATCAAGCAAAAATTAGATACTAATACGTAGTTATTATTTATTTTTAAATTTTGTCAAATTTTATAGTTTCTAAACAAATCAATACTTTATTAAAGTAGCTAACAAAAACACCTTATTCGTATTATACCTATAACACAAAATATCATTGTATTAAGATTTATTTTCAGCTCTATTATACTTTGTAACGCTAAATTTTAATTAAAAAATAACTTTCTTTACTAATGAACCATATTTTTCTGAAACTAGTTTAATAATATACATTCCTGAAACCACCTCCATAGGTATATATTGGACAGAATTTGTTATAGTAAAATTTTCTTGCTTATATACTTCCTTTCCTAAAATTGAATAAATACTAATAGAAGCCTCTAATTCTACTGCAAGTGATGAAACAATTCCTATAGCTCGCGAACTACTAATTAGCGATACATTATTTTTAACTTTATCTTGATCATTTTCCACACTCAAAGTTACTTCCTCTCCTATCAACGATATATTATCTACAAAACCTAAGTCGCCAGCTATTCCTGCTGCATATAATTTAATTTGAGTATTAGCTCCTGAATTAAACACAACTTCATAAGGTGCATAATCAACCGTATTTACTTTTATCGATGGAACCAAATCGGGACCTCCTGAAGCTGGCTTTACGCCCAATTTAATTTCCGAACTCCCTTCATTTTTTTTGGCCATAGCTGTATACACATAATCTGTTCCAGGTGCTACTGTAAAAACTTGTTCCAACCCACCAGGACCTTCAATTCTTGCACCGTAGTCTCCTGAATATTTTTCTCCTTTTTCTTTTGTAAAAGAAATACTCCCTCCATTGGTCCAAAATGTCCAAGGAGCGGTAAGTGTTCCACTTTCCATATCCCCATCATTTACCAAATTATCAACTGTTGCTTGAAGTTTATAAGAACGTATCCAATCATAATACGTCGAATTAATTGCATCATTATTCAACTCTGTTTCATTTGGGTAACCTGGGTTAGGACTGCCATCACTTTTTATTTGCCAATCATAAGTTTCAGTCACCATACGCACTGTCATAGGCACATTAAATGGTGTCGAAAAATTATCATCTCTAGGGTTTATTGAAAATTTATAAACCCCATCAATATAATAATGGACCAAATTTGAATTTACCCACCATGCTGCATATACATGAAAATCATCGGCCACATTAGCTTGGTCACTTGTCACAAAACTAGCATTGCCTCTAGAAAGAAACAAACTACTACAATTACTATCTTTAATTCTTCTTAGCTTAAAATGTGTATTTGATGCCATTCCTTTATCCCACGGAATAGTGGCCCAGTCTGGAGACCCTCCTCCCATACATTCAATAACATCAATTTCCGTATTATAACCTTCACAACTAGGGCGATCTGGGCTATTAACTTCTGGATCATCCCATGTTCTGTTAGTATTCAACCAAAATGTCGATGACATTCTAATTTTTGAAGCTTTCATTCTCACTTCAAAAAAACCATATTTTTGAGAAGCTTTTGACTCAATACCTCCACCCGCTATGGTATATCCATCATGTGGAGCTGGATGGATTGTATTTTTAATAGATAGCATTCCATTTGCAACAAATATGTTTTCTGGCAAAAATTCTGCAGGTACTCTCCCTGCCCAATTAGGCAACCTGGAATGCCACTTTATAGTATTTAATGTAGTTTGATTATTAAATTCATCAGACATATCTGTTGAAATTACCCATTGATATCCCTTCGGAATTTTATCCAATTCTGAAGAATTTAACATGGGAAGCTGAGCTTTAGCTTGAAAAAATAAAATAAATAATAAAATAAGCTGTAGTGTAATTATTCTTTTCATAAACTTGGGGGATTTAATGAATAAAGGAATAAAACTCAAATATACATCATTAATACCTAATAATCAATACTTTAACACCAAACTAACCTAAAAAAAGAATCACTTATTAATTCCTTTCAAACCATTTTTAATGCAATTCTTAAACTATATTTAAGTGCATCTATTTATATTTTTTCCCATTTAAAAATTATAATAGTAAATTTGCAGACTTTTACTTTTCGTTAAAGTAGAAAAAAAATTATTAATCATAATATAAACCATGGAAAACACGGATTTATTAGCTATTGCCGAAACTTACGGAAGCCCCGTATATGTTTATGATTCGGCTAAAATTGTATCGCAGTATCAACGTTTAACTAATGCCTTTAGCGGAGTTAAACAGTTAAAGTTGAACTATGCTGTAAAGGCATTATCAAACCTTTCAATTTTAAAGCTAATGAAATCGCTTGGGGCTGGTTTAGATACCGTTTCTATTCAAGAAGTTGAAATGGGGCTTTTAGCAGGCGTTCAACCCGAAAATATTATTTTTACTCCTAATGGAGTTTCATTAGAGGAGATTGAAAAAGTAGCTGCAAAAGGTGTTCAAATTAATATTGACAACCTTTCTATTTTAGAACAATTTGGAGCAAAACACCCTAACATACCTGTATGTGTGCGTATCAACCCACATATTATGGCAGGAGGTAACAGTAAAATTTCGGTAGGTCATATCGACTCAAAGTTTGGTATTTCGGTACATCAAACACCACATATTTTACGTATTGTTGAAAATACTGGAATGCATATTAACGGTGTGCACATGCATACTGGTAGTGATATTTTAGATATTGATGTTTTTATTCAAGCCAGTGAAATCCTTTTTGATGTTGCTGCGCAATTTAAAAATCTAGAATTTGTTGATTTTGGTAGTGGTTTTAAAGTGCCTTATAAAGAAGGTGACATTGAAACTAATATTGAAGAATTAGGAGAAAAATTAACTGCTCGTTTTAATACTTTTTGTAAATCATACGGAAAGCAATTAGAATTAGGTTTTGAGCCTGGTAAATTTTTAGTAAGTGAGTCTGGTCAGTTTTTAGCAAAAGTAAATGTAGTAAAACAAACAACATCAACCGTTTTTGCGGGTGTGGATACTGGGTTTAATCACTTAATACGTCCTATGTTTTACGATTCTTACCACCGAATTGAAAATATTTCAAACCCTGAAGGACGTGAGCGTTTTTACTCTGTAGTAGGATACATCTGTGAAACAGATACTTTTGCCACTAACCGAAGAATTGCTGAAATTTCTGAGGGAGATATCGTTTCCTTTAAAAATGCAGGGGCATATTGTTTTTCAATGGCTAGTAATTACAATTCTCGCTTTAAACCAGCCGAAGTACTATGGCATAACGGAGAAGCTAAATTAATTAGAAAGAGAGAAACTTTTAATGACCTATTGACTAATCAGGTCACTGTTGAATTTGAAACCGAAGCTGTTTCAAAATAGACATACATATTATAAAAATTACCAAGCCGTTGCTATTTTTAGCAGCGGCTTTTTATTTTAAAGAAACCCTAAATGTTTGTGCTAATCTAAATTTAATTGCATTAAAAACACTTATTCTTATTTAGCTTTCATAAATTTATATAACAAACACATGCGATAGCCTGAAAAAGCTACAACTAACTATCTATATCATGAAAAAATACATTATTATTAGTACTATCACCTTATTATTTTCTTGCCAAAAGAAACAAAAAACAGCAGACAAACCGCTACCCACATCCGTATCTGAAGTTTCTCAAAACAAAAAAACTTCATCTCCTTTTACTCAAAAAATTGAAGAAATACATAAAAAAGAGGCCTATTTAAATCACAAAGCCGTTAGCTTTGATATTGATATTAAATTTGGTGGAAAAGATTATTTAACAGGTACCCTTACACAATTAACTGACGGCACAAAAATCAGATTAGATAATAAAAACAACACAAAAGTGATTTATAATAGTGAAGAGGTATTTATTTGCCCAAAAAATGCTGAAATAGGCGGTTCACGATTTGACATTTTTACTTGGAGCTATTTTTTTAATCTACCTTATAAACTAAATGATCCTGGAACTATTTGGTCATCTCCTTTAAAGAGGCCTTTAAATGGAAGCTTACATCAAACCGAAAAGCTAAGTTTTACTCCTGGTACTGGTGATGCTCCCGATGATTGGTATGTAGTTTACAAAAATCAAATTGACCACACCCTAGCTGGAACAGCTTACATTGTTAGTTTTGGAAAAGACCTTGCCACTGCTGAAAAAGAACCACATGCTATTAAATATAATAATTATCAAAATGTAGATGGAATTCCTATTTCTAAAAAATGGACTTTTCATAACTGGAATGATAAAGAGGGTTATGGCGATCAAATTGGAGAGGTTACCATAAGTAATGTCAAATTTTTAAATGCCGAAAATTCATTATTTGCAAAGCCAGAAGATTCTAAGGTTGTTCCCGCTCCTTAACTATTCAAATTAACACACACCAAACTGGCTCATTCTTAAATTTTTAAAATCAAAAAAGTATAAGCCAGTTTGATATGTAATTATTGTTTTTTGTATCTTTAGATAAGAAGTAAAAAAAAAAAATTACACACAAATGACCGAATTATTTAACAAATTAGGAATTGGTGACGTTGATGAGATTTTAATTTTGAATGAACCTGAAGGCTTCTGTCAAGAACTCGACAAATTACAAGGTATTACCATAAGGGAATCTGTAATTAGAACATCTGAAATTGATTTTGCCTTGATTTTTGTTACTGAAATTTCTCAGGTTCAGAATAGAATTGAAACCGTATACCCTAAATTAGTAGGTGATGCTGTAATTTGGTTTGCTTTTCCTTCTGATACTTCTAAAACAGAAATAAGCGAAACAAATGGCTGGGGTGTTTTAGGTGATTACAACTTAAAACAAATTGAAACCACCTCTATTACTAAAGACTGGAATGGAGTTCATTTTCGTAAAATTGAATTTATAGAAAATGAAGCTTCTTAAAAATCTACACTAAAATATGGAGCTGCCATGGCATTTATACCTTATGGCTATTATGTATGTTGTAGCCGGTCTATTTCATTTTTACAAGCCAAAAGCATATATTAACATTATGCCTCCTTACCTACCTAAGCCCAAAGCTTTGGTGTTTTGGAGTGGTATTGCTGAAATTGTTTTGGGCATAGGTTTAATTATACCACAATTAAAAAACATAAGCATTTATCTTATTATTTGCATGCTTATCGTTTTTATTCCTGTACATATTTATATGCTACAATCTGAAAAGGCCAGCAAAGGAGTACCTATGTGGTTTTTATGGTTGCGATTACCTATGCAATTATTATTAATATGGTGGGCTTTTTATTACTTGTAACATCAATAAAAAACAGCTTCTATTTTGCAACTATTTACTAACCCTAACGAAAAAATTGATTTAGCGCTCCCAGATGCCGATCTTATATTATATCCCAACTTTATTTGTTCTGAAAAGGCGTTACATATTTTTAATGATTTACTAGCCAACACCAATTGGCAACAAGACACTATTAAGGTTTATGGTAAAGAGCATTTACAACCACGCTTAACGCATTTATTTGCCAATAACAACACTCCTTATTCTTACTCCAATGTTACTATGTTACCCACTAAATTTATTCCAAGTTTATTAGAATTAAAACATAAAGTTGAGACTATAACTACCAAAAAATTTACCACATGCTTAGCTAATTTATATCGTAATGGACAAGATAGTAATGGTTGGCATGCAGATAACGAAAAAGAATTAGGTCCACAACCGATAATAGCTTCAATTAGCTTAGGAGCCAGCAGATGGTTTCATTTAAAACACCGTACAAAAACTGATTTAAAACAAAAAATAGAACTAACCCACGGAAGTTTATTATTAATGCAAGGAAATACTCAAACTCATTGGCTACACCAAATTCCAAAAACTAAAAAACCCGTAGGCAAACGTATTAACTTGACTTTTAGAATTATTGAAAACTAATTTAAATCGTATTGCCTTTGGTAAAAAAGAATAACCTGTTCTCTTTTTTATTATAGAACAATTGCTAACTATTAAAACAATCCGCAACACCCGTTTTCGTTAGCCTTCAATAAAAAACTTATAGAATTAATACTATATTTGCCAAACTCCCCACGAGTTACTAATGAGTTTCTTTAAATAAGAAATTATCATCATAACATTTTGGATATACACATTTCAAAAGTGGCGACTCTAAACTAATTTACTTTACAGCTAATTTTATAGTATGCAACCCAAAATTGTTTTTTCTGATATTGACGGTACTCTTTTAAATAAAGAACGTATACTTTCTGAAGCTACAATTACACAATTTATAAGAATTAAGGAGCACATTCCTGTGATTTTAATATCATCGCGTATGCCTAGCGCTATGGTTCATTTACAAAAAATGGCTTCTATTGAACACTTTCCGATAATTGCATATAACGGGGGATTAATTTTAGTAAACAACAACGTAGTTTCGACCAATGAAATTGAATGTTCAATTTTAGAAAAAATTATTGAGTTTAATAAAAAAAACAAAGTTCATTTAAGCCTTTATAATACTAATGACTGGTACGTACCCGAATTAGATTACTGGGCTAAAAGAGAAATTAATAACACCAAAACAACACCCGAAGTACTAGCTAATGAAAAAGTACTCCAACTTTGGAAAGCTAAACAAAAAGGAGCTCATAAAATTATGTGCATGGGAGATGTGGACGCTATAGATACTTTATATCATTTTTTAGAAGAAAATTTTAATTTAGATTTACATTTATATCGTTCAAAAAGTACTTATATCGAAATTGCTCCAGCCATAATATCAAAAAAAACAGCTGTACAATATCTTTTAGATCATGTATACACTGATTTATCATTTGAAAACGTGGTGGCTTTTGGCGACAATTATAATGATATCGAAATGTTAAACGCTGCTGGCTTTGGTGTTGCAGTTGCTAATGCCAAAAAAGAAGTTTTAGAGGTTTCAAACCACACCACAAAAGCTGGTGCCGATGACGGCGTAGCACATTTTATTAAAAATAATATTTAACCTGTATTTATGAAATTATACTTTTACTTTTTTATAAGTTTCATTTTTTTAGTTGGCTGTAAAACCAAACAATCTATTGCTAATAGCTCCTCTGCTAAAAAACCCAAAAACGAAGTTGTTATTGACCTTGTTACTATTGAAAATGATCAGGTAACTGTTAATTTTTTTCCTAGTAAATTAAACGCTGCATCTAGTGTTTTTTACATGCCCCGTATTGTACCTGGCACATACAGTAGTGATAATTATGGTCAGTTTATTTCAAATATTAAAGCATTTAAACAAAATGGAGAACTTTTACCCATAAAACAACTAGACAAAAATAGCTGGGAAATTACCGATGCTTCTAGCTTACATAAACTTACTTATGTGGTAAATGACACTTTTGATTCTGAAAAGGAGCATGATGTTTTTTCTCCTGCAGGAACAAATATTTTAAAGGACACCAACTTTATTTTAAACCTACATGGATTTGTAGGTTATTTTAAAGAGACTAAAGAAATTCCTTACCTACTTTCGATACTGCGTCCGGCTACATTGAAATCTGCTACATCACACGACACTGTATTGGGTGTAAACACTAAGCTTGCAAAAAAAAATACTGAAAAAATAGACTCATATTACTACAATCGTTACGCCGAAGTTACCGATGATCCCATTATTTATGGAAATTTAGACAGTGAAACTTTTAAAATTAATGATATTGAAATACTATTAAGTGTGTATTCTCCAAATAATATACACACAGCTAAAGCTATGGTACCATCAATGAAAAAAATGATGTCTGCACAAAAGAACTTTATGGGAAACATAAACAGCACTAAAAAATATAGCATTTTAGTCTATTTATCTACCCTTAAATCGGATGATGCTTCGGGGTTTGGTGCTTTAGAGCATAATAATTCTACTGTAGTTGTATTGCCTGAAAGAATGCCTTTACATGCCTTGGAAACTACGATGATTGATGTGGTTTCGCATGAGTTTTTTCACATTATAACACCTTTAACTGTCCACTCTGAAGAAATTCATAATTTTAATTACTACGAACCAAAAATGTCTGAACATTTATGGATGTATGAAGGTACCACTGAGTATTTTGCTCAATTATTTCAGGTTAAAGAAAAGCTAATTAATAGCACCGAGTTTTTTAATCGTTTAGTTGACAAAATTAGAAATGCAAAACAATATGATGATGACATGTCTTTTACCGAAATGAGTAAAAACATTTTAAAGAATCCATACAAAAAAAACTATGCGAATGTATATGAAAAAGGCGCTTTAATTTCAATGTGCTTAGATATTATTATTCGTGAAAAAAGCAATGGCGAAAAAGGAATTCTAGATTTAATGAAATCTTTATCTTCTAAATATGGTGCCAAAAAACCTTTTTTAGATAATGAGCTTATTGACGTAGTTATTGCATTAACCTACCCCGAAGTTGGTCAATTTTTAACTACTCATGTAATTGGCAATACTCCTATTAATTATGATTACTATTTTAATCGTGTAGGCCTTGAGTATGGTACAAACACTATAAAAACAGATTATTTTATGCATAATGACATACCTTACCTGTCACCTGATCAAGATAAAAATGAGGTTTATTTTAATAATAGTGGCGAGTATAATAGCTTTTTAAAAAGCTTAGCACTACAACCCAAAGATGTGCTAGTCGCTATTAATAATCAAAAATTCGATTTAAATAACGCACCATATATTTTTGAATTATCAAAACAATGGAAATCTGGAGATGTAATTGAAATAACTATTAAGCGTGATGGAAAAGAATTAAAAAATAAAACAATTATAAAAGAAACTCCGACTAGTTTAGAAAAATCACTTTTTGAAATTCCAACAAAAGACCTTACTCCTTTACAATTAAATACAAAAAAAACTTGGCTAAACTAATTATGAAAAAAAAATATGCTTATTTAATTTCACTTGTTTTAATTGTTTTATGTTCAGTTTGCTGCTCTACAAAAGACAATACTTTTTTTAATGGCACTATAAAAGGACTTAGTAAAGGAACTATTTATTTACAGCAAATTCAAGACAGCCTACTTGTTACTATTGACTCGATAAATGTAAATGGCTCTTCTGATTTCAATTTTTCACTACAATTAAATGAACCCGATATTTTTTACTTGTATTTAGATAAAAAAGACGGTACTATTTATGACGACCGATTAGAAGTTTTTTTAGAACCTGGCGAAATGAGTTTTACCACCAAATTAAATGACTTTGAAAAACGAAGCTCCTTAAAAGGTTCTAAAAATCATGAAAAATTTATGCTTTTTAAAAAAACAATACAACGTTTTAATCTAAGCAATATCAATCTACTTCAAGAAAATTTTGATGCCCATAAGCAAAATGACACCAACCTTATCAAAGGTGTTGAAAAAAGGCTAAACACCTTACTTAAAACAAAGTATTTATATACCGTAAACTTTGCTATTCAAAATAAGAAATATGAAGTAGCTCCATTTATTACCTTGCGTGAAATTAGTGATGCCAATGTCACTTTTTTAGACACTATTCACAAAAGCTTAAGTTTGAAAGTAAAAAAATCTAAATACGGAAAAAAACTTAAAGCCTTAATAAAAGAAAGAAAAAAGGAGTTAAACTAATTTACTGATATTAGTGTTATGATTTTACCTGTAAATAATGATAAAATTTATCGAAAATAATTTTAAACCATGGCGTATACATTTCTGGAATATTCTCTATATCCTTTTTGATTTCCTCTAAAGCCATCCACTTCCACTCTACCACTTCGTCTGTATTTATAACTGGAGTAGCATCATAATTACCCATTAGCACATGATCAAATTCGTGTTCTGTTAAACCATTATCAAATTCTGCTTTATAAATAAAAGAAAATTTCTCTTCTAAAAAAGTTTCAAAACCCATTTCTTCTTTTAAACGTCGTTTGCCGGCGTTTAAGCTTGTTTCTCCTTCTCTCTGGTGACTACAACAGGTGTTTGTCCATAAACCTGGAGAATGATATTTATGTAACGCCCTGCGCTGCAACATAAGCTCCCCTTTTTTATTTAAAACAAATACAGAAAAAGCACGATGTAACAACGCCTTTTCATGTGCCTCCATCTTTTCCATTAAACCAATTGGCTGATCATTCTTATCTACTAAAATTACTTTTTCTATACTCATATAAATCCAAAACTAAACAAGTTGATTAGAACTCACAAAAAAAGCGCTCATAAAATAGAGCGCTTTTTTAAAACAATGATATTTTTATTTTATTGCGAAACAATTATAAATTCACTTCGTCGGTTTAGTTGATGTTTTTCTCCAGAACAAGGTACTCCATTTGCACATTCATTAACTAATTGGCTTTCTCCATAACCTTGCCCTGTTAAACGGTCGCGGCTAATTTTTCCTTTTTCAACTATATAATCAATCGTAGACTTATTTCTGTTTGATGACAATATTCTATTGTATTCATCATTACCACGACTATCTGTATGCGAACGCACATCAATTTTCATTGCTGGATACTCTTGCAATACAGCAATAACTTTTGCTAATTCAACTGAAGCATCTTGCCTAATATAATACTTATCAAAATCGAAATATATCGGGTTCAAATTTAAAATTTTACCTAAATCTTGTCCAATTTTAGCTTCCTTTATTGTTTTTTCAAGCTCCAAAGTAACTTCTATAGTTTCATTTATATGTGGTGTTGACACTAATTCTTCAACTGTATTATACAATTCTTTAGTTGCTCTTAAAAAATAATCTTTATTACATTCGACAACAAAACTATAAGATGCTTTTGGTCCTACTTTAACTGTTTCAACAATATTATTTTTTTCATCCAAAAGGCTTACTGTTGCCTCTGGCAATAAAGCTTTTGTATCTTTATCAATCACAATCCCTTTTAATAAAATTTCGCAAGCTTCTCTAATATCTTCTAACTCTACAAATTTATAAATATCATCGTCTCCACGACCTCCATCTCTATTTGATGAAAAATAACCCGTTTTGGTTTCTTCATTGATAATCAATGCAAAGTCATCTTTAGGAGTATTAGCTGGCTTACCTAAATTATATATTTCACCAAAATTATTATCGTCATCAGGTTTAGTAACATACAAATCCAATCCTCCTAAACCAACATGCCCATTTGAAGAAAAATATAAGCTACCACTTTTACTTATAAACGGATAAGCCTCTCTGCCTTCGGTATTTATTTTTGGTCCTAGATTTTTAGGCTCACTTAAAGTTCCGTCCTCAGCTATATCTGCTACATATAAATCTGTATGGCCATAACCTCCAGGCATGTCTGAAGCAAAATACAATTTTCTATTATCTGGACTTAAAGCTGGGTGCGAAACTGTATACTCGTCACTATTTAAATTAATTTCAGTAGGTTTTGTCCAAACTGATTTTTTTATACGTTTAGATGTGTATATTTTTAATTTATTAGTTCCATTTTTATCTTTTTTAAATTTACCCTTTGTATAATTATTTCGAGTAAAATAAACTGTTTTTAAATCGTTAGTAAATATTGGTGTTGATTCATGGAATTTTGTATTCAATCGTCTGTTAAATTTTCTTAGCTTTTCAACCTCACCTGAATCTTCTGCTATTTTTCCTGCATATAAGTCAAGAAAAGGTCTGTTATTCCATTCGTGCACTCGCTTTACAAAAACACCAGTATCCCTAGCAGATGCAAATAATAAACGCTCACCAAAATAAGCCGGTCCAAAATCACTATAAGCAGAATTAGCTGTGATATTTTTTACCTTATACCTCCCAGATTGCAAATCAATTTTACGAAGATATGCTGGCTCTTCTTGATAATTTTTTGCTCGTAAATCCTCTCCTTTAGCTGTATAAAATTGATTCATGAACTTATCAGCAAGCTCATACTGTTCAATTGCTTTCAAAGACTGTGAGTAACGAAAATAATATTCAGGATCTAACCCATTAACATCATCATTTATTAACTCTCCGTACCATTTAACTGCATTTTCATAATCCGCATTATAATAGTAACTATTCCCTAATTTTTGGAATAAATCGGCACTTCGGTATCCATTTTCTGCTACCTTAAGTAATACTTTTTGCACATCAACATAAGCATAGCGATCATAACTTTGGTTTGCTTGTTCTAATTTCTTTTGCTGTGCTACGCCAAAAAAAGAAATTAAAAAAGATACTACTAGTGTAAAAATGTATTTTTTCATCATCATATTAGACTATTATTTAATCTTACTAATTTCTAATTTAAAAGAAACGTGGTGTTATCAAACGATTATACTTTTTAAACAATTCGAAACGTAAAAACAATTCAAAACTACCATCATTTTTTTCTTGTAATTCAGTGGTATCTCTATCATAAGAAAAACCAATCAATGTACTATCAGACACTTGAAAGGCAACTAATCCAGTTACCGCAGCACTCCATCTGTAAGCTAGACCTGCAGTAAACCTATCATAAAATAAAAAATTTGCAGATAAATCAACCTGAAGTGGTGCTCCAAATACTAATTTAGTTAAAAAAGAAGGTTTAAACTTAATATTATCGTTAATATCAATAACATATCCTGCTATTAGATAATAGTTTAAACGCTCTTTTGCTACAAAACTAGATTCTGCTATAGAGCTTGAATTAGTGGTATCAAAATGCTTGGTTTGTAATAAATTTGGCACACTTAAACCTATATATAGTTTTTTTGTATGGTAATAACCTCCAATACCTACAACAGGACTAAATTGTCCATCTATATTATTTCTAAAAACTTCATCGTTAGGGTTTGCCTGATTTAATTTATTAAAATCTACATTAAATAAACGCCCTCCTGCCTTTAATCCAAAACTTAATTTCCCTACATCCGATGTTGGTATGGTATAAGAAAAGTCGACATTGAAATACGTCTCCTGTGCAGGCCCAACGGCATCATTAATTACAGAGCCCCCCAAGCCCACTCTTCCAAGTCCTATTGGCGAATGTATGGCTAAGGTTTGTGTTCTGGGCGCACCTTCGAGTCCAACCCATTGCGATCTGTGTAAACCTATCACATTTAACGTACCTCTTGTACCAGCATACGCTGGATTTATGGCTACTGTATTATATATGTATTGTGTGTATTGCGCATCTTGTTGCGAAAAAACACTAATACTAAATAATAACGTTAATAAAAAAAATAGTTTATAATATACTTTCATAAGAAAAATTTAAACTTTTAACACAAATATATAGTTACCTATTTATATACAAATAACCTGACTTACATTTTTCGACTCCATCAATTGTATACTGTATTACATAAAAATAGGTTCCTACTGGTAATAAATCTTCACTAGCAATAGTTACTCGACCATTAGATACACCTTCGAATAATGGACCATCTGGTTCTAGATCACCAGCTGCTCCAGTTGGCTCTCCTTTATAATTGTCTGCACTAAATACCTCTACTCCCCAACGGTTGTATATTTTTACGGTATTGCTGTATTTAGAAATATTTCTAATCGCAAAATAGTCGTTATCTCCATCTCCATTGGGTGATACCGCAGTAAACACCTCTAAATCATTTTCTTCAATTTCAACTATCGTATCATCATTAAGTACTGCATTTAAATTCAAATCTGTAATATCAACCAAGTCATCTGAATGCGTATCTGCAATTGGCGAAAGTACTCCTGAAAGTAACACATTACCTGTAACACTTGCTTCACTAACAACTTCCAATGCATTAATTTCACTTGTTGTTGGCGTGTATCTGGATCTAAAAATAACTTCTCCTCCATTGGCATCCAAACTTTCTACATCAAAAACACCATTTTCAAAAAGCACGGTATTTGAACCTGCACGAGTATCTGATAAAATTATATCTCTAATTTCATTTTCTCCTTGATTTATAACTCTATAAACATATACTATTTCATCACCTAAGTCTGCAATACCATTACTATTTACATCAACGTATTCACCTGATTTAAACAATACTAATTGCGGAGCAAATCCGTCATTAGATTCAAGTAAACCATTTCGGCCTGTAAATTCATTTACAATTGTTTCACTTGTTACCAAACCAGCATCATCAGATCTACCTGTTGTATTTTCTGTTTGAAATACTCCATCAGGCAATGTACTAACAACTACTGATGTTTTTGTAGGTCCAAAAGGCAGTCCTTCTAATTCCCAATCTCCATTTGCATCTGTAAATATCGTAAAAATCATTCCATTTACATCTTCAACTCTAATTTCTACACCTGCCAAATTTTCTTCATTATCATCTTGTATATCATTTGCATTATAATCAAAATATACATGACCGTTGATTCTTCCAATTGGTGTTATTACACCTATTCCAGTTATTGTATTAACTTCATTAGCTATACCACCTGCTATTACAGCTCCTGTTGCTACTTCAATAGTTTCTATTGGTTCATCTTCTGTATCTAATAATGTTTGCACAACAAATACTCCTGTATTTTCCCCTACTTCAAAAACAACAGTTACTGGATTAGAATTGTAATCATCATCAGAAGCTGCATCAGTTGGTTGTAAAACTGACGTTGTGTTGAAAGGATTATTATCAAAAGGTTTATTAGTTATTACTATTTCAATTTCAGTCCTTTCCAAAACTGGTTCAGATAATGTTACCGTAAATTCTAAAGCATTTCCTTCTTGTACAATTGCATTTGATATTGTTGTTATACTAGAAGTATTGTTATTTGGAATAATCTCTAATGTTACCTGACCTTCGTCTGTTCCTCCATTACCATCACTTACCGTGTAAGGGAAAGTTATTGGTGCTGTGCTATCATCTACTGGATCAACCGTTACTGTATTGTCTGGATTTAATGTTACTAAGGTACCATCTGGTAAGGTTACTGTATCACCTGACACTACTGGAACTCCATTTATTTCTGTAATAGTTAATGTATCTCCTTCTGGATCTGTATC
>CANLCT010000006.1 GCA_947489195.1 uncultured Aquimarina sp. | reverse complement strand
ACAATCGTGGTTTTAAATTCTGTATCAAATTTGCGTCTGGTCATAATGCGTAATTTATTAAAAAATCACTTAATAAACTATATCAACAAAACTAGACATTCCAGTTTTAAAAACTTTTAATATTATTTTTTCAATTCAATTTTTGTCATCAATTATATTAGAATTCTCAATGCAATGCTATCGAAGATAAACTCTTCGATAGACTAGTTGCTGCAGCGATAACTGGATTATGACTGAAAACGATATTTAGATTATTTTTCAACCTCTATTGGCACGAATGAATCTAAAAAACCTTTCTTTCAAAAGCTTATTCATTTAAAGCTTAGGTAATTTTAATCTTAAAAAAGTATGAAAGTCCCTAATATAATCTTCCTCTAAATAAACTTCAGAAGCCAATACTAAACATACAGCTCCAGAAGAAAAATTTTCAATTTCGCGCCATATTCCTGGACATAAATACAAGCCTTTATTAGGTTTGTTCATAGTAAAGATTTGCTCCGTTTTTCCATCATTTAAAATTATATCAAAACTACCACTTACTGGAATTAAAAACTGATGTAATTCTTTGTGTGCATGTCCTCCTCGTTTGGCATCACTTGGAACATCATATAAATAATAAATCCGCTTTGATTCAAAAGGAATAATATTCTTTTCTATTACAGAAAGGCTTCCCCTGCTATCTTCACCTTCTATTTTATTAAGCTCAATAACACGACAATCACTAATTCTTGTCTTCTTCATAATTCATTTAATAATGTATCCCATTTTTTAGCAATATAAAAATTATCAAAATATTTGATACTTTCATAAGTTCCTTGCACACATTTATTATAAAACTCAATATCTTCAACCATTTTATTTAAGGCTATACTAAAAGCCTCAGTCGTTTTCGTAGTTACCAAAATACCATTTTTACCCGTTTCTATAATTTCCGAGGGACCCGAAATAAAATCTAGAGCAACTACAGGAGTTTCTAATGTTAATGATTCGATTAGTGTCATTGGAAAGCCTTCAAAATTACTAGTCATTACCGTAAACAATGCTTTTTTAACATATGGCATGGGATTGGGTGTGTAATTTTTAATTATAATATTATGAATTAAATTTAATTCAGCTATTTTATTTTCTAAAATAGATTTATCTGGTCCTTTTCCAACTAAAATTAGCGGTATCTCCAACTCAGCTAATTTAGACATTGCATAGGCTTCTAATAAAAAAAGTAAGTTTTTACTTTCGTTATCAAATCTTCCATAAAATAAAACATAATTAGTTTCTGTAATATTTAACTCATCTTGGGCGCTTTCTACTATTTTTTTTTGAGAAACTGGATAGTTAATTGTTTTTATATTATTGAAACCATAGGTGTTTTCTACAATTTGTTGTGCTTTTCTTGAAACTGCGATTAAAGAATCATTTTTATATAAATATCTTGCTTGCCATTTTAACTTAGGAAAACTTTGAGGCAAATATGAATTATGCATTATTCTAACAACAGGAGTATTTTTAAATATTAAATTATTAAAAATCAATTCTTTAAAAAAAGTAGGACGAGTTCTTCCATCTACTACAACATCAAAATTCATTTTTTTAAACAATTGATAAGCATCAAAAAATTTACTTAATTTTTTATTAAAAACTGTTTTATAATTTTTCTCACTTGCTAAGGCATAGTATTTTCCTCCATGTTCAAACTCATTTTCATCAATAATTGAAATTAAGGTTACAGAATGACCTAAATCTTCTAAAATTTTAGATATGGTTCCTGTAGAACGCTCTGCTCCACCTCTTGATAACGAAATAACGATGACAGCTATGTTTAGCTTATTCGTTTTGAATGATATCATTAATATAAATTATTAGTATTTTGCACTAATATATCGAATAATATTTCAATTTATTATTTCAACATAAACCAACTTAGCAATTTTAATTTTGGATATACCAGTAGAAACACATATCTGTTCACTTTTAATTGATAATGAACCATTTTCATTTAATGTTTCTGGAGTTTTTTTTAAAGGAAAATCAGAAACTTTATATCAATCAAAAGGTAACATTTTAGAAAGCACTGAATGGGAACATCAAGGATATAAGGTGATTTCTGCTTTTTCTGATAATGAATACGAACTATTAAGTAATTCAATCAGAAATAATATATTAAAAGGAATCAAATTAGCAGATATAACTATTTCTGAAAAAGATTTTAAAATTGAAGATTATCATAAATATATTACCAATCAAGAGGATCACATAAAAGTAATTAATCACACCAAAAACTTAAAAAATGAAGATTTTAATCTTGACTTTGAAAAATTAGCTTTAAATTTTAGTCAATATACCAATAAAAAATTAACCTCATACATAAAAGAATTAAAGAACTCTCATATTCAAATAAGAATAAGTCGACCAAATAGTTTAGATATAAACCCGCCACATAGAGACGGATATTTAAGTTATTGGAAGAATATTTTAAATGTGTGGATTCCTATTGCAGGTTGCAATGAATATTCTTCACTTCCTATTATTAAGGGTAGTCATCTTATTTCTGAAGACAAAATTATAAGAACTAAAGCTAAAGGAGCATACATTAATGGGTGCCAATACTATGTCCCATGTATGATTAAAACAACTGAAGGACCTTTTGAAATGTTTAGACCTAACCCTCAAAAAAAAGAAGCATTAATTTTTTCTCCATTTTTAATTCATGGTGCAGCCGTTAATAAAAATACTGATACTACAAGAGTTGCTTTAGAGCTTCGTTTTGACAAAAAAGAAGATTAATGAATATACTTTTGGTAGGAGAATATAGTGGTTTTCATAATTCACTAAAAAAAGGACTTACAAACTTAGGACATGAAGTTACTATTCTTGCTCATGGAGATGGTTTTAAAAATTACCCTGTAGATATAAACTTAGGTATTAAACTTTTTAAAAAAAATCGTTTTTTTAATTTTATAAAAAACGGAATTTACAAGATTTTAAAAATTGATATATCTATGCTTGAATTAAGATATAGATATAAAAAAATAGCTCCATTACTTGATAGTTACAATGCTGTTCAGTTTATAAATAGTATATCTTTTCTAGGAACACCTAAAACTGAAAAATTTATATTTAATAGTATAACGAAAAATAATAAAAACGCTTATTTGCATGGTGGCAGTATGGAAACCACTTGGGTAGATTTTATGCTAAACAAACACAAAGGTTTTTCTAGCTTAACTCCTTATATTAAAGACAATAGATTAAAAAAAGAATTTCAATATGCTTTAAAATATATAAAACCCAATTATATAAAACATTTCAACTTTACACTAAAACAAATCAAAGGAATAATACCCAGTGATATTGATTATGAAATTGTTTACAAAGGCACTCCAAAAGCTTTAAACATGATTCCTACACCTATTGATTTATCAAAACTAGAATTTTCTCCTCTAGATTTGAGCGATAAAATCATTATTTTTTGTGGAATAAACACCACTAATCAACATGCAAAAGGAATTCCCTATTTTTTAGATGCTCTTAAAATTATTGAACAAAAATATCCAGATAAAGTAAGCATTAAAATTACACGAAATCTACCTTATAATGAATATATGAAGGTTTATAATGAAGCTCATATTTTATTAGATCAATGCTTAAGTTATGATCAAGGCTATAATGGTCGTGAAGCTATGGCTAGAGGAAAAGTAGTAGTTAGCGGAGCAAATGAAGATTTTAGAAATTATTATAAGCTTACCCAAGAAACAATGCCACTAGTTGAAGCAAGACCTGATGTAAATTATTTAGTTAACAAATTATCAGAGCTTATTGAAAACCCTGATAAAATGCTAAGTATTTCGAAAAGAGCTCGAAAATTTATTGAGCAACATCACGAATGTACTAAAGTGGCTAAAAAATACCTTCAAGCATGGGGATTAGGTTAATATAACTACATCTACAAGTAAAAACTATAAATTATTTACCGTTTGTCTTATAGCAACTAAATTGCTTAATAAACTTCTCAAATAATCTAAATGTAGCATATTAGCTCCGTCACTTTTTGCATTTGAAGGATCAAAATGGGTTTCAATAAACAAACCATCAACTCCGGTTGCAATCCCTGCTCGTGCAATAGTTTCGATCATATCTGGTCGTCCACCAGTTACTCCACTTGTTTGATTGGGTTGTTGTAACGAATGGGTAACATCCAATACAGTAGTTCCATACTGTTTCATTGTAGGTATCCCTCTAAAGTCAACCACCATATCTTGATAACCAAACATGGTACCTCTATCTGTAATCATTGCATTATCATTACCACTATCATGCACTTTTCTAATCGCATGCTGCATTGCCTCAGGACTCATAAATTGTCCTTTTTTAAGATTAACTGTTTTACCCGTTTTTGCAGCAGCAACAACTAAATCTGTCTGACGAACCAAAAAGGCTGGAATCTGTAATATATCCACATACTCCGCCGCTTTAACTGCATCTTCATTAGTATGAATATCAGTAACTGTGGGCACATCAAATGTTTCAGAAACTTTTCTTAATATTTTTAATGCTTTTTCATCCCCTATTCCAGTAAAACTATCTACTCTACTTCGGTTTGCCTTTTTAAAAGAACCTTTAAATACATAAGGAATTTTTAAATCTGATGTAATTTGAACCACTTTTTCAGCAATCCTTAGTGCCATTTCTTCCCCTTCAATAGCACATGGCCCAGCTAACAAAAAAAAATTATTGCTGTCTAGATTTTTTATTTTTGGAATGTTATTTAGTTGCATTTTATTTGAATTTATACAAAAGTAATTTAATTAAAAAACTATGACAACATTTAAAACAGTATTACTTTTTTGAACACCAACCTTACTTAATTAAAGGCTCTTTATGCATTATTAAATCTATTCCGTCTGTGATCTACTTCAAATACTATCGCAAACTGTATTTTTTGCATATCAAAGTCTCATAACGAAGTTCTAATACATAAAACAGGTTAAAAATTACCTGTACTATATCAATTAAAATCTTAAAAAAATTCTTATCAAAATCACACTTATAATTTGAACCACTTTTGATCAAATCCCAATTATTAAAAGCTGTCATAATAATTTAACCTATAAAAATTTTGATTATTTTACAGTAAATATCTCTTTTTTAAACTAAAATTTCTTTTTTATGTAAAGAAGAACTCAACAAAAAGTCTTCAACATACAGTAATTAATCAAATAAGCGTACCTTTGCGCCAAATTTTAGTATCAATAAATTAGCTTTTATGAGTAATACGATTAAAAACATAGCAATTATTGCACACGTTGACCACGGTAAAACTACCTTGGTTGATAAAATCATGTATCACTGTCAATTATTTCGTGAAAACGAAAATACTGGAGATTTAATTCTAGACAATAATGACTTAGAACGTGAACGTGGTATTACCATAACCTCTAAAAACGTTTCCGTTACTTATAAAGGAACAAAAATTAACATTATTGATACTCCTGGTCACGCCGATTTTGGTGGAGAAGTTGAACGTGTATTAAACATGGCCGATGGTGTACTATTACTTGTCGATGCTTTTGAAGGACCAATGCCTCAAACTCGATTTGTATTACAAAAAGCTATTGACCTTGGTTTAAAACCTTGTGTTGTTGTAAACAAAGTAGACAAAGAAAACTGTACTCCAGACGAAGTACATGAAAAAGTATTTGACCTAATGTTTGAACTTGGTGCCGAAGAATGGCAACTAGATTTCCCTACGGTATATGGTTCTGCTAAAAACAATTGGATGAGTACCGATTGGAAAAATCAAACAGATAATATAGAGCCTCTATTGGATATGGTTTTAGAACACATTCCAACACCAAAATTTGAAGAAGGAACAACACAATTACTAATCACCTCATTAGATTTCTCTTCATTCACTGGTCGTATTGCTATTGGTCGTTTACAAAGAGGTAGTTTAGTTGAAGGTCAGCAAATATCTTTAGTAAAAAGAGATGGTAGCATTATAAAATCAAGAATTAAAGAATTACATAGTTTTGAAGGTTTAGGACGCAAAAAAGTATCTGAAATCGAGGTGGGTGATATTTGTGCCTTAGTTGGCTTAGAAGGCTTTGATATTGGTGATACGGTTGCCGATATTGAAAACCCTGAGGCTTTACAGACTATTGCTATCGATGAACCTACCATGAGTATGTTATTTACAATTAATGACTCACCGTTTTTCGGAAAGGATGGGAAATTTGTAACATCTCGTCATATTAAAGATCGTTTAACTAAAGAACTAGAAAAAAATCTTGCTTTACGTGTAAATGAAACTGATAGTGCTGATAAATTTTTAGTATTCGGACGTGGTGTACTTCACCTTTCTGTACTAATTGAAACTATGCGTAGAGAAGGTTACGAACTACAAATAGGTCAACCACAAGTAATTATTAAAGAAATTGATGGTGTTAAATGTGAACCTGTTGAAGAACTAACTATAGATTTACCTGAAAACGTTTCTGGTAAAGCTGTTGAAATGGTAACGCTTCGTAAAGGAGAACTGCTTAGTATGGAAACAAAAGGTGATCGTATGATTTGCGAATTTATCATTCCATCAAGAGGTATAATTGGTTTACGTAATCAATTACTAACGGCTACTGCTGGTGAAGCCATTATGTCACATCGTTTTACTGAATACCAACCAATGAGAGGTGGTATTCCTGAACGTCAAAACGGTTCATTAGTTTCTATGGAACTAGGTAAAGCCATCCCTTATTCTATTGATAAATTACAAGATAGAGGTCGTTTCTTTGTTGAGCCAGGTGAAGATATTTATGAAGGACAAGTTATTGGAGAAAATTCTCGTGGTGATGACATGACCGTAAATATTACTAAAACTAAAAAATTATCTAACGTACGTTCATCTGGGGCAGATGACAAAGCAAAAATTGTTCCTGCCATAAAATTTTCATTAGAAGAAGCTTTAGAATTTATTCAAAAAGATGAATATGTTGAAGTTACTCCTAACTTTTTAAGATTAAGAAAAGTGTTTCTAACTGAAAACGAACGTAAGCGTAATAAAATAGTTTAATTGCCATATTAAATTAAATAATAAAAATCAAAAAAAGGTGTTATACTCTTAGAGTATTACACCTTTTTTTAGCATAAATCCAACCAATTTTTAATTATGAAGAATCTATTTTTAAGCACGTTATTATCACTACTTACTTTAGCTGTAATTTCATGCTCTAGCGACGATGCTGGCTCTCCTATTAAACCCCAAATTGATCTTGTTGACGAGAATTTAGTAGGCAACTGGGAGCTTTCGAATTTTGAAGTTACTAATGGTACCATTAATTTTATGAATAGAGAAATACCTTTTACCGTAGAAGGTTCTGAATTTAATACTACTGCTGCGTTTGAAACTTCACCTAATACAGTAACTTTTGATGGTACTTTTAAAGCTACCACTAATTTTATAACATCAGAAGATACTGAGCTAGCCTTAACCAGAGAGGATACCTTTGATTCAAATAGAATACTTGGTGGCACATCTACTTTAAATGATTGGTCTATAAGTGATGGAGATTCGATTATTGCTGGTTCTAAAGCTAAAATTATCAAATTCACTAAAGAAGAAATTCAATATGAATTAGAAATAGCACAAACAGATTTTATATCAATAATTGAAGAAGGTTTTGACTTAAATGGTTTTACTGGCACTGAACCCAAAGGTCAGATTGTTGTTACTTTATTGAGAAGATAATATCTGATAAATGTTCTGTTTATAAAAAAAACAGAACATTTTACAAAAGAACCATTAGTCTGATTCAAACAAGACTAATGGTTTTTTTTATATTCAAATTTTAAATTTAAAAAACTATCTAACAGTTGTTTACAATAATTTACTTGTTTTGAATATATTTTTTAATTCCTGTAAAATTGGTTAACATAAGCATAAGTAATAAAGCAATTATTACATCATAATACATAAAAAATCTTCTAATCGTATGTGTTGAAATACTTATTAAAAACAAATTTCCTAGGATTAGTAATGAAAAAAAGAAAACTAATGATTGGTATCGAAGTACTTTTTTATTTCTTTTAATAAAAAGAAATAAAACAAAAAATAAAAGCAATAGAACAGGTACAACAGAAAAATAAGGAATACTCAAATTGACATAAAAAAATTTAAACCATTTAGTTGGCCGAGCTAAAAACAACGGTTTTATTGTTTTACCTATAATTTGAGTTGTATTTTCATAATTAGCAGCAAAACTTTTCTCTTTCCCTTTATACATCATTTTAGCCTCGTACTCAATGGTTTGATTCATTATTTTTGGAAAATTATCAAAAAAATACCGATGTACTTCGCTCAAACTAAAATTTGAAGGGAATTGATTTGCTAATAATTTTTTTTCTTCCAATGCTGTATAAACGCATATAAAAAACTCTTTAGATTCATTATCTGGCATCAATTTATAATCATCAAATTCCGATAAATAAAAGGGCAACGTAGCTAAACTTACATTACCTAATTGCCTTGATGTATAATGATTATGAACCACTCCATAAATTGTCTTTTCTAATAAACCCGAAATAAAAGGGACACTTATTATTAACACAAATAGACTAATATTTCTCTTTAATTCTTTAAAACCCCATATATAAAACACAAACAAAATTAATGCTATAGAAACACTTAAAAACTGAGCTCTGGTCAATTGTAAAAAAATTAAAAAAACAGTTGCCAAAAATAAATTTTTCTTCTTTTTAAAAAAATACCATTTTATAATTGAAGCTAACATTAAAAGAAAAAAACTATAGGCCATTGACTCGGTAACAAGTTTGTTACACATATGATATGAACCATATATTGGATGTGTTAACAATAGAAATAGTATAAAATTTATATAAATATTAAATTTAAATTCATTTTTTATTGTGTCAAAAAAATAAATTATTGAAGCATAGGTATAAATCAACTGGATTACTATCGTTACCTCTTTATAAAACGAAACCGATAGCTTTCTTATTAAATATAAAAAAATAGTATAAGCAGGCTGTACATTTGTAAATCCATTTAAATAACTATGGGTGTCATATGTAAACACATATCCTTTACCAACAACTATCATAACTAAAAAAGCAAAGAAAAAAGTATAAAAAAAGAATGTTATTTTGCTATTCGCAATTTGAAACATAAAATAATCGCTATTAATTTTAGTTTAATATTTTCTCTAAAAAATTGTAATAGTAAATTCAGCAGTAATTCGCAGTAATATTTTTTTATATTGGCTAAATTATATATTATAAACTATATAGTTATATTGAGGACTATATTTTTTTCTATTAAAGCTGTTATTCTAAAAATCAATAGCTGTAATTACTTAAAATAAAAAATGATTCAAGAATATATTGTTCAAAAATATAATAAAGCATATTACAAAGCCTGGAATACTTTTGTCAAGAATAGTAAAAACAGTACTTTTTTATTTCATCGAGATTTTATGGAGTATCATAATGATCGTTTCAAGGATCATTCTTTACTTATACTAAAAAAGGAAACAGTTGTCGCTATAATACCTGCTAACGAAAAAAATAATATTTTATATTCTCACCAAGGACTTACATATGGGGGGATACTTCTTTTAAAAAGCATTGGTGTAGCCAAAATTGAAACTATTTTTCATACAATAATAGCCTATTTAAAAAGTATTAATTTTAATGCTTTGAAACTTAAATCACTTCCTGTTTTTTATCATAAATCCCCTAGTTTTGAGTTAGAACCTTTGCTGCATAAAATGGATGCACATCTTTATAAAAGAGAACAAAATTTAGCTATAGACTACTCGATACCAATAGAAATACACAAAACAAAATTAAAGCATTATAAAAAAAATCTAAATTTAGGATTTAAGATTGTTCAAAGTACTAACTTTTCTCTTTTTTGGAATGAAATATTAACCCCTCGATTACGAGAAAAACACAATACAAAACCGGTTCATACAATCGAAGAGATTAAATTTTTAAAAGATAAATTCCCTGAAAATATACTTCAATATAATATTTCATTAAATAATGAATTACTAGCTGGTATTACTATCTTTAAAACTGATACCGTAGTAAAATCACAATATGGGGCCATTTCCAAAAATGGAGAAAAACACCGAGCCTTAGATTTCCTGTTTATTCATTTGATTAACAAATATAAATCCGAAGGTTTTAAGTATTTTGATATGGGAACAGTAGTTGGTAACATGAGTTTATTAAAACAAAAAGAAGAATTAGGCTGTAACCAATATTTACAAGACTTTTATAGCTTAGAATTAACTTAATATGAGAATCCCTTTTTTAAACCTACAAAAACTAAATAAACGATTTGAAATTAAATTCAAATCTCAATTTGAAGATTTCTTACATAAAGGTCATTATATTTTAGGGAATAAATTAATTGAATTTGAAAATGCTTATGCTAACTATTGCAATGCCCCCTATTGCATTGGTACAGGTAATGGATTAGATGCCCTTACACTAATATTAAAAGCTTATATTGAATTAGGGAAATTAGCACTAGGCGATCAAATAATTGTACCTGCAAACACATTTATAGCTACAATTTTATCTGTAAAACAAGCTGGATTGGTCCCTATTTTAATTGATCCTAATGAGACTAGCTTTATTATTACAGCTACTGCTATTAAACAAAAAATCACCCCATCTGTTAAAGCTATTATAGTTACTCATTTATACGGACAAATTTCTGGAATGGATGAACTAAAAGACTTATGTACTGATAAAAATCTACTTTTAATAGCCGATGCAGCCCAAGCACATGGAGCCATTGACCAAAACAATAATAAAGCAGGTAGTATAGCGCATGCTGCAGCATTTAGTTTTTATCCTTCAAAAAACTTAGGTGCTTTGGGCGATGGTGGAGCCATAACCACTGCCGATTCTGGTTTAGCAAATTGTATCCAAAAATTACGTAATTACGGCACTTCAGAAAAATATAAAAACGACCTTATTGGGACTAACTCTCGTTTAGATGAAATTCAGGCTGCCTTTTTACTGGAAAAATTAAAAGTTTTAGATACTGATAATACCAAACGTAGAGAAATTGCCTATCGTTATTCTAAAGAAATAATAAATGAAAATATTAAATTACCCCTATGGAATAATGATAAAAGTCATGTTTTTTATGTGTATGTAGTAAGAGTAAAAAATAAAAATCATTTTTGCGACTATTTAAATACTCATAAAGTTGGATATGTTATTCATTATCCAATTCCCCCACATAAACAAAAAGCATTAGCAAATGAATTTAAAAATCAATCATTCCCAGTAACAGAAAAACTGAGTAATGAGGTGGTTAGTATTCCTCTAAACCCTATATTAGAAACTCATGAAATAGATTACCTAATAGAGATCTTAAATAAGTATACATGCCCCGCATAAATAAGTTTATACCAAACAAGCAATTACTTAAGGTAATTTCAATTAATTCTGTTGCCGTTTTTGTGCGTTTAGTATCTGGCTTTATATTATCAAAAGCTATTGCTCTTTTTATTGGCCCCCAAGGTTTAGGCATTATAGGTAACCTCCGTAGTTTTTTAAGCAGTATACAAACTATAGCCTCATTAGGTTTTTACAATGGTGTTGTTAAGTATGTTGCTGAACATAATAACAACAAAAAAGAACTAAGTAAAATTCTTTCTACAAGTTATTACTTGGGTTTTATTACCATGATAGGTACTTCTATGATATTGTATTTTTTTGCGCCATTTTGGAGTATTTACATCTTAAATTCGCCCGACTATGAGCATATCATTAAAGTGTTCGCCGCTGGTATATCGCTAATGATTGTTGATTATTTTTGCTTGGCTATTATTAATGGATTTTCACGCTACAAAGTATATACAATACTTAATATAACTTCAACTATTTTTAGCTTATTAATTACCATTATCTTACTTTGGCAATACCAGTTAGAAGGTATGCTCTATGCCATAGTAATTACACCTGCCTTAGCATTATTCATAACTTTAACAATCATTTTTAGACAAAAAAGCTTTGTAAAACTTTTAAAAGCCTCAAGTATTGATTGGGGATACACAAAAAAACTAATGGAATATAGTTTAATGGCATTGTTAACCGCCATTATAATACCGCCAACTATTATTGCCATTAGAAATCATATTGTAAGTGTACAAGGCTTGACCCAAATGGGCTATTGGGAAGCCATGAATCGAATATCAAATTACTATTTAGTTTTTGTTACCTCATTACTCAGCCTATATCTATTTCCTAAACTTTCTGCTGTAAATAATATGAAACAATTTAGGAAAGAAATTTTTGGTTTTTACAAAACACTAATGCCCTTAGTAATAATTGGTTTAATCACACTCTATTTTTTTAGACATTTTTTTATTAAACTCTTACTTTCATCAGAGTTTATACCCATGGAAAATTTATTTGCATGGCAATTATCTGGAGATTTTTTTAGAATTATGTCTGCTGTACTTGCTTATCAATTTATGGCAAAAAAAATGACTAAAAGTTATGTTTTTACCGAAATTTTATCTGCTGCCATATGGTATTTATCAAGTATATTTTTCATAAATAAATACGGTTACCAAGGTGCTGCCATTGGTTATTTTATCTGTTATAGTTCTTATTTTTTTGTGCTTCTAATTTGGTTTAAAAAGCAACTATTTTCGAAGATTTAATTGCTACTTATTGATTGTAATGTAAAAGGCTCATTCAGAAAATAGCTAAACCCTAGTAAATATTAATATGATTTTTTTATCCAAACTACTTATTTTTTAATTTTTTTATAAAAAGTTACATTCAGCTAAAAATTTTAGAACATCAAAGTGCTGACTATCAACAAAAAAGCATTTAGTAAAAACTAAATGCTTTTTTAAAACTATTAAAATAGTATCTATTATTTTCCTTTAGAAGCTATATCTGTAGAAGAATTAAGTTTTTTTGATAATTCCAATGAGATTGATGAACGATCAAAAGTTAGTTTCCCAGCGGTAGTTTCTAAAACAACCGCATCGGTTTTATCACTTATTTCAAAAATTCGTGCATGCAATCCACTCTTAGTGATTACTCTATCCCCTTTTTTAAGATCTGCAGCAAACTGCTTCTCTTTTTTTTGCCGTTGCATTTGCGGACGTATCATAAAAAAATACACCACTACAAACATTAAAACAATTGGCAAAAATTGTTGAAAGTCTCCCATTAGCTTCCTGCTTCTTCTGTTTTAGGCTTTGGTGTTACCGATGCCTTAATTTTAATACGCTCTTTACCTGTTTCTGTATTAGCAGTAATAGTTACTGTTTTTTGTTGTTGGTTTGGTTTATTTGTACTATTAAATTTAACCATAATTTCACCTTTAGCTCCTGGAGCAATTGGTGAGTTTTTTGGATACGTTGGCACTGTACACCCACAGCTTCCTTTAGCATCAGTAATTACCAATGGTGTTTTACCTGTATTTGTAAACGTAAATAAGTGTTCAACAACATCTCCTTCGTTAATTTGCCCAAAGTCATGCTCTACTTCATCAAACTTCATCACAGGGAAATCCTCTGCTTTAGCATCACGTTCAGCAGCTTCAACTACTTTTTCATCACTTACTTTATCTGAGGCATTCTTTTTACATGAAACCAAACTCATGGCGAAGATACCTGCAAGAATCAAAATTCCTTTTTTCATGGTCATTATTTATTTGTTATTTTTATTTGGGCTCTAAATTAATAAATTTTTTAATTTAGATTAAACCTCTTCCAATTTTATTTAAAGTACCTGCTTCACTATATTCTTTTGATAGTTTATCTAGTATACCATTAATAAAAATACTACTTTTTGGTGTACTATATTCTTTTGCAATCTCTAAATATTCGTTAATGGTTACTTTTACAGGAATTGAAGGAAACTTTAAAAACTCACATATACCCAATTGAATCATAATTTGATCCATTACTGCTATACGCTCTTTATCCCAATTTGGAGTTTTACCTTCAATTTCAGCAGAAAATTTATTTTCATTCAATTTTGTTTTTCTAAACAAATCTTGAGCATACAAAATATCATCATTATCTTTTACTAATGCTGGAAGCCGTAATGTTTCATCATTAGATGCTTTTAATCTTTTTATAAAAGTACAAATTGAAGTATTTACTAATGGAATATCATCTGCCCATGACAATTTTTTGTCTTCGTAATAATCATACAACTTATCATTAGGCGCTATAATTTCTTTGTAAATATCTAATATAAAGTTTCTATCTCTTTTAAATGAAGTTGTTTCTTCATTCATATAAGCTTCATACAAATCACTTTCAATAATTTCATTGTAAAGTATTTTTACATAATCATCATCTAAATCCCAATAATTTATTTTTAAATCCTCAAGCTCTTCTGTTAATTCTAAATTGCATTCCAATAACTTTAATAAGCCATTTTCAACAAATCGATTATTTGGATTTTTTTCCGCTTCGGTAGCTAACTGCTTTTTTTTGCTAGCATTTAAAATGTATTCGGCATGTTTTCGAAGTGCTACAAGCAAATCTAAATTTGCTATAAAAAGAACACGTACCTGATTCATACTTTCCTTTAAATACTTAAGTTCCAAATCTAGTTGGTCACTTTCTTTTTGTTTCATTGCAAAAAGCGATTGCATCACTTTAATACGAATATGTCTTCGGGTAAGCATAAAATATAAGAACGTTTATTATACATTTTGTTAATGCAAAAGTACTACAATTATCAAAAGCGAGCATGAAAAAAAGTAAAATAACTTTTAACACAAACAGAAAAACAAAAAGCTAAGCTTGAGTTTTATTAATTGGCCTTTAAAACCCTTATATTTGTTACAAAACAAGCAGCTTTTGAAATCCTTAAAACACCTTAACAAATATTTTATAAAATATAGAATTCGGCTTATTTTAGGCCTATTAATTGCTGTTACTTCGAGACTATTTGCCGTTGCTGTTCCTAAATTTATAGGAGATTCTGTTGCCGAAGTTGAATTATATGTAAAAGGTGAAATTAATAATATTGAAATTGTTAAATCAAGTCTTTTTATTAACATCCTTATTATTATTGGTTGTGCATTACTCTCTGGTTTTTTTATGTTTTTAATGCGTCAAACCGTTATTGTGGTTTCGCGTTTTATTGAATATGATTTAAAAAATGAAATTTACGAGCAGTATCAAAACCTTTCATTAAGTTTTTACAAAGCTAATCGTACTGGCGATTTAATGAATCGAATTAGCGAAGATGTTGGTAAAGTTCGCATGTATGCTGGCCCTGCACTAATGTATAGTGTAAATACAATTACTCTATTTGCTGTAGTACTTACTTACATGAGTAGCATAGCTCCAATGCTTACCTTATATACTATTGCCCCGCTACCCATACTTTCATTAAGTGTCTATTACCTAAGTGTTGCTATTAATAAACGTACTACAGTTGTACAAGAATACCTTTCAAGGCTTACTACATTTACACAAGAATCTTTTAGCGGAATTGCTGTTTTAAAAGCGTATCAAATTGAAGGGCGTACCACCAACGATTTTAATGAACTTGCCAACCAGAGCAAACAAAAAAGTATTAATTTAGCTCGTGTTCAGGCTTTATTTTTTCCTTTAATGGTTTGCCTTATTGGCATAAGTAACATCATTGTTATTTATATTGGTGGCAAACAATATTTGAACGGTCAAATTAGTGATTTTGGTATTTTGGTTGAATTTATCATTTTTGTAAATATGCTTACCTGGCCTGTAGCCACTGTTGGTTGGGTTTCGTCCATTATTCAACAAGCCGAAGCTTCTCAAAAAAGAATAAATGAATTTTTAGAAACAGTTCCTGAAATTAAAAACGACAAAAATGCCATATCAACCCCAATAGCAGGAGCAATTGCCTTTAAAAACGTAAATTTCACTTATCCCGATACTGGAATACAAGCATTAACGAATATTTCTTTTGAAATAGAAGCTGGACAAACTATCGGTATTGTAGGCAATACAGGATCTGGAAAATCAACTTTATTGGAATTAATTGGGCGTTTGTATGACCCAACTCATGGTCAAATTACGATAGACGGTATTGAGTTAAATAAAATCGATTTACAAAACTTTCGTTCACAAATTGGTTATGTTCCTCAAGATGCTTTTTTGTTTAGTGATACTATTGAAAACAATATTTGCTTTGGAAAAAATAATGCCACCGAATCGGAAATGATTGAAGTTGCCAAAATAGCATCGGTAGATAAAAACATCATAAACTTTAAAAATGGATACCAAACCCTATTGGGAGAAAGAGGTGTTACCCTATCTGGAGGTCAAAAACAACGAGTATCTATAGCACGTGCTTTATTAAAAAAGCCTAACATTTTACTTTTAGACGACAGTTTATCTGCTGTAGACACAGAAACTGAGAAGCAAATCATTAAAAATTTCAAAGCTTTGTCAGAAAAAAGAACGTCGATTATTGTAAGTCATCGAATTTCTTCTGTTAAAAATGCTGATTTAATTTTGGTTTTTGAAGACGGAAAAATAATTCAAAAAGGTGACCATCAATCACTTACAACACAAAAAGGATATTACCAAGACTTATACAACAAACAATCTCAAAAAAAAGAAATGTAATTTTTTTTTGATTGTATGAGTTTTTTTTTCATTTTTGAGTAACAAATAATTAACCAAAACTAGAAATTAATATTATGGGGGATTACGGAACGATGGAGAAAGAAGAAATTTTTTCTAAAGTTTTAAGAGCAGGAAGAAGAACTTATTTTTTTGACGTTAGAGCTACTAAAGCTGATGACTATTACATAACCATTACTGAAAGTAAAAAATTCACTAATGACGATGGTTCTTTTCATTATAAAAAACACAAAATCTATTTATATAAAGAAGATTTTGAAGGCTTTACTGAAATCTTAAACGAGATGACCGATTATGTAATTAAAGAAAAAGGTCTTGAAGTGATAAGCGAACGCCATCAAAAGGATTACCAAAAATCATACGAAACATCTGATAAAACCGCAGCTTTTGAACCAGCATCTGCTAACGAAACCGCTAGTGATTTTACAAATGTAAATTTTGATGATATTTAATCATTCGTAAAAAAGAAACAACCACTAACTAATTAACTAACTAAAGAGCGGCAAAATTGCCGCTCTTTTTTTATTCTCTATTTAATTTACTAAGAGAGGGCCTTAATTGAGTAATGCTAAAAAAACACTACAACCCCAGCCTAGAGAGGTTGATAAACACCTTTCATAAGGCTTATAAATAAAAAGCCCCCCACAAATAACTGAAATTATTATCTAATAAAACGCCATACTTATTATTGCAAAACTTTCAATTTTTTCAAATTCTCAATCGTGTTTTTTATTTGAGGAATCTTTAGTTCTTCAGATTCGCGCATTACGCTAATTTTTTGGGGCTCTCCATTTCTCAATACTTCGTAAAAAGCCAAACTACCTGCTTTTGGATTTTTTTCATAATCAATTAAAATATCACCCACCTTAAAACCTGCCTTTTCAGCCCCTAAACCTTTAATCACTTTAACTATTTTATCTCCATCATACTCTAAACCTAATCGTTTTATTTTTTTTATTGAACTATTAAAATCAATATTATTTATTTTAAAAAAGCTTTCTAATGGAATTAACTCTCCATTTGTAATAAAACTGTTAAAATCATCCTTAATATTTGTGTCTAAAAATTTATTGACAGTTTTAACAAAATAAGTGCCTTTTATTTTTTTATCTTTTTGTTTGGCCTGCCTTAAAAGCTCCTTCATTACATCATCTAAACTAAACTTAGTATTCGACTCATTATTTATTTTTATATCCAAATAAAAAGCAAATAAAAAACCTCTGTTGTATGGTAATTCTTGATAATCAAAATCGCCCCAAAAGTTATCATAGGTAATTTTTGAATTGGGTTCATGTTTAACTTTTGATTGCCAATGTTTTTTAATTTTTTCATTTACCATCGATATATACTCCTTTTTCGCTGTATTATTAACCTTATATTTAGAGATCAACTTGGCCGTATAATATTCAGTAAATCCTTCACTAAACCAATATTGTTCCTCTCCATCAGTATTTTTAATAGTTAAACCAATCCAGTTATGCAAGTATTCATGAAAAAGAACACTCTGAGGAAACTCGATATTAGGTGTTGCCACAGCATTAAAAGAATTTGTAAGTGCTGTTCCCGTAATTGTAGAATATTCTTCTGCTTCACCTTTAGCTATATTAATATTAGATAGAATTATCGTATAATAAGACAGATCTTCACTTTCCCAAAAATCATTTGCAACATTAACTATTTCCGATGCTACACTGGCCAATTGATCAAAACTGAAATTATCCCATTTACCCCTCATAGCTAGGTAAACATTCTTGTTTTTTGCTTTTATTTTTTTGATCTCGTAGTCTCCACCTACAAAAATACTCTCTAAAAACAATTTTGGAGAAATATTAAAAATACGCTGTATTAATTTTCCTCTTGAAAAACTATTGTGAATAACATAGTTTTCAGAAAACCCTTCCCATTCAATATATACATCAAACTTTGTATCTTCATCATCTACTACTTTGGGGGTTAAAAATAAAAACTGCCCAAAACTCATAAAGTAATTTTTGGTAATAACTGGACGATATTCTGCTCCTATTTTGAGACCTTGTCCAACATCTTGTTGAATTATATACACTATATGTAACTCCTTTAATTTTTTACTATGGATAATTTTAATTATTCCATTTTCTTTATCCAAAATTAAATCAGAGTTTTCTATAGTCTTTATTGATTTTAAACAGTTGAATAAATTTTCTTCTCCCCAAAAATTATTTTCATAAGCAAGCTCGGTAATGCCTTTTTTATTAGGCTTTACATTTAAACTAACCTGAAGCATATTTTTCCCTTCAATTAAAATTGGGGATATTTTGTATTCCAATCTTGGATTTATTGTAGAACAAATAGCTGCATTTGCCCAAAACAATATCAGTATTAAGTAATTATATTTCATTTGAGTAAACTACATAAAAAAAGGTCTTAAAACTTTCGTTTTAAGACCTTTTTAATAATTATTATATATTATTTTTAAGCTTCTACACCTTCTAATTCTTCTTTAGTCTCCTTTTGCTTTAACCCAACTTTACTTACAGTATCGTACATAATTGGTGTTGCTATGAACAAAGATGAATATGTTCCTACTACTACTCCAATAATTAACGAGAACATAAAGCCTCTTAACGGTGCCGCAAAAATAAAGATTGCAACTAACACTAATAATGTAGTTAATGAGGTATTTAACGTTCTACTCAAGGTACTACTCAATGCCGAATCTACTATACGTTGTAATTTCCAATCTTGGTGATCATTTAAAAACTCACGAATACGGTCAAATACAACCACCGTATCATTTAACGAGTATCCAATAACCGTTAATATAGCTGCGATAAATGCTTGATCTATTTCCATGTTAAATGGCATAACTTTATGTAATAATGAAAAGATACCTAATACAATCAATACATCATGGAATACTGCCGCAACAGCCCCCAAACTAAACTGCCAACGTTGAAAACGCAATAAGATATATAAGAACACGACTAATAACGACCCTAATACAGCCCAAAATGCCGCTTTTTTAATATCATCGGCAATAGTAGGTCCAACTTTCATTGAAGACATTACACCTTCTAATTTTTCATCACTACCCGAAATAAATAAATTATAATCTACACTATTGGATAAATAAGGCTTTAATGCTTTAAAAAGTTTTTCTCTCACCTCATTATCAACAGCTGTACCTGTTTCTTCAATTTTATATTTTGTAGTAATTTTTAATTGATTTGCTGCTCCAAAAGTTTTTGCTTCAGCACTACCAAATTCTTTTACTAAAGCATCTCCAACTTGAGTAGCATTTACATCATTTGCAAAACGTACTGTATACGTTCTACCTCCAACAAAATCCACACCTTGATCTAAACCTTGCGTAAACAATGATATTAAACCTGTTAACACTAATACTCCAGAAATTACATAAGCTAACTTACGCTTCTTTAAAAATTCGATATCGAAGTTACGGAACCAATTTTTAGTAATACCTGTTGAAAAAGTTAATGACTTCCCATTTTTACCATACCCATCAATAAATAAACGTGTGATAAAAATTGCCGTAAACAACGAAGTTAAAATACCTATTAATAAAGTAGTAGCAAAACCTTTAATTGGCCCTGTACCAAATACTAATAAGATCAAACCTGTTAATCCGGTAGTAATATTTGCATCTAAAATAGAAGACAATGCGTTACTAAATCCATCTTTAATCGCATCAACTTGCGATTTCCCTTTAGCTAATTCTTCTCGAATACGTTCAAAAATAAGTACGTTAGCATCTACCGACATACCAATAGTTAATACAATACCTGCAATACCAGGAAGTGTTAATACCGCTTTTAAACCAGCTAACACACCAAAAATAAATAGGATATTTACTACTAAGGCAATGTCAGCAAAGATTCCTGCCTTACCGTAATAGAATACCATCCAAATCAATACTAAAGCTAAGGCGATAAGGAAAGACATTACTCCACTATCAATAGCTTCTTGACCTAACGATGGCCCAACAATTTCACTTTGAATAATATCAGCCGATGCTGGCAATTTACCTGCACGTAATACATTGGCTAAATCTTTTGCTTCAAGAATATCGAAGTTCCCTGTAATTTCACTTCGCCCTCCTGTAATAGCTCCACTACTTACTCCTGGTGCAGAATACACTACATTATCAAGTACAATAGCAATTTGACTTTGTTGTTGAGAAGCTCTACCAGTCATTTCTGCCCATTTTTTAGCTCCCTTTCCATTCATTTGCATACTAACGGCAACCTGACCTCTTTGCGTATAGGTTTGTTGCGCATCAGTTACTACATTACCTGAAAGCTCAGGCTTATTCTGTCTGTTTGCTTTTATCGCATATAAGTCAAGTACTTCACTTCCTTCTTCTGCTTTACCATATGCAAAACGTGTATAACGTTGTTGCCCGGTTAATAAGGCTCTTACTTTAGATGAATTTAAATACGCGTTAAATTTAGCCGTATCTTTTTTAGCTATTGTTGCAATTACTGGTCCTCCTTGATACACTTTTGAACGCGCATCACGTATCATTAAATCAAAAATAGGATTCACTATTTCTTCTTTAGCTTCTTCCTCTTCTGCATCTGCTAATAAATCATCAATAGCTTTTTTATCTTCACCTTCCTCTTTAACTGCTTCTGTTTTCTTTTCTTTTTTAGGAGTTTCTGCTTGTAGTAAAGCATTTGCTTGACTAATAAAAGAGATCATCTCTTCCATTTTGTATACATCCCAAAACTCTAACTGAGCAGTACTTGTTACTAATTTAGTTACACGCTCAATATCTTTTGCACCTGGTAACTCTACTAAAATACGACCTGTATTTCCTAAACGTTGAATATTTGGTTGTGTTACCCCAAACTTATCTATACGCTTACGCAATACTTCAAATGCAGAAACAATAGACTCGTCAATTTTTTTACGAATCACAGGTTTTACCTGATCATTAGTCATATTATCCTCAACTATACCATCTAAGTTTTTTGTTAAAAAGATATCAGGTGAAGCTAATTTTGCATCTGGTAATGCATCAAAAGCTTTAAAAAACGACTCTACATAAGCTTCGTCGGTATCTCTTTGTAATGCATCTGCATTAATTAAAGCTTTATTAAATGCTGGATTTTTAGACTCATTAGCTAATCCCTTAAGAATATCTTTTACCGAAATTTGAAGAATCACATTGATTCCTCCTTTAAGGTCAAGTCCTTTATTTAACTCTTTCTTTTTTGCAGCATTATAAGTAATTCCAAAAGCAATAGTATCATTGCCAATAGAATCCAAAAACTTTCTTTCTGCATTTTCTCTTAAACGTGCACCATCTTTGGTTCCTTCTGCAAATTTTTCAAAAGCATACGCCTCAGCATCACCCTCTTTTGCATTTGTGATAAATGTATACGATAATTGGTAAATACATACCAAACCAAACAAAATGGCAAATACTCGTATCAGTCCTTTATTCTGCATTATTTCAATAAATTTAATTTGTGTAATTTCTAAAACGGACAAATATAACTTTTCAATATTTAACCGCCAATTATTTTTTTATCGCTTATTTCAAAGCTTTGAGCATATAGCTTAAATAAGTTTTATGTAAGTTTTCACTTACCTAAGCTAATTTCAACCAATAAAATTCATTATTCCCCTATTTTTAAGTAACTCAGCCGAGCATTTTCATAAAGTAACAATAATTAATTTGACAAAATCGATACCTCTTGTAATAGAACAATTAAGCTAATACGCTATTATTTAATCATTATCCAGCTAATTAACTTGTACAGCTACTATAATTGACTTTCAACTCACTAACTAAGCAAAATTAATTTAAAGTACTTGTAATAAAACTGACCAAATAAAATACAGCTATTTTTAATTTTTAAGGGTCCTTTACTACCTATAAAAAAAATAAACCAAATACCTTATTCGTCGAAATTAACTGTTTTTTGAAGATTAACCCTATTTACAAAAGTCAACAAAATCTTTAAAATTAACTAATTCAATAGTATTCAAATCAATATTTTAACACCAAAATCACAAAAAGAAAACATTTTTATTCAATTATAGTTCATTATTATTAGAATTAAAATGCTTTTACACTAGCATAAACAAAAATAGGCCACCTATAAGGTGACCTATTTAATAATAAATAAAATTATAATTAACTTATCAATTACAACTCAAGTAATCCGTTTGTTTTACGCACTCCTTCAGCACTTTCAGTTAATTTAGCTTTTTCTGCTTCATCTAATTCGATTTCAACAATTTTTTCGATACCATTTTTACCTAATAACACAGGTACACCAATTGAAATATCACTCATTCCATATTCTCCTTCTAGTAATGCTGAACATGGAAACATTTTCTTTTGATCACAAACTATAGCTTGTACCATAGATGACACAGCCGCACCTGGTGCATACCAAGCACTTGTCCCTAACAATCCGGTTAATGTAGCTCCACCAACTTTAGTATCGGCAGCAACCTGCTCTAAACGTTCCGCTGATAAAAACTCAGAAGCTTTTACACTGTTACGTGTAGCTAAACGAGTTAAAGGCAACATTCCTTTATCACTATGTCCACCAATTACCATTCCATCAATATCAGAAATAGGTGCCTCTAAAGCTTCTGCCAAACGGTATTTAAAACGCGCACTGTCTAAAGCGCCACCCATACCAATAATACGGTTTTTAGGAAGATCAGTAGTTTTATGCACTAAATAAGTCATCGTATCCATTGGATTACTCACAACTATAATAATTACATTTGGAGAGTGCTTAATTAAGTTTTCTGAAACTTGCTTTACAATTCCGGCATTAATACCAATCAATTCTTCACGAGTCATTCCTGGTTTACGAGGAATACCCGAAGTAATGACAGCCACTTCAGATCCTGCTGTTTTAGCGTAATCATTAGTACTACCTACGATTTGAGTATCAAAATTTAACAACGAAGCTGTTTGCATCAAGTCCATTGCTTTTCCTTCTGCATAACCTTCTTTAATATCTAAAATTACTACTTCCGAAGCAAAGTTTTTAATAGCAATATATTCTGCACAACTTGCCCCTACGGCACCTGCACCTACTACAGTTACTTTCATTTTATATTTTTTTAATTAATTTTCTGTCGGTAAAAATACGAATATCCAATCGTTTAAATAGATAAGAATTTAAAAATAAACTTCTAAAAAAATAAGATTCTTTTAATACTTTATCTTTTTTAAAAAGTATTCCTCAAACAATTTCGAAATGCAAATAATTATTGACTTCCTATAATTAATAATTTGAATTTATCAATACATTTGAATATGAATCCATAAGCACTCATTCTTAAAAAATACTTATGCAATTTGGAAAAGTTACCCATCCAGAAAAAATTGATTTTGTTTTACCTAAAGATCATTCTGGTACTGCAAATGTACTTGCTAAAAACAAAAGCAACCAATTCAAATTACATGTTGGATGTGCAAAATGGAATAAACAAGATTTAAAAGGTTTTTACCCTAAAGGCACTAAAGATGAATTGAGGTATTATTCCAAACAATTTAATGCTATTGAACTAAATGCTACATTTTACAGAATTTTTCCGCCTGAGCAATTCCAAAAATGGTATGATAAAACACCTGATAATTTCAAATTTTTCCCCAAACTAGTTCAAAATATTTCACATTTTGAGCGCTTAAAACCTGAAGCCCAAATTTATGTTGACAATTATATCAATTCAGCAATTAAGTTAAAAGAAAAATTAGGCACCACTTTTTTGCAAATGCACAGTAATTTTGCTCCTAAAGATTTTAATAGACTTATTCATTTTATTGAAAATTGGCCAAAGGAGTTAGCTCTTGCCGTAGAATTACGACACACCGATTGGTATAATGACTCAACAATTAGTGCTGAATTGTATCAATTATTTGAGGAAAATAATATTTCAAATATTATTACCGACACCGCTGGACGCAGAGATTTACTACACATGCGCTTAACAAATAGCGAAGCATTTGTTAGGTACGTAGGCGCTAATCATAGCAGTGACTATACTCGTTTGGACGATTGGGTCTCCCGAATTATTGAATGGAAACATCAAGGCATAGCAGCGATTCACTTTTTTGTACATCAAAATTTAGAAGTAGAATCCCCGCTTTTATCCGCTTATTTGATAAAAAAGTTGAATAATGAATTAAAACTTGATTTGAAAATACCTGATGATCCTAATCGAACGATTCAGGGATCGTTGTTTTAAAAGATTTACTACTAAATCTTCTTTACCTAATTAATGTGAGTTCGATTTAAGAAAAAGATGTCAATTCAAGTGAAATTCAGTAAGAATTTTATATCGAGGATCATCTTTTTCGTATCAAAAATGCCTTTCTCGATACAATTTTTTATCGAAAATCACTCGAATTGACAATTTGATAGTTGAATAAAATTATATCAAATTCACGTTAACTAAAACTCCGTATTCAACAACTCGCCACTAATTCTTAGAATTCTTAGCTCAGCTAGTTTGGCTTGGTATTTGGCTTGATTTCGGCTTAATTCAGCATTTAATAAGTTTAGTTGCGCTTGCCTAAATTCGATAGAATTAACTTGACCTATTTTAAATTTTTCTTCGGTACGGTTAAAATTATTTGTTGCTGTTATAATGTTTTGCTCCTGTATGTTGTATACTAATAATTTATTTTCGTAATCATCCCAAGCATTATTAAAATTACGTTCCACACTCAATGCTAATTGTTTTTTTTGCAGTTCTTGATTTTCAAGATTTAACTTGGCAGTTTTAACCCTTGTAATGGCACCTCCTCCATCAAATAAATTCCATCGTAAATTTACGCCTCCCGATAAACCTGTAGTCGTTGATACTGCTACAAACGATGCCGAATTATTATCATTTTGATTCCACCCGTAAGACCCTACTAAACCAACAGTTGGTAAATAAGCGCCTTTATTCAAATTAATAGCATATTGTCCAATCTCAATATTTTTATTTGCCCGCAATAAGTTTACATTTTGAGATTTTGTTTTTTCTAACAACTCATCCTTCTTAATAATTGAAGTAAATTTAATATCGGGATTAATTTCAAATTCTTGATCTAATACATTACCTAAAATAAAGTTTAAGTCTCGTTTTGCATTAATAAGTTGTTGTTTAGTTGTAATAAAACTTACGGTATCATTATTAATATCTACCTCAGCATTAAGCACACCTAGTTTTGTGTTTTGCCCATATTCGAATTGATATGTTGCTCTGGTCAAACGTTCTTTTGAAATTTTTAATGATTCCTTATTCGCTTCAATATTCCGAATCAATTGAGCCACATTATAATACACCGAAAACAATTGTTCTACCGTATTTTCTATAGTTCCTCTAGCTTCTAATTCTGATAATTTGTATTGCTCTTTTAAACGTTTGTAATTATAAAATCTTCCAAGACCATCAAATAAGGTATAATTTAAATCTAACGAAGCATTATAACGAGAACTTTCTGCTCCATCCAATGAAGTTGACTCTCCGTTTGAAAAGTCTGCCTCAATATTATCTCTATTAAATGTAGCTCCTCCGCTAGCAGTTAAAGTTGGTAAGTAACCCGAATTTAAAATAGCTGCATTTACTTCAGCTACTTCGACATTGTTTTTTGTTAATTTTATTCCATAATTATGTTCTAAAGCTAACTTTATAGCCTCTCTTGGTGTTAATAATTCTTGCGCTGTTATTATTCTTCCAAAACAACTAAAGAATAAAATAAGTCCGCAAATAGTCTGTTTTTTAATGATCTGCTTCATGCTGTTCAATAATTGCGCGTTCAACTTCTTCTTTACTTATTTTATTTCCTGTTGCCAACCATTTAAAATTCTTTTTTATAGCGTTACTAAATGATAAGAATAATGGTAATATCAAAAGTGTTAAAATAGTGGCATAAGCTATTCCAAAAGAAATGGATATGGCCATCGGTTTTAAAAATTGGGCTTGTCTACTTTTTTCTAACAATAGCGGAGCTAAACCTGCTACCGTTGTTAGTGAGGTTAAAAAAATGGCTCGGAAACGTGATTTTCCAGCTTCGGACAGTGCTAGATCAAATGACATTCCCTCTTTTAAATTGGCATTAAACTTACCTATTAACACCAAGCCATCGTTAACCATAATACCGATCAAGGCTATAATTCCTAAAAGTGATAAAACATTGACTGAAAAACCTAATAGCCAATGACCCCATGCCACAGCTGTTAAACTAAATGGTACCAATAACAGTAACAAAAATGGCTGACTGTAACTCCTGAAAGTAAAAGCTATGGTGATATAAATTAAAAGCAAGATAACCCCTCCGGCTTGTTTTAAAGACTTTCCTAATTTTGAAGCTTCTCTATTTTGCCCTTCGAAAGATGTAGTAATAGTTGGATATTTCGATTGCAATTCCTTTATAGTAGTTGCTTTAATATCGGTTAAAATATCAGTAGCACTGGAACTAGGGTCTTTTAAATCTGCCGAAACTTGAATTTCTCTTTGTCCCTCTAGGTGATTTATTGCCACATCTCCCCTAACTATGGAATATGTAGAAATATCTTTTAAAAAAACGCCTTTGCCATTAGGTGTTTGAATGCGAATATTATCTAGATTAGTTATTGAATTTCGATTCGTTTCATCGTACCTAACCCAAACTCTAATTTCGTCCTGCCCCCTTTGAAAGCGTTGTGCCTGCAAGCCAAAAAAACCTGCTCTTATTTGACTCATTACCGTTTGTAAATCGAGCCCTAATAAATATGCACTTTCATTTAATTCCAAACGAATTTCTTTAATACCCGCAGGATCATTGTCTACCACATCCTTTAACAATGGATTAGTTTCTAACACTTTTTTCAATTCATTTTTAGCTCCTTTTAATTCCTTGATATTATTGCTTAGCAAAGAAACAGATACTGGACTACCACCAAAATTACCACCAGACCCAAATACCAAACGTTCTGTTCCTATTACTGGACCAACCAATTCTCTTAGTTTATTAGCTACCAAAGTTGATTTTATAGCATCGGGTCGCTCTTCTCCCGGAAGGAGGTTTATTTGCAATCGAGCACTTGAGCTACTATTAATTTGAACTATGGTGTTTTCGAATAAATCTTTACCTGTATCTTTCAAATATTCATCCGTAAGCTCTTTGTTAACTATAAAAGATTTTTTTTCAATCATCGAAATAATTGAATCTGTAATTTTTACATTGGTTCCCTTAGGCATTTCCAATTCGATGGTAACTCGATCACTTGCTATTGAAGGAAATAGTGTTACCCCAATTATACCACCACCAATTGCCCCAAATGTTAATACTAAAAATGAGACTAATACTCCTAAGGCTAATATTTTATATCGAAGTACAAAATCCAACACAGGACTATAAACTTTATCTCTGCACGCATTCATAAAACGATCTCCATACGTATTAATGATTCTCATTTTAGTAAAAAATTGCTTCATTTTAGAAGGGTTCTTTTCTTCAACTTGTTGTTGTAATGCTTTTGAATGCGCTAAGTGAGCGGGCAAAATAATTAAAGCTTCGACTAATGAAACCACCAAAGTTAAAATGACCACTACCGAAACTTCACTAAAAAACTCACCAATACGACTATCCAAAAATAAGAACAATGAAAAAGCCAAAAGTGTAGTGATAATAGCTGAAACTACTGGCGGAATTACTTCCATTGTTCCATCAATAGCTGCTTGTATGGGCGTCTTTCCTTTTTCGTAATGTTGGTAAATATTTTCGGCAATTACAATACCATCATCCACCAAAATCCCAATAACAATGATCATTCCGAAAAGCGAAAGTACATTGATCGTCACATCAAATGAACTGGCAAATATGAACATTCCTAAAAAAGAAATTGGCAACCCAAAAGCCACCCAAAATGCCAATCGCGTATTTAAAAACACTGATAAAAATAGGAGTACTAAAATCATACCCACAATAGCATTTTCGGTAAGTAATTCTGTACGTTGATTTAATGTAAATGATAAATCCCTTACCACATCCAAACGAACGTTGTTATATTTTTGATTGTAAGTTCTAATATACTCCTTAACCTTATCAGCAGAAGAAATTAAATCTTCATTATTTGTACTTGTAACCGTAATTGCCAATGACAATTGCTCATTAAAGAACAAAGCATTAGGTGTTTCAGAGAATCGGTCTCTGACAACAGCAATATCTTTTAATCGTATGGTTTTTCCGCTTGGTGAAGCTTTTACTATAGTATTTAGCAATTCTGCTCCATAATACGAACGGCTATTGGCACGAATTAAATATTCTTCAACATCGGTTTTAATGTTACCCCCTGTAACTAATATATTAGAATTACTTACAGACTGAGCCACATCGGTAAATGTAATATTATAGGCTAATAAACTTGCTTCGTTTACGGCTATTTCAATTTCTTCCTCTGGGTAACCTTCAATTTCTATTTGAGAAATACCATCAATGGCGCGTAAATCATTTTCAATTTGACGGCCAATTTGTTTTAATGTTGCTAAACGCACATTTTCGCCACTTAAGGCAAAAGTAATGGTTTGCCTTACCTCTTCTCGCTTTGCTACAATTAATGGTTCCATCCCTGTAGGAAATGAAGGCACCCTATCTACTGCATTTTTAATTTCCAAAAGCATGAAATCAATATTTTTGCCTTTTTCAATTTCGACAGTAATTACCCCACTATTTTCTTGCGAAACCGAGGTAACTCGATCAATACCTCGTAGTCCTTTTAAGTTATCTTCTATTTTTAACGTAATTCCTTCTTCGATTTCCTGAGGTGATGCTCCTGGATAAGTAATGTAAACCGAAATAATTTTAGATTCTATTAAAGGAAAGAAAGAAGATTTTAAAGACTTTATTCCAATAATTCCAAAAACTACAAAAGCAAGAATAAATACATTTACCGCTACATGATACCGAATAAAATAAGTAATAATCTTTTTCATAGTTTACTTATTTTTTTGTGAATTATTAGCCTCGTATGGCTTTACAATCATACCTGCATAAGCTCCTGGCACTGGTCTTTTTAAAATAATCGTATTATTTGGTATTGATTTTAACACCACCTTTTTATCAGAAAAATAAACTGGCTTTACATCCAAAAGATCTAAGATGCTATCTTTAACTACATATATTTGATTGTTTTCTTGCAATAAATTTCGGTTGATTTCAATGGCTTCTTTTTCTTCTCTTGCATCCACCTTCGCTTCTAAAAACATTCCTGCTTTTAAATCTGGATGTTTTACTTCAATATAAATAGTTATAGTTTGAGTTGTATTATCAATATTTCCATTAATTCTAGAAATAGTTCCTGTATACTCTTTGGTTTTATCCAAATTAGTTAACGCTACTTTTTTTCCTATTTTAAGAAAGCCAACTAAAGATTCGCTAATTGCTATTTCCATTTCGTATACTGAAGTATCGATGAATTCTCCTAATTTTTGACCATTTCTAATTAATGATCCTTCTGTTACCAAAGCCTCTGTTAAAATCCCTGTAAAAGGGGCTCTTAATATGTATTTAGAAAGTCGTTGTTCTAAATTTTTAACATTATAATAATTCGCAATTATGCCTCGCCCCGAAATAAAATAGTTTTCTTTTTCAGATGCTGTTTTTGGTAATTCTGGAGTTGATTTGGTTAAATCGTATGAAGCTAAATACGATTGCCATTTAGGAAACACCTCTGGAAAATCCAGTCTTAAATCTGGCATAATGGCTGCTACCGAATTGTATAAATTACTTTTTGCCGACTGTACACTTGCATAATACTCATTAGCATCAATATGAATAAGTGTTTGTCCTTTAGTAAATTTTTGACCAGGCTTAAATAATTTATTTCCAGTTTTAAAAATCCCTTGTACTTCCGAAAACAATTCGATACGGCGTTTTGCTACCAAATTACCACTTGCCGGAATAACTATATTTACCGTTTTATTAGTAACCGTTTCTGTAAAAACAGTTTTGACTACTCTTTCAGATATTGGCTTTGGCTTTTTTTTATTCGCTATTAATTTTTTTGCATATAAAAAAGATCCTACAATTAATAAAATTCCAAGAATAGAAAGGATAATTTTTCGCATAGATAGGGCTTTATAACAGTATTACAAATGTATTTTAATTACGGTTTCCAAATCCTAAAAAAAAATTAAAATGTTATATCACCTACTATTTTATTTGATTTGACAAAAGTTCAACATTCAATTTGAGAATACTCTTAATTTAAGATGATCTCTCTTATTAAAATATACTTTTCACATTCAATGATTTAATATTAAAACTAGATTAATAACTAAAGATTTAATAAAAAATATTAACCTCTTTTTTGTTTTTTTACCTCACACGATTTTAAATAACAAATTGTTCTAATTAAAAAATGTTTATACGTTTTGCTCTTATTTGCAGTAATTACGGTACATATACTGTATGCGCACCCATACAGGCCCTCATTTTTTGTTCACTAAGTAACAATCTTATTCTTTTGTTTTTTATAAAATTTAAACTTATAATTATGAAAACTTCAAAAGTATTTTTATTCATTTTTACAGTAACCTTTTTAAACCTTTCTGCTCAAAATCACCTCCGATCATTTTCATATAAGAAAGGGGAAATTATAGATATTTTACTATTAAGTCTAACTCCAAATTCAAAAACAATATTTGAACGTTATAAAAAAACAGCTTTTCCAATTGCTTTTGAATACTCATACCAACCCCAAGCAAGTTTTGGAATAACCAAACATACTTTAGGAAATCATATGCCATACAATTTATATTTCGGAAAATGGGATAATAAAGAAAAACGTGAAAATTTTATAAAAAATATTACTACCAAGGTTCCTGATTTCCACAAACAACGCAGAAAACTTTTTACTTATTTTGGACTAACTTATTACGAAGCTCCAAAAGACATTGAATTTTCTGTAAACACAAAAAAACTAAATACGGTTACTTCTTTTTGGAAAAAAGATGCTACTTCATTTTCTAACTTTGTTTCGCAATGGAAAAGTGAAATAGAAAAAGCAGGTGGTCAGTTTATTATAGAATTAAATAAAGGTACTTCGCCTTTGGGCTACAATTATAATCCCGATCTATTTTTTATTATCGAGTGGAAAAATAAAGCAAGCTTTAAATCATTTGCAAAAAAACATCCATTAGAAGCTTACAGTACATTAAAAAATATTCATCAATTTGTAATCAATTAAATATGGTAATTGCAATGTAAAATAAGATAAGTTGTTAACTTGAGTTTAGTCTGTTATTTTTATAAAACTCTGTATTAAATTAAATTTATGAAAACCTTATTAAATCAGTTAGTTTATTTTGGATTTTTCCAGAGTTTACTTCTATTAGTCATTTATTTTTTTTCATCAAAAAAAAGAAGACACATTAATGGATTTATGGCTTTTTTAATAGCCACACTTTCCGTTGGTTTACTCGGAAAAGTAATTTACAATACAGGCTATTGGGGACCTAATTTTAGGTTTATTGCTCTTTCAGAATTATCGACTTTACTTTTTGGCCCCACTTTATTTTTATTTACTAGAGCTACTTTGCAAAAAATTCCTCCTAATAAACAAAATCTAGTTCATTACATACCTGGCTTTGCCTATTTTGTTTTTATAATAATTTATTTTATAGTTCCGAATGACGACAGTATTAGTCAACGAATAAAAACAGGGGAACTAATTCGTGTAATTTATACTTGCCATGCATTTGGTCTAATAGTTAATATTACCTATTGGATACTTGCGTGGAATGTTTTTACTTCATTTATGCATAATCTTAAAAATGAGGTTTCTTATGAAATAAGAGCGCGATTTATCAATAATTTATTACTAGTTATAGGAATTTCTTTAGGAATTTGGCTTGTATTATACACAACTAGCTTTTTAGGTTTCGATACGCTAGAACGCAATGCCAGACCTTATATTTGGATAGTGCTTACTCTAATCGTTTTATTTATTACGTACTACAGTATGCTATATCCAGAAGTATTGCGAGTAACCCCAGATTTAAAAAAACAAAAATACGCGCAGTCCAAATTAAGTATTCAGGATATGAATATCCTTAAAGACAAACTTGATCAGCTTATGCTAGAAAAAAAGCCACATTTAAATTCGAAACTTTTAAAAACTGAACTAGCTGAAATGCTGGGTGTAAATAGTCCTGAATTGGCTAGACTATTAAATGAAAATATAGGGATGAACTTTTTTGAATACGTAAATTACCATCGTATTCAAGAGTTTATTAATCTTGCAAAAACTGATTCCGCTAAACAATTTACATTTTATGGCTTGGCGCAGGAAGCTGGATTTAATTCTAAAACCACATTCAATAAATCATTTAAAAATTTAATAGGCACCTCACCATCCGAATATTTTGAATCAAAATCAGATAATTCGATTTAAAAGCATGTATAAATAAGGAAACCGTATGAAATAATTCATACGGTCTCCAATCATTCTCACAGCAATTGTTAGAGTTATCGAGTTATTGTACCTGTAGGGAATGATATTAAGTTCTCTCCAAAATCATAAGCAGTTGGCGCAGTTTCTTGCGCTGCCATACCAACAAGAGGTTTTAACGTAAACGGTTTGGGATCATTATCTGGAAAAGGCTCTAATGAAATTACAATAGTAGCTCCTTTTAAATCTGCTCCACCTGAAAAACCTGTATCTTCTAAATTATTAATAAAATCCTCTCCTGGAATTGGTGGTCCTGGATTGTCGTTTCCTTTAAATTCAGAACTTTCTGCATTATCATCTGCTGCTTTAGGATCGCTAAACGTACCTGTAGAGTAAGGCACCATTTTTCCATCAACTTCAACTACAGCCCAACCTTCGTATTTCCATCCACTATCTTCACCTAAAACTGGCAATTCTAAACTTGCTGCTGGTGGCATTGTTCCCGGAGTACCAAACCATACACCTGCTTCATCATTCATTGCATTTGTAGTATCATCTGTTGGTGTTCTTAAAAAGAATTTACCTGAAATCTCCGTTTTTGTCACTTCTAAATCTGCAAACTTTTCATTAATCGTTTTGTAACTAATAGCAGCAGTATTACTACCTTCTGTAAATTCAGCTCTAAATAATTTAGTTGGCGCAGGTTTTACTAAATCATCCCCAGTTTCATTAGCTGGTTCAATAGATAAAACATATGCACTTGCCATTTCCAATAACAACTTATTTACCTCCTGTGACTTTAACTCAGGATCAGTAAATCTACCTGTACTTATTGGGCTACCTCCTACAATTAACCAACCTTCGTAAACAAAATCATCTCCTAAAGGTTCAAGGCCTGCAATATTTAAATTTACATTCGCTTGTGTTATCTCTCCTGTAGGAACATCAACTACTACTTCTTCTGGTTCATCTTTTGGTGTACTATCATCATCACTATCACAAGAAATTGCAAATGCTGATAAAACAGCAACACCATAAATTAGTGTTCTAAATTTCATAATATTTTTTTTATGTTTTAAACAAAAATATTATATGCCACTAAAATCATGTGTTAGCCAGCTAACATTAGCATAAAAAAATATGCCTTTATTGAAAAATAATATGGTTTCTCTTAAAACTGAGCTGATTACTTTCTTGCAATTCATTTAATAAAATATTCAAAGTAGGTCTTGACGTAGCAATTAAACTTGCTATATCTTTTTGAGTATAAGGATGTTTAACCATCATTAAGCCTGTATTAGGGCAACAATAGCCATAATCTTCTTTCAATTCTTCTAAAAATTCTAGTAATCGTGTTTTAGTATCCTTAAATAATAATAGTTGTAAACGTCGTTCCATTTTTTTAAAACGCATACCCAAAAACTTATAAATTTTCATGCTGAAATCTTTATTAGTTCGCATTAAGTCATGCATTGTTTCTACCCCTACAGGGCAAATAGATGCTCCTACATCTACAGCTTGAGCAAATTCGGTTCTTTTATCTTCACCTAATATGGCTTTTTCGCCAAATAATTCTCCTTTTGAAAGTATTGCTTTTATGATTTCATTTCCATTTTCATCATAATAACCTACTTTGACTTTTCCTTTAGCAATAAGATAAATTTTATGAGCAGCATCCTGCTCAAAATAAATATATTCTTTTTTTTTATAATTAGTGAATTCGTGTTCCTTTTTAAAAGCTTTGAGCTTATGAGGACACAATAACGAAAACATATTAGTTTGTTCGCAATACCATATCGAATCCATAGCAATTGAGTTGTTATAAGTTAGGGTGTTGTTAAAATTTTGTCGTTTAAGATATAAAACCCTTACAACTTAATATTTATTATAATGAATCGTAGTTTTATTTGAAGGAATAGTACTATTAAACATGCATTATGCCTTAGAAATTCTTATCTGTAAATCATATCACATCAAGTTTTAATATAAAGCTGGTTAAAACAAAATTTCAAACTCACGTTAATTGAAATAAATTTAGACTAATTCAATCATAAAAAAGCCACTTCAAAAATTATGAAATGGCTTTTTTATGAGTATCACTATTTGAATGGCGATATATAAAAATCTATAATTAAGCGTTTTGCCTTTTAATCAAATTTAGTGCAGAACCTTCATTATACCAATCTATTTGAGATTGATTGTACGTATGATTCAACATAATTACATCTTTACTATCATCCGCATGAACCACTTCGAGTGTAAGTTGTTTACCTGGAGCAAATACATCTAAATCAATAAAATTAAATGTATCATCCTCTAAAATTAGATTATAATCAGCTTCGTTAGCAAAAGTTAATCCTAACATCCCTTGCTTTTTCAAATTTGTTTCATGAATTCGTGCAAAGGATTTTACAATAACCGCTACAACACCTATATGGCGCGGCTCCATTGCCGCATGCTCTCTTGAAGAGCCCTCACCATAATTATGGTCACCGACAACAATACTTGGTACTCCTGCTGCTTTATATGCACGAGCTGTATCTGGCACTGCTCCTAAATCGCCAGTTAACTGACTTTTAACAAGATTTGTTTTTTTACCAAAAGCATTAACCGCACCAATTAAACAGTTATTAGAAATATTATCTAAATGGCCTCGAAAACGCAACCATGGTCCGGCCATAGAAATATGATCTGTGGTGCATTTACCATAAGCTTTAATTAATAATTTAGCCCCTTTAATTGTATTACCGATAGGCTCAAACGGCGTAAGTAATTGCAACCTTTCTGAAGTTGGGCTTACTGCTACATTTACACCACTACCATCTTTAACTGGCGCTAAGTATCCATTATCCTTAACATCAAAACCTTTTGGTGGTAATTCCCAACCAGTTGGCTCATCAAACATCACTTCTTCTCCATTTTCGGTAAGTAACTTATCTGTTAATGGGTTAAAATCTAAACGTCCTGAAATTGCAATTGCAGCTGTTAATTCTGGTGACGCTACAAAAGCATGTGTATTTGGGTTCCCATCAGCACGTTTTGCAAAATTTCTATTAAATGAATGTACTATACTATTTTTTGGTGCATTTTTAGGATCACTATATCTTGCCCATTGCCCAATACATGGGCCGCATGCATTAGTAAATATTTTAGCATCTAATTTTTCAAAAATTCCAAGAATTCCATCTCGGTCAGCAGTATACCTAACTTGTTCTGAACCTGGGTTGATTCCCAATTCTGCTTTCATTTTAATTCCCTTATCAAGAGCCTGCTGTGCAATTGATGAAGCTCTAGAAAGATCTTCATAAGATGAGTTTGTACATGAACCTATTAATCCCCATTCAACTTGTAATGGCCACTCATTTTTAGTCGCTTTTTCGGTCATTGGTTTTCCAACAGCCGTTGACAAATCTGGTGTAAATGGTCCGTTTAATAGTGGTCCGAGTTCTGACAAATTAATTTCAATTACCTCATCAAAATATTGTTCTGGATTGGCATATACTTCTGCATCTCCGGTTAAATGTTCTTTTACCGCATTGGCGGCATCAGCTACATCGGCACGATCTGTAGAGCGCAAGTAACGTTCCATAGACTCATCATACCCAAATGTTGAAGTAGTAGCTCCGATCTCGGCTCCCATATTACAGATAGTTCCTTTTCCTGTACACGACATTGATAAGGCACCTGGTCCAAAATATTCAACAATAGCACCAGTACCTCCTTTTACAGTAAGTATTTCTGCTACTTTTAAGATGACATCTTTTGGTGCCGTCCAACCTGATAATTTACCTGTTAATTTAACACCGATTAATTTAGGGAATTTAAGCTCCCAAGCCATGCCTGCCATTACATCAACAGCATCGGCACCACCTACACCAATGGCTATCATACCTAAGCCTCCTGCATTTACGGTATGCGAATCTGTACCGATCATCATTCCTCCAGGAAAAGCATAATTTTCTAATACTACTTGGTGAATGATTCCCGCACCAGGCTTCCAAAAACCAATACCGTATTTATTGGAAACGGATTCTAAAAAACTGAATACTTCACTACTAACGCTATTGGCATTTTTTAAGTCTGTTACCGCACCTTCTTTCGCTTGTATTAAGTGGTCACAATGCACTGTAGTTGGTACAGCTACTTTATTTTTTCCTGCTTGCATAAATTGCAACAATGCCATTTGAGCTGTTGCATCTTGACAAGCAATACGATCTGGAGCAAAATCTACATAGTCCTTACCCCTTACAAATGCCTTGTTAGCTTTCCCTTCCCAAAGGTGAGCATAAAGAATTTTTTCCGCCAATGTTAATGGTTTACCAGCAACTTCTCGTGCACTATCTACACGTTCAGCAACTTGATCATAAACCTTTTTGATCATATTTATATCGAATGCCATTTTTAGGTATATTTTAGCTTATAATATACGAAATTAAAATAAATTCTTAAAGCAGATTTGAATTATATCTACGGACTCAATATTACTTTTTAACTTGAGTTCGACATCATTTTATTCAACCACAAAAATTGTCAATTCAAGCGATTTTTTATAGAAACTGAACCGAAAAGGGCCATTTTGATACAAAAAAGAGGATTTACAAGGTGAAATTTTATTGAATTTCAATCGGATTGACCTCTTTTTATTATATCTAATTCACATTTTTAGCATTCAAAAACACTACAGAACAGACATAAAAAAGCCCAAGTTGATCACTTGGGCCTATAAATTATTATTAATAACAAAGTAATTATCTCACTAATTGCTTTTGAGATGGCTTAAACTTAGTTAACACAATTCCATCAACAGCGGCTTCATATTCTTCCATTGTAGGAGTTCTTCCTAAAATTGTAGACAATACCACTACTGGAGTAGATGACAATAAAGATTCTCCTTTTTTCTCACCAGAATCTTTAACCACTCTTCCCTGAAATAAACGTGTCGAAGTAGCCATTACCGTGTCACCTGGTGCTGCTTTTTCTTGATTACCCATACATAGATTACATCCAGGACGTTCTAAATATAACATGTTTTCATATTTAGTACGTGCTAAACCTTTTGGTGCACTATCATCGAATTCAAATCCAGAGTATTTTTGTAATACCTCCCAATCTCCTTCTTCTTTTAATTCATCAACAATATTATATGTTGGAGGAGCAACCACCAAAGGTGCATTAAATTTAACCTGACCTTGTTGTGCTTCAATATTTTTCAACATTTGTGCTAATATCTGCATATCTCCTTTATGCACCATACAAGATCCTACAAAACCTAAATCTACTTTTTTAGTCCCCTCATAGAATGATAAAGGTCTAATAGTATCATGTGTATAACGCTTAGAAACATCTTCGTTATGCACATCTGGATCCGCAATCATTGGCTCTGCAATCTTATTCAGATCAATAACTACTTCTGCATAATACTTCGCATTGGCATCTGGAGCTAAAGCTGGCTTTTTACCTGATCTAATTTCGGCAATTCTATTGTTAGCAATATCAATCAAACCTTGAAGTACTTGCTTTTCGTTATCCATTCCCTTTTCGATCATGATCTGGATACGACCTTTAGCAATTTCTAAGGATTCGATTAAAGTTTCATCTTCAGAAATACAAATAGAAGCTTTCGCTTTCATTTCGGCTGTCCAATCGGTAAATGTAAAAGCCTGATCAGCTGTAAGTGTTCCAAGATGCACCTCGATAATTCTACCTTGGAATACATTATCGCCACCAAATTGAGACAGCATTTGCTCTTGAGTAGCATGAACCACATCACGGAAGTCCATATAGCTCTTCATTTCTCCTTTAAAAGTAACTTTAACCGATTCTGGAATAGGCATAGAAGCTTCACCAGTAGCCAAAGCTAAAGCCACAGTTCCTGAATCTGCACCAAAAGCAACTCCTTTAGACATACGTGTATGAGAATCACCTCCTATGATAATTGCCCAATCATCAATAGTTATATCATTAAGTACTTTGTGAATTACATCTGTCATTGCATGGTATTTCCCTTTAGGATCACGTGCTGTAATTAAACCAAAATCATTCATAAACTTCATTAGTCTAGGAATATTTGCTTTGGATTTATCATCCCATACAGAAGCGGTATGACAACCAGATTGGTATGCCCCATCAACAATTGGAGAAATTATGGTAGCAGCCATATTTTCTAATTCCTGAGAAGTCATTAAACCTGTAGTATCTTGCGATCCTACAATATTTACTTCAACACGAACATCTGACCCAGCATGTAAAGTTTTACCTGGTGTAGTTCCTACTGCATTTTTATTAAATATTTTTTCTACGGCTGTTAATCCTTGTCCTTCAATAGAAATTTCTTTTGAAGCAGCATATACTTGAGGAACATCAATTCCTAAAATTTTACATGCAATTGTTTGTAATTTTTTACCAAAAACAACAGCATAAGACCCCCCAGCTTTAATGAACTCCTTTTTCTGAGGAGTTAGTGCAGTAGAAATATCTTTTACCTCTTTTCCTTCTTTATAAAGCTTTTTAGTTTTCGTATTAATAGTTAGTACAGTACCTGTTTCTACTGAATACATTTGTTTTAAAATTGGCTCTCCATCTTCATCAACAATAGTCTTTCCTTCAGTATCTTTTTGCTTAACCCAGTTTTTAAGGTCAATACCAATACCTCCTGTTACGCCAACTGTTGTTAAAAATATAGGAGAAATCCCATTTGTTCCTGCAATTACTGGAGCTATATTAATAAATGGAACGTATGGACTTGATTTAATACCTGTCCACAAAGCTACATTATTTACCCCTGACATTCTTGAAGAACCTACTCCCATAGTTCCCTTTTCTGCAATTAACATCACACGCTTATCTGGATGTTTGTCTTGCAATGCCAAAAGTTCGTTTTGCATGTCTTTATTATGCTCAAAAATACACTGACCATGTAGTTCTCGATCTGATCTGGAATGTGCATCACCACCAGGAGAAAGTAAATCTGTAGAAATATCACCTACACCAGCTATGTAAGTTACTACCTCGATCTCTTCATCAATTTCTGGCAATTTTGTAAAAAATTCTGCCTGAGCATAACTTTCTATAAGCTCTTTGGCTATTTCATTTCCTGTTTTATAAGCATCCTCCAAACGAGCCGTATCTGCCTCATAAAGGAAGACTTGAGTTTTGAGTACCTCGACAGCTTTTCTAGCAATAGCTACATCGTTCCCTAATGCTAAATCAAGTAATACATCAATAGAAGGACCTCCCTTCATATGTGACAATTGCTCAAAAGCAAAATCAGACGTAATTTCTTTAACAATAGCTTCTCCAAGGATGATTTCCTTTAAGAATTTAGCCTTAACACCAGCAGCACTTGTTGTACCCGGCAAAACATTATAAATAAAGAAGTTAAGAGAATCTTCTCTATAAACATTATCTGTATCTTTAATTTGAGCTATAATTTCGGCAAGCAATTCACCTCCATCAATTGGCTTAGGGTGCAGGTTTAAATCCTTTCTCTCTTCAATTTCCTTGATGTAATCTTGGTAGGTATTCATATAAATAGAAATATTTTTATAGTGTTTTAAAGTTTGCTTAAAATATATGTATTCTAAAAAGATAGACTACATAAATCCATAATCATTCAAAACATCAAACACCTTTTATGTTTTATTTAATTTTATTAATAAACTTTCGATTCTTAGAGTCGAATTTTTATCAAAACATTACTACATTTTCGTAAAAAAACGTTTGCAAATATGCTTATAAAAACAAGTATCTAACAAATAGTTTTAGTTATTTAGAATGATTCCAAAAACAAAAACTATCCTAAGCTTAATTATATTTTTTTTTACTTGACGACTCTTTGATTATATCAACATTAAAGTGTTTAAAATTATTGATCTGATAAAAAAAAATCATCTGATAACAAAATTAATAAAAATAGGGTTTTAAGTCCTTTTTTTAAAACTATCATCTTATTTATTTAATTTGAATATTCGTTCTGAATTTTAAGCAAAAAACAAGATCGTTCAAGCCTATTTCTTAGATCAAACTTTGCGTAATAAATAAAGTCAGCCTTATAAAAATAAGACTGACTTTTATATCTATTGATTTTATTTTCTGAAACTATAACTCTTCAATATCTAAAGTGTAAGTATCATTATCTAAATTATTGATTCTAAGAACTGGAAGTTTACCCTCAATAGATGTATTCGCTTTATCAACTTGCGATGCAGTTAACTCCATTGAAACACATTTTGTTACTTCTTCTTTACATTCATCAGTAAAAATCGTATAACAAAATATTGTTTTACCTACTCTTGATCCCATGGAAGGCTATTAGCATCTCTGTGATTTTGATCGCCTGAAACTTGAAAATCACCTACTTTCCAAACAAATGTAAAATCTTCTACTGGGTTTTCATTAATCACATCTATGATAATATCCAAACCTACTGCATTCTTTATGGTTAATAAAAAATCTGTACAAGCTTATTCTTTAGCTTCTGATTTCTCATATGTTTTACATACTTTTTTTCCTTCTGGACAATCTGGTGTTTTAACAAATAAACAATATTCATCTCCATCTTGTGCATCAAAATAAATAAATTCACTTTCTTGGGCTCCAACAAAGTCGAATCCACTACGAGACCATTGATAAACAAAATCATCCCTTTTTTCTACTACAGATAATTTCACTTCTTGATCACCTGTTTTTTCAATGGTAAAATCTAATGGAAAGTCGCAATCTTGAGCTGTTGGTAAATTATAATCTAAACAAGCCCTAAACTCTTCATCACAACCCACTGTACTAGTGACAAGACAAATTGTATTCATTAATTCATCTTTCTCAAAAACATGGATAAACTCATTTAAACCAACTTCCGATTTAATTAATTCTTTATTCACATACCATTTGTAATTTACTTTAATTCCTGTAAATCCTTCTTCTCCTTCATTTCCATAAATTGCACCTACTACTTTTATTTCTCTACCTTCCTGCTTTACATTACTATCCATTTTAATTCCTGCTACCAAATCACATTCTAAAACACTTCCATCTTCTTCTATTTTTGCAATCTCATATACTTCACAAACTCGGTTCGCTTCTTCACAACCATTTTTAGTTATAGAAACACAAACATCAAATTTTGTTTCTTCTCCTTCAAAAACATGAAGGAACTGTGATTTATCTTTACCAGCTGTTATTTCTTCATCATTAATAAACCATTGATAAGTGGCATCTTCTACTACAGGAGCTATTAATGTTACTTTCCTTCCTTCTTTATCAGCTTTATCAAATGCCACACTTGCTTCTAATGTGCAATCTACTTTTGTTTCTATATCATCTTCTTGACAAGCAACAAAAGACATACAAGCGGCTATTACCAACATAAATTTTAATAAATAATTTTTCATAATTAGTGTTATTATTAAGTTTTAATTCATACTAGTAACAGGCTTAAAAGAATTTACCCTACCCTAGAAAATAAAAAAAGCTCAAAAAAAAATTTGAGCTTTTTGAATACTTAACAAATCAACCATATATCAAATAGTTGACAACGCCTGTTCAATATCTTCAATAATATCTTCAATATGTTCTAAACCTAGTGAACAACGCACCATACCTGCAGTAATACCACAAGCTAACTTATCCTCTTCGGCTAACTTAGCATGAGTTGTTGAAGCTGGGTGGGTTACTATGGTTCGTGAATCTCCCAAATTTGCCGAAAGTGAACACATTTTTATACTATCAAAAAATGTTTTCCCTCCGGTTACTCCTCCTTCAACTTCGAAAGCAACAATGGTTCCCCCAAGTTTCATTTGCTTTATAGCAATATCATAATTAGGATGAGATTTTAGAAATGGATATTTTACCCATTTTACTTTAGGATGTTTTTCTAAATATTCAGCTAATTTCAGTGCATTATCACATTGCTTATCTGCACGCACTGCTAAAGTTTCCAAACTTTTTGATAACACCCACGCATTAAAAGGAGACATTGAAGGTCCTGTTAAACGAGAAAATAAATAAATTTCTCTAATTAACTCTGTATTCCCCACGGTTACCCCTCCTAGCACTCTTCCCTGTCCATCAATTAATTTTGTTGCTGAATGAATCACTAAATCAGCACCAAATTTTATAGGGTTTTGTAAATATGGCGTAGCAAAACAATTGTCTACTATTAAAAGAATACCATGTTTTTTAGCAATGTTACTCAAGTACTCCATATCCAACACATCTACACCTGGATTGGTTGGTGTTTCGCAATAAATAAACTTTGTATTAGGCTGAATTAAGCCTTCTATCTTAGTTACATCATTTACACCAAAATAGCTTGTTTCAATATTCCATTTAGGAAAGTATTTTGTAAACAATCCATGTGTTGCTCCAAACACTGATCGTGCCGATACTATATGATCCCCTGAGCTTAGTAAAGCTGCAAATGTAGAATATACTGCTGCCATTCCGGAAGCAAAAGCAAAGCCTGCTTCGGCTCCTTCCATTTGACATATTTTATCAATAAACTCTGTAGTATTTGGATTGCTGTATCTGCTGTATAAATCACGCTGCTTTTCTTCGGCAAAGGAAGCTCTCATTTCTTCGGCATCATCAAAGACAAAACCCGAAGTTAAATATAAGGGCACTGAATGCTCTTTATTCTCTGTTCGAGCTACCTGACTACGAACAGCAATAGTCTCAAAATGTTTATTCTCCTTCATTTTTTTCAACTTTTTCTCCGTTTACTACCACACTGTAAGTAACGGTAGCTGTTGGTTCTAATGTTTTAGAAACCGAACAATATTTTTCAAATGATAATTCTGCTGCTTTTAAAGCCTTTTTAGGCGAAACTTTACCTTCTATAAAAATAGTTGCATGTATTTCAGAAAAAGGTTTGGCTTCTCCCATTGGAGTACGTTCTCCTTCAACTTCCATTTGATAGCTTGTTATTTCTTGACGTTGTTTTTGTAAAATGCCTATCAAATCAATGCCACTACAACCAGCTACTCCCATTAATAACAATTCCATAGGGCTTGCTCCTAAATCGTCACCTCCTTGTATTTTACGCTTATCTAAATCAACTACATATCCACGATCATTTTTAACTTGAAAATGGAATTTCTCGTTTACTCTATTTAATGTTACTTTCATAAATTTGGCTTTAGGCTTTCAGTTTTCGGCTGTTAGCTTTATTTATTGTAAAAATTATATTTTATTTAAAATATTGGTTCTAAAAAACCATCTAATTGGTCATATTCTATTAAAAAAGCATCATGCCCGTGTATGGATCGAATGACTTGATGACTCACCTTTTGTCCAGTTCGCTGCCTAATTTCGCGTAATTGACTTACAGTGACTTTATCCTCTTTTAAAGTAAACAATGCATCACTGTCTACTGTTACTACATGAATATCTGCAGTTATAGCATAAACGGCTTCCTTAAAGTTATTATATCCTGATGACACGTCAATGGTACTTAATATATAATTTAATTGCTTGTAAGCACTTAACTGAAAACGCTCTTCTAACTTTTTACCATGATACTGTAACCAACTTTCAATATTAAACATCCCCAAACTTTCGTTTTTCGTTCTATTGAATTTCATTGTAAAAGATTCTGGTGTACGATACATTAACATGGCATGCATACGTGCATCCTGTAGCGGGTTACATGAATTTAACAAAATAGCATCTTGTATTTTGGTATTAGCTATAACCCAATCAGTGGCTTTCCAATCGGTGGCTACTACCACTAAATTTTTAGCTAAGTTTGGTTTTAATACCGAAAGCTCCCAAGCTATTCCACCGCCTAGTGATCCACCTACATTAGCATATAAGCGGGTAATATTTAAAACTTCTAGTGCAAGCGAAAACAAACGAGCTATATCCTTTGCTGTAAAAATTTTATAATTATCATATAAATTTTCTGGTTTACCATCATATCCATTACCCGGAATATTAAACGCTAATACGGTATACTTATCTGTATCTACCACTTTTTCAGTCCCCACTAAACTGTTCCACCAGCCACGAGCACCACTTACTTGCGAGTTTCCAGTTAATGCATGTGTAACCAATACTATTGGAGCTGTTCCTAATTCGGGTCCAAACAGTTGATATGATAGATCAACATTAACTGTTTCACCTGCATAGGTGGTATAGTTTTCAATGGGTATGTAGGTAAGTTCTGAGTTCAATCCTTGCTATTTTTACTGTAAGATGATGTTCAAGCAAGGTGAGATTATAAAAATAATCCGTTGTTATCTATCCAAATAAATTAGGTAGAATTTAGCACCTTCTTTAATTACTTAAAGGGTTGCTAAGGCTTCACAGGGTCTAATCCCTCAACCTTTCTTGATAACATGCATCATGTAAATGAAACTTAGCCGCAAAGATACGTATTAATTTGAGTTGTCGAAATTTTTTTTATTTCTGGTTTTAAAGAAAAGGCAGAACAACAGCTTCTATTCTACAACTCTAACATTTTCAATCTTTTTAAGAAAATTTTACCAACTAAGTTTTTAGTTTAAACTAAAGACTTAGTTACATTCAATTATTAATTAACATTTTACAAAAACCAAGAAATTAATCAACCCTAAAAATACGATATATACAAAACCTTTTTTATGATAAAAACATTTATACTAACTCTACTCATTTCGAATCTTTTTAACATAAATGCTCAAGGTATTGTGCTTGACCATTACACTCCATTAAAGGATATTAATGGAAACACCATTGATCTGCATGAATTTGACCAACTAATGGACACCAATAAGTATACATTTAAAATTCACATCACTGATGATAAAGTACTGAAATATATCCGGCTATTAGAAAAAACTGAGGCAGACATTTTACTTGAAAAAAAAATATTCGTAAAAACTGATAAAACCAAAGATACTATTGCGCCTAATTTTATAGCTAAATCATTAAAAGGAAACACCTATGCTTTAGAAAAACTGAAAGGAAAAGTAGTTTTACTACATTTTTGGAACAACCAATTTAAACAATCCATAAAAAGTATATCCGTAATCGACTCTTTGTTCAAAAAATACCAAAAAAACTCTGATATAGTACTATTATCTGTTGATTTTGGAACTCCCAATTCATTAAATAAATACTTAAATGAATACCCTCACAATTTTGAAATAGTTAGTAATGGTGCTTTACACTTTAAAAAATATCCCGTTGCTTTTCCTAAGTTTATTTTAATTGATAAAAATGGAAATTACTTATTTCAATCTAAAGATTTAAAAAATATAGAGCATTCATTAATTGAACTTATCGATACAGAAACTAACAAAATATAACTCTAAATGAAATTTTTCTTAACCTTTATCCTCATAGTATTTACTACATTAATTAGTATGGCACAAAATTCACATGCTCAAGAAAATCACCCGATAACATCATCAGATTTTTATACTAAAGCAAAAGTTGACACTTCATTTATTGCAAAAATCAACAGAAAATACTCCAATACTTGGATGTATATTGATTACAACACTGGAGATGATAATTACTGCAAAGGCACTTACACTTATTTCAAAAAAAATAAAAATAGCTTTACCATAATTAATAATGATCAAACAAAAACTGATATCTGGGTAAAATTTTTAATTATAAATGGAAAAAGCGCTCATGAAATGGGAAGAAAATGCTTTGTAAAATATAACGAGTCCTTTACCCTTAAAAATTTGAAAGAAGACTTATACAATATTGAAATAATTCATGGTAATAACTGGAAACAACCTTTAGATAACTCGAGCTGTTTAGGTCGCTTTGCAATAAATGAATCCGTTACCTCATGGGCGTGTTCAAAAACCTATAATATTGAACGATTTAGCCACCATAAATACATTAGTTTAAATGAGATGCGCAACACACATTATGATAAAGAATTGAAAAAACTGGTTTGCGATTAATAAAAAAAACTACACCACATCCGTATCTTCCTTTGCCTTAAAAGGCGTAATAATTAGTCGTGATGCTTTATCAAAATTAATATAATTATACACCCAATTAAATAGTGTGACAACTTTGTTACGGAAACCTACCAAAAAGATTAGGTGAACAAACATCCAAATAAACCAAGCAAAAAAGCCTCCAAAACGTAATTTATTAATATCAACAACGGCTTTATTACGACCAATAGTAGCCATAGAACCTTTATCAAAATACTTAAATACCTGTAACGCTTTCCCTTTATGTAATGCTAATAAATTTTTAGCTAAATGCTTTCCTTGCTGAATTGCGGGTTGTGCCACCATTGGATGCCCACGCTCATACTCTTCAGTTTTCATTAAAGCAATATCACCAATAGCAAATACATCATCAAAACCTGCAACCTGATTAAACGCATTCACTTTATAACGATTCGCTCTTTCAATTAATGCCTCTCCATTTATACCTTCAATAGGTGCTCCGGTAACTCCAGCCGACCATACAAAAGTAGCTGCTTTAAGTTTTAAATCCGTATTGGTTTCTACTAAATGATTTTCATAATTAGTTACGAACGTATTTAAGTGTAAATGCACTCCTAATTTTCGCAAAAACTTTTCTGCATTTTTACTTGCCACCGGGCTCATAGGTGGTAATATTCTATCGGCACTTTCAATTACATGAATTTCCATTTCTGAGAAATCCATATCAGGGTAATCTCTTGGCAACACATTTGCTTTGAGTTCTGCCAGTCCTCCTGCAAGCTCAACTCCAGTAGGTCCTGCACCTACAATAACAAAATTTAATAATTCTTTTCGTAATTCAGGATCGGGTGTAATTACTGCTTGCTCCAAATTTTCGAGCATTAAACTACGTAATTTAAGTGCTTGAGGCACACTTTTCATTCGCATTGCATTACGTTCAATGGTTTTGTTTCCGAAAAAATTAGTTCTAGCTCCTGTAGCAATTACTAAATAATCATAATTAATAGATCCTATATTAGTAATAATTTCTTTTTTTGAAGTATCAACATTAGAAACTTCGGCCATACGAAAAAAAGTATTCTTCCCTTTTTTTACAATTTTACGCAATGGATAAGCTATAGATTCGGGCTCTAACGAAGAGGTAGATACCTGGTAAAGTAAAGGTTGAAATGTGTGATAATTTTGCCTATCCAGTAAAACAATTTGAAAATCATTACGAGTTACCAACTCTTTTGCTATTGAAACTCCTCCAAAACCTCCTCCAATAATAACCACTCGTGGTTTATCAGAATCCGGAATATTTAATGTTAAATCCATATTATAATTTACAAAATTATCCACACATTAATCTGGTTTAATTACCAAATATTTTGCTAGTGCAAGAAGCTAATTTATGCGCTTTAAAACAATAAAATCCTGACATTTTTTTACGATAACAATATAGCTCTTACTAAAGCTACACAAAGTATAAGCACTTACTTTCTAACATTTTTAATCAAAGTTTATCATTCCATTAACACATGTATGCTAACTACACTTTTAACTTAGATGTTAATTAAAATTAAGCACATGTCAACAGTAAATGCATACGCTACTATAAATAGTGGTGAAAAATTAGTTCCTTATACTTATGAACTACCAGAAATTGGAAATGAAGAGGTGGATGTTAAAGTATTGTATTGTGGTGTTTGCCACTCTGATATAAGTATGATTGATAATTCCTGGGGAATGTCTCAATATCCGCTAGTTGGAGGGCATGAAATTATAGGCCAAGTCACCGCCGTGGGTAGTCATGCTAAAGGTATAAAGGTAGGAGATTATGTAGGTGTAGGCTGGAGCGCTTCTTCGTGCATGCATTGCAGTTCTTGTATGCAAGGTTCTCAACATCTTTGCAGCAATGTTCAAGCAACTATTGTAGGAAGACATGGTGGCTTTTCCGATCAGGTACGTGCCCATTGGTCTTGGACCATCGTTTTACCAAAAGGTATAAACTTAGAAAAAGCGGGTCCTTTACTCTGTGGTGGAATTACCGTTTTTAATCCGATTTTAATTTCAGAAGTAAAACCAACTGACAAAGTAGGTGTTATAGGTATTGGCGGTTTAGGGCATTTAGCTTTAAAATTTTTAAATAAATGGGGGTGCGAAGTAATTGCTTTTTCATCTTCAGAAAACAAAAAGGATGACATATTAGCTATGGGAGCTACCAAGGTAATAAATTCAAGAAAACCTGAAGAACTTGAAACTATAGCTGGAAGTTTAGATTTTATAATTAGTACTGTAAATGTAAGCTTAGACTGGAATGCCTATTTACAAACACTTGCACCAAAGGGCAAATTACATGTTGTAGGCGCATCACTAGAGCCTATGCAAATACCTGCTTTTACTTTAATTGGTGGTGAAAAAACCTTAGGTGGAAGCCCAACAGGAAGTCCTTCTGCCATTAAAACAATGTTAGATTTTAGTGTCCGTCATAATATTTATCCTACGGTAGAAGCCTTTGACATGAAGGAAATAAATAAAGCCATTCAACATTTACGAGATGGAAATGCCAGATACCGTGTTGTATTAAAAGCATAAAATTAAAAAAAAGACATAAAGAGGTGTAGGTTTAAAGTTTATCTTTTAAATTTGCACTTCAATTTTAAGGGATAGATTTGACTGATTGCAACCCTTAGTGATACTCACTAAAAATATGCTAAAGCCAGTGTAAACTTCTTTCGTATATTTCGTCTTATCTAACTCTTTAAAATTACCTCTAAAACACAGAGAGGAAAATTAAAACAACGTAATAGATTTTAAGTAAAACTTAAAAATTAAACTCCACTTTGTGGAAAAAAACAGTAAAGAATGTCATATTTATTTACCTCGGAAAGCGTATCAGAAGGTCATCCAGATAAGATTGCCGATCAAATCAGCGATGCTTTAATTGATAACTTTTTAGCTTTTGATCCAGAATCAAAAGTAGCATGTGAAACTTTAGTTACCACTGGTCAAGTAGTTTTAGCAGGAGAAGTTAAGTCAAGTACCTATTTAGACGTACAAAAAATTGCTCGTGAAACCATTAATAAGATTGGTTATACTAAAGGTGAATATATGTTTGACGGAAACTCTTGTGGTGTACTTTCTGCTATTCATGAACAAAGTGAAGACATTAATAGAGGTGTTGATAGAGCCACCAAAGAAGAACAAGGCGCTGGTGACCAAGGTATGATGTTTGGTTATGCAACACGCGAAACCGAAAACTTTATGCCCTTAGCACTTGATCTTTCACATAAACTACTTATTGAATTAGGTAATTTACGTAGAGAAGCAGATGCAATTCCATATTTAAGACCCGATGCGAAAGCACAAGTTACCATTGAGTATAGTGACGACAATGTACCACAACGCATTGATGCTATTGTAGTTTCTACGCAACACGATGACTTTGATGAAGATGATGCTATGCTAGCAAAAATTAGAAAAGATATTGTAGAAATTCTTATTCCTAGAGTACAAGCTACGCTTCCTGCTAATTTAGCCGCTTTATTTAATGATGATATTAAATACCATATTAACCCAACAGGAAAATTTGTTATTGGTGGACCACATGGAGATGCTGGTTTAACCGGTCGTAAAATTATTGTTGACACTTATGGTGGAAAAGGAGCTCATGGTGGTGGTGCTTTTTCTGGTAAAGATCCTAGTAAAGTAGACCGTTCTGCCGCTTATGCTACTCGCCATATTGCAAAAAACTTAGTTGCCGCTGGTGTTGCCGACGAAGTTTTAGTGCAAGTTTCATACGCAATTGGAGTTGTAGAGCCAATGGGTATATTTGTAGATACTTATGGCACTGCTAAAGTAAATTTAACGGATGGAAAAATTGCAGAAATAGTTTCTGAATTATTTGATATGCGACCTGCCGCTATTGAAAATCGCCTTAAATTACGTAATCCTATTTACAGCGAAACAGCTGCCTATGGACATATGGGACGCAAAAATGAAACTGTTTCCAAAACTTTTTCTCAACCTGATGGAAATACCGTTACCACCGAAGTTGAATTATTTACTTGGGAAAAACTTGATTACGTAACTAAAGTAAAAAAAGCTTTTGATCTTTAATGTAAAAATTATTTATTAAAGAACTAAAAATATTCATTTACTTAATCTCTAAAAGAAAACATCTTTTAGAGATTTTTTTTGCGATAGAAATTACAATCATAAATTCAACAGTAATAAAAGGTCAAACTTATACGATTTACTAACAAAAATTTCGCATATATGCTGTTTCTTTTTTACGATTCTAGCGTTAAAAAAAAACAACCGTAGCTAATTTTTTTGCCTTAGACTAACGAAAAATAAATCAACCTATTAATACGAAGTTATTATCAGTAAATCGTATTAAACCCAATATAAAACAAACAAAACAAAGCACTTATCGTTTTTTTAACAAAAAATTTAACACATTACATTACCTCATTTAACTAATCAAAAAAGCTCCAAAAAATACACTTAAGCGATTTTTATTGCATAAAAACGAATTAAAAAATCATTTATAGACCTAAATGTGTTATTTTTGTAAACTGATTCTTACTAAAAAGATTACTTATGAATTTAAAAGATCTCATTTTTTATTATCAAAATCGTTTTTTTTCTAAAAAAGAAAACTCTGAGTATTTAAAAGAAATTGAACAAATTAGACAAGAGGCCAATTTAGATGATATAGAAGACGCTGAAGAAGATAAAAAAATGGCTTCTTAATTTAGCACATACATTAAAAACTATATACTTGATCTCTTTAATGCTCTGTGGTATTTCCTTAAAACTTTATTTCTGCAAGCTTCTCTTCAACTTATTTCCATTAATCTGATTTAAAATCAATTATATAACTGGTTTTTAAATTATGTTTTACTCCCCTAAATCAACTTAATAAATACAATGCTATTTATAGACCTCTAATTTCAATGTAATAACATACTTACAAAAAAAACGTTTTAGTCATTAAAACACCTAAAATACTTATACAAATACGTATTTCACCCTTTTATTTGCTTTTTTATTAGTTTATATGTGTATTTTTTGTAAATTTAATACTACAACATTCAAATGAATACAATTATGGATTTTTCAAACCTACATTTCTATTATTTAAATCGTTTTTCAAGTGAAAGCAATGATTCAGAAGTTGTTAACAGAACACTTATTAAAGAATTAGAAGACATATTAAGTGTGACTGATATGGAAGCCATAGGCAACAAAGAACCAATGGATGAAAAAATAGCTTCCTAAAAAATAGTATCACTATATTAATTTTTCGCTAAAATTGCATTCACAATCTTAAATGCATCATCTCTAGAATTCTCTATAAAATAAGTACTCGTTTTCATCCCTGATTTAATAACACCTGCCACATAAACATTGGGCAATTCAGTTTCTAAAGTTTCTGAATTATGCACAGGCTTTTTATCGCTGTTTGATGAAATTGGCACTCCTAATTTTCTGAATAATAAATAATCGGGTTGATAACCTGTCATAGCCAGTACAAAATCATTTTTTAATTCAACTTCGCCATCAGCAGTTTGTAATAAAACGGAATTAAGTTTTATTTCTTTAATAGTGGTTTCAAAATAAGCCTTAATACTTCCTTCCTTAATTCTATTTTCAATATTGGGTTTAATCCAATATTTTACTCTAGGGCTTATTTCAATTCCTCTAATTACCATTGTTACTTCTGCATTTTTGTGATACAGTTCTAAAGCTATATCACAGGCAGAATTGGCTGCGCCTACAACCAATACTTTTTTACCTACATAAGGATGTGCATCATCGTAAAAATGTTTCACCTTAGACAAAGATTCTCCCGGAACATTCATCAGCTTGGCTGTATCATAAAAACCTGTACTAATTACTATATTTTTAGTTTTTAAACTCCCTTTTGGTGTTTCAATACTATAATTAGTATCAGCATATCTCTTTAGCGACTGAACCTCGCAAAAAGTAATTATATTTAAACTCCAAGTATCAGCTACCCTTCTGTAATACTCTAAAGCTTCTGCTCGAGTAGGCTTATCATTATGAGAAATAAAAGGAACACCTCCTATTTCTAACAACTTAGAAGTTGAAAAAAAAGTCATATTAGTCGGAAAATTATAAATAGAATTAACTAACACTCCCTTTTCTAGTATTAATGCCGATAAACCTTTTTTTTGTGCTTCTATGGCGCAACATAATCCGATAGGACCTGCACCTATTATAATTATATCATATATTGAAGATTCCATATAATCTCAATTATCTATTTCTCCAAAAGAATGGAGTAAATAAAATTAAAACAGTAAACAGTTCCAAACGACCAATTAGCATTAAAAAAGAACACCACCATTTACCTACGTCGGGCAATGAATTAAAATTATTTACTGGACTTAACTGCCCCAATCCCGGACCTACATTCCCTAAAGAAGTAGCAGCACCTCCGATAGCTGTTTGAAAATCCAATCCCATTAATCCAAAAACTAACGCTCCTATTATAAACGATAACATATACAAAATAAAGAAACCAAGTATGGTAAATACAATTTCGCGTGTAACAGCTCTTGTATTATACCTAACAGGCAATACTGCATTAGGATGTAATGTTCTTTTAAACTCCAAAAAGCCGTTTTTTATAGTTATAATATGCCTTACTACTTTTATACCACCGGAGGTAGATCCTGCCGAACCGCCAGAAAACATTAACCCAAAAAACAATACCGTTAAAAAGGGTGTCCACATCGTATAATCGGCACTAACAAAACCTGTTGTAGTTACTACTGCCAATACTTGAAAAATAGCATGTCTAAATGAACTTTCAGCTTTACCCCAAACCATTGGATGATCTATAGTTGAATTTGCTGGATCCGCTTGAAAATATATAAACAAAGCTACTATTACCGAAAAACCTAATACATAACTTGCGTAATACCTAAACTCTTCATCGTGTAGCACTTTTTGAACCCTTCCTTTAAAGGCAAAATAACTTAATACAAAATTTGCTCCTGCCAAGAACATAAATAAGATAATAATCCATTGTATTACAGGATTATCATTCCAATGCGCTGCACTAGCATTTTTTGTTGAAAAACCACCTGTAGACAAGGTACTCATGGCATGGTTAATCGCATCAAAAAAATTCATCCCTGCCAGCTTTAGTAATATAGTTTCGGCAATGGTATAGCCTACATAAATTAACCACAAACGCTTTGCCGTATCTGTTATCCTTGGATGTAATTTATCTGCACTAGGACCTGGAGCTTCTGCAGAAAACAACTGCATCCCTCCTATACCTAACAAAGGTAAAATAGCTATAGCCAATACAATGATTCCCATACCTCCAATCCAATGAGTAAGACTTCGCCAAAACAAAATCCCTTTAGGCATGATCTCAATATCATCTAAAATAGAGGCCCCTGTGGTAGTATAGCCCGACATGGTTTCAAAAAATGCATTTGTAAAATAAGGTATAGATTCAGAAAACAAATAAGGTAGTGTACCACTAAAAGACATAAACACCCAACCAAAAGTAACTACTATATAACCTTCACGCTTTCCTAAATCTTTTTGATGCTCACGCGTAAAAAACATAAAACTCAATCCTGTAAAAATAGTTAGCATCGCTGCCAAAGCCATTTTTATGGTTACTCCATCGTGATATAAAAAGCTAACTAAAGTAGCTAATAACATAAAACCCCCGTTACATACCAACAGCAGTCCCATGATATATATTATGATTTTGTAATTTAACTTTGGCATCTATACAAAAAGTTTTTCTACATCGACAATTGCTTTTGGCAAAGAACAAACCACTACTTTATCTGCTGGTTTAATTTTAAAATCCCCTAAAGGTATTAGTCCTTCTTCTCCCCTAACCACACCTGCTATAATTGCAGAGCGTGGAAAATCAATCTCTTTAATAATCGTATTAGCAACCTTAGAAGTATATTTTACTTCAAATTCTAACAATTCTGCATTCATATTATTCAGCTTTGTCATTGCCAACACCTCTCCCCTACGCACATACCTAAAAATCGAATTTGCAGCCAAAAGCTTTTTATTAATCAATGTATCCACTCCAATAGAGTGAGACAACTGAAAATAATCCATATTTTCAACTAAAGCTATGGTTTTGGATACGCCTTTAGATTTTGCAATGAGACATGACATAATATTTGTTTCCGAATTCCCCGTTACAGCAACAAAGGCATCCATATCATGTAAATTCTCTTCTTCTAATAGTTCAACATTTCGACCATCGCCATTTATAACCAAAGCCTTTGGCAAACTATCTGCCAAATCGAAAGCTCGATCAGACATTTTTTCAACTAATTTTATATTGAATTTTTTTGCACATAAATCTTTAGCTGCTTTAGCTCCAATTTTACTTCCTCCTAAAATCATAACATCTTTGATTTTAGTTTTTTCTTTTCCAGTTAATTTGTACAACTCGTCAACCCCTCCCTTTGATGTTATAAAATACACCTGATCACCATCTCTAAACTCTGTTGATCCTCTGGGAATTATAGTAAATTGAGTTCCCATTCGCTGAATTGCAATTGGAATAAAATGTAATTCTGGAAATATTTTAGCGGCCTCCTGAACTGTTTTCCCTACAAAAGGAGCTTCCTCAGAAAGGGTTGTTCCTACCATTATTAATGCTCCATTATCAAATTGATAAGTATCATCAAATGCAGATTGATTTAACAACAAACTAATCTCATTAGCTGCTAATGTTTCTGGCGAAATTAACTCATCAATACCGAATTTTTTAAATCCTATATCTTCATCATTATCTATAAACTCAGTATTTGAAATATTAGCTATAGATTGCCCAACTCCCAATTCATTGGCTAATACTCCAATAGTAATATTAGCTGTTTCAACGCCTGTAACTGCAATGATTAGATCTGCCTTACCCACATTAGCGTTTTTTAACACACTAATTGAAGTGGCATCACCTTTTACTGCCCGAATATCTAAATGATTTTCTGCGTAAGCAAGCGCATCTTTATCTAAATCAATAAGTGTGATATCCTGAGATTCAAACGAAAGTAATTTTGCTAAGTGAAAACCAACTTCACCAGCTCCTGCAATAATAATTTTCATGCAATGCTAATTTTTAAAAGTGCTTAATAAGAAACATATACACTTTTAACATATGGCAAATATAATGTAATTAACAAAAAACAAAACACATTATGGCTCGATTATATATTGGATTTTTATATCAAAACCAGGTAATACTATTTATAAATTAAATTTTTGTTTATAACCACCTCACTATTCACTACTGGTATTTTAACAATGTTACCTACTTTATGTAGTATAAAATTCTATTTTCAACTTTGAACTACTTAATAGTGATCATTTATTTTTAGTAAATACCACCTAATCAATTTTCAAATTATCAACACCTATGTTATTGTAAAAAAGTTAAACTTGCATAAGAGCATACGTATCCAAAATCCTATATTTGCTTAAATTTTTTATTATGTCCAAAAACATTACTCCATATAAAAATTCATCGGCAAGCAAAAAAGAGCAAGTAGCCTCAATGTTTGACACGATTTCTGGTCATTATGATGGATTAAATCGAGTGATTTCATTTGGCATTGACATCAAATGGCGTAATAAGGTGGTCGCATTAGTCAAAGAAACGAAACCCCAACGCATATTAGATGTAGCAACAGGCACTGGAGATTTAGCCATTAATTTAGTACGTACAGGTGCTTCAGAAATTATCGGATTAGACATTTCTGCTGGTATGCTAGAAGTTGGGAAAGAAAAAATTTCTAACAAAAAATTAAATTCTACTATAACAATGGTATTGGGTGATGGTGAAAAAATTGACTACCCTAACAATCACTTTGATGCAATAACAGTATCTTTTGGAGTACGAAATTTTGAAAATTTAACACAAGGGCTTTCTGAAATTTTTAGAGTGCTTAAACCTGGTGGTATATTTGTAGTCCTAGAAACCTCAGTTCCTACAAAAACCCCTTTCAAACAAGGCTATGCGTTTTATACCCGTCGTATTTTACCTTTAATAGGTAAAGCTTTTTCTAAAGACAAAGTGGCCTACAAATACCTTTCAGAAAGTGCAGCCGTATTTCCTTACGGAGAAGCTTTCAACAATATTTTGACAAAAATCGGGTTTAAGAATACAGTAGACCGTCCACAAACTTTTGGAGTGGCAACTATTTATACAGCTACCAAATAATGATGAAGAGAATTTTAGCCATATGTTTTGTGTTTATTTGTGCTCAACAAATTGGAGCCCAAGGAATGTTTACCAAAGAACGTTTGTTGAATAGAGAAAATCATGACAAAAAAAAATACAGATGGGGATATTACCTAGGTTTTAACTCATTAGATTTTAAAATTGATTATACAGCCGATAGAATTAACACCCTGGCCGATGGTGTTACTCCAACTACACCTAGCACACAAGATATAGTTACCAATACAGGCGTAGGATTTAATGTAGGACTAATCGGTAATTTAAGAATTAATGATTATTTAGATTTAAGAACTGAGCCTGGAGTTGTTTTTAATACTCGTGAATTGTTTTTTCCAAATCTTGGTCCCGATGAAGGTGACAGAATTAGAGAAATTCAAACTACTGCGGTACACCTTCCTTTATTATTAAAATTATCTACAAAACGTTTAAATAATTTTAAACCTTTTATTGTTGGTGGAGTTTCAGCTTCAATTAACTTATCGAGTAACGAAGATAATCCAGATGATAACAATGCTGGACAATTTAGAACCACTACTAATTTTTACTCTTACGAATTAGGCTTTGGTATTGATTTCTTTTTACCATATTTTAAGTTTACCCCTTCAATTAGAGGCGTATTCTCTATGACCGATGAAACTGTGCAAGATGAAGACCCAAATAGTAATTACACGGCTCAAATTGACAAATTAAGCACCAGAGGTGTTTTTATTAATTTTACTTTCCAATAAGTTTTCTGCTGGTTATTAAAATGCAATGAAATTACCTCAAATTAAATTGATATTTAAAAAATCAATATTAAAATTTAACCACCTCTTCTAAACTCGCTCAATGCTATTGCTGCGGCGGTAGCTACATTCAAACTTTCTGCTTTTTGTATAGCTCCAAAACGCGGTATAGCAATACGATGTTCCACTAATTTTTCTATTTCAGAGCTTATTCCATTAGCTTCATTACCCATAAGTAATATCCCTTCTTGCGGAAGCTTTGCTTGATAGATATTTTCGCCATCCATAAAAGTTCCAAAAACATTTAATTCAGATGTTTTTATATACTGCTCAATATCTGTATATACTACAACCACTCTTGTTAGCGACCCCATAGTGGCTTGCACCACTTTTGGATTATAACAATCAACTGTTTCTCTTGAACAAATTAATTTTTCGACTCCAAACCAATCACACAAACGAATGATTGTACCTAAATTACCAGGGTCTTTTATGTTATCCAAAACAACTTGAAGCCCACTACTTTTAATTTCAGCATTTACTTTTGGTATTTCAAAAACTGCTATGGCTTTTTGAGGTGTTGTTAAAAATGATAATTGTGATAACTCTGCAGCAGAAACTATTTGCCACTTACTTTTTTCAACAGCCGAATACAAATGAGCATTAGCGGCAAGCACAAACAATTTTTGTAATACAAAATGAGTATTCAAAATCTCATTAATTACTTTTACCCCCTCAACAACAAACAAACCATGTTGTTTTCGGTATTTTTTTTGTTTTAAGCTCCGTATTAGTTTCTTTTGGTTTTTGCTAACCATACAAATAATGTACATTTGATTCTTATAAATATACTACTGTAATTCATTGAATCGATTTTCTACAAAAATATCACTTATTATACTATTACAACTTATTATTTTGAGTTGTAATACCACAAAAAAAGTAACTAATGACAACTTACTTCTTGTTGAAAATAATATTTTGGTCAATGGAGAAAAAACTAAAAATAAAAAACTCTATAATTATTTAGTACAAAAACCGAATAAACGATTATTAGGAAGCCCCATAAAATTAGGCATATATAATTTGAGCCAAGAAAATATAGACTCTATTTATATCCAAAAACTAAATACCAAACCTAAAAAAAAAGCTCGATTAGCAAAATTATTTTCTAAAAAGCAAGTAAACAGAATTGTTCATCGAAAAATTAATTTTAATGATTGGTTAAAAAAAACAGGAGAAGCTCCGGTAATTATAAATAAACAAAAAATAGAAAAGTCGCAAAAAAAGCTTGAGGCCTATTTTTGGAATAAAGGTTGGTTTAATGTTTCTTCAACACACAAAATTACAGTTACAGACAGCTTACAAGCATCCGTTACTTACAATATAACCACTCGAGACCCTTATGATGTTGATAACATTAGTATTCGCATAAACTCTGCAGTAGCAGATTCTATTTACAAAAAACACCAAAGTAAATCTTTATTAAAAGAGCAAAAGCAATACAACACTATTGAACTTGAAAATGAACGAAATCGAATTACAAAACGTTTCAGAAACGAAGGCTTGTATCATTTTGAACGTGATTTTATTAAATTTGAAGCAGACACTATTAATACAAACAAAAAAGTTAATTTAACATTAAGCATTGTTAATAGGCCTGTTACAATTAATGATTCCACTGCACAAACTCCATTTAAAGTACACAAAATTAGCAAAGTAAATATTTTTACCGACAGTGCTGTAAAAAACAAATCAAAAAAATTAAAGGATAGCGCTAGTTATAAAGGCTTTGAATTATTTAGTTATGACAAATTAAAATTTAAACCCAAAGCTATTACCAATGCCATTTTTCTTACTCCTAACTCAATTTACCGAGATAGCTTAAGAACACTTACTTACAACACTCTAAATAGCTTAGGTGTTTTTAAATACCCAAGTATTACATTTTTAGAAGATGACAGAGACCCTAAAAGAGAAGATTTAATTGCCAACATATATTTAACTCCCCGAAAAAAATATGCTATTGGATTCAATTTTGATGTTTCCACATCTGTTATTCAAGATATTGGTTTAGGTTTTGGAGGGTCACTATTAATCCGAAATGTATTTAGAAGAGCCGAATCCTTTGAAATTTCGGCACGAAGCAATATCGGGTCTTCGAGAGATGTTGCCGATAGTGAAGAAAGGTTTTTTAATATTTCTGAACTAGGACTAGATGCTAAACTGAGTTTTCCGCGAATTTTATTCCCGTTTAGAACAGACAAAATAATAAAAAAATCCAGTGCTCCACAAACGAGTATTAATATCGGAATTACAACACAGCAAAACATAGGACTTGATAAAGAAAGTGTTTCTGGTATTTTTCGTTATAAATGGAAACCAAACAGGTTACTCTCCAATCAATTTGACCTTTTTGGCTTACAATTTGTTCGTAATTTAAATGCCGAAAATTACTTTAATGTATATCAAAACTCGTACAATAGATTAAACGAGATTGCAAAAGATATACTTCCTAGTGATAGTGCTTTTTTTAATGGAAATTCAAATTTAGAAATCCCTACTGGCGCGGATCAGTTTATAAATAGTGTTATTACAGGTAATACCATAACAGATAACTTTCAGTTACAAGATATCCGAAGTATTTCCGAACGTAAAAACCGACTTACCGAAAACAACCTAATTTTAACAACAAGCTATAGTCTTATAAACGACACCCGTAAAAATCTTTACGATGAAAACTTTTCGCGTTTCCGTTTTAAAATAGAAAGTGCTGGTAGTTTTTTATCAACTGTAGCTAGTATTGTAAATCGTGAAAGAAATGAAGAAGGTAACTTTGACCTTTTTGGAGTAGAATTTTCACAATTTATAAAATTTGAATCCGAATATATAAAGCATTGGGATTTTGGTGATAAAAACATCTTAGCTATTCGTGGGTTTGGAGGTGTTGCTTTCCCTTACGGAAACTCAAACTCTATTCCCTTTTCGCAAAGTTATTTTGGCGGTGGATCTAATGACAATCGTGCTTGGACACCTTATGACTTGGGCCCAGGAAGTAGCGGTGGCCGTAATGAATTTAATGAAGCTAATTTTAAATTGGCATTTAATGCAGAATATCGTTTTAATTTAGCAGGAGCTTTAAACGGCGCCTTCTTTGCAGATGCTGGAAATATTTGGAACGTACTTGACCGCTTTGAAGACGAAGAGGATGTTACCTTTTCTGGTCTTAAAGATTTATCTGAAATAGCACTTGGTTCGGGCCTAGGATTACGTTATGATTTTAGTTTTTTTGTACTGCGTTTAGATGCCGCCTGGAAAATTTACGATCCATCAAGAATAAATAATAAACCTTGGTTTTCTGAAATTAATTTTTCTAAAACAGTCTTTAATGTAGGAATCAACTATCCGTTTTAATTTAAAATTATCTTATTATTATAAAGTTTTAACTACGACTCAATTGAACGTAAAAAAACTATCTAATATTCAATTTTTAGGGCTTTTTTTTAAGTCAGCTCACTAAACACTAATTAAAACAGGATTAACATATGCCTTTTTTTCAATAGAAATTCATTACTTTTATGCCCTTATAATAAAAAAAATACTAATGAGTCATAACATTAAACCAGGAGTAGTAACCGGAGACGATGTACAAGCATTATTTAAATATGCTAAAGATAAAGGTTTTGCAATGCCTGCAGTAAACGTAATTGGATCAAACACTATAAATGCAGTATTAGAAACTGCTGCCGAATTAAATTCGCCTGTTTTTATTCAATTTTCTAACGGTGGAGCACAATTTAACGCAGGTAAAGGACTTTCTAATGAAGGACAAAAAGCTGCCATTGCTGGTGCCATTGCAGGTGCTAAACACGTACATTTAATGGCCGAGGCTTATGGAGTACCTGTAGTAATGCATACAGATCATTGTGCAAAAAAATTACTGCCTTGGATTGATGGATTACTTGATGCTGGTGAAGAATTTTACAAGCAAACTGGTAAGCCTTTATACTCTTCACATATGATTGATCTTTCTGAAGAGCCTTTAGAAGAAAATATTGAAATTTGTAAAACATACCTTGAGCGCATGAGCAAAATGGGTATGACATTAGAAATTGAATTAGGTATCACAGGTGGTGAAGAAGACGGAGTTGACAACAGTGATGTTGATGTTTCTAAACTATACACACAACCTGAAGAAGTTGATTATGCTTACACAGAATTAAGTAAGGTAAGTGATAAATTTACTATTGCAGCTGCATTTGGTAATGTACATGGAGTATACAAACCTGGTAATGTAAAATTAACACCAAAAATTTTATTAAACTCACAAGAGTACGTAACAAAAAAACATGGTGTTGAAAAAAATCATATTGATTTTGTATTCCATGGCGGTTCGGGATCAACTGTTGAAGAAATCAGAGAAGCAATTGGTTATGGTGTAGTTAAAATGAATATTGATACAGATTTACAATTTGCTTTCTGTGATGGTATCCGTGACTACATGGTAGATAATGAAGCTTATTTAAAAACACAAATAGGAAACCCTGAAGGAGCTTCTGAACCAAACAAAAAACACTATGACCCAAGAAAATGGTTACGTGTTGGAGAACAAACATTTGTTGCACGTTTAAAGAAAGCTTTTGCAGACTTAAATAACGTAAATACATTATAATCTTTTAAAGGTTTAAATTTGTATTTATAACCTAAAAAAAAGTCAGACTAAGTCTATTGAGTATCTTATTATTATAAGTATCACATCAGTTAACACTTATTAGTCTGACTTTTTTGGCAATTAATTTTAAACAACAATTATGGCTTGGTTTAAAAGAAAAGAAAAAGGAATACAAACTCCTACTGAAGAAAAAAAGGATGTACCCAAAGGACTTTGGTACAAATCGCCTACTGGTAAAGTTATTGAGGCAAAAGAACTTGAAAAAAACTTTTATGTAAGTCCCGAAGATGGTTATCATGTTCGCATTGGTAGTGCTGAATACTTTAATATCATGTTTGACAATAACGAGTTTAAAGAACTTGATAAAAACATGACTTCTAAAGATCCTTTAAAATTTGAAGACAAAAAGAAATATACAGACCGCCTAAAGCAGGCACAGTCAAAAACTAAGCTAAAAGATGCTGTTCGTACTGCCGTTGGCAAATCAAATGGTAGCGAATTAGTAATAGCATGTATGGATTTTGCTTTTATCGGCGGATCAATGGGAAGTGTTATGGGCGAAAAAATAGCACGTGCTATTGACTATGCCATTAAACACAAGCTCCCTGTTATGATTATTTCAAAATCGGGTGGCGCACGTATGATGGAAGCTGCACACTCATTAATGCAAATGGCAAAAGTTTCGGCAAAACTAAGTTTACTTGCTAAAAAAGGCTTGCCTTACGTATCATTATGTACCGATCCTACTACAGGTGGAATCACAGCTTCGTTTGCCATGCTTGGAGATATTAATATCGCAGAACCTGGTGCATTAATTGCTTTTGCAGGCCCTCGTGTTGTACGTGATACTACTGGTAAAGAACTTCCTGATGGATTTCAAACATCAGAATTTTTACTTGAACATGGTTTTTTAGATTTCATAGTACACCGTAAAGATTTAAAAAATAAAGTCAACAATTACTTAAGCCTTATTTTAAATAGGTCACTAGCTGTTAACTAAGTTTTACTAAAAATTAAGATTCATAAAAAACACAACTAACCGCTAACTTAGCAAACAGTTGTGTTTTTTTTATACTATTGCCTTAGTTTTGTACGTTAGCTATATATATTTCATACAGTTTTCACAAAAAACTCGTATCAAAAATGAATGCTATGAAAATCTTTTTCTTTAAAATTTTAGTTTCCCTAATACTTATCAGTTGTTCTTCAGACGAAAGTCAAAAAAGCGAACCTGATTCTGTTAACAATACCCCTACTACAACCACTCAAGAAATGCTAAATTCCAATGATGGTGTGCAAAAACTTATTACAACAGGTAACGAAAACAACTATACATTTACAGTAACACTTAAAAGCCCAGATACTGGTTGTGACCAATATGCAGATTGGTGGGAAGTTATTGATTTAGAAGGAAATTTAATTTATAGAAGAATTTTAGCTCATAGCCATGTTAATGAACAACCCTTTACCCGCTCAGGCGGAAAAGTTGCTATTGCAGCTACAACCGAAGTAATCATTAGAGGACATATGAATAGTTCAGGCTATTTACCTCAAATACTTAAAGGAACAATTACCGATGGTTTTACAGAAGAAGTATTTGATACCGAAAAATTTGCTTCAACAGCAACAAAAGGAAACCTCCCCGATGCTTGTGCTTTTTAAAATTAGTTTTTAATACTGCTACTAAACATTCAGCACTTTATTATGATTACAATAAATCATTTATCACAATATTAATTTATATTGCAATTTCATTAAAAAACTAATTGTTTTTTCAAATAAAACCATTCAACATCATCAATTAACTATACAAATGCGAATTATTTATTTAGCACTAGCTGTATTACTTTTATTTTCATGTAAAAAAAATGCAGAAACCCAGCAATCACCTCCTGAAACAGCTCAAAAAAAAACGTTAAGATCGGATCAATTTAGAATTGAAGGAGATTTTAAAAAATTTAAGGATAGTACCATGATTGGATTATTCGTTAATAATGATATTGTTGATTCAACATTTATTGTTAACGGAAAATTTTCATTTGAAGGAGATTTTAAAGAACCTATTGATGCTCGAATTTTAGTAAAACAAACAGATTTTTTTGCCGATTTTTGGATCGAAAACGGAACACTCACCTTAAAAAATGAAACTGGAAAACGCTTTGACACCAAAATTAAAGGAGGTAAAGTGCAAACAGAAGAAAATCTATTGACAGAAAAAATTGTTGCTATTTCGAAAAAACGAGATAGTATTTATAAAATTTTATCCAATCCAGAAACTGACGCCAATACTAAATCAAAAACTAAAGAGTATTTAGAAATTGTTGATAAAAAAGAAAAGCAAGTTTGTCTTTTTTTTTTAGAAGAACACCCTAATTCTGTTGCAAGTATGCGGCTATTAAATATTTTCAAAGGAGTTTGGGATAAATCCGTAATTGATAAAGCATACAACCAAGCTGATCAAAAAACACAACAATCGAGATATGGAAAAATAATCGGCACCTATATAAAACTAAGTGGAAATCCGAAAAAGGGCGATCAATTTACAGATTTTACTCAAAAAAATAATAGTAATAATCCTATCCTCTTTTCTGAAGTTAAAAAGAAATATACATTACTTAATTTTTGGTCATCATGGTGTAGACGTTGCCGCAAATTAAATCCGGAATTAGGTGAAGTTTATAAGGATTTCAAATCAAAAGGTTTTGAAATTGTAGGAGTTTCTTTTGATCAAAATAAAGCTTCGTGGACTAAAGCCATAAAAAAAGACAATATAACTTGGATTCAAGTGAGTGATTTAAGTGGTTGGGAAAATCCTGTAGGTTATATGTACGGAATCAAAAATATTCCTGAAAACTTTTTAATTGATGCTAAAGGAACAATCATTGACACCAGGCTAACACCCAAAAGACTTAGAGAAGTCCTCTCTAAATTATTAAAGTAACATATTTTCTATTTTTTTAAAGGTCTAAATAAATAAAAAGTACTACATTTGCAGCCTTGAAAGAAAACCTTTCAAATGCATAAAAATCATTTAAATAATATTGGAATGTATTTAACAAAAGAAATTAAAGAAGAAATCTTTGCTAAACATGGTAAAGGTAAAAATGACAGTGGTACTGCTGAAGCTCAAATTGCTTTGTTTACACACAGAATCACACATTTAACTGAGCACTTAAAACAAAATCGTAAAGATTATAATACAGAGCGTTCACTAGTTAAATTAGTAGGTAAACGTAGAAGTTTATTAGACTACTTAATCAAAAAAGATATCTTAAGATACCGTGCTATTGTTAAAGAGCTTGGTTTAAGAAAATAAGAATCAATATATTGAAAAAAACGGAGCTAATAGCTCCGTTTTTTTTTATATATAAATGAAAAGAAAAACGTATCTTTCGCAAAATTGTATTACAAAAAAGCACAAATAGTATCATGCTTTATTTAAAGTACTACTTTTTTAAAAACTATTCTAAGCACTAAGCTTATATAAATTGTCTCCCTTGCACAGGAACTTCTCATGAAGCCTAGCAACACAACAACAAATGATTTGCCACCAACAAATCGAGACAAACTAAAATGAATTAAAAAAATTATGATTCCACAAGTTTTTAAGGAGGTCATTGACCTAGGTGACGGTAGAGAAATCACTATCGAAACTGGAAAATTAGCAAAACAAGCCCACGGGTCTGTTGTTGTGACTATGGGTAAAACAATGCTACTTTGTACTGTTGTATCCAACTACAAACAATCTGACGTAGATTTTTTACCGTTAACTGTAGATTATCGCGAAAAATTTGCTGCTGCAGGTCGTTACCCTGGTGGCTTTTTCAAAAGAGAAGCCCGTCCAAGTACCGAAGAAATTTTAGTAATGCGTATTGTGGATCGTGTATTGCGTCCGCTTTTCCCAAAGGATTACCATGCCGAAACTCAAATAATGATTCAGTTGATGTCTCATGATCCTGAAGTTATGCCTGATGCATTAGCAGGATTAGCCGCTTCAACAGCCATTCAATTATCGGATATTCCATTTGAAACTCCAATTTCGGAAGTTCGTGTAAGCCGTATAGATGGTGAATTTATAGTAAATCCAAGCTTTGAACAACTAGCAGCATCAGACATTGATATGGTTATCGGTGCTTCTGCTGACTCTGTAATGATGGTTGAAGGTGAGATGGACGAAATTTCTGAAGAAGAAATGATTGAAGCCATCAAAGTTGCTCATGAAGCTATTAAAGTACAATGTGCTGCTCAAGTAAAATTAGCAGAAGCTTTCGGAAAGAAAGAAACACGTGAATACGAAGCTGAAGATAGCGATGAAGACTTGGCGAAAGCTGTAAATGATTTTGCATATGATAAATGTTATGCTATTGCTAAAGAAGCTTCAGCTAAACATGACAGAGGTGTTGCTTTTGCAGAAATTAAAGAAGAATTAAAAGCCCAATATTCTGAAGAAGAATTAGAAGAAAAAGGAGATTTAATTTCTAAATACTTCAATAAAACTCAAAAGGAAGCCGTTCGTAACTTAACTTTGGAAGAAGGAATTCGTTTAGATGGTCGTAAGACTACAGATATTCGTCCAATATGGTGTGAAATAGATTATTTACCTACAACTCACGGTTCTTCTATTTTTACTCGTGGTGAAACTCAAGCTTTAGCTACAGTAACCTTAGGAACTTCTCGTGATGCTAATATGATCGACAATCCATCACAAGAAGGAGAAGAGCGTTTCTATTTACATTACAACTTCCCCCCTTTCTCTACTGGAGAAGCAAGACCTTTAAGAGGTACTTCGCGTCGTGAGGTAGGACATGGAAATTTAGCACAACGTGCATTAAAAGGAATGATCCCTGAAGATTGCCCTTATACAGTTCGTGTAGTTTCAGAAATTTTAGAATCTAACGGTTCTTCATCTATGGCAACAGTATGTGCGGGTACAATGGCATTAATGGATGCAGGTGTACAGATTAAAAAACCTGTTTCTGGTATTGCTATGGGATTAATTTCTGACGGTGATCGCTATGCGGTATTATCTGATATTTTAGGTGATGAAGATCATTTAGGTGATATGGATTTTAAAGTAACAGGTACAGAAGATGGTATTACCGCTTGCCAAATGGATATCAAAGTTAAAGGCTTAAGCTATGAGATTTTGGTAAATGCATTAAAGCAAGCACGTGATGGTCGTTTACATATTTTAAGTAAACTTACAGAAACTATAGCTGCACCAGCAACTGACGTTAAAAATCACGCTCCAAAAATGGTGACTCGTGTAATTCCTAATGAATTTATTGGAGCATTAATTGGACCTGGAGGTAAAAATATTCAAGAGTTACAAAAAACTACAGGTACTACTATTGTAATTAACGAAGACCCAGTTACAGAAGAAGGTATTGTAGAAATTTTAGGAACTGGAGCAGATGGAATTGATGCTGTTTTAGCTCGAATTGAGTCTATGTTATTCAAACCACAAGTGGGTAGCGTGTATGAAGTTAAAGTAATTAAAATACTTGACTTTGGTGCCGTTGTTGAATACAAAGAAGCTCCGGGTAATGAAGTACTTTTACACGTATCTGAATTTGCATGGGAACGTGTTGAAAATGTTACCGATGTACTTAATTTAGGAGATGAACTTGATGTTAAATACTTTGGTACTGACCCAAGAACACGTAAAGAAAAAGTTTCTAGAAAAGCTTTGCTTCCAAAACCAGAAGGTTATGTAGCACGCCCACCAAGAGACGATAAAGGAAAAGGAAGAGACAACAGAGGAAGAGACAATCGTGATCGTAAGCCTCGTGAAAAAAGAGATTAATCTTTAAATAAATTATATTCTTTTTTAAATACCAAAGCACCTCAACAAAATCTATTTGTTGGGGTGTTTTTTTATACATACGAGCATCTAAAAAATACATTCGTTAGCGCTTTGTTAAGGTTACTCATAGATCATTGCTTTTTATTTAAATTAGAAACATAAAATTACTGCTATGAAACACCTATTACTTTTATTTTCATTTTTATTCCTATTCGAATTATCACACGCACAAACTGAATCAAAAATTTATGATATTATTGAAAATGTTTCGGCAAAACGCATTGAAAATGATATTCGTAAACTAGCTGGTTTTGGTACTCGAAATACATTTAGTGATACCCTTTCTGAAACCAGAGGTATTGGAGCTGCTAGGCGCTGGATTAAAGCTGAATTTGAACAAATTTCAAAAAACTGTAATAATTGCTTAGAAGTTTCCTATCAAAAAGATTTTGTTACTAAAAGTATGAGCAAAAGAGTTCCAAAAGATGCCTGGGTAGTAAATGTACTCGCTATTCAAAAAGGCACAAAATATCCAAACCGATATGTAATAATGAGTGGGGATATTGATTCTCGCGCAAGCGACACCATGGACTTTACTACCGACGCTCCTGGCGCTAATGATAATGCTAGCGGAATGGCGGGCACTATTGAAGCTGCTAGAGTTTTATCAAAATACAGTTTTGAAAGTAGTATTATTTATGTTGGACTTTCGGGAGAAGAGCAAGGTTTATTTGGAGGAGCAGGATTAGCTAAATATGCCAAAGAACAAGCTTGGGATATTATCGGTGTACTAAACAATGATATGATTGGAAATATAAAGGGTGTGGACGGAGTAATAGACAACAGATCATTCCGAATTTTTTCAGAGCCTACAAATACTACAGATACTGAAGAACAAATAAAGCGTAGACGCTATTACGGGGGAGAAGTTGATGGTATTTCGCGTCAATTAGCGCGTTATGTTTACAAAAATGTACACACCTATATGCCCGAAATGAATCCCATGCTTATTTATCGTTTAGATCGTTTTGGTCGTGGTGGTCATCACAAACCTTTTAACGATATAGGTTTTGCTGGTATTCGAATTATGGAAGCCCATGAAAACTACACCCAACAACATCAAGACATACGTACCGAAAATGGCATTGATTACGGAGACACTGTAGATCATGTAAATTTTGAATATGCCTCCAAATTAACTGCTGTAAATGCTATTAATTTAGCCCATCTAGCTTGGGCACCTCAACCTCCTACCGAAGTAAAAATTGGTGGCATTGTAGAGGCTTCTGCTAAATTAAAATGGAAAAAAATAAATGATAAGCATGTAAAAGGCTATAAAATATATTGGCGTAGCACCACCTCACCCACCTGGGATCACAGCCGTTTTGTGGGCAATGTAGATCAATTTACTTTAAAAGGAATTGTTATTGATAATTATTTTTTTGGTATAGCTAGTGTAAATAATGAAGGTATTGAAAGTCCTGTTGTTTTTCCTGATGGGGTTTTTAAGTGAAAATCAAATTAATCTATCTAATAAAGCCTTGAAAATTAAATTATTATACATTTTAAATGTTAGCTAACTTATATTTAAAAGTAGGAATATACATAACAAAAACACATACCTAAACCTAAAAAACAACTGATTAACAAATATTTAGATTACTTCATCTAATCAAATTAAAAATACAGTCAATTAATTTTAAATTATGTTGAATTAACTGTAAAATCCAACTTGATGAAACAATCTAACTTTAGCCAAATGAGGCTACTAATTTTTTTAAACTTGTTATTTATAGGCTTAGTAAGTACTGTCTATTCGCAACAGAATACAGGTCCAATACTGATTTCTAAATTAAATTTTGTACAAAAGGCGCAACAAACTTTTATAGGGCAACCAAGCCAATTATCCTTTGATATTATTTTAGGAAATAATGATCAATTAAATGATTTATCAATTAATTATAGTTTTGTCGATACTAATTTTGGTATAGTAAGAACAACAACTGGTCAAGAAATTACCGCCCCTGTTTCTGCACTTACAACCAATGAAGTACAAGTTACTACCTTAGCAGAAGGTAAATCAGCTTTGTTAATTGAATTAAAAAAAGATGACCAATTAATTGATACTGGTTTAATACAACTCACCTCATACCAATCTCTATTTGTATTAAAAGGCACAGATGTTTTCTGCATCCAAATAAGCGAAGATTATGTCGAACCTGGTTTTGAAGTTACAGATGCTACAGAAGGAGACTTATCAGATCAAGTAATTATTGATAATAGTAGCTTAAACACTAATGCGGTTGGAGAGTACCTAATTACATACACCCTTGCTATTGATGGTAAAACTCAAATTCTAAATCGCTTAGTAAAAGTTATAGATACCGATGAGGATATTTTTGGGATTGATGCCAATGATGCAGGTAATGAATCTTTTATTTTATTGAATGAATTTGACTTTAATTTTAATACCCTTGGAGTAACTAATGCTACCATTTTTGTGTATGCAAACAATACAATCACTGAAGATTTAGGCATTAAACTAACCATAGAAAATACCGAAATAGCCGAAATCATTAGTATTACAGATAATACTACCGACAACTCTTTAAGTTCAAACATCGGAACTATTGAGGTTGGTGTTAAAGGTAAAATATTAGGAAATACAAAACTTCTTGTTACTGCTCCTAATGGAATATCATACGAACATATTATTACTGTTAGCAGAAGGAAGTCTGCCTGTTTTACGAACACAAATAAAAACATTGCTGTTGGAGAACGTTTTCGACTTAGCCTTGATGTAAGAGATGGTTTTGATGGAGAAGTTGGCCCACTAGAAATTACAGTAGGAGATGAAGGAGTTTTATCATACAATGAGATTTCTGGTATGATAACTGGAATTGCTACTGGAGTTTCATCTATTGAAGTCACTGATTTATCCAGCGGATATACTAAAACAATGGATATTGAGGTTAACGCTCCAGAAGTTGAAGTGGATACTGTTACTATTGATCAAGGTGAATCCTTAACACTAATTACTAATGAGAATACACAACTAACAGCAACAGTATTGCCAGAAAATGCAAATGGAAAAGCTATTACATGGACAAGTAGCGACACTTCTGTAATAATTGTTGATGAATTATCAGGAGAAATTAATACTTTACAATCAGGTACAGCTGTAATAACTGCTACTTCTGTTGGTAATACAAATGCTACTGATCAAATCGAAATCATAGTAAATAATCTTATTGACAGTATAGAAATCACACCTAATGGAGTTAATTTAGAAGTAGGAACTAGCCAAAGTTTAGTTGCTACTATTTTACCTGTAAGTGCTCCTGATACTACTGTAACCTGGTCATCAAATGATGATTCTATTATAAGTATTGATGCCAATGGTCTTATAACGGCTAATAAAGCTGGCAGTGCTATTATAAGAGCAACTTCAAATTTAGATGCTTCTTTGTTTGATGAAATTACTGTAAATGCTACTATAGCAGTGAATGAGATTTTAATATCTCCTGTTGAAACTTCATTTGATGTAGGCGAAACAGTTAATTTTAATGCCCAAGTTTTACCTGCTAATGCAACAAATAAATCTATTGTTTGGTCCTCTTCCGATACATCAATTGCTTCAATAAATGCTAACGGTGTAGCCACTATTCTAAAAGCAGGCGATGCTACAATAACAGCAACATCAGTTTCTAACCCTTCCATTTTTGGTACGGCTCCTGTATTTGCTATAGTAAGGGTAACTTCTGTTTCTTTGAGTCCGGCTACTGCAACTATTGAAATTGGGGAGGATGTCATATTGAATGCTAGCGTGCTTCCTTCCGACGCAAGTCGAAAGGGATTAATGTGGAATATTAGCAACACCAATATTGTTACTACATCGAGTTTAGGAAACTCTCGAATTTTTACAGGATTATCTGTTGGAACAGCTACAATAACTATTACATCTATTGACAATCCTTCAATTACAGCAACTACACAAATTAGCGTTATTGAACCATTTATTCCAGTAGAACGCATTGTAATTTCTGGAGCAAACAATGATGATTTATTAGGAACAGGTGAAACATTACAACTCACCGCTACTGTTTTACCTGCCAATGCAACTAATAAAAATATAACTTGGCGAAATAGAAATGATGATACTAGCATTCCTGCCAGAGCAAGAGTAAATGCAAGCGGTTTAGTTACCGGTATTGCACAAAGTACTACCAATATTATTGCTGCTTCTGCATCCAATCCATCCGTAACGGCTAGTGTTAAAATTCGTGTATTTACTACTCCTCCTATTCTGGAAGGTGATGGGGATTATTTTGGTAAACCTCGAGAAACTGTTAGAGTAACTATACAAGCTACTGGACAAGAAACAGAAATAACTGGTATCCCTGTACAAGCTCCGGGCTCTAGAATAGTAAGATCAAGTGGAGTAGTTATTTTTGAAAGTGCCCAAGCACGTGATATACGACCTAGTCAAGTGGGATATTTAAGAGAAGAAGTCAGATATAATGGTGATGCTACCACTAGCGAAACATTTACTTACCAATTACCTGGTAATGGATTTAGACCGCTAAGAGTTCGCATTGTTCCTGATGTTAATAACAATGTATCATTCCCAGGACAGGATACCGCTACTATTAGCGTAACCAGTAATGGAGTGACAAGAACTAGAAATTTATCATCTAATACTAATCCAAGTTTTGGACGCTTTTAATTAAAGGAATCAAACCGATTTAAACCATAAGAAAATGATATTAAATAAAACAAATATAACTATTGTCCTTTTACTATTTGGAATCTCCATGGTAGGACAAAATGAATTTAGCATTAGTAACGAAAATGGAAGTACAATCACTAGGTTTATAGAAGAACCTATAGATAGAATTGACCCTAATGAAACTTTGCATTATACTTTAACAATTGATCGTACAATTTCGAACTTAAAAGTTGGCGGAAAAGAATTTGATATTAATACTGGCAATTTTAAATTACAAGTACATGAAATAGATGAAACTGACGTTACCCAAACTAATGATACTCCCAATCAAGTATTGGTTAGCGAAAGTAATTCTAAATCTTTCTCTAGTGTAGTAACTGATTTTACGAGAACTTTTAATCTATTTATGCGAGCTCCATCTGTAACTACTAATGAACTCGAAACTGGCAGAAAATATCGTGTTCGTTTGTACAATACAGCTTTAGCAAGAGTTGAAGCCACTATTGACCCTTTTGAATTAATTGTAGGTGATGAAACAACCCTAAGCACTATTGATTTTGAGATCAACAATGAAACTACTATTGTGTATCCTAATCCAACTCAAAATCAATTATTCATTACTACTGAATATACTGAAGCTATTTTGTATGATATGATAGGTAATGTAGTTGCTTCATTTAATAATGATGAAATTTTTTTAGAAGATTTACCAATAGGCACGTATATTTTAGTAGTAACAACTGCTACTGGCAACACGAATTATCAAGTTGTAAAAAATTAAAAATTATTAATCCGTTTTATGTGCACCCAAAGTTATCTTCTTTGAAATATATTTTAGGCGCATAAAACGGGTTATATCTAGTAAAAACTAAGCTAACAAACCTTTGATATTAGTTGTAAATAATTTTACTGCAATAGCTAATAAAATGACACCAAAAATTTTTCGAACCACGTCTATTCCTTGGTTTCCTAATACTTTTTCGATTTTAACCGAAGATTTTAATACAATATAAACCACCAAACAATTAATTAGAATAGCTATTATAATATTAACCGGCTGGTATTCTGATCGAAGTGATAAAATTGATGTTAACGTACCTGCTCCTGCTATTAAAGGAAAAGCTAAGGGGACAATAGCTGCGGTTTGTAAACTTTCGGCTTTGTATAATTGTACTCCTAATATCATTTCCAAAGCAATAAAAAAAATGATAAATGATCCCGCTACAGCAAATGAATTGACATCAATTCCTATAAGTTCCAACATTTGTTTACCAACAAATAAAAATGCAATCATTAAAATTACTGAAACTATTGTTGCCTTTCCACTTTGAATATGCCCAACCTTTTTGCGCAAATCAATAATAATTGGAATACTGCCTACAATATCTATTACAGCAAATAATATCATAGTTGCTGTTACAATTTCCTTTATGTTTAAGCCCATAACCTAAAAAATAAGAAGTTTATATATACTACAATTTACTTTATTTTAATTGAAAAAACATATCTAGAACCGCCAATTTATGGATCTAAAAACACCTCTGCATACAGTTTACTTATCAAAATAAACAAACTTAATTTTCTAAAAACGGATACTTGTAATTAGTTGGTGGCACAAAATTTTCTTTTATCGTACGAGGCGAAACCCAACGTAATAAATTATAAATTGAACCTGCCTTATCATTAGTACCCGAACCTCTGGCACCACCAAATGGTTGTTGCCCTACTACTGCTCCAGTAGGTTTATCATTTATATAAAAATTACCAGCTGAATGACGTAACAAAGTAGTTGCCTTAGATATTACAGCACGCTCTTTAGCAAAAATGGCTCCTGTTAAAGCATATTCAGATGTTGTATCTACTAAAGTTAATGTTTGCTCCCAATCGGCATCTTCATATAAATAAATTGTTAATATGGGTCCAAACAATTCTTTCTCCATAGTTTTAAAATGTGGATTTGTTGTTACAAAGATTGTTGGATTCACAAAATAACCAACACTTTTATCGTACTCACCTCCAAATTCAATGGAAGCATCATCTGACTGTTTCACAAATTCAATGGTATCCACTAATTTATCAAAAGACGCTTCGTGAATTACCGCATTTATATAGTTATCAGACTCACGCGGTGAACCTACTTTTATAGTTTTAAGTTCTGTATTTAAAAAACTTTTTAATTCATTCCACATTAATTTTGGAATATAAGCACGAGAAACTGCTGAACATTTTTGTCCTTGGTATTCAAAAGCGCCTCTAATTAAAGCCGTACCCACCTGGGCTATATTTGCAGAAGGATGAACCCAAACAAAGTCTTTCCCCCCAGTTTCACCAACAATTTTAGGATAATTTATATACTGATCTAAATTAAGAGCTATTTGCTTCCATAAAGTTTTAAACACTTTAGTAGAACCTGTAAAATGAAGTCCACTAAACTCTTTATGCTTTAGTACGGTATTCGAAATCATAGCAGGGTCACCAGATACCATATTTATAACTCCGCTAGGCAAACCAGCCTCTATGAGTACATCCATAATAATTTTTGCCGAATACATTTGGCTTTCTGAAGGTTTCCATACACAAACATTGCCCATTAGGACAGGTGCAACTGGTAAATTTCCCGCAATAGCGGTAAAATTAAATGGAGTAATGGCATAGACAAAACCTTCTAAAGGACGATATTCTGTACGATTCCATATGCCTTTCGAAGATACTGGTTGCGAACTATAAATTTCTTCTAAAAACTTAGCATTAAAATTAAAAAAATCAATCAACTCACAGGCACTATCAATTTCTGCCTGATAGGCGTTTTTTGATTGCCCAATCATAGTAGCTGCATTTATTTTATATCGATATGGTCCAGCAATTAAAGCCGCAGCCTTTAAAAAAATAGCCGCCCTATCTTGCCAAGGCATTTGCTCCCAACTCAACTTGGCTTCTAAACAAGTTGTTATTGCTTTTTCTACATGAGTTGAATTTGCTATAGCATAACTTCCTACCACATGTTTAAAATCATGAGGTGGTCTAATCTCTTTTCTATTTTCGGTAAAAATGGTTACTCCATTAATATACATTGGTACATCAATCTTCCTTTTATACATTTCATCATAAGCTTCAAATAACAACTTACGCTCTAATGAACCTTTGGCATAAAATTTAACAGGTTCGTTAACCGGTTCGGGAATAGTATAAAAAGCATTGCTCATTTTTAATTTGATTTACGGTTAATAACTTGAGTTGTACAATGTGCTGCACCCCATCCTTGCTTTAAATTTTCAAAATCTACCCATTCAACAGTCACATTATGTTGCTTCATTTTATTTACATAATCTTCAGACTGGCCTTTAACTGCAATTATTTTTCGGGGACCAATACATAAAAAATTAAGTCCATAATTTTTTTGATCTTCATCATCCAGTACAATCACCTCTACATTCAGATAATCTTCTAAATATTTTTTAAAAGGAATTGATAATTCTTTTAATTGATATTCATCCATTTCACTCATATAAATATCAACTAATAATTCTTGTTTAGTTCCGGGCACAGCATAATAACGGTTATATGATATAGCTACTAAATCTTTATCAATTATATTAAAATAAGTATCTAAATGCATTTGCGGTTGGTAATGATATGCATCCTTAACCACAGCAACTGTATCGGTGCCTATAACATTTGCTTTCATGAGCGTTTCAATAGCTAATCTATTAGTTCGCATGCCTTCACCTATTAATGCTATGTTGTTTAACATAAAAAAATCACCTCCTTCTATAAAAGCTTTTTTATTTATTTTTGAAAGATCTAATAAGGGCTTAATACCTATTTTTTTTAAACACATAGATAAAATGCGTGTTTCTATTTCGCGTTGAGGCGAATTTAAATTTGTTATCACCACGCCTTTAGCAGTTGTAATAATTTGATCCCTAGAAAAATATAAATTCATAACAGGGTTTGCATTATAATCTGCTGTTACAAATGTGTTTGTGAGTGTTTTTTTAAGAATTAAATTAGGCTGTAACAAAATAGTACGCACTAAATCAACAGGGTGCATTTTTTTAAACACTTTATCTAAATAGATATGTTGCTCTAAAATTTCGTCATTAGTTAAACCAGTTAATGCTGGCGTATTTAAGCGAACGCACGAACGGGCAAATTGCCTAAACTCATCTAAATCTTCACCTTCAATTGGTTCTCCTTCGGTGTCCACAACATTCTTAAGCAAAGCCGCTTTAACAGTGAATACTTCCAACCCTTTACTTTTTAATAACTCTTGAAATTGTTTATGTTCTTTAGCTGCTTTTTCTGCATTAAAATAAGAATCAAAAAGAGCCGCATGCGGATGTAAAACACCATAATACAACTCGCTCGTAGGCTCATGCATAATTACTGCTTGTGCCCTATCAAATTCTGCTCGAACGCTATATTTAGGTTTGTAATTTATAAGTGTTTCTATTTCTTCCATTAATTAACTAATAATATAAAATGAGTACTAAGTCTTAAAAAGTTACAGCTATTTTTTAATTACTCAAAGGGTTTAAAAAAATTTCTGCAATCATACAACGTGCTCCTCCACCTCCATAGGTTTCTATAATGTCTAAATCTGCATGCACAATTTTTGTATATTGCTCTATTTCATTTTTTTGATCGATACTTAAAGCTTTATGTGCCCTAGTGGACATAATTAATAAACGTTGTCCGTTTTTGTTTTTTAATTGTAACATATTCCCTGCAAAATCCTCCATTTGTTCCATCGAAATGGGTATAATTTTTTTTCCTGTTTCATTGAACAATGTGATAAGCTTAATTTTATCTTCATTATTAGCAATACTGTCCATACAAATAATCACAAAATCCACACCTATAGTCATCATTACATTAGTATGGTAAATAGGTTGTCCGTTTTTATCAACAGCATCAAAAAGTAATGGTTTAAATTTTAAATCATCACAAAATCTTCTAAATAATTCTTGATGAGTTCGAATTGATTTACATGCATAAGCTATTTTAGATTTCCGATCAAAAACAATACTACCTGTACCTTCCAAAAACATTTGTTTCTGTTCAAAGTGTTCATATTCAAATTGTGCTTTTATTGAATATTTTAGTTTTAAATCATCAATAATTTCTTTTCGGCGTTCATTTCTACGCTTTAAGGCAAACATAGGATAGGTAACAACAAAATCAGGATGATGAAAACTAATCCAATTATTAGGAAACACAGCATCTGGATTAACAGGCAATAAGGTATCCTGAATTACCTCAACATTTACATGGTTCTTTTGAAGTAAGGCTACAAATTGATCAAACTCTTCAATGGCTCTGGCTTTGATTTCATCTTTTGAATTTCCCGTATCATTAATTTGAAATGCATTATTTTCGGCTGTTTCTTCATTAAATCCAAAATTTGCAGGTCTAACCATCATTACGTTAGATGTTAAAGCTATTTCTTGTATAATAGTTTTTTCTGTCACTTCATTTATTTTACTAGTTACTATCTCCAACTTACTCATGACAAGAAAATTTTCGCAATGACTTCTCTACAATACTTACACATTCATCAATTTGTTTAAAAGTAATAATTAATGGGGGTGATAACCGAATCTTATTTCCATGTGTTGGCTTAGCCAACAATCCGTTGTTGCGAAATTCCAAACAAATTTCCCAAGCTAGTTTTGATTCTTCTGAGGAATTTATTTCAATAGCATTCAATAAACCTTTCCCTCTAACTTCCTTTACTAAAGGGAATTTTTCTTTTAACAACTCCAATTTATTGCGTAAATAAATCCCTTTTTCTTCTGCTTGAGCTGCAAGTTTTTCATCAATAACTACTTCCAGTGCTGCTTGAGAAACCACACATGCTAGTGGATTTCCTCCATAGGTTGAACCATGCTCACCAGGTTGCAAACAAAGCATTACTTCATCATTTGCCAATACTGCCGAAACAGGATAAACACCTCCAGATAATGCTTTCCCTAAAATTAATATATCTGGTTTAAAACTATTTTTTAAATTACATTTAGTTGTACAACTACACCCTCCACACGAAGCCAGTAAACTACCCGTTCTAGCTATTCCTGTTTGAATTTCATCTGCTATATACAATACTTTATATTTTGCACAAAGCCTTTTAACATTTTCTAAATAGTCGGAATCGGGCATAATAACACCTGCCTCACCTTGTATAGGCTCAACAATAAAACCTACTATATTTTTATTAGTTTTAAAATTTGCTTCTAAAGCTGAAAGATCATTATAGGGAACTACTGCAATACCATCCATATAGGGTCCAAATTGACATCTACTCAAGGGATCTTGTGATGCTGAAATAATTGATAATGTACGGCCATGAAAATTCCCTGTTGCAAACAACAGTGTGGCTTTATTTTTTTCCACCTTCTTTTTTTGATATCCCCATTTTCGAGCTAATTTCATAGCTGTTTCTACGGCTTCGGCACCCGAATTCATCAACAAAACTTTATCGTAACTAAACATTTTTGATATAAACTCTTCAAAAGGACCTAATTGGTCATTATAAAAAGCACGAGAAGTTAAGGTTAGTAAACCCGCTTGATCAGTAAGTGCTTTGATTATTTTGGGGTGACAATGACCCTGATTTACTGCGGAATATGCCGAAAGAAAATCATAATATTCTTTATTGTCTACATCATAAACATAAACACCCTCTCCTTTTTTTAAAACCACTGGCAAAGGACTATAATTATGCGCACCATACTTTTCCTCTTGGTTTATATATTTTTTTTCTAAAGTCATATGTTTATGATTTATACTATTTTTATTAATCTATTAGCTTATACAAAGCCTTTAGTGGTAATTCAAAATTTAAAAACTATAACTTAAACGTGTATAGTAAAACGCTCCTCCAAAACCTTGTTGTACGGCATCGTAATTTCCAAAACTTTCTGTACCGTTAGGATCTTGCTCATCTGGGTACTGATTAAATATATTATTAGAACCTAGAGTAATTTTTATGTTTTCTGTGATATTATAAGCGACACTTATATCTGTTGTTGATGTATTCCCATATCGATTTCTTAAACTTGAATCATCATTACTAACAAAAGGGCCTACATTACCAAAACGTGTAGTTACTACATTTGCACTAAATTTAGAATAAGCATAATCTACACCTAAGCTTATTTTATATTCTGGCGACGAAAACTTTAAAAAAGCCTGCTCCCCTTCTCCAAAAAATGTATCAATATTAGATTCCGCTATTTCGCCTGTATTAATTTCTGTTATATTTAATTTGTTAAAATTACCAATAAGGTTAGCTCCAAATCTGTGTTCATCAAAGCGTTTATTATAAGTAACCACAAAGTCTAAACCTAAAACTTCGGTATCAACTCCATTGGCAAAAAATCGCGCTGCAGCAACTCCTAAATTAGGATCTAAGCCGCTCCCTTCATCAAAACTGCCAGTTAACACTATACGATCATCAACTTTGGTATAATATCCATCAATAGAAGCCGTAAATCCATTTCCAGAATAACTAAAACCCACACTAGCACTTGTTGATTTTTCTTCTTTTAATGCTCCAATTCCAAATGACTGTGTTACAGGACTCGCATTTTGAGAAAGCAGTGTTTCAGTTAACTCACCTGCTTCAAAATCACTAAATCTTAAATTATAAAATAACTGAACTAATGAAGGAGCTCTAAAACCAGTACTTAACGAACCTCTCATATTTAAACTTGGTAATAATTTTAATCTAGATGATATTTTTCCCGTAAACGTTGATCCAAAATCACTATAATATTCAAATCTTCCTGCCAAAGCAATTAAAAAAGTATCACTTACATCTAGTTCCCCATCGATATAAGCAGAAAGGTTGGTTCTAAATTGATCCACTTCATTGGCTGGACTATACCCCGGAAAACCTTGTGATCCACCTGGTCTACTTTGCGCTTCGCTTGGTCGATCATCAACTGGTGTCGCCGTTGTTAAAGGAAAACCTCTTAAATCATATTGAGTATATGAAGCTTCTTCTCCAGCAAATATGATAAAATTTTCGATTCTATATTCGCCACCAAAAGCAATATTTAACCCCGATAACACCTCAAAATTTCTTGTAAAATCAATACCTGTTGTATTTTGACTTAAGCTATGCCCACCGGCATTAAACTCTGTTGGTGAGGCCTCTAGTAATGAAGCATTCAAACTTCCTTTGATAAAGTAATGAAATTCATTAATACCATAAGTATTGTTAAAATCCACATCCCATCCTCTAAATTTAGACTTTATTCCTGCTGAAATAGAACGGTCTCTAATTATTGAAGCAATTCGAGGTGTAAATCCATTTGGATATATAGCTAACACATTTCTATTATCATTTGCATCTCTATCAAATGCAAAAGCATCTGTATCTTTTACTGTTGCCCCTCCAAAAGCATAAAAGGTGGCTTGTTCACTTACAGGTAATTCAGAATTAAAAAAGCCATGAAATGCATCTATACTTGCTTCTCCAAATTTTGATCTGAAATCAGCTCCTGGTCTAAATGTTTTTTCCTTTTTTAAAAATTCACCTGTCATATTAATGAAACCTCCTTTTTTACCCACGGCAACTCCATAGTTTGCTGTAGCCTTGTATGTGTTTCCATCCAAGCCTTCTTTAGCTGGTATTCCAAATCCACCGTTATCATTAGCATCACTAGCTCCATAAAAAACCTCGCCTGTTAGTTTATCCACACTTGTTTTAAGAACTATATTAATCACTCCAGCAATAGCATCGGAGCCATATTGAGCAGATGCTCCATCCCTTAAAACTTCAATTCTTTTAATTGAAGAAGCTGGAATTGCATTCAAATCTGTTCCTGTATTACCACGACCTCTCGTTCCAAATAAATTAACTAACGAGGATTGGTGCCTACGTTTACCATTAATTAATACTAAAGTTTGATCTGGCCCTAAGCCTCTAAGGGTTGCTGGTGTTATATGATCTGCTCCGTCTGCTCCCGATTGCTTTTGAGCATTAAACGATGGGGCCGCAAATTGAAGTAACTCTGTTATTTCAACTTTACCCGTTTTTGAGGTTACCTCTGCAATATCAATAATATCAACTGCTACTGGACTATCTATAACAGTACGCTTAGGACTTCTACTTCCTACTAATACAATTTCTTTTAGTGAGTTATCTGGATTTAATTTAACCTCTAAATTAATTGATGATGTTATTTCAATTTCTTGAGATTCGAAACCCACGTAACTAATTATAATTGTAGCTCCATTAGATACAACTAATTTAAAATTACCATCAAAATCAGTCGTTGTACCATTAGTTGTCCCTTTTTCTATAATATCAGCATCAGGCAATAGGTTGCCAATATTATCTGTTACCGATCCTATAATTTCAATTTGACCGAACATTTCAAATGTTATTAAACACAGAAACACTACTAAAAAGTTTAATTTTACCATAATACCAATTAATTTAATCAATTTTATTATTTAACTACTAAATTAAGATTAAATAAACTTTTTAAAGGTGTTAAAAAATCAATTTTATTATATAATTTAATTTATATTAATTTGTAAAAAAATTTCATTTCTTATCTTAAAATTCTTAGTTTAACCCATGGAAAATTTTGAACTTGACAACTACGACAGAAACATTATTAAAGAATTAGAACTTGATGGAAGAAAAGCCTACTCTGCAATTGCTCAAAAATTAAATATATCCAACACTATGGTCAACCAACGTATCAACAAAATGGTTGAAAATGGTGTGATCACTGGTATTAAACCTCTTTTAAATGAAAAAAAAGTAGGTTATGACTGGGGGGCTTTCACAGGCCTTACACTCAAAAAAGACCATGACAGTGAAAAAGTAATAAAAAAACTAGAAGAAATACCAGAAATTACTGAATGCTATTTTGTAACGGGATCATACACTCTTTTTGTACGTATTATTGCAAAATCACATGAACATATGCGCGAAATTTTATACAATAAACTAGATCATATAAAAGGTATTCAAAAAACCGATTCTATTATTGATCTGGGTTGTGCCTTTAAACGAAATATTACATTGTAAATTAATACAATTGTTTAAAGTCATTTTTTTATTTCCATTACTTTATTTAACAATGTAGGTAAACCTGTTTTTGTTATAATATCATTATTCCAATAACTGAGTATACAACTAGCATAAACCCCTCTTACTTTTTCTACTACATAGTAAATTGTTAAGTTTTCACCTCCAGACATTCCTACTAAAACAGAATTAATCCCCTTAAAATCATAGACTAACTTAGTTGCATTAGTGTTTTTATCTTCAAAAATTACTGCAACTTTTTCTTCGCTTACCACTTTTCCACCTCCTTTAGATCTAGTAATTTTAATCATTTTATTTAAAATTGCTTGTGCACTTCGCTTCGTTCTGTGTAATGACCAACTCATTTGTCCATTATAAGGACATTGCAAATTATTTACTCCCATCCATCTGCATGAATTACACCCTTTCAAATCTCGATTTACAAAGTCAATACTATTCATAGATGTATATCTTTGTATTAAAGTAGATTTTTCTATCAATAACTGTATAAAATCTTTTTCCAAAGCTTCATCTTGCTCATATAAAAATGCAAATTTTATTAATTGAATTTCACCCTTTTTTTTACAAAAAATATAATAAGACTCAACAGAAACAAATCCGTTTTTAGGTTTATTAATTTTAACACAGGTCAAAAAATTTGTATCAAATACTATTTTTTTATCCTTTTTTAACTTTCTAATTCTATATTTTTTGTAAATTTTATTTAGATTTTTTTCATTTAAATCAACATCAAAAACCTCTCTTTGCACATCAACTCCTTCAACATTATAAAAGAACATATTTGTGTTTCCAAATCCTTTAACACAATCAATCAAATCAATGTTTTGCGCAAAACATGAACTACAAAACATAGCGAACACTAGAAACAGTTTATAAATATTTGTCATCATTATTATATTTTTAAGATCTAAAATTCATAGATTAAAAATGATAAAGCAATTTAGGAATGAAAAAAATGCTTCCTATATTTTCTTGCAAGGCACCTTCTACTTTATAGGGAGAATATTGTACATTAAAACTTAAAGTAAATTCATTATTATTTTTAAATCTTTTTCTTAATTCAATACCCGGAGAAACTAATAACGAAGTTATGCTTTCGTATTTTTTTTCTTCATTTCCTTTTGAATAATCTGGATTTCTCGCATCAGTACTTAAACTAGAAACACCTATTCCTACTCCAAAGTTTAAAGTTGCTTTTTTTGTTCTAAATAAATTTCTTTTAAATTTCAACATCGCATTAAACATCAAAGTTGCTTTAGCATTTATAGTATCGCTTTTTCCTAAATACGCAAAAGCTTCCTTTTGATTTGGCACTGCAAATTGAATCGAAAAATCGATAGATCGTTGTTTTTTTAAAGGAAAATCCACACTTAATTCAACCAAAGGGGATATCCCAAAAAATTCATCTAATCCTTTTTGAGGAATTAAAACACCTCCACCTAATCTAAACGAAACTCTATTCCAATAATCTTTGAATTCATTTGACGAATGAAATACTCCTTTTTCTATCTGAAATTTCTCTATTTCATTTTGAGACATCATAAAACCTACATTACACAATAAAGTGATTAAGAATATTCTAATCTTCATACCTATATAATTTTAAATTCAACTCAAAACTATTGCGATAATCACATTCATTCAGAAATAAAATGTGTTTTTTTATTCTTTTTTTTGCGATAATCACAAAAAAAACAATATTTTGTATAATGTTTCAAGAATATTTATTTCAAAAAATACAACAACAACTGAACGGAAAAACTTCTTTGAATGAAGCTATAGCAGATGTTTTGGATATTAGTTATGATGCTGCTCACCGAAGAACTAGTGCAAAAAGTAAATTATCATTAGAAGAGAGTGTTATTTTAGCACATCATTTTGGTATATCTCTCGATCAATTATTTGAAGTAAAAAGTCAAAATTATGTCACTGTTCAAAAAACACAACTTATTTCAAATGAAAAAGAATTAGAAGATTACTACTTAGATTCGTACCATTCTTTAGTTCCATTGCTAAGCATAAAAAATTGTACTACTCTATATTCAGCAAAAGATATCCCTATTTTTTATACTGCAAAAAATGAAGTTCTAAGCAAATTCAAAGCCTATGTTTGGTTAAAAATACTTGATCCTAAGTTTAAAAATATCAGCTACGAAAATTATCATCCAAAAAAATCATTACTCAAAGCTGCCAAACAACTGGGGGAATTATATAGTAATTTAAACACTACTGAAATTTGGGATATCACTACAATAAATAGCTTATTAAAACAAGTTCATTTCTACTTTACAGCCCAACAACTTTCGATGCAAGCTGCACTTGAAATTAATAACACCTTAAAAAAATTAATTTATCAGCTTGAAAAAAAGTTACAAATGGACAATCCTAATTTTCAGTTATATTACAACGAACTTTTGCTTATGAACAATAATGTTCTTGTTAGCACTCCTTTTTCAAAATCTTTATATGTCCCTTTTACCATATTATGTTATTATAAAACTAACGACATTATTACTTGTAACGAAGCCAAAGATTTTTTAGAAAAACAACTATTAAATTCTAAATTACTGAATACTGCTGGCGAAAAAGAGCAAAAAACATTTTTCAATAAAATCTATAAAAAAATAGACTCTTTAAATCAGCTTATTATAGCTACTAAAGAGCTAGATTTTCAATAATTTAAAAAAAAGTTAATTTTTTTGTAACATTAATCTGTCAATTTACGTAATAGATAGTACATAACCTTTTAAACACACAGTGCATAGATGAGACAACTAAAGATTACCAAGCAGGTTACCAATAGAGAAACAGCATCATTAGATAAATATTTACAAGAAATTGGAAAAGTAGATCTAATTACTGCTGATGAAGAAGTGGAATTAGCACAACGTATTAAAGCAGGTGATGAACGTGCTTTAGACAAACTGACTAAAGCCAACTTACGTTTCGTTGTATCGGTTGCCAAGCAATACCAAAATCAAGGACTTACGTTACCTGATTTAATTAACGAAGGTAATCTTGGACTGATCAAAGCGGCTAAACGTTTTGATGAAACTCGTGGTTTTAAATTTATCTCTTATGCAGTTTGGTGGATTCGTCAATCTATTTTACAAGCACTAGCAGAACAATCACGTATTGTTCGTTTACCATTGAACAAAATTGGTTCAATTAACAAAATTAACAAAACATATGCTTTTTTAGAGCAATCACATGAGCGCCCTCCAAGTGCTGAAGAAATTGCTAACGAATTAGACATGACTATTAGTGATGTTAAGGAGTCAATGAAAAACTCTGGTCGTCACGTATCCATGGATGCTCCTTTAGTTGAAGGTGAAGACTCAAACCTTTATGACGTTTTACGTTCTGGTGAATCACCAAATCCTGACCGTGAATTAATGCATGAATCATTACGTACAGAAATTGAGCGTGCATTAGAAACATTAACTCCTCGTGAGGCTGATGTGATCCGTTTATATTTCGGTCTTGGCAATCAACACCCAATGACATTAGAAGAAATTGGTGAAACTTTTGATTTGACTCGTGAGCGTGTTCGTCAAATTAAAGAAAAAGCAATCCGTCGTTTAAAACATACTTCAAGAAGTAAAATTTTAAAAACTTATTTAGGATAAAATTTCTATTTATAAATTATATATAGACCGCCTGCTTTTGTAGGTGGTCTTTTTTTCGTTTAACGCGAAGAATTTAATACTTTTGAAACCCGCATATTAACCTCTTATAAAAATCGAAAAATTCGATAGTATTAGAAATCAAAAAATATAGTTCTCAATACTATATTCTTTCTTAATTTTACTTAAACCAACGCTACTAATTAAAAAACTATGGGAATTACAAAAATTGCACCTTCCGTACTTGCTGCAGACTTTGCCAACTTACAACGCGATATCGAAATGATTAATAACAGTCAAGCTGATTGGTTTCATATTGATATAATGGATGGTGTTTTTGTACCTAATATTTCATTTGGAATGCCTGTTTTAAAAGCCATACAAAAACACGCTACTAAACCATTAGATGTACATTTAATGATTGTTGACCCTGATCGGTATATTAAAACTTTTGTTGATTTAGGAGCCGAAGTAATTACTGTACATTACGAAGCATGTCCACATTTACACCGTACACTTCAATTAATTAAATCATACGGAATAAAAGCTGGCATTGCTCTTAATCCACACACTAATGTAGACTTACTAAAAAACGTACTTACCGAAACTGATTTGGTATGTTTAATGAGTGTAAATCCAGGTTTTGGCGGACAATCATTTATTGAAAATACGTATTCTAAAATTAAAGCCTTACGCCAAATGGCAATCGAGCAACAAACAGATTTACTTATTGAAATTGACGGTGGTGTTTCCAATAAAAATGCAAATCAACTTATTGATGCTGGTGCAAATGTATTAGTCGCTGGTAGCTATATTTTTGGTGCAAATGACCCTACTGAAACTGTTAAAAAATTAAAAGAACAGATTTCAAAGTAAAATAAAACTGCTACTACATTCCAACCTTAGCTTTATATTATGTAACACATAAAGCCAATCTATTTGTATTATAATGTACCACATATGTAGATTCGCAAATAGGGAAATAGTTTTTCAATAGTAAAATAATTACATTTGAATATACTTTTTTGGTAAGTCATATAAATTCACTACAACGATATAATTCTAAATTTTTATAAAAATTCACTTAATTAAAATGAAGCTATTTTTTCTTATTTCATCACTAGCACTTTTTTTTATATCGTGCAGCAAGCCCCATAACGAAAAAACTCCTATTCCAAGAAATACCGATTTTAACTTTGGGTGGAAATTTTATTTAGACAAAGGCACTACAGATGCGAGTAGTGAAAACTTTGATGATACCACATGGAAAAAAGTACGTTTACCACACGATTGGGTAATTGAAGAGTCTATTGACACTACAAACGCATCCAATCAATTATACATGGGATCAGGTTACCGAAAAGGTGAAGGTATTGGTTGGTACCGAAAAACATTTGCTTCGCCCGTAAAAGATAAAAAAGTCTACATTTTATTTGATGGAGTGTATAATAATTCTGAAGTATTTTTAAACGGAAAATCATTAGGTACTCGCCCTTATGGTTATGCGCCATTTTATTTCGATATTTCGAACAAAGTAAAAACCGATGGCACTCAAAATACACTTGCCGTTAAAGTAGATCATCGCACCTATGCAGATAGCCGCTGGTATTCGGGAGCTGGTATATACCGAAATGTTTCTTTAATTACGGCAAATAAATTACATATTCCTGTTTGGGGAACTTTTGTTACTACACCTAAAGTGACTAAAGAAAGTGCGGATGTTTCGATAAAAACAAGACTAAAAAATGACACCGACACACCTCAAAACTTTACGTTTAAAACAGATATTATTGATCCTACAACGGGTATCACTATAACTTCTAACCTAAGTGAGAAAAAAATTGAAAGCAACACTACAATTGAAGCTACACATATTTTAAAAATCAGTAAGCCCAAATTATGGAAAATTGAGCAACCTAATTTATATAAAGCCGTTACTACCATTACTCAAAATAATATTACAATAGATAGTAAAGAAACTACTTTTGGGGTACGAAGTATACGTTTTAATGCCAATACTGGATTTTTCCTTAACGGAGAAAATTATAAAATAAAAGGTGTTTGCCTACATCATGATGGTGGTCTTGTAGGTGCAGCAGTGCCTAAAGGAGTTTGGAAGCGCAGACTTTTAAAACTGAGGGAAGGTGGCGTGAATGCGATACGAATTTCGCACAATCCTGCATCTAACGAATTCTTAGATTTATGCGATGAAATGGGCTTTTTAGTACAAGATGAATTTTTTGACGAATGGGACTACCCTAAAGACAAACGTTTTAATCAAAAAGAAAAGGAAGCACTTCCTGAAACTGAAGGTTATCCCCGATTTTTTCAAGAATGGGCCGAAAAAGATTTAAAAAACACCATTTTAAGTCATCGAAATCATCCATCAATATTCCAATGGAGTATTGGAAATGAAATTGAGTGGACCTATCCTAGAAACGCAGCAGCAACTGGATTTTTTAATAACATGAATTGGGATGGCAACTATTTTTGGTCCGAACCTCCTTATTCTACCGAAGAAATTAAAAAACAATTAGAAACACTTCCTAAAGGGAAATACGACATTGCTACCACTGCCAAAAAATTATCTAAATGGACAAAGGAATTAGACACCACACGTCCAGTTACCGCAAACTGCATTTTACCTTCGGCAAGTCATTTATCTGGTTATGCCGATGCGCTTGATGTAGTTGGCTACAGTTACCGTAGAGTGTTATATGATTACGGACATAAAAATTATCCCGATAAGCCAATCATGGGTACCGAAAATTTAGCACAATGGCATGAGTGGAAAGCCATTATAGAACGCCCTCATATTTCTGGAACATTCTTATGGACAGGTATTGATTATCAAGGCGAAATTAGAGAATCTTGGCCTACCGTAGTACAACCATCAGGCTTGTTAGATATTGCTGGTTTTGAAGGAGGTTCTTTTGGAATGATGCGTTCGTTATGGAACGACACTCCTAATATGTTTGTTACTACTCAGCACATTGAAAAATCATTATACAAATTAGATAACCAAGGAAAAATTACTCCAAAAGATCCAGATGCTTGGAAACATGCTTTATGGCAATGGCATGCTATTAATAGACATTGGAATTACGAAAACGGAAAAACGATTGCCGTTGAATCCTACTCTAATTGCTCTGAAATGGAATTGTTTTTAAATGGAAAATCATTTGGTAAAAAGTTTTTAAAAGATAATGACGATCACATTTACAAATGGGCTGTTCCATTTAATGCCGGTACTATTAAGTTAGTGGGCTTAAAAGATAACAAAACAATAACCAAAGAGTTAACAACTGCCGGAAAACCAACTAAAATTACGTTAAGTGTTGACAACTCTCAACTAAATAATAATAATTACGATGTATCGCATATTGTAGCACAATTGGTTGATAAAAATGGTAATCCTGTTAAAACTGAAGAACAAAGAATTACATTTAATGTACCTGCATCACTTAGAGTATTAGGTGTTGATAATGGAGACAAGCAAAATAATCAAGATTTTAATTCTAACAGCATTACAACAAGTAAAGGAAGAGCTTTATTAATTGTACAATCTACAGAAGTGGTTAATGAAGCTACAATAAAAGCGACCTCAAATACCCTTACATCAAACGAAATTTTAATAAAAGTTAATTAATAAAAACCTTAGACCAAAATTAAAATTTTTGCTAATATTGCGATAGCTACTCATGTAGTGAGATAATAAGTAAAGTAAAGAAAATGAGCACACAAAAAGAAACTAATCTTAGAGAAGAATACCAATTAACAGATGAAATAATTGACAAATTTGGGATTACCAATCCAGATAAGTTAAGTGCTGCCACTAAGCGAGCTTTAAAATGGCCAAGAGACCTTGGTAAAGATTGGTTTTTTGAATATGAAGTATATGACTTAAAAGGCGATCTTGCTTACGAAGAAGGTGTTGTTCGAAGAGATCCTAGTGCCTTAATAAAAGTGGACGGTTTATACTATGTATGGTATACTAGAAGTACTGGACCTAGTCAAGGATTTGGCGGCGATGTAGAAAATGACAAAGTATTCCCTTGGGATCGTTGTGATATTTGGTATGCTACTTCGGAAGATGGTATTACCTGGAAAGAACAAGGTCCTGCTGTTGAAAGAGGTCCAAAAGGAGCTTATGATGACCGATCTGTTTTTACTGTTGAAATTATGGTACATGAAGGTATGTACTATTTAAGTTACCAAACAGTAAAATCACCTTATACCGTTCGTGTTAAAAACCAAATTGGATTGGCTTGGTCTAATTCACCTAATGGTCCTTGGACTAAAAGTGAAGAACCTATTTTAAGCCCTGCTGATAACGGAATATGGGAAGGCACTGAACAAAATAGATTTAGAGTAGAGAAAAAAGGTGATTTTGATAGTCATAAAGTACACGATCCTTGTATTATTCCATTTAATGGGAAGTTTCACCTTTATTACAAAGGGGAACAAATGGGCGAAGAAATCACGTTTGGAGGACGCCAAATTCGCCACGGTGTAGCTATTGCCGACAACCCAAAAGGACCATATATAAAGTCTGAGTACAACCCTATTTCTAATAGTGGACACGAAATTTGTGTATGGCCATATAATGATGGAGTTGCAGCATTAATCACTACCGATGGTCCAGAAAAAAATACCGTACAATGGTCTCCTGATGGAATTAATTTTGAAATTAAATCCGTTGTTAAAGGTGCACCGCACGCTATTGGGTTAAACAGAACCTTAGATACCGAAAAAGGCCCTGTAGAGATTTTACAATGGGGAGTAACTCATAAGTACATGAACTATGATTATCAATACATCCGTGGATTTAAAACTTGGACCATTGAAAACCATACCGCACCAGGTGAAGCCACAAAAGATGGTACTCAATCTGAAGAAGGATCTGTAATTACCGATAAGTTTTAAATTTATAAAACTATTTATTATACATAAAATAGGCATCCTGAAATGGATGCCTATTTTTTTGGTTAATCCCAAAAAACACTCCCTATGTTTAAAATTAACTTTTATTACACTTAAATAAGTTAAAAATAACTTATTTAAGTGTAATAAAAGTTAAAATACAACCACATCATTAGTTCGAAAATTTATAAAATCACAATTATTGGGTTTAAAATTATTAAATGAATAAAATTTTGATACCATATTATTAATTCTTCATTTCTGTCCATTCATTTGGCATATACCCTTAAAATTTAAGAACTTACATTAGACTTTTACCGGTATAAAGCACACTAAATTTAACTTTAATACAATTACAATGAAAAGCAAGAAATTGTTAAGGGTGTTTACCTATGCTTCTATTTTTACAGCAGTGCAAGTACAATCGCAAAATGCCAAACAGGTAAAAAAAATTCAAAGCGAATATAATATGCTTGAAATCAAAAGCATAGGAAATAAATTCAAAAAAACAGCAAAAACACAAAAAAGCAACGCTTTAAAAATAGCTAAGAGTAAAGGTTGGAAACCTTTAATAACTACAAAAGATGGTAGAATTTTAGAACTTCAAAGAATTGTTGATGGCAAACCTATATACTATACTACATATAATACTGTTGCTGCTAGCTCAACAAGAACAAATCATTTACAAGCCAATGGTTCATTAGGTTTAAATCTAATGGGACAAGGTATGATCGCTCATGTTTGGGACGGAGGAGTTTCAAGGGCCAGCCATAGAGAGTTTGATGGGGCTGGCGGTAATAACAGATATTCCATAGGAGATAATGCAGGGTTAGGCCTCAATTTCCATGCTGCACACGTTACAGGAACCATTATAGCTGCAGGTATTAGAAGTGATGCTGAAGGAATGGCTCCTTATGCTCGTGCTATTGGGTATGATTGGAATAACGATATCGCTGAAGCTGTAAGTGCTGCAGGTAATGGTATGCTAGTTTCAAATCATTCCTATGGTTTAGCTGCCAGAAACCCACAAGGACAAGTACAACTTCCTCAATATTTTTTTGGGGGATATATTGACGAATCTAGAGATTGGGATGTTGTAACTTTTAATGCTCCAGATTACCTACCTGTAATTGCAGCTGGTAATGATGGTAATGACAATTCTGCGAATAATAACCCTACTGGAGGCTTTGGTTTTGACAAACTTACAGGAGCTGCAGTTGCAAAAAACACATTAGCAGTAGCCAATGCTCAAGATGCAAGGGTAAATAGTAATGGAAATTTAATTTCTGTGAGTATCAATAGCTCTAGTAGTGAAGGACCTACTGATGATTTCCGAATAAAACCTGATATTGCTGGAAACGGCACTGGTGTATTATCAATTACAGATGCAAATAATAGCTCATACCTATCATTAAGTGGAACTTCCATGGCATCCCCTAATGTTGCTGGTTCACTATTATTACTACAACAGCATTATAACAATGTAAATAATAGATTTATGAAAGCTGCTACCCTAAAAGGTTTAGCGCTTCATACTGCAGATGATGCAGGCCCAACTGGTCCTGATGCTATTTTTGGATGGGGACTTCTTAATGCAAAAAAAGCTGCAGAAGCTATTACAGAAAATGGCAGCAGTTCTAAGATTGAAGAATTAATCTTAAATTCTGGTCAGACATATACCATGACAGTGCGATCAGATGAATCCTCTCCATTAGTGACCTCAATTTCATGGACTGATCGACCAGGTACTGCCAAAACTTCAAGTAGCGCTGCAGCAGTTTTGGTAAATGATTTAGATCTTAGAGTGACCAAAGGAGGTGATACTACATTTCCTTATGAATTAACTGGAGCTACGAGTAATAGAAAAAAAGACAATAATGTCGACCCCTTTGAGCGAGTTGACATCAATAACGCTACTGGCACCTATACTATTACAGTAAGCGCTAAAGGTAACCTTACTGGAGGTAGTCAAAGATTTTCGTTGATCATTACCGGTATCAGAGATACTTCTCCACCAAATCAAAATCCCCCTACTACAATAACCTATTGTGATTCAGAATCTAATAGTGCTCAAGCTGAATGGATTGATAATATTGAATTAGGAGGTATTTCAAATGCTACTGGAGCAGGAAGTGGTTATTCAGACTTTACATCACAGGTGGGTATCTTGGCAAGAGGTAGCTCTAATACTATGATTGTAAGTGCTGCATTTAGTGGCCGAGCGTACACTGAATTTTGGTCAGTTTGGATAGATTTCAACAGAAATGGAACTTTTGAATCTGGGGAAAGAGTTGTCAACGGCTCTTCATCGAGTGCTAATAACTTAAGTACCACAGTTAATGTTCCATCCAATGCAGCTTTAGGTCAAACCCGAATGCGTGTATCTATGAAATATAATGCATCTCCTGAAGCTTGTGAAACGTTTGATTTTGGTGAAGTTGAAGATTATACAATTAATATCATCGACGCTTCTCCTAATACCATTTCAAATATACCTTTATTTGCGAGTGCAAGTCTAGACACTAATAAAACATACACAACAAGTATTAATACACAAAATTTTGTTGAATTTTCGACAAATGAAGATAGAGATGTTTTAGGTAATGAAGCTCCTACAACTCTTAAAGTTTTCCCTAACCCATCTAGTTCTACTGTACAGGTAGGTTTAAGTAATGTTGAAACTCCAGATAGTTCCTACAAGATTATGAATACCACAGGACAAGTAGTAGGGTCAGGAAGATTGACTACAGATAAAATTAATGTTTCTGAACTAGATCGAGGTCTTTATATAGTACAAGTTAAAAGTGAACTAAGAACATTTTACACAAAATTAATTAAGAATTAATTTCTATCATATACATTAATTTCAAACCCAAAAGAGGATGTCTATTTTATTTAGACACCCTCTTTTTTTTAATCTTAGTCTTACTATTTTAAACCAATTTAAATACACATACGAATTCTAAAGAACTTGCATATACTTAAATTGATGTCTTTTTATCATTCAAGTTTAAAAAGTCAATCTACTTAAAAAAAGAATCTACAAATTCGAATTTATTAAATACCTGTAAATCATCAATTCCTTCGCCAACACCAATATATTTAACTGGTATTTGAAATTGATCACTAATTCCAATAACAACACCCCCTTTAGCTGTACCATCAAGCTTTGTAATAGCCAGGCTAGTCACCTCTGTAGCTGCTGTAAACTGCTTAGCTTGCTCAAACGCATTTTGACCCGTTGATCCATCTAAAACTAATAAAACATCGTGCGGTGCATCTGGGATCACCTTTTTCATTACATTTTTAACCTTAGTCAATTCATTCATTAAATTGATCTTATTATGCAAACGACCCGCGGTATCAATAATAATTACATCTGCATTTTGTGCTACCCCTGATTTTAAAGAATCAAAAGCTACTGATGCAGGATCACTTCCCATACTTTGCTTTACTATAGGTACATCTACCCTATCGGCCCATACCTGTAATTGATCAATAGCTGCCGCCCTAAAAGTATCAGCTGCTCCCAAAACAACACTTAAGCCTTGTTTTTTAAATTGATTTGCTAACTTTCCTATAGTTGTGGTTTTTCCAGCTCCATTAACTCCTACAACCATTAATACATAAGGTTTTTTACCTTCAGGAATCACAAAATCTTCAGCTTCACCTAAATTAGTTTCTGATAAAAGTCCTGCAATTTCTTCTCTAAGAATTTGATCCAATTCAGCTGTTCCAAGATATTTATCTTTAGCCACACGAGCCTCTATTCGATCAATAATTTTAACCGTAGTTTTAATACCTACATCACTACTTACCAGCACCTCTTCTAGATCATCTAAAACCTCGTCGTCAACCTTTGATTTTCCTGCTACAGCCTTACCTAGCTTAGAGAAAAAACTTGACTTAGATTTTTCAAGTCCTTTATCAAGACTCTCCTTTTTATCTTTTGAAAAAATTTTCTTAAAAAAACCCATATTTATGTGCTGTATAATTATATAGCAAAGATAACAACTTAGCTATAACCAAAAAAAGCCATTCTGCAAATGTAGAATGGCTTTTAATCTATTTTGATAATACTATTTCTTATTGAAAAAATCTTTCGTTGCGTCTGGCGCCATGATTGATTCCACAAAAGTATATGATCCTGACTTGGGAGATTTTACCATTTTAATGGCTTTTGTTAATCTCTTTGAACCTGTCTGTAATGTTGCTACTGATTTCTTTGCCATAACTTAATTATTTAATCTCTTTATGAACAGTCATACGCTTAAGAATAGGATTGAATTTTTTAATTTCAATTCTATCTGGAGTATTTTTTTTGTTCTTTGTTGTTATATATCTAGATGTTCCTGGTTGCCCGGTTGCTTTGTGCTCCGTACATTCCAAAATTACTTGAATTCTGTTTCCTTTTTTTGCCATGGTGCTTTATTTAAACCCTATATAAGGAATTATTTTTTATAAATACCTTTCTCTACAGACTCCTTAATCGCAGCTGAGATTCCGATTTTGTTTATTGTTTTTAATGCTGAAGTAGACACTTTAAGTGTTACCCAACTATTCTCTTCAGGAATAAAAAAACGTTTCTTGATTAAATTCGCATTAAATCGACGCTTTGTTTTATTCATTGCGTGAGAAACATTGTTTCCCACCATTGCTTTTTTTCCGGTAAGCTCACAAACTCTTGACATGGTTGTATCTTTTGTATTATTTCAAAACAGGGTGCAAATTAACGAATTTTTTATCTTTCCAGCAAACTGTTTTTAAAAATATATTAGTTTTTTTTCTTTTCTTTTTTCGCTAGGCAAAATTACTACAAAATAAACTATCAACCAGCACTTAATACAGCTAAAATTTGGGTTTGAAGCATTTCTAATGATTTATTTACTGCCTTACCTATGGTTCGCTCTCTGTGATTACTAAAAACAAACTCTTCAGAAACCACTCCTTTTGGAGAAGCCACAGCGATACAAACAGTACCAATTTCTACATCACTATCTCCTTTTGTGGGCCCTGCATTACCTGTTGTAGCAATAGCAAAATCTGATGCAAACATTTTTAATGCCTGTGTTGCCATTGATGCTGCCACTTGAGTACTAACTACAGAATGTTTTTTTATTAACACTTCAGAAACTCCTAAAACCTCCGTTTTAAGCAACGTATCGTAGGGCACCAAACCGCCTTTAAAATACTTGGAAGCTCCGCTCATTTTAGTAAAGCTTTGTGCTAATTTGCCTCCTGTACAACTTTCTGCTAATGATAATGTAAAATTATTAGCACCCAGCATATTTGCAATTACTCGTTCTAAACTTTCATCTTCGTCATAACCAACTATAATATCTCCGATCAAAATATCCAACTCCCCTACAGCTTTGGCGATCTCATTTTCCAACACCTGTTTATCTGTACCACGGGCAGTTAAACGCAAACGAACCCTTCCTAAATTTGGTAAATAAGCCAATTTTAAAAATTCTGGAAGCTTGTTTTCAAAATCTTCTATACGCTCAGCCACTCTACTTTCTCCCATTCCGTAAGTAAGTATTGTTTTATGAATAATATATGGGCGATCAAAACGATCTTGTAATCTGGGGATAAGCTGGTTGGTTACAATTGCCTTCATTTCAAAAGGCACTCCGGGCATGGATACAAAAACAGTCTCTTTGTCCATTAACCACATCCCTGGCGCCGTTCCAAATTCATTCAACAACACTTCTGCCTTGCTAGGTACTAATGCCTGTTTTTTATTGACATCAGAAATGGGTGATTTTATGTATTTTTCAAACAGTTCTTCAATATGCTTTAGCACTTCTTTATCTTCGACTAAAGAATCATCAAAAAATTCGCAAAAAGTATGTTTGGTAATATCGTCTTTTGTGGGACCAAGCCCTCCGGTAACCACCACTAAATCTACTCTAGACTGGGCTTCGGCAAGCGCGGTTAAAATATGTTCGCGATCATCACGTATGGAACTTATTTGATGCACATCCACACCAATTTTATTCAATTCTGTTGCAATAAATGCCGAGTTTGTATCGACAATTTGACCAATGAGAATTTCATCGCCAATGGTTATTATTTCTGCTTGCATTAAGTTTTGGATAGTTGTTTACACTAATTGTTTCAATGAAGTAATGGCTGCCTCAGCTTTTTGTTCTACCGAAATAAGTGCTATTTTAACCTCTTCTAAGGTTTTATCTTCGTTAGCCCACGATTCAATAAGTTTAATATGCTCCAGGACTTCAATTCCAAATAATTGAAAATTTGGTTTCATCTTATGTGCATACTGATAAGCTACTTTAGCATTATTTTCTGTTACAGCATTAGACATGCTTTTTAAATCTTCGGGTATCTCTTCTAAAAAAGTTTGGACTAAAATTTCCACAAAACTTTCATCACCACCGGCTAATTCTTTTACCTTATCAAGATTATATGCTGCACTCATTCTTTTTACTTTACTTTTATATGAAACATTTCTTCTTTTTCTAAATAACCCTTTAATTGGTCATCAATACTTACTGGCCCTACTCCAGCTGGAGTTCCTGTAAAAATTATATCACCTATTTTTAATGTGAAGTATTTTGACACATAAGCAATTAACTCATTTACCGAATATAGCATTAATTTAGTAAATCCATCTTGAACAATAGCATCGTTTTTGTAAAGCTTAAAATTTATATCTGAAATATCTTCAAATTTTGATTTCGAAACCCATTTTCCTAATACCGTAGCTCCGTCAAATGCCTTTGAACACTCCCACGGCAAACCTTTGGTTCTTAACTCACTTTGCACATCGCGGGCTGTAAAATCAATACCCACACTTACCTCATCGTAATATTTATGAGCAAACTTTGGACTTATGTGCTTTCCTATTTTATTTATTTTAACTATAAATTCTATTTCATGATGCACATCATTACTAAAATCAGGTATAAAAAACGGCTGTTTTTTGAGCAGTATCGATGTATCTGGCTTTAAAAAAACAACAGGCTCGCTTGGCTTCTCATTTTTTAGCTCTTCAATATGAGCCGCATAATTACGTCCAATACAAATTATCTTCATTACTTACTTTGCATTAAATTTACGTAAACGAATAGCTGTTAAAATTTTCTTTGTATAAAGAGGAAAATCTGCATTTTGAATCCAACCAAAATAACCTGGCTCTTTATCCAATACTTCTGACACTAATTTCCCTTTGTGTTTTCCAAAAGTAAACACCTCTTGATCATTTTCATCATAGGCAATAAAACCTGCAAAATCTGCTGTTTTTCTTCGGGTACTAAAATCCGATAAAAACTTCATGTCATTTTCTAGATCGGGATATTTATCAAGTTGCGAACACAATACCTCATAAGTTGCGGTGGTATCTGCCTCGGCACTATGCGCATTTGTTAAATCTTTATCGCAATAAAATTTGTAGGCAGCCACAAGTGTGCGCTGTTCCATTTTATGAAAAATATTTTGCACATCAACTGCTACATTATTTGACATATCAAAATCCATATCGGCTCTTAGCATTTCTTCGGCCAAAAGCGGAATATCGAATTTATTTGAATTGTAGCCTCCTAAATCGCAACCACTAATCATATCACTAATTGTTTTTGCTAGTTGTTTAAAAGTAGGCTCGTTAGCTACTTTTTTATCCGTTACTCCATGTACTGCTGTAGTTTCAGCAGGTATAGGCATTTCTGGGTTTACTAACCAGGTTTTACTTTCTTTATTTCCGTTAGGATATACTTTTAGAATAGATATTTCTACAATTCTATCTTTTGATATATTAACGCCTGTTGTTTCTAAATCAAAAAAACAAATTGGGCGGCTTAATTTTAATTCCATAAATACGTTTAAAAAGTAAAGTTACTAATAAACCTATTGAAAGCCTAATCGTGATGACTACCGATTTTACATAAAAAAAATAGTACCCTCAGGGTTTAAAACTTACAATTAAAAATAGTAAATTTATTGATAATCAATTATATAAAATATGTTTAAGCATTTATTTTCAACATTAATTATCTTTTTCTTTTTTAACACTTATGCCCAAAAAAATGGAGTTAAAATTATTGAACAGGTTGGAAAAAAGCGTACTTTAATTTTTGCAGAAAACACCACCACCGAAGCTAGAAGCGTATTTTTTAAAGTACATGCTAACGGATACCGCCGAAGTGGCGATCGCCCGGTTATAAAACAACTCCCTCCAAAATCAAAAACACTTTTAATTACCTTAATCCCATTAGTGGATGTTCCTTCGAGTTACACCTATACTTTTGTTGCTAATAAAACGCTTGAAAACATCCAATTAAAAGGAAAACAAGAAACCGAAGCCGATGTAGCTGAGTTAATGAAACAAGAAATCGTTGTTTTTACTAATAATTCATGCCAAAAATGTGATCGTTTAACAGCATTACTTAATAGTAAGCATATCAAATACCGAAATATTAATATTGATTTACACGAACGATTTTACAAATATACCTGGCAACTTCTTAAAGCAAAAGGATACAATACCGACACGCTAAAACTCCCTTTGGCTTCTGTTAAAGGAAAAATAATTCACCCAATTAAAAATTTATCAGAGTTTGTGGCTAAAAATGTTAGATAGCTAACATTTTTTATGAAAAATCATAAAAAATAAAAAAAAGCCAAAAAAAAGTTAAAAGTTAAAAAAATAGATAAAATGCAAAACATAAAATATGCAGTATAGCAACAAAAAAACACTATGCCTTACTAAAAATATTGTAAAAAACTAAATTACAGCACATTAAGTAACAAATTAAAAAGAAGCTTAATTCTTACTTAATTAAAGAGCATTTTTTTCAAAATGCTCTTTTTTTATGAGTCTAACAAAAAAAGGGGGTAGGGTAAACAAAATTTGGCGCGTCTTATAATAAATCGATATTGATTTAACTTAAAAACAAACTAAATTTTATGAAAAATTTTAAGATTTTAGCTAGCTCACTATTAGGAAGCCTATTATTATTTTCTTGTAATCAAGATACCGATGATGTTACTGTTTCTGAAACACCAGAACAAGTAACTACAAATGCAACAAACATTCCAACTGAAGTGGCTGCCAAATTAAGTAGCCTTGGTTACAATCTGGCTAACGTTGAACGTAAGGAACTTACTTTTGGTGATGTAACCTTAGATGTTTGGTCTGATGAAGATGCTTATATAACTACTGAAGATTTGGAAAAAGTTGATTTGTCATTAAACCAAGAAGATTCTGAAGACTTTGGAAAAGCTTTTGTTAGAAATTCTCGAATTAACACCAATCAAGGAACATCATTTAACGGTATCCGTTATGTGAGTGTAGGAGTTTTACCTGAATTCGAAGCTAATACAGGCCGACCTATACCTACTTCTGCTGGTGTGCGTCGCGCTCTAGAACGTGCTGTTAATACATTAAACAACATTGGCTCGCGTATATTTTTTGTAATTCAACCAGCCGGAACAGGTAATGAGCTTAACTTTTCAGCTAGTATAACTAGAAATGGTACCCTAGGTGGTTTTGCTCCTACCCCAGTAAATGGTAATTTTGGAAGTGCGTTTGGGGAAGCTTTTGCTCCAAACGAAAGAGATTTAGGAGCGATATTTATGCATGAAATGATGCATGCTATGGGCTTTAGACATTCTGATTTCCAAAACAGAGAAAGCTGTAGGTTAATTGGTAGATTTGACTTAGCTAATAGGGATGAACCCCAAGGCGATGCTAATTTTGTAGCTGGTACTAACGGCAACCGCAGAAATATAAACTCAGTTTTGACCGCTTGTTATATTGGTAACTTTAACTTATTCCAAGAAGATATTAACGCTATTAGAAGTATTTATGGACGTTAATAAATAAAAAAATTATATTTTTTTATTGTCACATACATGTAAAGCGGCTGTCTATTTTTTAGACAGTCGCTTTTTCTTTTTTATGATATGAGTAATCTAAGTTAAACAACATTTTATTTAGCTTTAATAAAAGTCAAAAATCATTCAGTTTATTAACAAACTCCTACTGCACTACAAGCTAATGTGTTAGATAGCTTACACTATTTAAATTTTAATTAAAAAAAAATAAAAAAAAATTTAAATCATATAAAATAGGTAAAAGACTAAAAGTAAATGCACAGCTGTTGCAACAAAAATAATGGAATTTTCAAAAGTTATTACAACAATTTGATTTACAGCTTTTTTTATTATAAAAAATAAAAAACTATAAAAGAAGTTGAATTCTTATTAAAAAAAAGCTAAAAAATTTGAACCATTTTTTTTTCAGCTTCTGTCAAAAAAAGAAGGGTAGGGTAAATTAGATCTAGTACGTTTTATTCTTGAATCGATATTGATTCATTTAAACAAACTTAATTTTATGAAAAATTTCAAAATTTTGGCTAGTTCATTACTAGTAGGCCTTTTATTATTTTCTTGTAGTCAAGACAACGACGATGTTACTATTTCTGAAACACCAGAACAAGTAACTACAAATGCAACAAACATTCCAACTGAAGTGGCTGCCAAATTAAGTCGCCTTGGTTATAATGTAGCAAACGTTGAACGTAAAGAAATTAGTATGAATGGAGAAACTGTAAGTGTTTGGGCTGACGATGATGTTTACATTTTAGAGGAAGATCTAGAAAATATAGATTTAGCTGCAACATTAGGTGAATCTGAAGATTTGGGTAAAGCCTTTATCGAAAATGCTCGTATAAATACCAATCAAGGATCTACATTTAATGGTACACGTTTTATTAGCATTGGCTTATCTGTAGGTACAGACATAAATGGTAATTCTATTGATACACCTGCAGTAAGAAGAGCATTACAACGTGCCGTTAATACCTTAAACAATATCGGATCACGAATATTTTTTGTTATTGGACCAGATAATGGAGCAAGTGAAGTAACAATTGTACCAAACCTTGCATCAACCAGTCTAACGGAAGGATTTGCCTTTTCACCAGTTAATGGTAATTTTAGTAGTGGTTTTATAGCTGCATCTTCAAATAACGAAAGAGATTTAGGAGCAGTAATTATGCACGAACTTATGCATGGTATGGGCTTTAGACATTCTGATTTCGAAAACAGAGAAAGCTGTAGGTTAATTGGAGATTTCGCTCAAGCAAGCGTTGTAGAAAATCAAAATGCTAATTTTGTACCTGGTACTAGCGGCAACCGTAGAAACACAAATTCTATTATGACAGCTTGTTTTATTGGTAACTTTAACTTATTCCAAGAAGATATTAACGCTATTAGAGGTATTTATGGACGTTAATAAATAAAAAAATTATATTTTTTTATTGTCACATACATGTAAAGCGGCTGTCTATTTTTTTAGACAGTCGCTTTTTGTTAATAATATATATGCCATTAATGCCATCAAAAAATGTTAATAAATTTATAATGAGACGTGTAATCTTTATTAAAAAACACAAACAACTGTGTTAATGCATATTATATTTACGTAAGAAAAAACAACAATACCAGCTATTCAATTTTGTAATATATTTAAATACATCCTTTTTTATACTGCTTTAAAAGGGAGAATTCTATTTTTTACAGCATAAAACACACACCAAAAAAATAGTTATATAACACTAAAATTGAGCTATTTAAAAAAAACATAATTGTTAAAAAATCAAATCATACGTTATACACTTTGTAAAGTTCATAAGGTATATTAGGCTAATATTTAATTGTATTACAAACTAATAGAACCACTTTATGAAAACATTTATTTTTTATTTCCTGTTGCTATTTTGGGCAACACTACAAGGGAATGCGCAAAATTTTGAAGCCCGAATTAATTTCCAAAGCAATCCAAACTTTACACCTCCTCCTTTGGGCTATGTGGCCGATTACGGAAAAGCTTTTGGTACTTCGCAAATTAGTATTGGCACAGACAACTATGCTTATGGTTGGAAATTAAAAAACGACAATACGCCTTTTGATGCCTCTGAAGAAGTTGCCGGAAATTCGAATGGTGTAGGCAGAAACCGATTAGGTGCCGCCTACCTAAACGCTACCGAAGCTCAAAAACTAGCGGGCACACTGGTACACTTGCAAGGAAATCATATTACTACTTGGGCTACACAACCACGGGGCAATGAGTTAATTTGGGAAATTGAAGTCCCTAATGGTGTTTATGATATTGTTATTGGTGCTGGAGACACGGGGAATTCAACCAATAGTCGCCATGCATTAACTGTTGAAGGCATAACAATTATGCCTGGATTTATACCCACAGTTGGTGAAACTAGAGAAGAAAGTTTAAGTATTGAAGTTACAGACAACTTACTAACCGTAGCTGCTTTAGGCGGATTCAATTCAAAAATCAATTATATTAACATCACCTCATCAACAAACATTCCGAACCTAAATAGCCTAAACTTTGCAAATTCAAGTACAAGCAATACTGTACCCGAAAATACAACAATACCAATATTAGAAGAATTACTTGCCTCTTCTACTCCTGTAAATGCTAGTTTTTCAATTAAAGGTATTTTAGAAGGAATTACCGCAACAACTATAGCTAATGAATGGCTTAGTATTCAAAAAACAGGGAATATTGGCACCAATACTTTTGAAATAAACACTGCCAGTTTAACTAATGGAGCACAAGAGAATGCCACTATAATTGCTACTGCCAAAGGCTTTACTCCTGCCACTTTTGATATAACACTACATGTAGGCACACCTCCATGTAGCCCCATTAGCACACTAACTTGCGATCGACTAAAAGCCCAATTACCCCTAGAATTAACTTTTGATGGCACCGAAGGAGGCATTGCAAACACGGGTTTTACCATGGTCGACAATCCTTCGGCTCGATTAGTAAGTGATGATCCTGTTTTTTCAAACGAAATACCCGGTTTTGAACCTTCTAAAATTTCGATTGATAATAACCACTTGATTATTACTGCTACCAAAGGAATTGCTTTTCAAAATAATGCAAGGAGTACAAATACAAATTCGCAAATCAATGCATTAGGTGTTGGTATCGATGTTAATGAAACTACCCATTTTGATATCATTACTACCATTGACCAACCTTATGCCGATGCCTCTAATAATTTTGAACAAGCAGGAATATGGCTGGGTTTAAACGAAGACAATTTTATTAAATTTGCTGCCCGAAATAATAACACCTTAGATTTACTTACAGAAATTGATGCTATAGCTTTAAATGAACAAGCTATTAGACTAACTATTCCAAATTTAAACGAAAGCAAAGTACGCCTTAGACTAAATGTAGATGTTGACACCAATACGATAACCGCTTTTTATAAACTAAACACTACCGATGAAGTTTTAGCTGGCACTATAAATTTACCACCAGCCATTGGCAATGGAAATACAACTTATAACAACTTAACTTTTGCAGGTATTTATGCTACTAAAAGAAACGAAAATGAAAATACCGAAGTCACTTATACTTTTGAAGATTTTTCGATACTCCCCGAGCAAGACCTTGTTGAAGTAAAAATTAATTTTACCACCAATGCTAGTCCAGATATTGATACTTACTTAAAAGATACTGGACTTCCTTTTAATGACCGAGGAAACAATTTTACCTACGGTTGGCTAAGCACTGATGGAGTAACTCCATTAGACTTGTCATCTAATACACGTAATAGAGCTGTAAATGGCATTAGCGAACTACAAAACACGCTACTACACCTACAATATGGAGATGTGGGTGGTAACAATGGAAATACCACCGAAGGTATCTGGGAATTAGAAGTTCCCATTGGCGTTTATAACGTAACTGTTGGTGTTGGAGATCCTTTAGTCGATGGTCCAAACACTTCACCTTTACACAGTATTAATATCGAAGGCACTAATTTAATTGATCGTTTTGCTCCTACAGGCAATGCAATTAATGGAAATCGATTTACTACAGCAAGTTTTACTACAAATGTAACCGATGGCAAACTTACTATTGATGCTAATGGCGGATTTAATACCAAAATTAATAGTATCGAAGTCTCTCAAATTTCTAAAACATTACGTCCGTTTTTTACAGATGTGAATCCTCAAAATAACAGTACCGATGTTAGCTTAGAAAACTTTCAAATTGGAGTTGGATTAATTACACCTAGTGGTTATGAACTTGATGAAAATAGTATTGATGGAAATATTAATATTTTTGAGGTTACCCCTACGGGAGAAGTATTAATTCCGTCAAATTCTAATGACACAGGTGGAGGTGATTTTATTAATCTTACACCACTTAATCCTCTTAAAGAAAATACGACCTATATATTCAGAATTACGGCTGATGTTGAAGTCAATTTAATTGGGAATTTAAATGAACGTTTATCTTTTTTGGCCTTTGAATCTACGTTTACAACTGGCACTCGAGGAGCTCAAGGCCCAAGTATTAGAGATTTGACTGGTATTTCATTTGAAAAAATTTCTGGCCCTAACTTAGGAGAAGGCACAGAAAACGAACGCTTTTCAAGCTTAGTTATTGGCCCCGACGGAAAGCTGTATGCTAGTACTATAGGAAATTTTGTTACCGATGGAAAAATTCAGCGTTGGACTATTGAAGCCGATGGTTCTTTATCAAACCTCGAAATATTTTCGCCCGAATTAAATGGTGCTCCGCATCCAGTAAGTGGTATTCGCGATAACGACACCCGTTTAATTATTGGAATGGCTTTTGATCCAGCTTCTACCCCTACCAATCCAATTGTATACATAACTCATAGCAAATCTGCATTATCAAATGCTCCAGAATGGGACGGGGTACTCACCCGTTTAAGTGGTCCAAATTTAGAAATAGTTCAAGACCTACTTATCCACCTTCCGCGCTCAGCAAAAGATCATTTAACAAACAGTATTACTTTTGATAATAATGGCAATATGTACATTAGTCAAGGTAGTAATAGTGCTGGTGGCGAAATTGACCCTGCGTGGGCTTTTAGACCCGAACGCCTTTTAGCTGCAGCCATACTCAAGGTAGAATTAAATAAACTACCACCTACGTTACCTTTAAGTGTATTTACTACCGATGATATTTCAATAATTAACAATGCACCAAGTGACGCTATTTTAATGAGTAATAACACTTATAATCCATACGCTACTAACTCACCCGTAACTATTTTTGCCAGTGGTGTACGTAATGCTTATGATTTGGTATGGCATTCTAATGGTTGGATGTATATTCCAACAAATGGAACTGCTGGAAACAATACCAACTCGCCAAATTCGCCATCTACTGCTGATTATGAATTAGCACGTAGAATTGATGGATTAACCACTTTGCCAGACACCCCAGCTCTTGAAGGAGGAAATACCCAAAAGGATTGGTTATTCAAAACACAAGGAGGCTCCTACCACGGACATCCAAACCCTTACCGTGGCGAATTCGTATTAAATCACGGTGGACAGGCATACAGCAATTTACCAGGGCAAGAGGATAATCCATATATTGATATTCCAAAATATCCGACTAGCGTTTTACCTGATCCTAACTACAGTGAACCCGCTTATGATTTTGGGTTTAATAAATCGCCAAACGGAGTAATTGAATATAAAAGCACTGCTTTTGAAGGTCGCCTTCAAGGACTTTTATTTGTCACTCGATTTAGTGGACAAGATGATTTACTTGGCTTAGATGTAAATAGCGTCAATGGAGATGTTATTGAATCTTACAATGCCATACCCGGTTTACAAGGTTTTGACGATCCATTGGATGTTGTTGAAGATGTAAATACAGGTAATTTATACATTTCAGAATACGATAGAACCGGTGGAGGAACACCTCGTTTAACCCTTTTAAGAGCTGCTTCAAAACCAAATAATCTAAGTGTTTCTACCAATGAATTACTTTTTGAAACTACAGTGGATAATGATGGAAATATGACCGAAACCAATACCATTACGATTAGTAATTTGGGGCAAGGAGTTTTAGAAATTAATGCTATTAAGCTTTCGGGAAATTTTTCTGATCAATTTGACATAGCCCCCCTTGCCACCACGCAATCTATAAATCCAGGAGCAACTTTTGAATACCCAATTACTTATGCCCCGGACTTAAATGGGCAAAATTTAGGTTTTCAAGAAGCCATTTTAACTGTTGATAGTAACAATCCAGCTAATCCAAGTACTAACATCAATTTATATGCACTAAAAAAAGCAGGTTTTGAAGGCAGTGACGAACCTAGCTTACAAAATGTAGTAAACACGCTGGGAATAGGCATAAATGTGGGGTGGACTACACTTACAAATACTACAAACCCAAACCCTATTGGTGATGAAATTGAAACTGAATTATGGGTAAAAGCAAGTGATGCTCCCGTTACACTAACTCCTGTAGCAAGGTATTCTCCAGCCGAAGAATTACCTTATGGTTGGTATACTAATCAAGCAAACACACAGCAACTAAACATTGTAGACACGCTTGAAAATAATGTTGAAAATGCGCAAACTTTATTTCCTCCTTCAAAAGCAGGAGCTAAGGAATTTGATCCTGAAAATAACGTGTTTGGTATTTTTGTAGCATCCCTATCTTTTGGAAGAAATAGTTTTACACAAGACCAACTAAATAGCGGAGGTGTAGCGCACAGAACTCGTATTTACCCTAACAAAGACAGAGCGGGTAATCTTATCGAAAATAGTTATTTAATCACTTTTGAAGATGCCAGTAATGGAGATTATCAAGATTATGTTTTTATTCTAAACAATGCCACTCCTGCAACAATTACAACACAGTCAAATGGTATTTTAACTATTGAAAATCGAACTAAAATACCTACCACAACTATCGGGTTTCCTTCCAATGATTACCTAACTTTTCATAAAGTTAGAGATGTTAGAGCAAATACAAGCTTACACAATTCAAACACTTTGCGCTTACACAATACTGGTACCGAAACTTTGACTGTTGCCGATATTTCTATATCTGGTCCTCCTGTATTTAGCTTTGAAATAATTAATGAAACCGCAGATGCTCTAAGCTTACCTATAAGTATAGATCCAGGTAACTTTGTTGATTTACCTATAGTTTTTGATGGAGACAGCAGTGATGGCAAAAGTTTTTTTATAAATGAGCTTACTATTTTATCAGACGCAATAAGCACCCCCGAAGTTAAAGCCACACTTAATGGATCTCATCAACAAGGACAAGAAGGAAGTAGAGAAATTAATGCGCAACAAGTATTTGATGCCTTTGGCTTTAAAACATCTATGTTGAGCATTGTTAATGACAATGGTACAATTACACCTCCAAACAGAAGGTCATTTAGACCATCAGCCAATTTTCCAACTTCAGAAAATATTGATTTAGGTTACGAAGGCGATTTAGTTTTATCAGATGCTTTTGTGCAAGCCGACCCATCACAACCTGTTATTGGTTTTCAACTTTCGGCTATGCATGGTCCAGGCTCTAATGGAGCTAGATTTATTGGCATTGATAATACAGATACTGTAGGTGGAATCAATTTTTTTCATGCTAACACCTGGTTTCAAACCTTATTACCAAGAAACAATGGTGGTGCTATTAGTTTTGATATCGCTAACACTATTAATGAACCTTTTCGTATAGCAATAGCCAATTACATAACCACAGGAGGAAATAATATTAATGGAAGAAGGCCTGATTTATTAGGAGCTCGAGTATATCGAGTAATTGATAATACGGGAATCGTTATTCCTAATGAATACATTGTTTTACAAGATTTTATTCAAAATGGTTGTGGGGCCGGATCTGCAAATTGCGATTGGAATGACAATGTTTTTTATTTCAAAAATATTAGACCACAAGCCATACCAACAGCAACTACCATAAATGATCAAACCGCGATTATTGCTCAAAATTTTGAATTGAATATAACGGATGCTTTTAATAAAGGCTATGCTGGTAATAAGTTAACTTACACGGTAAATTTAACTAATAACTTACCACTTCCAAATTGGCTGAATTTTAATGAAGTCACTGGAGTGTTATCTGGATTAGCACCTGCAAGTGCGCTTGGCAGTATACAAACTATTAGTATTGAAGCTACCGATTTTAATGGCTTAAAAGCTACTACCGAATTTACATTAACTGTATCGGGTACTACTACTGCAATTAGAACGCTTCCAAGGAAAAACACAATTACAACCAATAATATTGTAGTATTCCCTAATCCAACAAGTGATCTAGTTAACATTCAATTACAGCAAAATAATATTCAAAAAATTGATCTTTTTGATACTAATTCTGGAGTTCTCATTACCAGTTTTACTAAAAGTGATATCGAAACCCCTAATGGATTACAATTTAGTACTACTACATATCCTCAAGGAGTATATGTATTGAAAGTAACTTTTGATACTGGAGAAAGTGAAGAACTTTTGATTGAAATTGCTCGATAATATATATTACCAATTTTGGTTAAAATAAAAAACATCAAATACTAACTAATCAATAGTATTTGATGTTTTTTATTAAAATTATTTGTTACCAATAAATTTTACTTGTACAAACCCTAAAACATAATTTAAACATAAATAAAGCTATTTCATTTTTTTATTTCTAAGCAATTGATTAGTTTTACTAAAAATAAATTATGCCTAGAAAAAAAAACTTTATAGAAGAAGAAGTCATTGAAAGGGCTATGTATCTATTTTGGCGTAATGGGTATGAAACTACTTCTGTTAGAATGCTTGAAAAAGAAATGGGGATCAATCAATTTTCAATGTATTCAAGCTTTGGTAGCAAAGAAGGTGTATTTATAGAAAGTATTAAATGCTATAAGAAAAAAGCGCAAGTAACCTTAGTGGATAAGTTAAAAAGCTCTTCGAAAGGAGTACTAGCTATTAAGCAATATTTTTATGATTTTGTGTCATTCTCTAAAGACTTAAATCAAAACAAAGGATGCCTATTAACAAATACAATTAATGAATTAGGAGAAAATACAGATACTAAAATTAGAAATGAAATTATGAAGTTTGCTTTAAATGTTAGAAACTCATTTATTGAAAAACTAAAAACTAATAGCCCTGATGAACAAACAATTGAAAAACAAGCAAACTATTTAATGGTTTCTCTTCAAGGTTTATCGGTATCTTCAAAAATGTTTGAACAATCTCAATTAGACGATTTTATTGAAAGTGTTTTTGAACGCTTATAATTTTTTTACCCTATAACTAAGCAATTGATTAGATATTATTAACTTAAAATAATTTAAAATGAATTTAGAACCAAAAACAGTAGAAAACGTTGATGCAATTTCACATGAAATTTTAACCTCAACAGAAAAAAAACTAGGAATTATTCCAAATATGTATGTAGGTATGGCTCATAATACTGCTTTATTAGATGGCTACACAGCAGCATACAATTCATTTAGAGCAAACTCTGGATTTACTCCCCAAGAGCAAGAAGTTATCTTTTTATCCATTGCCTTTGAAAACGAATGTGAATATTGTATGGCCGCCCATAGTTTTGTAGCGGATACTATGACACATGTGCCTACAGAAGTAACCGATGCTATTAGAAATAATGCAACTATATCTGATAAAAAACTTAGGGCATTAAGTATCTTTTCGAAAAAAGTGACCTCAAAAAGAGGTTTCCCTACCGAAGAAGAAATTAGCGATTTTATAAATGCAGGATATGCTAAAAAGGATATATTAGGTGTAATTGCCGCCATTGGTGTTAAAACCATGAGTAATTATTTTAATCATATTTTTGAAACATCTGTAGATGATGCTTTTAAAAATAGACTTTGGTCAAAATAATTAGTTCTAGTTGTTCCGCTAAATTAATAGATAACGTGAGTCCAATAAGAATAAAAAAGAGGCCGTCTAAAAAGTATTTAGGCGGTCTTTTTATTTTTATAAGGGGATTTTATTTTTCACATATTAAAATTTTGCTACTAAACACATAGCTAAAGTTTGCTTATTGGGCTAAACTCATCTTTTTAAGGTTATGTGCCATTGCTATTAATCCAAATTCAGTTT
>CANLCT010000005.1 GCA_947489195.1 uncultured Aquimarina sp. | reverse complement strand
CAAGAAATGAGCGGTAGTGCCCAAATCATTACCGAAGACCTCAGACTCATTGAGCGCTTCTTTTATCAACTTCGAAAGGCCTTTGATAGATCATAAATTCAACTAAAATCACAACACTAACCTCATGCTTATATTTAGCAATCTCAACACCATTGCCTAAATTTTCATAGATAATAGCGGTTTCATATTTTCCTTTAAATGTCTGGTTGATCATTTTGGTTAATCTGCGAACACCAAGTGCTTTTTTTCCTTCTGAAGATGTTCCAAGGCTTCTTTCTGGGTTTTCGGTAGTAGTAGAAAAACTCGAATTTTAAACTATCTTGCTTTTAGATATACCTACAATACTATATTAGTAACTGAAAAAATTTATAAAAATCTGAAGTAATGATATATTAGTTTATTTAAAATAGAATGCTAATAATATTTAACAACTTATTTTTATGCAAAGTTTTTTTATTCAATGTTTTTTAATACTACTTTTCTTTAGTTGTAACTCTATTAAGAAAGAAAATTTATCTGCTAGTAATAATTTAAAAACTCCTATTGAATTTCCTGATAACCTTAATTGGTATAAAGATAGTGTTATAGAAGATTCACTCTCTGGAATAAGTCTAAATCAGACTTATAATTTTTTAAAAACAAAAAAGAACAAAAAAATCATAGTAGCATTACTAGATAGTAATATTGATTTAAATCATGAAACATTAGCTAACAAATTTTGGGTAAACAAAAATGAAATTCCAGAAAATAATGTTGATGATGATAATAACGGCTATATTGATGATATAAATGGTTGGAACTTTTTAGGAATTAAGAATGGACATGAGAGTGTATTTTATTCTAATTATGACTCCACGCGTATCATTAGAGATCTTGAATCAAAAAAAAATATTGTTTTAGATAGTACTACTGAAACTCACATAAAATACATTTTAGCAAAAAAAATATATGACCAAGAGCTAAAACAAACGAAAGAATATTTAGAAACTTATGAAAATTATTTAAAAAGATATGAAAAGGCGGTAACTATTTTAGATCCTTACTTAGAAGAAAAAAACTATTCTTTAGAAAAACTAGAAGCTTTAAAAAAACGAGATACAAGTTTATCAAAACAAATTAGAACTGTTAAATGGTTATTAACGGTCGGATATGATAGAGAATGGTTAGTAGATTTTGTTAAAGATTTGAAAGTTAAACTTTTTAAATCACTAAATTTCGATTACAATGAGAGACTTTTAATAGGAGATACTACAACTAATTTAAATGATTACGCTTATGGTAACAATCATATTTCTACCGAATTAAATGAACATAGCCATGCTACAAGGATATCTGGCGTAATTATAGGTAAAAAGACTGATAGTATTGGAGTAACTGGCATTCTGAAAAATGGTAATCTCATGCCATTAGCTATCCAACCTTATTCAGGCAATGAACATGATAAAGATATTGCCTTAGCAATAAAATATGCAGTAGATAATGGAGCTAAAGTAATTAATATGAGCTTTGGAAAGCCGATTTTATATAAAAGCGACTGGTTTTTTAATGCTATTAAATATGCAGAAAAAAAGAATGTATTATTGGTTGCTTCTGCAGGAAATGATTCGGCAAGCTGTGATTTAAAAGATCATTTTGAATACCCCAATGATCATAATTATGGACAAAATGAAGTAACAGACAATTTTTTAATGGTAGGGTCTACAAATAAAGTGGTCGATTCTACTTTTGTAAGTAGCTTTTCTAATTATGGAAAAAAGAATGTAGACCTATTTGCTCCTGGAAATGAATTCATTACCGCATGGCCAGGGAATAAATATAAAAAAGATAGAGGCACATCAATTTCTGCAGCAGTAGTGTCTGGTATTGCGGGTTTATTATTTCAATATTATCCAAAGCTAACGGCTTCTCAAGTAAAACATATATTAATGGATTCGGGAGTATCATATGATTTGGATGTTTGGGTTGGAAAAGGAGATCAAAAGAAAAAAATGCCTTTTTCAGAATTGTCTAAATCAGGTAAAGTTGTTAATGCTTATAATGCAGTACTAATGGCTGAAAAAATTTCTAAAAATCTAAAGTAATTTTAAAAAATAGTATTGAACCAAGGGAATTCGGCAATGCGAACCATAATCTTTCTTACCATAGGAGGCGTATTTATATTAGCTACGCAATAAAGGAGGACTCCTTTATTTTCCGAACCTCCATCTGAAAGAATATTTATAGCTTATGTACTATCAAATAGATTATATCTTTTAAAAGCCTTTGCTTATTATAAGAATTTATACCTAAATTGTAAGAAAAGTTAAAAAGGACTAATTATATGTTTCTTTTAAATTTTTCTACGTTAAAAATTAAGCATGAGTTATTATGATATGTAAGCATAGTTTTTTTTCTCACAAGTCTATACTGCTTTTATTTTTGTTAATGATGTATGGTTGCAAAAGTGATGATGATGTTAGTTTTCAAAATTCATCTTCTATTGATTTTGACAACCCAACACCTATAAAGGCTGAACGAGTAATTTGTGAGAATGGTTTTGCAGGTATTTACCCTTGTAATGACTATGATTTAATGGCCAATGTATCCTTAAAAAATCTCGGCTTTAATGAAAACGAACCTTTTGGTAATGATATTTGGGGCTGGACTGATGATACAACACAAAAGGAGTATGCCATTGTAGGAGGAGGCTCTGGCACATCGTTTGTAGATGTTTCTAACCCATTGGAACCAATAGTAATTGGAGTATTACCAACCGCAACCGAAAACAGTACTTGGCGCGACATTAAGGTATACGGAGATCATGCGTTTATAGTTAGCGAGGCAGATAATCATGGTATGCAAGTTTTCGATTTAACTAGATTACGAAGTGCTTCTGTTGGTTCAACTTTTAGTGCCGATACTACTTTTAATGAATTTGGGAATGCACATAATATAGTAATCAATGAATCTAAAAGTTATGCTTATATTAACGGAACTGATAGAAGCATTTTTGGAGGAGGTGCCGTTTTTATTGATGTAACAAATCCAAAATCACCCGTAGGTGTTGGCGGATATGCCGCCGATGGATATTCGCATGATGCGCAAGTAGTTACTTATAACGGACCTGATGCTGATTATCAAGGAAAAGAAATTTATGTAGGTAGTAATGAAGATGAAGTAGTAATTGTTGATGTTACCGATAAGAATAACCCAATAAAAATTTCAGAAATTAGATATAATAATTTTGGTTATACGCATCAAGGGTGGTTTACCGAAGATCAAACCTATTTTTTGCTTGGTGATGAGTTGGATGAGCAAGATTTTGGGTTTAAATCACGAACCATTGTATTTGATTTTACGGATTTGGATACGCCTAAAATTCACATGGAATATTTAGGCCCTACAAATGCCATTGATCATAATGGTTATGTAAAAGGAAATCTATTTTATTTAGCAAACTACCACGCAGGAGTACGTATAATTGATGTAAGTGATGTAGCTAATAAAAACATGACTGAGGTAGGTTTTTTTGATAGCGTTCCTACTTCAAACCAGGCTTCTTTTGGTGGTGTCTGGAGTGTCTACCCTTTTTTTAAAAGTGGTACTATTATTTTTAATGATACTACGCAAGGCTTATTTATTATACAAAAGTCAGAATAAGGTGTTATGTTTAAAAATTTAATAAAATATATTTTTTTCCCTGTAATAGTAACTATTTTTTGTTTGAGTTGTTCCTCTTCAGAAAACAATGAAAATGAATCAGATAACCTAAATTCAAATAAGCCAATACTTTCAGTAACATTACAACAAAACTGGATTAAAAACATTGGCGGAAGCTTAAATGATGAGATAAAATCTGTGGTATTGCAAAACGATAATTATATTTTACTCGGCAATACCGAAAGCATTGATGGTGATTTAAATAGAACACTAGGAACTCAAGATTTTTGGATAGTTAAATTAAGTCCAGAAGGCAACATTATTTGGAGTAAAACTTATGGCGGTAGTGATGATGATAGAGGTGAAACTATTTCTAAAACTACCGATGGTGGTTTTATTGTTTCTGGCTATAGCCGAAGTACTGATGGCAATGTCTCTACTAATGCAGGGTCTTACGATCATTGGATTGTAAAGCTAGATGCTGAAGGAAATTTACTTTGGGAAAAAACTTTTGGCTTTTTAGGTGATGATCGCGCTTTTGCTGTAAAACAAACACCCGATGAGGGCTTTGTTACTGCTGGATTTTTGGATGTTGATAATTATGAAGGCCCCAATATAGTACCTGTCAAAACTAACAAAGCTGCCAAATCATTAAAAACACTCCATGGCGTAGGTGAATTTTGGGTGCACAAATTAGATAAAAATGGTACTAAAGAGTGGGAAAAATTTTTTGGCGGATCTAGTAATGACAGAGCCAATGATATTGTAGCAACTAATGAGGGGCATTTTATTTTAATAGGAGCTACTGAGAGTAACGATTTTGATATTTCAAATAATAAAGGAAGTTATGATTATTGGGTAGTTAAAATTAATGCTTTGGGCGATTTAATTTGGGAAAAAACTTTTGGTGGTTCGGGCGTTGATATCGCGAATGCTATTACCCAAACTAATGATGGAAATTATGTTATTGTTGGTGATTCTAGAAGTGCTGATGGCGATATAAATGAAAACAAAGGCAATGCTGATGTTTGGATCATAAAAATTAACACCGATGGAGACCTATTGGAGCAACTTTCAATAGGTGGAACTGATTTTGATACTGCACAGGATATTTTTGAAACAAAATCGGGTACTTTTTTAATTTCGGGGCACACTCGTAGTAAAGATGGTGATGTATTAAATAGTAAAAATGAAAATGATTATTACATAGCAGAAATTGATCAGGATTTAAAATTGCAATGGTCCTCCGCTTTTGGAGGGGATAGTTTTGATTTTGCTTACGGAATTTTAGAAGATAACAACGGAAATATTTTGGTAGTCGGCGATTCGGAAAGTGCCGATACACAAATAAATAATAAAGGAAAAAAAGATGCGCTTGTAATTAGCTTATCAAAATGATTAAGAAAATGAAAAAAGAACAATTTTTTGCAATAAGTCTACTATGCCTCAGCTTATTTACCTGTACTACTGATGATAAAAATGAGGCTAAACAAAAGGAGGCTGAATTTGGCAATGTAACACTAAGTGTAACTAATCTTGTTCAAAATGCTGCATTGGTTTTAAATTCTGATTCGTATACAAATACTTCAGGAGAAACGTATAGCGTTTCTGAATTAAAATATATTTTGAGTGATTTTGTATTTATAGATAACGATGGTAATGAGTTTGTATACCCAAAAAGCAATAGCTATTTTTTAATCAATCAAGCCGATACAGAAACACTAAGTCTCAATTTTTCAAATGTACCTGCCGGAGAATATACATCTCTTAAATTTGGTTTTGGAGTAGATCAAAGTAAGTATCCTATAAAATCAGGAACCTTAAATTTTATTCCAAAAGCGGAAGAAGCAAAAATGCTTTGGGGATGGGCAGCAGGCTATAAATTTATCAAATTTGAGGGGACTTATAAAACTTCTGCGCAAGCAACAACTAAAGATTTTTTAATTCATGTAGGCAGTCATGGAACAAATGTTGACAATTACAAAGAAGTAGCACTACCCCTTAATTCACTTGTCGTTACTACTTTAAAAAACACTAATACAACTTTAGAAGTAGATATAGCCAAAGTATTTGATGCTGTGAATACAATGTCACTTGCCACAAAAGATGAAATACAGATCGATCCTGAAAATTCACCTAAATATGCCGCAAATGTGCAAACTATGTTTTCGATAAAAGAGTAAATAATAATGAGAATCGCTTTTGTAATGATATCATATATAGTTCTTTTTTCCTGTTCAAATGATACAGAGAAAGAAACAAACTATGAAGATATCCCAGAAAAAAAAGCCTTTAATCCAACTCCTTTAAAAATAGAAATACCTGAAAATTTTGCAAAATTAACTTATGATTTAGCATTAAACCCTCCAACTCAAGAAGGTTTTGCCTTAGGGAAACGCCTATTTTACGAAGGCAAATTATCATCCACAGGAGTAATTTCATGTGGTGAGTGTCATAGACAAGAATTTTCATTTACACATCATAAACACATTGTAAGTCATGGTGTAAATGGTTTATTAGGAACCAGAAACTCACCTCCTATTCAAAATATGGCATTTATCCAAGCGTTCAATTGGGATGGCGCTGCAAATCATTTAGATATGCAACCTATAATACCGATTACTTCGGAGGTTGAAATGAATGAAACTTTCACTAGCGTACTAAAAAAATTATCGGAAGATGAAGATTACCCTTCTTTATTTGAAGCGGCTTTCGAGAATGGAAAAATTGATTCGGAAAATATGCTAAAAGCACTTTCGCAATTTATGCTAACCATGATTTCTGCAGATAGTAAGTATGACAAATCTATTCGTAATGAAGGTGGAATAAGCCTAACTAAGGAGGAAGAAATGGGGCAAGTACTTTTTGAGTCTAAATGTGCCAGTTGCCATGCAGGTATGCTATTTACCGATCAGTCCTATCGAAATAATGGATTACCACTACATCCTGAATATAATGATATGGGACGTCAATTGGTTTCGGGCTTAGAAGCTGATGCCAGAAAATTTAGAGTGCCCAGCCTACGCAATATTGAGCTAACATTACCATACATGCATGATGGCCGATTTAAAACCTTAAAAGATGTATTAGATTTTTATGACTCTGGGATGGAAAACAGTAACACTCTTGATCCCTCGTTAAATAAAGATGGAAAAATTGGTATTCCTTTGACACCAACCGAAAAAGAACAATTGATCGCTTTTTTAAAAACACTTACGGATACTAATTTTACTTTTGATAAACGTTTTGCTGAGTTTTAATTTCTTTAATAATACACATTTCAAAAGAAGTAAAAATCAGCAAAAAACTTACCTAAAAAACTAGAATTGAATTATTAATACAGGTTTCAGATAAATTAAAAACCTGTGATTAGTACTCCTGATGGGTTAGCTATTGCTTCTGGTTGAAATTCCATTCCAAAATTAAAAATATTGTAATTCATCCAAATTGATAGTAATCGAAATGGAATTTCAATAGAATCTCTCCATCCTAATTTAGAATCTTCCATATGCACCCATCTGTGTAAAGGCTGCTCTAAAATCATTTGCATTGTTTTTTGCTTTCCAAAATACCTTTTCATTCGAATAAACATTTCGACATCAAACAGCCATTTTGTGTAAAATTTCCTTCCAAAAAGTAACGGTACTAAATTTGCTTTAAACACTTTTGCTCCACATTGAGTATCGGCAATTGACAAGCCTATAATGAATACAATTAATACATTTATTAATTTTGAAATTAATGCTCTAACTCCATCTTTTTTAATTTCGGAAGAAGCCTCTTTTGCTCGAGATCCAAAAACAAAACCTAATTTTTTATCTGTGTGTAGTCTATGTACTAAATTTCCAAAATTATTAAAATCTGTTGACAGATCTGCATCCATAAAACCTATATAATCCATCTTTTTTTGTGTGTATAAGTATTTTGCCCCCGATCTAACCGCTGCAGCTTTACCCGAGTTTTCTTTTACATCAACAATACTTACTTTATTTGAGTTTGTTTTTTGAATTTGTTTTAGCACATCAATTGTATTGTCCTTACTTCCATCATTTACAAAACATAAGTGATAATTATTCTCTTTAGCAATAAAGTCTTTAAAAGCAGTAACATTCAATCTGTTTTCTTCATTATAACAAGGTATGATTATTCCAGTTTTCATAATAATTTGGGTTTTGATTATACCCAAATGTACCGCTGCATGCCTGCTTAAATAGAGGTATTTCGATGAGAAGAAGTTTGCTATAGCCGAATGGTTTTAATTAAAAGTCAAACAGTTAAGACAAAACAAAGCCTTTGTCGTATATTTATTTTAGATGCCAATTAAAACCAATAAATATCTAATTAGTGCCTTATTAATAGGAATCACATTGCATGGAGTCAGTTTATTTTTTACGCTGGAAACCACCTATGATGCACTTATACATTTGTGCTTTGCCGAGCATTATGCCAGTCATTGGTTTGAACCCTGGAACTACAAATGGTATACTGGCTTTACCGTAACAGGCTATCCACCTTTGGTGCACCAATCTATTGCCCTGTTTTCCTTTATCGGTGGTTTAAAATTTGGATTATTTGCTGTTGCTTTTATTGCTATACTTTTATTTATTACAGGTGTTTATCGATTTTCACTATTATTTACCGGAAACAGAAAAGTGGCGGGTTATGCAGCAATTGCAGCTGTATTTTCTTCTTCATTCGTCGAAACTTTACATGTTTTTGGACAACTGCCTAGTATTATTGGCATTTCAGTACTCATGCATTGCTTGCCCGAAATTTATTTATGGATTAAAACAGGAAAATACAATCACCTTTGGGCGGCACTTAGTTTACTTGCTGTTACCATTACATCGCATCATGTTACTCCTATTTTTGGAATGGTATTCTTTATTTTCCCTTTACTGGGAATGGTGCTTATGGACATTGCCCGAGAAAATGTAGGTTCTTATAAAAAAGTACGTTTTACTTTGTTTTTAAAAACATTTTTTAAACACTTTAAACGCATTTTAAGTTTTGGAATAAGTGCTTTAACATTAATCATATTTTGTATCCTTCCCTATTGGATAAACACTAAAAACAATCCCATTACTCAAGTTCCCATACCTCATGGCTCACGAGATCATTTTTTGGAAGTCACCTCATCGGGCTTAGTCTTTTTTATTATTCCTTGGGGTATATTACTCTTTGTATTTCCCTATTTATTTTATCGATTTTATGCTAAACGCTACCTATTTTTCGGTTTATCTTTTAGTTTTCTTACCATATTAGGCACTGGAGGAACTACTCCAATTCCTAAATTAATATTAGGCGAAAATGCTTTTAATATACTTACGCTTGATCGTTTTACTCTTTGGGCATCCATTATGGCATTGCCTTTATTCGGAGAATTCCTTTATCGCTTTATTGAAGGTGATTTAAAAGAAATATTACAACGCAAATTTGGAAGTGTTTTCCATCGTTTATTAGGTGGTTTTTTGGTCAGCGGAATTATAGGCCTATTCATTTTTTCGGTCAACCTTAGTTATTTTAAACCTTCGCAACCCCAAAAAATCAAGATGCTTCCTATTCTTAATTTTTTAAATCAAGATCAGCATGATCACTGGCGGTTTTTACCCTTAGGTTTTGGCGATCAAATGGCATGGTTATCAGCGCAAACTAATGCCATGACGGTCGACGGAAATTACCACTCTGCTCGTAGGTTACCCGAATTAACAACTAGGGCAGTGGAGCGTTTAGAAAATTCGAAATTTAGAGGAATCGAAGGCCTCGGGTCCTTACAACAATTCCTCAGCGTACCCGAAAAATATCATTTGAAATATGTGTTTTCTAACGATAAATTTTATGATCCAATCCTCTATTTTTGTGGTTGGCAGCGCTTGCGTCAGTTAGAAAATGGTATTATGGTTTGGGAAAAACTAAATGTTAAACCATTAGCGAGTATTTTGCCCAAAGATGATATTCCTCTTTTTCAAAAATTACTTTGGGGAATCATTCCGGTAACTACCCTACTTATTGTTTTTCTCTTCCATTTTAAACTTATTTGGAATCGAGTGCTTAAAATAATCCATTTGCCAAAAGCTAACTATCTCAACTTTTCTGTTTCGTACATAAAATTTAATCCTCAGATTATTTCTTTTTCTTTTGGTTGGATTCTGCTCTGCTTATTTTTTTTAGGTTTAGGAAGCTATAAATTTTATATAGTCAACGCTACACAAATTAGTCCAGAAAATGTAATTGCCGCTTATTATGATGCCTTGGATTTTAAAGAATTTGAACGTGCTCATTCTTATTTAAATCCTAAAAGCAATAAAACTAAAGACCAATATATGTTAGAAATTGCTGTAAATGATGGTTTATTAAGCTCCTATGCTAAACTTGATGCCATTAGAACAAGTCTTATTTCTAAAAATGATAGTATTGCAAAAGTAACGGTAAACACTTTTTGGATTACTCCTTTAGAACGTATTGAAAAGCAATATCACCATGAATTGCACCGACTGAATAAAAAATGGTTCATTACGCCATCGGACTATGATTTAGACTTACCTCCAGATCAATTGTTTTCATCAAATACAACTAAATTTTATAATCACGGACGACGTCGGATTACCTCCGAACAAACACATCACGAAGATGTTTTAAAACAGCCTGTATTAGAAGTGCTTTCTTCCAAACTTATTCAATTCAATAATCAATATAGTATTATTGGACAGTTGCAAAATGTAGATGATGTTCCTGCCGATGTTGTTGTTAATGCTTCCTTATACAACCACTCCAATAACAAATTAGCTTCCTATAATGTAATGTATCAAATGAAACATAAATTACTTCCTAAAGAAGTCACAAGCTTTCGCATAAATTTTGAAGGGATTGCTTGGCAAAAAAATACGGACAAAGGTCCTAAAACTTTTAACCCAAAGCAATTTACACCAGCTTCAATAAAAGAAATACCGGCTACTTTTGATATACAGTGCGCGGGAAATGTTGCCAATGTAGATCTTTACAAAAGTGTGGCACTCCAAGAAATAACGATAACTAATGAAACTATTACAGGAATACTCTTTAATGCGGGCTTGCAAGAAGTAACCATTCCCCAACTATTGGTTTCTTATTATGATAAAAACAAACAATTAATTTGGGTAACGCATCACTTTTTACCCGAAGGAATTAGACAACAACGCAAACAATTTTTTTCATTTGAACTGCCAAATGTTATTGGCTTAAACGTACTTAAAGATACTACCGAAAACACATTTGTAAATGGATTACCCAATAAAGCTTTACTTGAAAAAATAGATATAGGCACAAGGTATAAAAGCAAAAATGATGATTTAATTCCTGTAAAAGGAAAAGGCTTTTCATACCTAAAAATAGCATTGAATAATTACGTAGGAGCACCAAATTAAATATGAAGAATTGAAGTTAAATAATCAACATAATAGCCTATTCATATCCTTATGCCTTATATGCCTAAGTTGCTATTCGTATGCATTCGCGCAACAGGCAATAACCGCCAAATTAACTACCACACAAACGGTTTTTGAAGCTAGTGAGCACATTACTTTGGAATTTGAGTTGAATGCCCCTATAACAGTAAATTTAGTCTGCCATAGTGCCTACGGAACTACAATTATTAATCCAGATTATGAGTTATCCGACGCTTCTTTTTCCCTTCCAGAAAAAATAAGCACTAAAAAAGGAGTACTCGATTTTCAATTAATTTCTGAAGGCGTTACTTTATACCAAGGAAACATTACAATTACTGCAAATACTAAAAATACGCATAAACTAGAATCCTACATTGGACCCCCAAGTATTTCTGCTGGCACACACGATTATACTATGCTAGTTGTAGTGCCTACCGATGGCTATGACAATCCTATTGCAAATAATACGCCTATTTCAATTAAACATCAATTTTTAGATGATCAAAAAGAAGCTTCGATTAAAACCACCGACCTGATCGCCTGGAAAACGATACACTCGGATACCAAATCAGGACGGATATTAGTTTCATCAACACTAAATGATGTTAGTTCAAAAGAATTTTCTATTGAGGTTTTTCCGGCACAACCCACAAATTTTACTATTGATTATCAACGTAAACACATTTATGCCGATGGGAATCAAATCACCACTTTTACCACTTCGGTAATAAAAGATACTTATGGAAATACAATTAGCGATGGTACTTTAGTGAATTTTATAATTAAAAACAAAAACAACAGCTTATTACAAACACAAGGAATGAGTATTAATGGAGTGGCAACAGCTCTCATGCTTCATCCCGATCATGCATCAACTTGGAGAGTTACTGCACAAATAAATGGAATGGCGACAAGTAATACCATCACTATTAATTACAAAGCCGTAACCGAAAAACTACCTGTACGTTTTAGCAATGCTAATAGAAAAATTAAGATTGGCCCTTTGCAAAGTTTTATGGAACAATTGATTCCCGATGGGACTATTGTAAAACTAACAATAACCAAAAATGAACAAATTTTAGAAACAAAACTAAAAACTACCGCTAATGGAATGGTTTCTTTTGATTTAGAAAAGGGCTTTTATCCTCCTAGCACCTATTCTTTTATTATAGAAGCCTTAGGGCTTACATCAATTCATTCGAATATTAAATTATGAAGCATCGTAAAAATACATATCGTATTTTATTACTCCTTGTATTTATAGGTGTCAATATCCTTATTCTGTTTGGGATTGGTCAACTGTTTTCTTATTTAAATACTGGAGCAGATCGCACTTCGATACTTCATGTTACATCACCAGATGCCAAAGTATATTTACCCAAAGTAATTTGGGAAAACACTAACAATCCTGGTAGACCTATAGAAAAACAAAGCCTTGCTAGCATACAATCGGATTACTTAAAAGCTTGGTACGTAAAAAATATAGCTTATAAAAATAACGCCCCTTATGGCATTGATGATTATTACACTCAGCATGCTCGTATAAATATTTTAAATCATATATCGGATCAAAAAGAAAAAGAAATCACCATTGAATCTACTACATTAAACCATAATTTATCTTTGGATTTTTATAGTCTTGATGGTCAATTGGCAATACTTACTGATAACAATAGTCGACAATATCAACGCATATTCAAACAAGACAGTCTATTATTAGAAACCCAAACTATTGCTAGCTATAAAGTAGTTTTGTTGTTGGAAGATGGTTTTTGGAAAATTCGTCATATAGTAAAACAATCTAATGAGCCATTAGTTGAAACTACAAAACCTACTCCTATTAGTTCCGTTAAAAACGGGCAAGTATTTTTTGAAAATACCCCTTTTCAAATCAAAGGCATCAACTACTACCCACAAGCCACTCCATGGGATATGTTTGGTGATCATTTTAACACCACTATTATTGCTAAAGATTTTGATATTATTAAAAAAGCTCATTTAAATAGTATTCGAATATTTGTGGATTATGACGATTTTGGCAAAGCCGAAGTGATCCCTGAAAAACTAAACAAACTAGAGCAAGTATTGGACCTAGCCCGGGTAAAAGACCTAAAAGTAATTGTTACTCTTTTTGATTTTTATGGAAACTATGATGTGCTTGATTGGACATTGACCCACAGGCATGCCGAACAACTCATAAGTCGATTTAAAAACCATAAAGCTGTACTGGCCTGGGATATTAAAAATGAACCTGACTTGGATTTTAAAACGCGTAATAAAACCAATGTGTTGGCTTGGTTAAAAGAAATGGCAACACAAATTAAAACATATGATCCTAATCATTTGGTTACTATTGGTTGGTCAAATACTAAAGTAGCCCATTTATTACAGAAAAATGTAGATGTTGTTTCCTTTCATTATTATGAAGATATAGACAAGTTTGAAAAAAAATACACTGATTTACAATCTAAAACATCAAAACCCTTAGTGTTACAAGAATTTGGTTTGTCATCAAACAAAGGGCTATGGAATCCTTTTGGTCCTTCCGAAAAAACACAAGCTGAATATTACACTACATTCAAAGAAATGTTAGATCAGCAAAATGTGCATTATCTACCCTGGACTTTATATGATTTTACTCAAATTCCGACTTCGGTGGTTGGCAAACTCCCTTGGCGAAAACACAAGCAAAAACATTTTGGTTTTATTGATGCTAATGGAAGCTCAAAAAAAGCATTTCAGTTTTTTGAAGAATGATCTTATTTTGATAATAACATTGTTTTTTTTACGTGTAAATTTTGTATTTTTATACGTAAATAAATTTATTATGGATACTAAACTTACCTTAAGTCTTGATAAATCGGTTATTGAACAAGCTAAAAAATATGCAAAATCCAATAAAACAAGTCTATCAAAACTTATTGAATCCTATTTGGCTTCACTAAATAAAAGAAAAGAGCATTCGCAAGAAATTACTCCACTAGTCGAAAGTTTAAGCGGTGTAATCGATTTAAACAATGCCGAAAATATAACTGATAATTATGGTAATTTTTTAATAGAGAAATACAAATGATTCGATTATTAATTGACACTAATATTATTATTGATCTATTGGCCAAAAGAGAAGCATTTTATCCTGAAGCTGCTGCTTTATTTTCTATGGCCGATAAAAATTTATTAAGGCTAACAGTTTCTTCGCTGAGTTTTGCTAATACTAATTACATTTTAACTCAGTTAAAATCAAAAAAAGAATCCAGAACTATATTAAGGAAATTTAAAGTACTTGTTGAAACTTTAAGTTTAGATGATAAAGTTACTGAACTTGCTTTAAATGATGATAACTTTCCTGATTTTGAAGATGGATTGCAATATTACTCAGCTATTGAAAACCAAGTTGATATTATTATTACCAGAAATAAAAAGGATTTCAAAAATTCCAAACTACCCGTATTAACTGCTAAAGAGTATCTTGCTAGCAATCCCATTATTTAATAATTATTGATCGCCCTACCAATTCTTTTCATTAAGCCACATCAAATACGCCACTAACTTTACGATCCATAATTTCATTAAATTCATCCATATACATGTCTACAATTTTAGACATGGGTAATGCAGTAGCTGCGTTGTAATTTGCTTTTCCTAAAGAAATACGATAAGCATCGTTTTCCAAAATACTTTGTATTGCCGTTGCTAAACTGTCAACACTTTCGGGAGTAAAAAATTCACCTCGGTAGCCTTCTTCTTTAACTAAAATACTAAGATCACCTAAATCTGGCATTACCACGGCTTTCCCATAACTTCCTGCTTGGTGTAATACACCCGAGCTTCCGGTAGTTGAAGTATACGGAAAAACTACCACGGCACTTTCTTCGAATAAGCCCGCCACATCTTCCTCTGCCACATAACCTGTAAATGTTAATTGTGGTACATTTTTATAGGTTTCTTGTACCGATTTTAAATACCCAGGCACATTAGGATTGTCTGTTCCAGCCACTACGATTTCTATATCTTTATTTGTTGTTGCTCTTGTTTTTTCAATAGCTTCTATTAAAATTTCAACTTTTTTATAGGTACCAAACTTTCCAAAAGTCATTACTTTTAAAGGTCCTTTTGGGACATTATAATTTGGTTTTTCAGGGATTTCAAATGTACCATGCGGAATTAACTTTACGTTTGTTGCCTTATACTTTTCATTTAACACCTCTACATATTTACTAATAGTTACCGCTACTGTATCCGATGCTAAAATAAATCGTGTTAATGTTGTTCCTATAAAATTATAAGCTTTCTGCATTATTTTATTAGACGTAAACCCAGCGCTTTTTAAATCTACTTGCTCTAAAATATTATGTAACAGTGTAATGGTAGGTATTCCTTTTAGCTTACAAACTCCGGGCAATAACAAGCCTAAAGCAGCAGGGATTTTTTTATCACCAAACTTCATGAATTGTAAATTAAACAATACGGCATCTGGTTTTACTTCATTAATTGTTTTCATTACCGAAAACAAATTGGTATAACTATTAAAAGTCCAACAGTGTCTTACACTGATTTTACAACCTTCTTCTTCAAAATGGATATCAGCTTCTTCAGGTAGTACATCGGTAAGTAAAATCAATTCACTTACTTCTTGGTGTTTTCTGAAATGCTTTACTAAATAATAGGCATATTCATTTAAAGTTACTTTACTAGGCGGATAGGCAGTTACAATGGCAAGTTTCATACTACAAGTCTTTAAGTTATAGTATAAAGATGCTTCGATATACGCGCTTTATAGGCTCATTTTCGGCGAGTTACAAATTGCTATCGGCGAGTGGTTTTTGTGTATCGATATCCGAAAAACAAAAAAAGTAAACTACCTCGGAGTATTATAGCCTTTGGCGGTGCCAATAAATTAGCTGCACTCCCAACAAAACTGCCATGGCATAAATTTGCATAAGTACCACTTCCAATAACGAATTATGAAAGAAAATAATTAATAACACCTGCGTAATGCCAAGTAAAGCAGATAATATTACCGGAATATAAGTGTCCAATGATAAAAAATAATAGGCAAAAATATTAGAGATCGCAAATAATGACGTTGCCACAGCATATTTCCACAACAATGGAGCAATACTCACATAGGCACTACCAAATAACAATTCTACTACAAAAGTTGGAAAGAAATAACAGCTTAAAATAATTCCAAATGATAATACGCCAATATACAATACGTATTTTGACAATATGGGTGCTGTGGGTTTTCCTGCCTTATGTAATTGCACTACTTTGGGTAATAAAATCATTACAAACATCCAAGCTACAAAATAAACTACCCGTCCTATTAAAGCTAATGAGGCATATAAACCTGCATCATAGGCTTCAAAATAATGTTTCACCAACAGAATATCGCTGTTATTAATAATAATCTGACTCAGCTCGTAAAAGGCGGTCAGTAAAAAAAACTTTTTGATGCGGCTACTATGTTCCATGGATAAAGCCATGCCTTTTTTTAAAGAAATCCTTTCTTCCGCAAAGGGAAACAATCCAAATATCAATGAAGTTATAATACCAATAGCTACTAAAATAGCGGTTTCTATTTTTAGTAAAAAAAGTAAACTTATAGTTAAAAACAACCTACTTAACATTTCGGTTTGGTAGGTAATCGCCAATTTTCCGAAACGTTCTTTTCCTTGTAATACCCCTCGGTTTACACTCATTATAAAGTATAATGGCACTCCGATACCAAAAAAAACAAACATATAATGACTTTGCGTATGAAATATATCTTGCAAAAATTTAGCCGCTACTACAATTCCAATTCCTAAAACAATTCCTGTCCATAAAGCATATCTATATACTTTACTTAAAAAATTAATGAAGTTTTGATTTTCAAAAAGCACCGAAAATTTAGCCGTAGCTAACTGAAAGGTCATGGCAATAAATGAAAGTACTAATAAGAAGGTGATTAAAATAGCGGCATCGGCAAACTGTTCTGGCCCTAATAGGCGTCCTAATATTAAATTATAGGCATAATTTCCTGCATTTACAAAAAGTGCACTCAACATAAACCATTGTTCCGAGGATATTTTTTTGAGTATAGATATATTCATTCATTATTTTTAACTTATTTAAAATAAGACATTTAAGCTTATCTACAAAAGATATGGTTAACTTAGTAATACATTAAAAATAACCGATTTGCCTATGCTAAAAAAAATACTATTTCTGATTATGTTGTTTCTGAATCTTTCCTTTTTGTTTGCTCAACAAATGCAAAAGGGTTTTACCTATTTAGAAACTGGTAAATATGAAAAGGCCGTTGTTTTTTTTGAAGACATTCTTAAAGCCTATCCAAATAATAAAACGGCCCAACTTTGCTATGGTCGTGCTATAGGTTTATCGGGGAACTCTAAAAAAGCAGTGATTATTTTTACTGATTTAAAACAAAACTATCCTTTGGATTTTGAAATTAAATTGAATTATGCCGAATCTTTATTATGGGATAAACAATACGCTAAAGCGGAAGGCTTTTATGAAACTTTAATTAATGAAGACCCAAATAGTTTTCCTGCCACATTGGGCTATGCCAATACGCTATCTAACTTAAAAAAATATAAACAGGCACTCACACAGGTAAACACAGCTTTACAACTTCAAAATAGGAATAAAAACGCCCTAATTTCTCGAAAATATATGCGTTTAGGCTATGCGAATCAATTATCGCAAAACAAAGAATATGAGAAAGCCTTAGGCATATTAACCTTAAACTTAAAAGATTTCCCTAATGATAAAGACACCAAACTTAATCAAGCGACTATTTACTTAATTACAAATGATCTTTTAAATGCAGAAAAGACATATACCTCTTTAGCCACTTCCCCCATTGATAGTATTGTTTCGCTTAATGGTTTGGCTTTAGTAGCGCATAAGGCTTTTAAAGAAAAAAAAGCTTTAAAAATTAGTACTGAAGCTGTAGCTAAAGTTGAAAATCACCAATCAAACACTAAGATATACTTATCTACAAAAGAGCGCTATATACAAGCTTTATTATGGAATAGAAAATTTAATTTGGCTGCTGCCGAAATTAAGAAGCTAGAAAAACAATATCCCAATACTACCCGAGTACAAAGCTTACAAGCCACTCACGGCATGTACATAAGTAACTTTAAAAAAAGTTTACAAAACTATACCACCATACTAAAAAAGCAACCCAAATCATTTGATGGAAATTTAGGCATTGCTAATGCCTACAGAGCTACCGGGAATGACTTAAAGAGTTACGAATATATTTTTAAAACATTGGATTACTATAAACAACAACCTGATGCCGAAAAATTACTAAAAACCTTAAAACAATCGCACACTCCATGGGTACAACAGAAAACCGCCTTTACTTTTGATAATGGAAATAATGAAAGTATAAGTGCCGAATTGCTTACAAAAATCCCATTGTCCACCAAAGCGACCATTAGTGCTGGCTATATACATCGAACTACAGAAAATACCACCTCTAATGTAAAAGCAGCAACAAATGAACTGTTGGCAGGATTTGAATATAAATTTAACGGAAGACTCGCTTTAGTTTCTAAAATTGGAGCCAGTAAATCCAATGCTATTACTAATGATTATACACAATGGACTGGCGAAATTAAACTTAAAACCAAGCCCTATAAACTACAAAATTTGGAAGCTGGATATCAACGCGCCTTACAAAACTTTAATGCTGATCTTATTGATAGAGAAATAGTAATGAACAACTATTTTTTGAATTACAATTTAAATACAAATTTCAATTTAGGTTGGTATACCCAATATATGTTTACCACACAAACGGATAATAATACCCGTAACTTATTATTCACTTCGCTTTACTATAAAATACTCCATAAGCCAATTATAAAAGTAGGTGCAAACTATCAAACTATCAGCTTTAAAAATCAAGTGCCTAGTATTTATTTTAGTCCAAAAAAATTCCATGTTGTAGAGGTTTTTACAGATCTTATTAGCAAACAAACAGGCAAATGGTCCTATGGAGCCAATGCTGCTGCAGGTTTTCAATTTATAGAAAATGATCCCGCCTCAGAAACTTTTCGCTTGGAAGGGAAATTAGGATATCAATTCACAGATCGTTTTTCGGCAAACACCTATATCAAACACAGTAATATTGCTTCTGCCACAGCTGCTGGATTTCAATTTACCGAATTTGGTTTATTACTTAAATGGTATTTTATGAGACGTCCTCTTTTTGATAGGGAGATTATCGAATTGCGCAAATAATAAAAATAGACTCTATTAACAAATGGCTATAATTTAACGTGAGTTCGACATAATTTTATTTAACCACCAAAATTGTCAATTCGAGTGATTTTTGATACGAAAAAGATGATTCTCGATATAAAATTCTTACTGAATTTCACTCAAATTAACATCTTTCTCTTATTTCAAAATCACGTTAATTTAGATGTGATCATTTCAATTGGTTTTCCTATAAAATCTACCCAGTAACAAACAAAGAAAAGGCAGAAATACCGAAGTATTTCCACCTTTTCAAGGGGTTGGGGGGACTAACTATTTATCGAATAACAAAACTCCCTTTGAATACCTTCCCTTGAATGTCTGTTATAATATATATGTAATACCCAGCACTTAAATTTTTTGCTTCAAAATTAAAGTCATTAGCGGTATTTGCTATTAAAGCTTCGGTTCTTACTATTTTACCATGCATATCAACAACTTGTATGCTATTTGCTACTATCCCATCAGGTAATTGTATGGTGGTTTGATTTACAAATGGATTAGGATAGTTACTTAATTTTCTGATTTTTTGTGATGCTGTAAAATTAGGTATAGTAGTTAGTGTTTCCGATGTAATAGTAATTTCTGGGTTTTGTATTTCAACTTCTGCTTCTATTATTTCAGCATCTAAGGTGTTCACTATTTTTAAACTAGTTACAGCTACATCAAAATCTTTAAATACAGTATAGTCTCCTTGTATTGAAAACACCACACTTCTTATATCTTTTAGATCAGCTGATTTTCCTGAGGCATCTACAAAACTTTCAAATGGAATACTATACGTTTTAGCCGCTTCATTTGATGCAATAGTGTAACGTAATCTATTATTCCAATTGGCTAATACTTTAGGTACCAAAATTACTTCTACAGATGTGTTGGCTTTCATGTTAAATTGAATACCTCCAGCACTATCAACATCCAAACTTAGGTCACCTGCTAACACATTTCGAAATATATTAACTGTCCCTTTTACTTCACCTTTTAATGACACACTACGTTCCACTATATGATTTTCTATAGCTTCAGAATCATTATGTTCCTTAATGTCAAAAGCTTCAATTTTCACCTCTGTCGATCGGTAATCAATACCCCAAGGACCATCGGCAAGGTATAAGGCATCTGATCGTTCAGATTCTTCCGTTGATATCGAAAATCCTATGTCAAATAAATGACCTGTAGCTACTGTAATTTCTTGTTCATAAGCTCCTGATAAATTTAAAATTTCAGTTTTTGATTCTTCAATACTTAATTCGGTGCTCCGTAGGTTACTTTTAAATGTGACTTCTTTTACTCCATTTTTATTGGTGATTTTCAATTCCAGTTTACCTGCTTTATAACTCCCTTTTTGAACAAAAACTGTTGGAATTTGATCCGCTACAGCGGTACTTACTAAAGTTTTGGTTTCTTTTAATTTATCTACAATAGTATTCGCAATAGTAGCTACTTGTCCTACTGAGCCTCCCCAGATTTGAAAATTTAAATAATCCCCTGTCGGATATTGATCAATATTCCAAAAACTATACAACTCATTACTAACTTCGCCAAGTTTTACTGAAAAAGACAGGGTTTGCTCAATTTCGCCATTGGCTCTTTTAATTTTGGTATTTATTAACCTATGATTTCTAATAGAAAGTGTTCGTACATCCAATAGACTTGATCCATTTAATCGGTCACAAATAATTTTTGAATGATCGTAAATACTTCCTGTTGTTGCGGTAGCAAATGCCGCTGCAACTCGAGCTTCTTTTTGATAATAATCTATAGCAAAAACCTCTTTGGCATTTGTAATTTCTATTAAATCATCGGGACTCGAAATAAATGTAGTTTCGGTACCATACATCCCTGTTTCTGGAAAATATCCATTTAATGAATTCAAGGATTTAACTGAGCGCATACCTGCAATAAATCTGGACTGTGTTGATTTTTGATTATGAAATGTATTTTTCTTTGCTCTATTAAAGTTACGCTTTGCAATTAATTTGGCTAAATCGCCATTACTCTCTAATCCCCCGTCGTTAGCCGAAGTAACATTCGTAGCACTTTCAATAGTGGCATAATTCACATTTTTCATGGCACTATAAGGGCTTGCCGTTATATAAAATAATGCATCATTAAAATCTTGATCGCAAGAGGCATAATCTCTTCTTATATCTTCAAAGCCAAGAATGATTCTTTCATTATCGGGATCTGACAATAACACATTATGATATTGTAGTCTAGGGTCACTTTCTGGATTAAAGTTGGGGTTAGAAAATAACGCCCAATTCCCAGCTCCAACACAGCCCTCTGACCAAGCATTGGCTAATAACACCCATCCAATTCCAGTATTTGGTGGAAAACTACCAATGTTAACTTTGTTCCCTGCCACTAAACTACCGTCACTATCCAGAGCAGATACATTAGGAAAAATAATGGTTATATCCTCGGGATTTGGAATAGTAGTTATCGGGTTATTGCTATCGTAAGTATAAAAGCCTAAAGTATTTTTGTAGCCTGCACCTTCGCTAATGAAAGTGACCCATATATCTGCTTGTTCTTGTACCACTACATCAGTATCATAACCCGAAGAAATATAATGCGGATTAAAATCCGGTACTGGGTAGCTTTCGGGTAATGCGTTATTGACCATATCCATGGTTGCTTGAGAAATAATATCATTTTCATCCAAATACAAAGGAGTTCCGTCTGCAGAAAAATCTCCTAAATAATTGTAACGATCACACAAAGCGGGTATAGGAAAACTAGCGGGTGTTTGCCCTCCATTATCTGGAGAAAAGCTACTCTTCATTAGATCAAAACTATCATCTAAACCATCTGCATCACCGTCATTCCCTGAAATGATTGTTTCTGCTACACCATCTCCATCACTATCATAGGCTGTTACACTATCGGATATTCCATCATTATTCGAATCCAAGTCCAAATAATCAAAAGCATCTGTCGTATCTGTATTTACTGTTCCATTTACTACTCCTCCAAAACTACTATCAAAAGTATCATCCATTCCATCTTGATCTTCATCTTTATTTGATAAGGCTTGATAAACTGCACTTTCTTGCCCTTCAATAAGATCTACAATTCCATCATTATCCGAATCGGTATCATATGCATTATAAATGCCATCATTATCGGTATCCAGCAAAACTAGTTCTCCTCCGTTATCTGTATCAAACACATCCGCTAAACCATCATTATCTGTATCAGTATAGTTCATATCCTTACTATTAAATACACCATCTATGTTAGTATCTAAATAGCTATAACCAGCTTCAACGATATCATAAATTCCGTCATTATCCGAATCTATGTCAAAAAAATCGGGCACCCCATCGCCGTCTCTATCATAAGCACTTTGTACTACATTATCACTGCTACCACTAGTGTCATTATCTAAATAATTATAAGTATCATCGCCATCATCGTCTCCGTAAGGATTTGCTCCATTAGATTCTATACTATTCGATATTCCATCACCATCTGTATCTTGATCCATGGTATCTAAAATTCCATCCTGATCTTTATCAATTGGAGACATTCCATTCGCACATTTAAATCCATCATTTGAATTTGTATTATCAGTTAAGTTTAATAATGTTGCTACGGGTTGATCGGTATCATAATCATTCACCACATACAAACCTCCATTATTATCAGATAAATAAAGTCTGTTATTGGCATCGGTATACGCAGCTCCAAAAGTACTTTTGGTAAATTAGCTACTTTTTTACTTGTAAATATTGGTGTGCCTGTAGAAAGATCCCATTTATAAAGTTTTCCTCGACTCCCTCCATAAAAAGCATTATTAATAAAAGTAATATCTGCACAGGTGCTGGGCGAGCTTATATTTACATCGACTACCTCAAAAACAGGAGATGACACTCCTGTATATGAAGCTAGATTAGTTATTTTATGAAAACTGTTTTTAGTATTATTTTGATATACCCAAAGGTTTCCTTCTGCATCCACATCCGCGGCATAACCGCCTCCAAAAACAACTGTTCCACGTGCAGCAACGGCTCCTAAATCAATAATTGTATCCATTCCTATTCGTAAAAGATGCTTGTCTTTTCCTTTTAAGGCATATAAAAAATTATCCTGAGGGTTATAGCCCCCAGCATTATAAGCAGAATAAGTGTGTAATGCTCCTGAATATGATCCAGTGATAGGATCATAAGATTTTAAGGCTCCGGAAATTACTTGGTAAAATTTACTGTCATTACAGTCAAATGGTTTTTGAGAAAAAGCGTGGAAACTTAAAAAAACGATAAATAAAAGTGCTTGTTTTTTCATGACAGTAGTGATTTTTAGTTTTATATGCTTCAAAACTAAATTTTAACTGCCTGTATTTTGAGGATATTCGGTAAGCGGTAATTTGGTGTCGGTAAATGGTTTATTCGAAAGGTTTAAAAATTACAACAAATTAAGCCGTTTCATTAACTCGGGTCTATTGGAGCGACTTACAGGAATCACATCTTTTGCAATTAGTACACTATTATCTTCGATATCAATAATTTTTTTGGTGTGTATAATATAAGATCGATGTACTTTTAAAAAGAGATGATCGGGTAATTTTTCTTGAATTTTTTTTAGGGTAGAGTGCACCGTATAATTTTTAGTATCCGTTTTTATTTGAATATAATCTCCTTTAGCTTCGATTACAGAAATGCTCGAAAGATTTATTTTAATTAGTCTGCGATCAATATTTACATACAAATCGGTATCACTAATCGTATTTTCTGAGGTGTTTATATCCGTTTGTTGGATTTTAGACACCTTATCAACAAAAGTCTTTGCTTTTTCAATACTTTTTGTAAATCGAGTTAAGGTGATTGGTTTTACCACATAATCCACAATACAATTATACTCAAAAGCTTCGAGTGCAAAATTTTTATCGGAGGTGGTTAAAATTATTTTTGGTGGGTTTTTTAGTGTTTGAATAAAATCAAATCCTGTAAAATCGGGCATATGAATGTCTAAAAAAATAAGATCAATATCATTTTTATTCAAAAATTTAATGGCTTGTATTGCATTAGAAAACGATTCAATAACGTCTAAATTCGCTACTTGATCACATAATTGTTCTATAATTACTCTTGCTGTTTCTTCATCGTCAATAATAATACAATTCATTCTATATCAATATTATAAATTCATAATAAAATCTTCCATCTGATTTAAAAGTACTATAAATTCAGGATATAAAATAGTTTTTTCTGCTTTCAAATCATTTTCAAAATCAATAGCTAATTGGTATCCTTTTTCCAATCCCAACATGCCTATTTTATTTTTAAGTTTGTGTACATTTTCAGCAGCAGCTATATAGTTTTTATGCTTGTAGTTTTTTAAAAATACAGCCTGCTCTTCGGGAAATTCTCGTTGTACAATCCCAATCAATTTTTTTTCAAAAGCTATATTTCCATTCGCCAATTGTTTAATGTAAGTATTATTTGGAACCTCATGCATACTATTATTTTTTTATGGTAAAATGAAATGTAGTTCCAACACCTACTTGAGACTTTACCCAGACCCTCCCTTTATAAAACTCAATTATTTTTTTAACTATAGAAAGTCCAATACCCGTGGATGTCCCTTTAGCTTCTAATGATTGAAAAACTTCAAAAATCTTTCCATGATATTTTTCGGCTATCCCTTTTCCATTATCGATTACAAAAAATTCCCAGTTTGTTAAGTGCTCTTTAGCTTCAATATGAATATGCCCATTGGGTTTATCCATACTAGCAATGGCATTTTCTATTAAATTCTGAAACACTTGCCTTAAGCGTATCTTATCCATATAAACATTAGGTAATGCGGCTATAGTAATTTTTATATGCTTCGGAATGGTACTCATATCTACAATTTCATTTACTAATTGCTCCACATTAATACGCACATTTCGGGTAGGCTTTTTATCTATTAATGAATATTCCAAAATATCATTAATAAGATGATCCATTTTTTGGATATTTTGATCTATTAAATTAAAATTATGCGGTGTATCAACAGACAAACCTGTTGGATTATCTTCTTTAATCCAATTCATTAACGTATTAATGGTTCGTAACGGTGATTTTAGATCATGAGAAACCACATGTGCGTATTCACTTAGCTGTTGATTACTTTTTTCAAGGTCTTCTAATATTTTTTGACGCTGTTCTTCTATTTCCGAAATCTGTTTTGCTTGTTTTTCTATTAGTTTTGCCAGCTCTATACCCGTCAAGGATTGCTCCTTTTCTCCTACTCTATTTTTAACCGAAATCCGCTCCAATACTTTAGTAGCTTCCTGTAAACTCGCTATTACTTTTTGTTGTTGTTTTGCTTCATCTTTTAATTTAGTATTGGCATCAAATAATTCTTCCGAACTTATAGACATGGCACGTTGGAGCATGCTAAATTGGTCCTCGTAGTTTTCATATGATTTTTCTATAGCATTAAAAAACAATTGTAATCTAGGATCTTTTTTAAGATCGCCATCTAAAAGTTTTCGTATTTGTCTGGCCAATAAAGAATTCATATTTATTCGCTAAATAAAGTTAACGTCATGGTTTGATTATGTAACTCACACGACTTATTTCCATAAAAAGGAGCCAACTCACCGTACGAGTAAAAACCGCCAACTATGGCTTGCTTGCCAATTACTTCGATTACCTCTTCTATTTCCTCTTCCACCCGTTGGTCCATGACCAGTTTTCGACCCACACAACTTACTAAAAGAGCCAGCTCGGGTTTATTCTTTCTATTTTTCATGCCTATATCAGCAGCATGTAAAGCCCCTTCGGCAATATTATCAATATTTGCCATCATTAACTGAACCGTCGATCCCATGGGTACATCCCCAGCCAAGGTCATTGTATTTTTTTCTTCATTTATGGAAAGAATTGTACGAACAATCGGTTCCTTTTTACCTTTTTGCATTAAACTTAGTGGGTATAATAAAGCTGATTGAGGTAATTGAGCCGCCTTGTCTCCCAAATATTTTTTATACAAATCCAAAGCCGGTAAATTATCCAATTCAAAAAGCACATTCCCTTCAGATTTTGTTATTATTCGTTCGGGACCAAAGGGCGTCCAGCCACCATATTGAGCAAAACTAATTTCTAAAGTTTCACCATAAAAACCAATAGCAACTATTTCTCCTTCTTTAGGCTTTTCATTATAGCCCACCAGTGTTTTTTCAAACCGGGCATCATCTCCACACAAGCCTCCGGTAATTGCAGTGTTTCTGTTTTTTGACTCCAATCCATTTATTAAAGCAGATCCGTTTACAAAACTTCCTTCCGAAACAATAAAAATATGTTTCAAAGCCTTACTTGGTAATTGTGCTGCCAAATGTTTTCCAATAGCTACTGCGTTTTTATCAAAATCTAAAATATTAGCGCGTTCCACCTTAAAACTACTTTTTTCAAACTCAATGGCAGTAATCGTAATGGAATCTTCGTATACTTTTTCTAGCATAATTTCTCCGGCAGTGGATCCTATTATAATTTCGCCATCTGGAAACCTATTTTTTACATCTTCATAAACAGTTGTTTCTTCTAATAAAATACGATTACCAAAAACTAACACTAATGGTTTTTTTAAACGCACTTTAGTTGGAGAAACTAATACCCAGTCATTGTTTTTTTGCTTTTCGTATTGCTGAAATTTCATTTTTTATTTTTTTAAAGTAAAGAAAAAACTGGTGCCTATTTTAGGCTCACTTTCTAACCAAATTTCGCCATCATAGATTTCAATTATTTTTTTAACAATAGAAAGTCCTATCCCTGTCGAGTTTTTATTATTCCCTAAGGATTGAAAAATTTTGAATATTTTATCGAAATATTCCTTCTCTATACCAACACCATTATCTTTAATTTGAAATACAAAATGCGTTGTTTTGTCTTCAAAGCTTACCTCAATAAGTCCTATTTCTTTATCAATATAATTTACGGCATTACTAATTATATTTTGAAAAAGTTGTTGTATTCTGGTTTTATCTCCTTGTATTATTGGCAGACTTTGCTTTTTTACGATTTTTATATGCTTAGGAATAAAAATGGTATTTTCAATTTCTTTAATTAAGGTATTTAGATCAACAGCTTCATTTTTCAAAACGGCTATATTATTCACGCTCGAATAATTTAAAATACCATTAATCAAATGCTCCATTTTTTCTAATGTTTGCTCAATAAGTCTAATATTTTCTAGTCCAGCCTTATCTAACACCTTTTTATAATCTTCGCGAAGCCAATTTACCAATGCATTAATACTCCTTAGCGGTGATTTTAAATCGTGAGATACAATGTGTGCATACTCAGCAAGCTCTTCATTACTTTTTTCTAAATCCTGTACTAACTTTTTATTCTGCTCCTCAATGGCTCTTTGATCCGTAATATCTTTAACAATGCCTTGGGCCCCGATGGGTTTATTCTTGCTGTTTTTAATAATACTCGCATTAATATGCACCCAACGCACGCCTTTATTTTTAGTATAAACACGTGCTATATAATCGCTAAATGAGCCTGTTTCAATTAACAAATTGAAAGACATCATGGCATACTCAAAATCTTCTTTATAAATTAATTTAACCACATTAACCTTTTCCTTAGGTACATCATATCCAAATAACTCCTTTGCTGCATCATTCAGTTTTATAATATTTCCTCCTAAATCTATTAAAACATAGGCATCAACTAAATTATCAAATACGCCTTGTAGCTCAGATGTTTTTTCGGTTAACCCAGACTGTAGTTTTTCGTTAGCTTCTTTTAATTGTTGCGTAATTGAATACAGTTCCCTTGATTTATCTTCTAAGATATTCTCGGCTGCTTTTCGCGCTTTTTTCTCACGAAGTAGCGCTCTTTGTAATATTTCGGGATCAATAGTACTCATTAATTTTTGGTAATACTAAATTTAACCTCCGTTCCGTCTGCCTTAATTTTATCCAATAAAATCGTTGCATTGGCATTGTAATGTGCAAACGTTTTATTCATTAAACCCAATCCAAAACTAGACATTGCTCTGCTCGATTTGTAAATCATTATCAATGCCTTATCCGTTTTTTTAACGATTTCAAAAGTAGGTAATTCGGCATCTGGATAAATCTTACGAACCTCAACATGTATATGATTTTCTATTGATGAAAGTAATTCAATGGGCTCTTTATACTTTTCTATCAGCTGTGGGTAGCTACGTGCTAAAACACTAAAAAAATGTTCGCCATAAACCAATAATAAATCATCAATAGAAATACTTGTATGATCACTTAAATGCGTTAATAGACTCAACATTTCTGCAAAATCATAAGTTCCAATGGCAGTATATGCGCCTCCACTTGGTAAATTAGACGCATTTATAATTTTATCAACCGTTGCCAAACCAAACTTATCTTCAACCAATTCTAAAAACTCTGTAAACACAATTCCTTTCATTTTATATTTTTATAAATTCATTACAAGACCAATAGGCTACTAAATTTTTAATCTTTATAGTGTAATCCTCATACTTCAGTGGTTTCATTACATAGCCTGCTACTCCTGTTTTATAACACTCCAAAATATCCTTTTGATTATTCGATGTCGAAAGTATTATTGCCGGAATGTATTTTAACACCTCATCTTCCTTTAAAATTTTCAAAAATTCTATTCCATTCATTTTTGGCATATTAAGATCTAATAAAATAACATCGGGCAAATCTGCTGCATGCTTCAAAAAATCTAAAGCCTCCTCTCCATTTTCGACCTGATTAACCACGTGTTTGGTTTCTAGAAAATCTAAAACACGATTAAATTTCAATGTTTCAATTAGATCATCTTCAATAAGTAAAAAGGAAATCGACTTCATTAGTTCTAAGTTATGTTACTGATAATTAATATCCTACAAAATAATTCAATATTAAAAAAATCATTACTCACTTTCGATAAAGCTTCTTTTTCCATCGGTAGATAACGTTTATGTGTCGACGAATGGATGTAACAAATTAGTAAATTCATTTGGGCGTTCCCCAAGGGTCGGGCTATACGATACAATCTTTTTGTTCGTCCCTTTCAAAAAGGATTTCCACTACTATCCCTAACGCAAAAACCATTCGTCTATAAAAAACCACCAATTAACTACTGTATTAACTAAACTAATCTAAAAACAAAAAAAGCAAGAATACTATCCTATAATTTAGCTGATATAACCTTTTAAATCTACTATTATGGGAACTTTAAATATACATACAGAGACACAAATAACAACTACCTTATTTAATCAACTATGTACCAAAGAAGCTAAAATAGCTGTAGTAGGTTTGGGTAAAGAAGGACTTGAAACAGCCCTATATTTAGCTTCAAAATATCGAGTTATAGGATATGATAACAACAGAGATATTACCACTGTTATACAGCAAAAAAAAGATCCAAACAAAAAAATGACTTCTACAGATTTTATTGGTAAAGACTTTTTTGCAACTAGTATTACAAACTTATTAGAATCTGCTCAGTTTTTTATCATTAATAAACCAGATAATAACAAGCGTAATTTACCGCTAAGCAAATCTACCACTGCTGTAGCTAAAAACTTAAAAATTGGTGATGTTGTGGTATTTCAACAAACAAAAAACTTAAAGCGAGAAATGGGTTTTTATATCGCTTTACTCGAACAAATATCAGGCCTACAACATCATACCGACTTTAAAACCGCTTACACAACAAAAATCATTTCGGAAAACACTTTAAATTCTGATCAAAAAACGATTGAAAGTTTAGATACAGAGGCTCGTGATTTAGTGGCTACGGTGATCAAAAACGTAACTGCTTTTAAAGTTATTAAAACAGCACAAAAAATAGATACAAATACTATTGCTCATAAAATTGAAGAAGCATTAAAACTACAATACCCCTCAAAAAAAACATTCAACATTTTATTAAAAGGAATTACAAGCGAAAAAAATACAAATAACATAAAAAATTCAAAAGCAGTTGCCTTGTATATGGCTTTATATCGAAAAGGAAACAATGTAAAAGTACAGGATAATCATATTCTTCCTTCCAAAGTAAAAGCCGCTTGTGGTATAGAATTAACTACAAGCACAAGCCAATGTTTTGATGCCATAGTTACCACAGTAAAACACGATAATTATAAAACGATTACACAAAACAACTGTAAAAAAAATAGCACAACACAAACCCTCTTTTTTGATCAACTAGGAAACAGAAAATAGGTTAGCTTATATGCTATAAATAATTTTTGCACATTAATCAGACAAACAGTATTTAATCTATTATTAAAAAAAAACATGTAACCCTTGTTTTTTAAATACTTAATCCGTTAACAATTTAAACATTTGTAAGAAGATTACCTCTTATAAAATTAAAATGTAAGTTAACTTTAATTTTAACGTTTAAAATAAACATCCCCTACAAAAGAATAAATAATGAAATTGTATAACCTTTTTTTAATAGTTAGTATTTGGTCTGTTTTGTGCTCTTGTAATTCTCCTTTAGAAGATGAGAACACCACTAATAATTTTGTTTTTAAACCTGTTTTTACCACTAAAAACAAAGACGAATCTTTTAAAGAAAAAGAAGCTGATAATATTGCAAATGAAGATAGCGATATAATTGAAATTTTTAATGAACCCGTAACGGTTTGCGACATTTCAATTAAGCTTCAGAAAATAGATCTTCCTGAAATTGCAGCAGTAAAAATTATAGGCGAAGTTATAGAAAATAATAGCACTGATGAAAATGGAGGTTGGGAGTGGATATTAAATAGTAGTGTACATGGAGATTTATGGGTTTTTGATAGTAGCCCAAACTACGCCGAAATAGTTATCAAAAAATCTGATATTGATTTTTTACTTGATGATAATAATACTGACAATACTTTAATGTTTTCTTTTGATTTCTTTTCAAAAGAATGTATTGGTACAGACGAGTTTCCGGTATCGCCAACTTTAATAATTGATAACGAAAAGGAGGACCCGTCGGAATTTATTAATCTATAATACGATTTGCTAACAAAAATTGTCAATGGTAGTGATTTTCGATAGAAAATTCTTACTGAATTTCAATCGAATTGACCTCTTTTTATTATATCAAACTCGCCTATAACAAAAGAAAAGGCTGCCTTTTTACAGACAGCCTTAATCACTTTACACTTACCCATAATACTATAGGCTTAAATTGTTTTCTAGTGCTTAACTACAATTTTTTGAGTTTGTGTTACATTATTCTCCCCAAAAAGCTTAATAATATACACACCATCACTTAATTGACTTACGTTAAAGTTTGTTTCAGTAGCTAAATCTATAGTTTCAATTACCGAACCATTTAAACCATAAATACTTGCCGTGGTATAGTTATCCGTAGTATCAACAAAAACTTCTTCATTAGCTGGATTTGGATATAAACTTACCTCATTATCTGTTGATTCTAAATTTTTAGCTCCAAAAGAATTTCCATACTTATAAAAGTAGAAATTGAAGCCTTTAAATCCAATTACAGATCGAGTTCTAGCAACTCTGCGCTCAGATTCTTTAGTTCTTAAAACAATTACTAAACGTAATCTATGCCCTCTTGGTAACTTTTTTAAATTAGGTATTAAACGACCATTATTAAATTGATTTGGAAGCTCATAAGCCACTTTAATGTTAGTTGCTTCATTAGGTGAATTATCCAACAATAACTTAGTCGTTTTTGTTCTGCTAATCACTTTACCTTTTCTATTTACCTGTACTATACGAACTCTTACTGATTCTATTCTTTCTTCAGTATTATTCATAATTGGAGTCGCGTAACTTAAATCTAAGTCAATTGTTTCTCTAAAATTGAATACAGGAAAATGTCTTATGTATGAAATAAACTCATCTCTATTGTTCCATGTAATAAAAGCTTCTCTATCTTCAAGCAGTTCTTCTATAACAATTTCTTCAAGCACTTCAGTAAATGCTTCATCATCGTTTACACCAAGTTTTGCCGCTAAAACAAGGCGATGTCCATCAGGTAATGCTTCTGTAAATAATACAGGATCTCCATTATTATAGGTTGTTGGTAAACTAAAATCAACTGTTACGGTGTTTGCATTTGGAGCTCCTTGTTGTTCAACAACTAGATTTCCTCCTACATTTATAGTATTCACTACACCATTTTCTTGATCTACTTGACGTAATTCAAGACTCAAACTTGAAAATTCTTCAACTCTATTTGGATACACCGCTGTATTGTATGTCAATGATACTGAAAATGTATCTCCTTCTAAAAATGTTGGTAAGCTACCTCCTTCTGGTATATATTCCGACAAATTATCAAAAGCTACAGTTCTTTCCTGTGTTACAGCAGGTTCATTAATAAAAATTTCACCATCTGCATTTGCAAAACCAGTTTGACCATCTACAGACATAAAAATTAATAATTCTATTTTGTGCCCATCTGGTAAATTTTCTGAATCTAAAACTGGATCTCCATTATCATAAGCAACAGGTAATGTATAATCAAATGTAATTGTATCAGTATTTGGCGCATCAGTGTTAGCAACTGCCTCAAATGCACTTGTATTTACTACTCCTCCAGCTTGATCTAGCTGACGTAACTGCATAGCTACAAAATCCAAATCTTCAATAGTGGCATTATCAAAAATACCTGTTGTATAACTTAAAGTTGTTGAAAATGTTTGTCCAAAATCGAAAGTAGGTAAACCTGTTTCTTCAGAAAGATAGTCGGCAACATTATCAAAGCTAATTTCTCTAGCTCTATTAGCCAATATAATTTCAATTTCAGTATTCGCATCAGCAAAACCAGTATCGCCATCTACAGACATAAAAATTAATAAAAATAATTTATGCCCTTCTGGTAATTCATTTGATAACGGAATAACATCACCATTATCAAAAGCTGTTGGTAACGTATAGTCTAAATCAACGGTTCCAGTATTTGGGTCATCACCATTAACTACCGCCTGAAATGTACTTGTGTTTACTACACCAAAATTTTCATCGAACTGACGTACTTGCATTGCTATATATGCTAAATCTTCTTCGGTATCGTCATCATTTAGTCCAGTACTATAACTTAAAGTTGTTGCAAATGTTTGTCCATTTTCAAAAGTAGGTATACTTGCTCCAGATACCACATAATCGGAAATATTATCAAAAGTAACTTTTCTTCTTCTAATCGGTTCAACAATTGCTATTTCTGTATTTGCATCTGCAAAACCAGTATCGCCATCAACAGACATAAATGTCAATAAAAACAACTTATGCCCTGCAGGCAATTCTGATGATAATGGAATTGCTGTACCGTCTTCAAAAGTTGTTGGTACTGTATAATCAAAAGATACCGTATTCGCATTTTCAGCATCTGCATTTACTACCGCTTGAAATGCACTTGTGTTTATAACTTCAAAGTTTTCATCAAACTGGCGTATTTGCATTGCCACGTATCCTAAATCTTCTTCAACACCATTTGTAACCCCTGTACTATATGTTAAAGTAGTTGGAGCCACTTGTCCTTGTTCAAAAGTTGGAATACTTGATCCAGAAAATATATAATCAGAAATATTATCAAACGTAATACTTCTAGTCCTTTCTGCCGTAGCATTTAGCACAATGGCAGTATTCGCATTAGCAAAAAGCGTATTATTTTCTGTAGACATAAATAGTAATAATACCAAACTATGACCTTCGGGTAAATCTGCGGTTGTTGGAATCGGACCTGGAGTTGGTGTTGCAAATTCAGTTGGTATAGTGTATGTAAAGTTTACCGTTCCACTATTAGGTGCTGAATCTGGAGCAATCGTCGTAAATTCACTTGTCGCAACTTCATTTCCAAATTCATCAACTTGACGTATTTGAGTGGCTATATAAAATAAATCTTCTTCAACTCTGTCGGTTAAACCTGTCGCATATGTTAATTGCAATGGCACTTCTTGTCCGTAAGCAACAGCTGGCAAAGTACCTCCTGCTGGAATAAATTCTGCAATATTATCAAAACTTAAGCTACGTGCTCGATCTGGCACTTCGTTAATTATAATTTCAGTATTCGCATTTGCAAAACCAGTATCGCCATCAACAGACATAAAAAGTAGTAAAAATAACTTATGTCCTTCAGGTAAATCTGCAGTTGTTGGAATTAAATCTGTATTCGGAGTAGCAAAATTTGTAGGGATTTTATAGCTAAAATTTTCTGCAACACCTGCATTATCAGCTTCTCCTGGAGCTAGTGTTATAAACTCACTAGTAGCTATTTCATTTCCTAATTCATCAACTTGACGTATTTGGGCTGCTATATATCCTAAATCTTCTTCTATTCCATTTGTTATTCCAGTGGCATAGGATAAGCTTAAATTTACATCTTGACTAATGGTTACTTCTGGAATTGTATTGCCTTCAGTAATAAAGTCTGCAATGTTATCAAATGTTAATGAACGTGTTCTATCACCAACAGTTGTTCTACTCACTTCACGTGAAAAATCAAATGTTTGTAATGCCAAACTACTCACAAAACCACCATCATCATCGTAAGTAACAGTAACTTCATTATTACCTGCTATTAAATTAGTATATGGTACAGGAATTTCTAAAACTCCAAAGAAACTATCACGATCCGTTTGAATATCACCACGGTAATCTGTTGGAACAGTAATCGTATTTCCATTTACAGTTACTACTGGCACTCTAGCGACATTGCTATCTCTACCTACACCTAATCTTAATATCGCTTCACCTTGAGCACCAACACTAAGGTTTGGAATTGTAAAAGTTATGGCTTGGTTAGCCAAAATTGGCTGCTTATAAGTAGTTGCATATGTTTTACTTTCATTAGAAGTTTCTGTAATAGCCACCGCATCATCAAAAGTATACTCTACAATTAAGGTTCCTTCTTCATTAATTACTACAGAATCAGGAACGGTATTACTCTCAGTAATATCTAATTTAGGTGTATTATCGTTTCCTAAATATAGGTGCTTAATTTTAACACTAGTAACATTACTATTCCCTAAGCCAAACTCGTTTAAATTAGCTCTTAAATTAGTTTCTGCTAAACTATTTAAAATTAAATATGCTTTATTTTCAGGCGTATTAACATAAGCATCTACCAAAATATCTAAATCAGTGGATTTAGTATCTACACGCGTTCCATTAACATCACTCCATAACTGATAAAATTTAACTACATCAGTAAATACATATTCATCACTATTACGCGAAGCAGGCTCATCCTTTTTACGCATCATTCTCCAAGGGTATGCAAAACCTTCTGCTTGCTCACCAAATAAAAACTCAGCTTTTCCTAATGCAAAAGGCACCGTTTTTTCGATTACATCGGGGCGCTCCATAAATTGCATCATCATAGATGAGAATGATTTTAAAATCAACCAGTCTCTTGCTGGCGACCATGGTTGTGCATAAAAATCATTTAATTGCCCTCCGTATTCAGAAATTACCCATGGTTTAACCTCACCATACTGTAGCGTATTGTAATGCTCAATCATATCCATGGTAGCCTCCATGTTGCTTCCTTTACGTAATTGCTCTTTTCCTCCTATACTATGAAAATCGTATAAGTGAATCGAATAGAAATCCATTTTTGGACCTACTTCGTCAATAAAGCGTCTCCAACGCTCTTCCCATTGACCAAATGGGACTTTATTTTGCGCTTCAAAACCTTCAGCTTCTAAATCAGGAAAAGCATTTGTAAATCCACCTATTTTACTATCAGGTGAATATTTCCTAACAGAATCAGCTACAGTTTTATGCATTTCAAAAATGTCTGTAGCACTTGATTCTTCTCCTGCAGCAGCAAAATCAATTAAAGGGAAAAAAGGCTCATTAATCACCTCAACATATTCTGGTTTTGGCGCTCCTGTTGTTCCGCCTTCTCCATAAAGGTCTCGCATGAACAGTCCCATAAATTGACCAGTTGCAGATCCAAAAGGTTCTTCGGGTGTGTTATTTTGTGAAAAAAACCAGCCTTGACCCGTAGCATGGCTACCATTTGGAAAAAATGGCGCATCTTGAGCAGCTGTTATTGTTGTTCCTTTTTCAAAAGGATGTTTTGATGTTCTATCTGCGTAAGCATTATTTAAAATAGTACCCCATTCTGCTATACTAGCTGGGTCTGCAAAGCCTGTTCGGTTTACATTTTCTCGCACCTGGTCTGCTGTAAAACGCATACGACCTGTCTCTCGGCCATAATAAGCATCGTATAAGTTTATTAATGAGTCTAACTTACCAAGCTCATCGTTGTAGTCATTTTCAGTCGCATCGGCATGTAAAACAATGTATTTATTTCTATCAAAGGTCTCTTTACCTCCAATTACGTGCTTCATGTCGAAATTTACATCAACTTCAACTTGGGAAAACACAGAACTACTCAGTCCTAAGACTGTTAATAATGAAAATAATTTTAAATTCATGAATACTAAATTTGGGTTAATAGATTATTAAGGGCGATACTTTTTTTAGTTTATTGTTAAATTTTGCTAAATATATGCAAAAAAATATTTAAAATTATGTCAATAATTGATATTCAAATTCATAAGATTTGTGCTAAAAATTCAATCAAAATTGATTATAAAATTTTCTTACAAATATATGTCCTGATAATCAATTATTTACTAACGTAGGAATAATCCTTAAAAACCAAAACATGTCTTATTCTATGGGGCTAATGAACAAAAAGTTTATGGTATTTTAACATTTCCATAAAATTGAACGTCGTCAATTTGATAAGTAGAAGTAGCTAAAGGATCAAAACCTTTATATTGAAAACCAATTCGAACTTTTTCTGAAAAACAAGAAATATTTTGTTTCAACAACTTATAATTTGAACTAAGTGTAGGTATATTTAACGGCAGTAATTGCCACGAAGTAGTTTTTGGATCGCCTGTAAAATTAGTTGTGATCCAAATATTTAAAATTTTCCCATTATTAAACTGAGTACGAATTCTACATTGAAAAAAGGCATCTTCAATAGACGTCAAATCTACTTCGGGAGTTATCAACCACGCCTCTAACGGTCTTAAATTTGTATTAAATGCCGAAATTGTCATAACTCTATTAGCAACATTTGTTATTTTTTTGTCTGTCCATCTTTTTTCATCACCAGTGGTATTTATATTTATCCAACCCAACGCTTCTAACAAATTTTCATTAGTAATAGTTTCAAAATCTTCCGAAAATACAACTTCATTAGCTTCATTGCTTGTATTATTACATTCATAAAAAACAGGATCGCACCGCGTAGCTTGAGTAAATTTTAAATCATTTGCTGTATTCATTTTCAATACAAAAAAATCATTTCTAAAATCTCGACTAAGCACTCCTGTTATTTCACCTGATCCTTCAGGCAAGAGTAAGCTTTTAAAACTGGCAAAATTACTAGTGCATAAGGTTATTTCAATCCCTTCATTACAATTTAAAATAGGTCGTAAACCATCAAAATTATCAGTGGATGCACCTGCCAAGGTTTTTCCAGAATCCGTTAAAAGATTATTTGCAAACTGCATGTTCGTTAAATTAACTAACTGGGACTCTTTTTCTTGGGTTAGCTCGCTAATACTAAGCTCTAAAGGTTCAATACTGGCTACATCGCTGGTACGAAATACATGCTTATCTATTTCAAATGCACTTAAAGCTACAATATCATTTTCTAAAAGCTTACCTAGTTTAGCAACTCCATTTCCAAAACCAACGCTTAATCCATTTAACTGAATTATTATTTTGCTTCCGAAAGGAAAACGATTATGCAAACTCCGTTCATCTAATAAAAAATGAATACCTGTTGTTGGGTTTATAGGTCTGTCTTGCAAAATCAATTCTTTAAAAAAATTGCCTCCTCGATCAGTGGATACTACATAAGCTTCCATTAACTGATCGGTAGTAAATGTTGTTGTATTATCTAGCAAACGATCTAACCCTGCTTTTGCCGAGGCTATACTTACCATATTCCCCTTAGGGATTTCGATACTTTTTGCTGTAGGGACCTCAAAATCTTCACTACACCCCAAACAACTAAAAAACAACGCCAATACTATAAGTGGTTTAATGATTTCTATTTTCATTATTTTAATATTAAAATCGATAATAAGTGTTTATATAAAATGTAGTTCCGCTACCGTACCAATGTTTAGGCCCAAATAAAGGATTTACTCTGTTTTGATCTTCTTTTAAAGTAGCATAATTTGAATTTCTGGATTGTTCAAACCCTCCAGTTTTAAACACTTTATTTAAAATGTTTTGAATTCCTAGCACGAATCCCAAATAATTTTTTTTGATTTTCCAAGATTTTCCTCCGATGGCATTCCATAAAAAATAAGCTGGAAATTGTTCTTGCTCTAATAATTTTCTAGCTTTTGTCTCATCAAAATCAGTAAACGGTTGACCATCGACATCCGTAGAAAAATTTTGTGTCCGCGTAAACGGGCTAATATTACTAAAAGAATGAGAAAAATAATTTAATTGAGTACTCAACCACCAATATGTTGGATCGCGGTAACTAAAGCCTAATCCATAGGCTTGTTGTGGCCCGGTTGGTAAATGGTAATTTTTTAAAAAGGTTTTACCAATATTTAAAGGCGTTTCGATAGTATTAGATGTGATATATAAATTGGGGTTATTGCTATAAATATGTTTTCCGTATGCTGCAGACGCATTTAAAGTAAGTGTATTGGTAAGTGCTACTTCTGCTCCAAATTCTACACCTGCATTTTGCTTGTTAATCCCTGTCATAATTTCTTGAAAAAAGCCTGCATTATCAACACGCCCTAACCCAGCCAAATTATCTGTAAAAAAGAAAGAACGATTTGTTACATTTTGCTGCCTTATCCAATAGGCTGAAAATCTAGTTTTTATAATTCCATACTGATAAAAAAAACTAACATCACTTGATACTAATTTTTCGTTTTTTAAACCTATAACAGTAACATTATTTTGTCGAGGATTTGTAAATGAATGTTGTAATAATGGTGGCTTACTTTCCATTAATAGCGAAGCACTTGTATAGCATTTAGGACTAATCTGCCTTTGCAATCCTAACTTTAAACCATAACCTAAAAATTTTAATTCTTTGCTTTTTCCTAAAGATAATGCCCCAGGATACATCCCATTTTCGAACTTCCCATTACGTTGATACTGTTTTGCTTTTGCTGAAATAGCTGCGTTAATATTCCACTTATTATACGCATAATCCAATTGCATAAACCCATTAGCATCAAGTGCTGTAAGCTCATAGTTATACTTAAACACATCTCCCTCTCTCACGATTCTATTTGGGTTTCTTAAATCATTTTGAGCGGCATCCCCTTCTGCAAAGCCGTCAATATCTAAATACCCACTACCACCAAGCAGATCTGTAAGTGATGCAAAGTTTTGACTCTTTAACCCTCTAAATGCTACTTTACCTTGAAGACTTATTTTTTCGGATAAATTATAATCTAGTATCGAATTTGCTGCCATGAATAATTCATCATTGCGATCTTCATACAGTATATAAACTGCATTGCCTAAAGTGGTACGATTTGAATCATATAAAAATTGCCAATCTAACTGTCCGTTTACTCTAAAATTACGATCTGCTAAAAAAGCAGCTTCAAAGTTCTCATTCTGAGAATTTCTTAAAAAATAGCTAGGAAGTATTTGATAATACGCTGGATCAGGGTTGCGACCTCCTCCTTCAAAAAAGGATTGCCCATTGGCTTCATTAACCGTTTTACCAATAAAATCCAACCGACTATTCCCCACTTGTCCTTTTTTAAAAAGGATATTATTTTGAATATTCCATTTTTTAGTTGGCTTCCAAAAATGTGATAAGGTAACTATGGGCACTTGTACTCTTTTTTCTCTTGAATTTCGGCGTTTACCATTTTGACCCCCCCAATACGAGTTATAACGTATTCCTTTTATAGCAACAACCTCATCTGTATTTGGCGAAGATTTTCCTCGAATTACTGGAGTGTATATACCTGTAATACTAACACTATGCTTTTCGTTAATTCTTCTTTGAACACTTCCAAACAAACTAAATGCTGATAAGTTAGTACCATTGATATACCCTTCTTCAGCCTTTCTTGCCGATACTGACACACTAAAAGACCATCCATTGGACAATTCACCTGAATGATAAGTGCCCATAAGCCTACCTTGATATGATCTATTGGTACTTGCCAAGGCTATCTTTTTCCCATTTGCAAAACTTGATGCATTTAACTTAAAATGAGTTACACCTAGTAAGCTTCCAAAACTATACGAATTTGAATTAGTGTAAATAGAATTTTCTTGTGATCTCAGTATATCATTTAACCCTGACCAATTATTCCAATTTGGTCTGTTATTGTACAGGCTATTCACTTCGACACCGTTTATTAATATTTTAGTATGTTCACTGCCCAGCCCTCTTAATTTAAAAAAAGTAGCACTCCAATTAAAGGCCACACTATTTAAAAATGCATCTCGAGAAGCTTGCAATAAGTGTTGATTTTGAATAGCATCTTGATCTGAATCCAATTGAATATCATTCAAATCAACACTAGCAAACGCTTGCTGATTATTTACAAAATCAGTTTGTAAACTTAGCACTCCTAAGTCTATTGGGTGTCCAGAATTAATAACTATTGGTATTCGCATTAATAAAAAACCCTTTTTTTGAATACTTAAAATTTGCTCGCCCAATGGTAATTCGCCTGAGAGATTGAATTTACCTAAGGCATTGGTTAATACACTAAAATCAGTTCCTTCTATTACTATTTTAGCTTCAAAAATTGGCTCTTCTGTTATGCCCGCTATAATTTTACCCAGTATCTGTTGATTTTGAGCAAAAAAAGAGACACTTTGTAAAATAAAAAAAATGCAGTAATTAAATTTAGTCATGTAAAAGTTGGTTACTTTTTATGAATTTAAAATACATTATTTATTATTTTGCTGTTAAACAATTATTTATGCCTTATCATTTTTTTAGTGTACTGCTCTTTTTTTTGAGTATTAGCTCTTCTATTTATAGTCAAAAACACGCCATAACCACTATTGCTTTTTATAATCTTGAAAACTTATTTGATTGTATTGATGATCCCCTAACTTTTGATGAAGATTACACCCCTAAAGGGAAAAACAAATGGACCGAAGAAAAATTAAACACTAAACTTGATCACTTAGCCAAAGTTATTTCGAGTATCGGCGCAAAAAAAACGCAACATCCACCTGCACTTCTGGGAGTTGCCGAAGTTGAAAACAAAAATGTCCTTGAACAACTTATAAGTCATCCTCTTTTACAAAAAAGTGACTATGGAATTGCTCATCACAATTCTCCTGATCGAAGAGGTATTGATGTCGCCTTATTATACAATAGAACTGTTTTTACATTAAAAAATACTCAAAAGCATCGTTTAATGTTACAAGATCAATATAATAAACCAATTTACACTAGAGATCAATTGTGTGTTTCTGGCTATTTAGGAGATGAATTACTATATACTATTATCAATCACTGGCCATCGAGAAGAGGCGGAAAACAACGAAGTGAACCCAAAAGAATTGAAGCTGCAAAATTGTGTAAAAAAATAACTGATTCTATACAGCGTATAAACCCAAAAGCATCTATTGTAATTATGGGGGATTTTAATGATGATCCTACTGATAAAAGCTTCAAAAAAATATTAAAAACTAAAACTTCAATAAACCAACAATCAAGTTCTTATTTGTACAATCCTATGGAAAAAATGCATAAAAAAGGAATTGGCAGCCTTGCTTATCGAGATAAATGGAATTTGTTTGATCAAATGATTGTTTCCAATACCTTATTAGATACTATAGGATTCAGGTTATATGATACACATATTTATAATCCTAAGTTTTTAACTCATACTAAAGGAAATTACAAAGGTTACCCGTTACGTACATTTAGTAGAGGAATTTATACTGGTGGGTACAGCGATCACTTTCCTGTATACATGTATTTAGTTCGACCTATTTTTGACTAGCCGCAACGACTCGAACTCCATCTATTTTTTGCGTTTCGCATGCACGCTTTGACCAATCATTTCGACCACCTTCGTACATATATAAGTTATATGAATAATTCTCACCTGAATCTAAACGATCAATACTTTCAAATACCCTCAAATTAACTGTCACTGTTTTTTGATCTGGCTTAGTTACATCATAAACACTGTTCCCTACTAAAGAGTCTCCTTTTTTTAACTCTAAATAAATAGTACTTTTTTTTAAAGCTTTATATTCAATTTTATAGTTAAAAAAATCACGTGCCGCTTTTAATTGCATCGGCGGCTCTTCTGCAAATTTTATAAAGGCTTGCGAATAGCTTTCAATACTTCCTAAAAAAACAAAACTTAAAATTACTAGTAATTTTTTCATGATACTGAATTTATACGAAACTATTATTTTTTATACTATTTGTTAATTTTTTTTGCTTGAAAATAAGCATAAGGTATAGATAAATAATTAATCAAAATTTATGCCGTTAATTAACAACGCCTACTACACACCTAAAGCCTAAATGCTCTAAACCTGTATCTGGCGAAGAATTCATACGCGCTGCTACTCGATAACCAGAACAATAACTTTCGTTACACAAAAAAGAACCTCCGCGAATTACTTTTTTTTGATGTATTGACTGATCATTAGCTAATATAGGCTTTTCGAAATTTAATTTTCGGGCATAAGCATCAGAAAAATATGAATTTAATGTCCACTCCCATACATTGCCTCCAATATCATAAAGCCCTAAAGGATTACTTTTAAAACTTTTTACAGGAGCTAATCCCTCAAAATTATCTTCCAATAAATTTTGCGAGGGGAAGCTTCCTTGATGAAAATTCACATATTCTACTGCCTTATCAAAGTCGTTACCCCAACTATACTTTATTTTTTTCCCTTTATTTCGAGCCACATATTCAAATTCTTCTTCAGTAGGCAGGCGTTTTCCAACCCAATGGCAGTAAGCCATGGCATCATACCACGAAACTTGAACTACAGGATAATCCTCTTTTCCTTCAATAGTACTCTCTGGCCCTTTTGGATGCTTCCAATTGGCTCCTTTTGTCATTGACCACCACATTTGCGGATTGCCATTAAACACTAATGCAGCTGGCTCAGTATCTACCGTATTGGGGTCTACTCCAGAAATAGCTGCAATAAAATTAGCATTAATTGGTCTTTCTGCTGTGGTGATATAGCCTGTAGCCTCAACAAAAGCCTTAAATTGAGCGTTAGTTACCTCTGTGATATCAATATAAAAATCGGCAACTGTTTCTTTATGTGCTGGCAATTCATCGGGTCTGGCTTGTTCAGTTGTGCCCCCCATTAAAAAACTCCCTCCCTTTACCAAAACCATATTTTTATTAGGTAGTATAGTCGATCTAATTGGCAACTTTTCAATTTCGCTCATATAACTTTGATGAAACGAAACAACCTCTTGCCCTTTATTTAAAGTTTTAGCTGATTTTTCTGTCAGTTTGTTACATGAAAAAAGCCCCACTACAATAAATGTAAGTGAAGCTTTTATTATTTTAAAACACATGTTATTTTTTAAATTTAAGTTTCCCGTTTGTAGTTGTTTCTAAAATATACTGCCCTACTTTTAAAGTGGAAATATCTACAGTTTCTCCATTTTTATAGGATTTTAATTTTTTTATAGTATTCCCCTCTAAATCAGTTATTTTAGGGCTTTTACATTTAATATCACTTGATATATGTAATAAATTCCCACCATGACTTGAATATACTAAAGCATTAGGTTCTTCATAATTTTTATTTTCCACATCTGTAGAAAATAATTCAGTATTAATTACTACTGAACTCACTCTCCCACCTGTATCTGCAAAAGTCACTTCAACTTCGTTCGTATCTTTTAAATACGACATAGGTATTGGAATAGATAACATTCCAAAAAATGTTTCTCTATTTGACTGATCATAACCAGCCCAATTCTTTGGAGTTAATACAATATTATCGTTTATCTTAACAATGGGTTGTAAATCTGAATTGACTTTTTTTCCAAAAGATACTCGAATGTTTGCCTTACCTTTTCCTGTTTTCACATTAGTAAACTCAAATTCAATAGGCTTATCGGCAACGATAGGTTTTAACATCTGCTTTGAGTAATTATTGTATTCTACAATTGAGGTAGCAAACTCAGTATCTTCGGGAACATCGCAAATAAGCATTAAGGTTTCATTAGGATCAATATCCCACTGATCAATATGTATATCTGTAAATGCTTCCGTTAATTCGGGCAAACCAGATTCATTCAAAAATAACCTTCGCAAGGTATATTTTGTAGTTCTTTCGGCATCAAATTCCGAAAAATTAAAGTTTAATAATTGCGATTCATCAGAAAGGTTATTAAAAATCATCATCCATTTTCCTTTATTATAAAAGGCATTGACCTGAATATCTGGATTATCAGATGCGATATATGTACGCACCCCTTCGACATCCTTCCAAAATTCATAAAATTTAGTCAAATTACTGTATTGGTATGATTTCCCATCTTCAGCTTTTTGGCTTACAGCCCACGGATGTGGATTTCCTTTTGGGTTGGCAACTGAATTAGAATAAAATTTTTCTGCTTTTCCTAAAATATAAGGTATTGCTTTTTCAATTCGATCGGGTTTATCCAATAAGGACATCACAATTTTATTCAAGGATTCTAAAATAAAAGCATCCCTATCTGAACTATATGTTGTTCCTTCCCAATAAGGTACTTTTAAACCATATTCTGAAATTACTATGGGCTTAACTACATTCCATTTATTAAAACTATAAGTTTCTATAAGATCTAAAGTTGCTTCAGAATCACTACCTGCGCAATAGTTAATTGTTGACGTATCTCTATCAACTTGATCATATAACTTTAGGGATAAAAAATCCATTTGCTCACCGGCAATATCCATAAACAATTTATGGTTGTTTTCCCAATATTTAAAATCATTTAATTCAAAATGTGGTCTTATCGAACTAAATCCACCGACCTTTAATTTAGGAAACTTCTTTTTCAAACCTTTAGCAATCTCTGCATAATACCTGCTAATCTCTTTTTTGATAGCTTCAGTATCATCCGAAAATAATGAGGTATTAGCAAATGCTTCATCCATTAAATCCAAATAATTTGTTGCATTTTCTGGATAAGCAACTTTCATATAAGCACTAATTTTGTCTACTGCCAATTGCGGGTCTGCCCCTATTTTAAATACTTTAGAAGGTTTTTGCGTAATTACATAATTACCATTTCCAAATTTTTTAAAAACAGGTGTATTTTTATAATCAGCACTTGATGCTTTTATTTGTGAACTAATTTTGCTTGCGGATAAACTTTCTAAATCGCCATAGGGTTGTGGCCCATCAAATCCACGAGATGGATGTGTGTTTAATTCAGAAAATAAATAAGTACTTTCCTCTTTAAACTCATTAGATGTAGCTGCCGATTGAATTCCAAAATATTTAGAACGATCTAACTTACTTTCTTTTCCAACGTATTTTTTTATCCCTAAATCGATAGTAATGTTTGTTCCTTGAGCAAAAGAAACGCCTGAAAAACCTAAAATTAACGTACTATTTAAAATATAATTTAACTTCATATTACAATTAATTTTGCACCAGTATTAACTGATTACTATAAAATAATTTACAATTTAAAACCATGTACTCCATGGTATTCTAGAAAGTACCAATAATAATGCCACTGAGTAAAAAATTGCTAAAAGTTTAAATTTAGGAGTTGAAGTTAATTTTTTCTTATGCTTTGAATACCCTATAGTTAAGGCTGCTATAGCCAATATCATCATTGTTGGATGCTCAACATTATACAGGCGCATTTCGGCATTTCTCATAATATCTTTTACAGGAATATCTGTAAACCACAATATTTTTCCAGATAAAAATAATAAAACAAACCCTATAACAAATTGTAAATGAGTTACTATTAATGCAAATAACGAAATTCTAAAATCTTTAGCTTGATATTCTCTTTTTGTAACTAAACCAGCAATAGCGTTAAATGTTGCTAACACCAATATTGTTAATACTAAATAGGCCCATGTTGAATGAACAATTTTTACAATACTTTCCATATTTCTTTATATTCTAATGTACTAAATTAATATTTATCAAACAAATGCTCCTTTTAATAAGCCAAGGAGCATCTAAATTAGTTTATTTTAAATATGCCTTTAAAAGATTTGTTGTTGAACTGTCATGATCTTTTGGGCTATTGTCTTTAATTTCACTTAAAATTTGTGTTGCCAGTTGTTTCCCTAACTCTACTCCCCACTGGTCATAACTATAAATATTCCAAACAATACCTTGAACAAAAATTCGATGCTCATACATCGCTACTAATGCTCCTAATGTTTTAGGAGTTAATTGATCTATTAACAATGTGGTGGTTGGTCTGTTTCCTGGAAACTCTTTGAACGGAGCCAAAGTAGCTAATTCTTTTTCTGATAAATTTTTTGAAGCCAATTCGGCAAGCACTTCGCTTTTACTTTTCCCATTCATTAAGGCTTCTGTTTGCGCAAAAAAGTTCGCCATCAATTTATCATGATGATCTTGATCTCCAAACAAAGCTTTTTTAAATCCTATAAATTCTGTTGGAATAATTTTTGTCCCCTGATGAATTAACTGAAAAAAAGCATGCTGAGAATTTGTTCCTGCTTCTCCCCAAATAATGGTTCCCGTTTGGTAATCAATTTTATCCCCATTACGATCCACTCCTTTACCATTACTTTCCATAATACCTTGTTGTAAATACGCTGGTAATCGGTGTAGGTATTGACTATAAGGAATAATAGCCTCTGTTTCTACTTCATAAAAATTATTATACCAAACACTTAACAAACCTAGTAAAACTGGTATGTTTTTTTCAAAAGATTCATTTTTAAAATGAGTATCCATTTCGTGTGCTCCTGCTAGCAATTCTTCAAATTGATCAAAACCAATTGATAAAGCTACTGATAACCCAACAGCACTCCATAATGAAAAACGCCCTCCTACCCAGTCCCATAACGGGAAAATATTCTCTTCGGCAATACCAAATTCGGTTACATTTTTAATATTACTTGATACTGCAACAAAATGTTTACTAACATCGGCCGCACTTGCCTTTTCGATAAACCATGTACGAGCAGTAGTTGCGTTTGATAATGTTTCTTGTGTTGAAAATGTTTTAGAAACCACTACGAATAAAGTAGTTTCGGGATCAAACTTTTTTAAATTTTGATGAATATGATCTCCGTCAACATTTGATATAAAATGAGTTTTTAAATGATTTTTATAATACTCTAAAGATTCTACAATCATTACTGGACCTAAATCTGATCCCCCTATACCAATATTTACAATATCGGTAATGGCTTTACCTGTATAACCTTTATGTGCTCCAGAAATTATTTTTTCGCAAAAACCCTTTATTTTTTGCTTTACCTGTGCTACTTCGGCTACAATATTAACGCCATCAACCATTATTTTTTGCGATGATGGTGCTCGTAAAGCCATGTGTTGTACAGCTCTATTTTCTGTAGCGTTAATGGCTTCACCTCCAAAATAATTTTTTATAGCATCAGCTAAACCAACTTCTTTAGCTAAATCCAATAACAGTTCAATTGTTTTGGAATTTATTCTATTTTTTGAATAATCTACATAAAAACCTTCCCACTGAATTTTAAACGTGTCTCCTCTTTCATTATCTTTTTCAAAAAGATTCTTTAAATGTTGATCTTTTGTTTCATTATAATGCGCCAGTAAGGCTTTCCAAGCAGTTGTTTGTGTAGGATTCTGAGATGGTAATGTTTTCATTGGTTTGAGTGTTATTAGCTGATTTGAAAGGAATACTATCTAATGCTGTTTTTATAGGCTTAATAAATTCAAAGTAAGCATTTTTATGCTTTTCTTCAATGTTTTTTGAACTAGGTAGTTTTTGGCGGTAAGGATCTACTTGCTTTCCGTTTACCCAAAAACGATAACACACATGTGGTCCAGTTGCCAAACCGGTGCTTCCTACACGCCCTATAATATCACCTTGCTTTACATATTGTCCTTTTTTAACTAAAATTTTAGACATATGTAAATACTGAGTGCTGTATTTGTTATTGTGCTTTACTTTTACGTAATTTCCATTACCCGAAGTGTAGCCTGCTTTTACTACTGTTCCATTGGCCGTTGACCAAATAGGTGTTCCATGTGGAGCGGCATAATCTGTTCCCTTATGCGATTTCCATCTTTTTTGAACTGGGTGAAACCTACGGCGGGAGTACCTCGAAGAAATACGACTAAACTGTAGCGGAGCTTTTAAAAAAAAACTTTGTAACGATTTTGCTTGATCATCATAATAAGAAATTTCCTTTTTATCACTTTCTTTAACTTCGTATTCAAAAGCATAAAATGGTGTTTTATTATGCTCAAAAAGAGCCGCCTCTACATTATCAATACCAACATAAGTGCCATCTTCTAAAAAATGTTCTGTAAATATTACTTTAAAGCGATCTCCTTTTTGAATTTTAAAAAAATCGATACTCCATTGATATATCCCCGAAAGCATATGTGTTAAATAAGGTGATACATTTTCATTTTCAATGGTTTGCGACAATGAACTTTCAATAACTCCTGTCATTGTTCTGCGCTTAGAAACTAACTTTTTATTTTTATTTGAGGCATAAATAGAATCGGCAACATGAACAACCGTATAACTTACTTTACTTTTTTGATAAATAAATGCTTCAACTTTAGCTAAACTATCTTTAGATTTTAAAATAGTATAAGGCTTCCCTACGGCTATCTTAGCCACATTAAAACTATCTTTTACATGATTTGAAATTTCAAAAACACGAGACCTACTCACTCCATGCGCATCCATGATAGCACCAAAACTGTCTCCTGATTTTATGGTATCCTTAACCACCAAGTAATCGTTTAATACAAAATCAAACTCCTTTACTATTGGTGGTAATGGTGCTGGTTTTTCAATCACAACTTGAGGTGGAGGTGTATTTTTTTTACACGTAATGAAAACTAAAGCTATAATTAAAAGAAGGCCTTTTTTAAACATTATTGATTACTCGTATTTACTAAATCTTCAACCCATTTTTTTCCCCAATTCGACAATTCTTCTTTGCTCCAAAGCGAAGGGAAAAAACTTATATTTTGGAAATTTGGAGGCAAAAACTGCTTCCAATTTGTACCACCAGTTGCTTTAACTGATTTATCTCCTGTTTTATTTAAATACCTGTAGGCTGCTTTTAAATGAACCAGACCCCAATTGATATTTACATTGGCATCAAAAGTACGCATTGCTTTTATAAGCGTTGCATTATTTTGCTCGCTTTCTGGAAGGTTTTTATAACTATGATACACGGTACTTTGCTGTACTTGATTGGCTATACGCATTAATCGCGGTGTATACCGATACTCAAACTGCTTAAGTGTCAGTGTTTTTTCGCCGGTTTCAGTTTCTGTTGCACCAAACTTCCAGTATAAATGCTCGTAAGTATCTTCTAATGGTTCTTTTTCTGAAAAATTACTGCGCTCCTTATCATTTACCAAATTACATAAAGGAGTGGCATACACTTCGATCATTCGGAACTGTACTGATTGAAATCCACTTGCTGGCAATAAAGACATACGGTATTTTAAAAACTGTTCTTTATCCATCCCTTTGATCATAATATCAAAAGAATCTGTTAGCACATCGAAATACCTATTTATTCGATTCAACTTTTCTATAAAAAAAGTAGCCGTTTGCAATTTGTCATCTACAATTTGCTTCATTTCGTGAATAATCAACTTAAAATAAAGCTCTGTTATTTGGTGATAGGTAATAAATATTTCCTCATCGGGAAAATGAGTTCGGGGTATTTGCAAACTCAATAGAGTATCTAAATGAATATAATCCCAATAGGTTAAGTACCGATCGTGCAATAATCCATCTAAGTAAGATCCTAAATCCTGACCGGAGTTTCGAAACTTTTCTTCTAACTGTTCTAAACGCTTTACAATTTCAGGATCTAGCGGTTTACTCATACATCATTATTTTGTTACAAGTGGATATTTTAACCCACTGTATTTGGAAAGGTTTGCCGTTAAGGAACCAACTGCTAAATCAGCCGAAATCTTTACTGGAATCTTATTCTCATCATTGCTTATCCAAACTGTCAAGCTTTCTTCTTCTTTAAAAATACGCTCTGCCATAACTAATGGCCTAAACTTTAAACAAGATGTTTTTCCGTATTTTGTTCTTATCGTTTCTTTCCCTAAAAAGCGCAATTTAAACTTAAAATTTTCTTCATCAAAAAACATTGTCAATGTCTCTTCATCTCCTATCTTTAAATCGTTAACATCAATAAGGTTTCGGAGGTAGTAAAACGATGATAACATGTCATGTACATTAGGCACAACATCAAATGTTTTTTTTGTTTTATGTTTTTTATTATTTACTAAGGCCTTGTTGTTATTTTGATCAAAATCAATAACGATGTCTTTAGTATATCCACCTTCATATATGTTTCGAACAAATCGATAGGGCAAAAATGTTTCGGCATCAATTATAGTTTCGTATTGGTCTCTTATTTTGAAAAAAAAGCTTAAAAATTTTGACGACCTCCCTTTGCCTACCACATGGTATACTTCTTTCCCTTCTAGATTTTTCTTTGTTGTTTGTAATGAAGCCGTACTTGTATTAAAACTAAGGTATTTTATTTTGAACTCTATATACTCATTATCAGAAAACACGGGTTCTTTTTCTAATACTTGAGAAAATCCAGAAAAAACCCCAAATAAGACTGCTATGTAGGTGATTACTTTTTTCATTTTTTTATTTTAAACGTAAATTCAATTACATAATAGTCAATTTCTATTCCAAAATTAATTAAATCCATTATTTATAACAAATACCACGCTACCAAATCTATTGCCTGATACTATTTTGTCTTTATCTTATTTTACAACAAATTATATTTATAGTTAGTTTTAATTAATAATTAAAACCAATACCCCACACTAAAAAACACTTCTGATGTTGTTTTTGGATCATCAGAAAAAGCATATTTGATTTGTACAGGTCCTATGGGCGAATTGTAACCGTAGCCTAATGCGTAGCCTGAAAACCCCTTCAAATCAATAATCTCTTTGATGTTAAAAATTTCATCGCCAACATTAGCAAAATTAGCGGCAGCATTTAAATGATGTTTTTTCCAAAAATTATAATCTATCTGCACCAATCCTTTAACGTAACTTTCGCCCGAAAGTTGTAAAAAATCGTACCCATAAAATGGTACTTGATTATTAATTAATTTTGAACCGAATCCTCCTAAAAAGAAATCTAACGAATTTACCCCGTTAGCATTCCCAATACGCATGCCGCTTTCGGCTTGCAATAAACCCGAAAAATGACTGGTAATAGGAATTGCATAATTTAATGACAGTTTAGCTACTGCAAATTCATCAAACTCCGCTATTGGTATGGATGAAAATGGATAGCCTGTAAATGAACCTTCAAAAAGTACTCCTTTTGTAGGAAAATATTTATCATCAAAACTATCATATTTAATCCCTGCATAAGCACTATAATAGTTTACATTTGAAAAAACAGTACCTGGCACCTGATCACTATCTTCGCCAATAGTTTCGGTAGAGTTCCTTAAAAATTTATGTTCTAATCCAATTCGAAAACCAAATTTTTGACCCAAAATAGTTTCTAAATACAATTGACTAGTGATATCTAGGGTTTCAAAATCAATAAAATTAATTGGAAAATTAGGCAAATTCAATCTGCTCCTAACAAAAGTAAAATCCAAAGATCGTTCGTATTGATATAACCTGTGATTAATTCCAACACTCCAATAATATCCTTTATCAATGTAATAATCAATATTGTATCTGGGTCTATCACCTAAAATGGCATCTAACGATAATACATCACTTTTAAAAAATAAATTTTTACGTGTAAAATTAACAAGTGCTGCAGATTTATATAAATTATCATAATGCAACCCAAAACGCACAAAACTTTTCACAGGGCTTTCTTCTACTTTTATTTGAATTTCGCTATCGTATAAACTCTTTGGTTTTATTTTGTAACGAATACGTTCAAAATTTCCAGTACTATATAAATTATCTAAACCTTTTTTTAGTTCTTCTAAACTTACAATTGAAGGCGTTTTTAACCGAAGTTTACCTTTAATATAAGCTCTTGTAAAACGCTTATGCCCATCTATATCTAAAAAAACAGCTAAAATATCCTTAGTAGGTTTTACCTTTTTCTTTTTTACTGCTGGGGCTTGTTTGACTGCTATTTCCTTTAAAATAGCGAACTGTTCCCTAGCACTTTTTTCCCCTTCATTTATAATTTCATTGCCTTCATCAAAACTAACAACAGTATAGGGTTTAATATTTGGCTTGATATATACATCTGTAAGCTGCTCTTTGCGCTTCATTGCCTTAATTGTCCTAAAATTACTTATTTGTAACATAATATCTGTTACAGTATTCAGCTGCTTTTTACTCATTAACGTATCTTGAACATCGACGCCAATAATTAATTCTACACCTCGCTTTTTTATTTCTTCAACAGGGTAATTATTCGTTACCCCTCCATCAGTAATTAAGCGTCCATTAAATTTTACCGGACTATATACCGTAGGTAGTGCACCACTTGCTGACACAACATCGGGCAAGTAACCTTTATCAAAAATCAATCCTTCGCCGGTTTCAATATCCGTACCGGTACAAAAAAATGGAACTGGTAACTTACTAAAATCATTAATATGCCTTACATGAGTGGTTAATTTAGAATAGAAGTTATAAAAATTTTGTCCATTAGAAATTCCTTTGGGAAGACTTATTTTATTTTTAACAATGGGCAAACTAAGCGCATATTTTTCATCATCTTCCTTTTCATAAAATGTTTTGCTGCCTCGAGGAAGTATATCCTGTATAAGATTATTAAAATTAACGGTATGAAAAATTGAATCCAGTTGTTTAGCCGTATATCCAGAAGCATATAAACCCCCAACTATGGCTCCCATACTTGAACCCGAAATATAGTCTAATCGAATTCCTGCTTCATCAATTACTTTTAATACACCAATATGTGCCAAACCTTTTGCCCCGCCACCACTAAGTACTAAGCCTACTTTTACATCAGTAGTATCCTTTTGCTGCTGTTGTGCTTCTGCGGTAAGCAAACAGAAAAAAGTAACCAGTAAAATAAAAAATTGCTTCAAAATACTTGTGTTCAATTAATTGGTTGTTAATCCTTGTAATAATCAATAATTTTTTGTGCTTTTGATACTCCTACAATTTCAGCTAATTCTGATTTATTTGCCTTTTTAATTCGAGCCACTGATCTAAAATGCTTTAACAAACTGATCGCTGTTTTTTCTCCAATACCAGGAATTGCGTCCAATTCAGTTTCTAGGGCCGCTTTACTTCGCTTTTGCCTATGAAATGTAATCCCAAAACGATGGGCTTCATTACGCATATGTTGAATTACTTTTAGACTCTCAGATTTTTTGTCTAAATATAAGGGATAAGAATCACCTGGGTAGTAAATTTCCTCCAAACGTTTTGCAATACCTACTATGGTTACTTTTCCTCTAATACCTAATTGATCCAATGCTTTTAAACCCGATGATAATTGCCCTTTACCTCCATCAACAATAATTAATTGAGGTAAGGACTCTCCCTCATCCAATAAACGCTTGTACCTTCGGTACACGACCTCTTCCATGGAGGCGAAATCATCGGGGCCTTCTACTGTTTTTATATTAAATTTTCGGTAATCTTTTTTGCTTGGTTTGGCGTTTTTGAACACCACACATGCCGCTACTGGATTTGTTCCTTGAATATTAGAATTATCAAAACACTCCATATGCTCGGGTAATGCGGGCAAACGTAAATCTTTTTGAATTTGTGCTAACATTCGTTTCGTATGTCTTTCGGGGTCTACTATTTTTATTTGCTTAAATCGCTCTTGCCTACTGTATTTTGCATTGCGCAATGAAAGATCGATTAGCTTTTTTTTATCGCCTAATTGAGGAATAGTTACTTTTATCCCATCGGCAACAGCCACAGGAAAAGGAAGTAAAACTTCTCGCGAAAGCGATTTAAAACGCTTTCGAAACTCTACTACTGCAAGTTCTAAAATTTCTGTATCTGTTTCTTCTAACTTCTTTTTTATCTCGGTAGTATGTGAACGCACCACTGCTCCATAATGCACTTGCATAAAATTTACATAAGCATAACTTTCATCACTCTCAATACTAAATATATCAACATTACTAATTTTAGCACTTACCACAGTTGATTTTGATTGATAATTCTGAAGGGCTTCAATTTTTAGTTTGTATTGTTGTGCTTGTTCAAATTCCATTGCCTCTGCATGTACTAACATTTGTTTATTAAAAGACTGAATAGAATCCTTAAAGTTGCCTTTTAATATGTTTCGTACTGCAGAAATATATGTTTTATACTGATCTTCAGATTCATAATCTTCACACGGCCCTTTACAATTTTTTAAATGATACTCCAAACAAACCTTATATTTCCCCGATTGAATATTTGATGAAGACAAATCATAACTACATGTGCGCAAAGGATATAATTCTTTTATTAAATTTAGTAATGTATACAATACATTCTTATTTGTATATGGACCAAAATATTCTGAACCATCCTTAACAATCCTTCGAGTACTAAACACCCGTGGAAAACGTTCATTTTTTATACAAATCCACGGATAAGATTTGTCATCTTTTAATAAAATATTATAACGTGGTTGATGCTTTTTTATAAGCGTGTTTTCTAATAACAACGCATCAGATTCTGTATTAACAACAATATGCTTTATACTTACAATTTTACGCACTAAAATACGCAAGCGCGCACTGTCATGATTTTTTGTAAAATAAGAAGCAACTCTCTTTTTTAAATTTTTAGCCTTACCTATATACAAAACACGCCCTTCTTTATCAAAATATTGATAAACTCCTGGTGCATTAGGCAACACCTTTACTTGTAATTCTATGGCCGAAATATCCATTATTCAAAGATAAAACTATCTAGTGATTTGCTGTTTTTTTAAAGGGCTAATTGTTTTATATAAGTTACAGATAATCAATTCGTGTTTAGCAATTAAATCACATTGTATTGTAACTGCATTAAAAAAAGCAAATTACCCGAAAAAATTTATAGATTAACTATTTAATATTCCTTTAAAAAAAACCTCCCTAACTATTAAAACAGAAAGGGAGGACTACCAAAGAGTTTCAACGGTATAGATAAAACTCTAAAAACTAAACACACTATATTTTACTTATCGGATTTCTAATCTTAATTTAGATTCTTCAAAAACCCTAGGGTATTTCAAAAAAACTATACAGAAAACAAAACCAATCAAAATACATATATATAACGCCTAACTTTAAGTTTACCCTACCCTTAAATCTATTTATTATTAAATAAAGTTTAAAAAATTAAGCAAAGACCTTTAATTCAAACACATAACGTATTAATCTATAATGAATTTAAATGCGCATTAAATACAAGTATTTTCTTAAATTTAACAAAATATCTGCATGGTTTACCCATGAAACATAGCCTAGCGTAATAAGTACTTAATAGAATTTAAAAAAAAGATTTCACAACTCAAAAAGCAGATTAAATATTATCATTTCTTGATGTTTTTGTAGTTCATAAGCTTGGTTATAAAATTTAAGTGTATTACTTATGCTAAAAAAAATTAAACGTTATTTAATACGATCATTTGAAAAATAAAAAAACTATTATTGGACGATCAGATGTGGCAGATTTTCCAGAAATTGGACTTTATTCCATACCCATAAAAATTGACAGTGGCGCATATACCTCTAGTATTCATTGTAAAAATGTTACTGAAATTGACCATGTTTTACATTGTGAATTTTATGATAAATCAAACAAGTTATTTATCGGAAAAAAAATTACTTTTAGTACTTATAAAACGACTACTGTAAAGAGTAGTAATGGTATGTCTTCTAAAAGATATGCTATAAAAACAAAAATCAATTTATTTAATAAAACATATCCTATTACATTAACATTAAATGATCGAGACAAGATGCGTTTCCCTGTTTTAATTGGCCGTAAATTTTTAAGCGGAAAATTTATTATAGACCCAAAGCAACTTAATTTATCATATGGCTTAAAAAATAATTTATGAATATTGTTATCTTATCTCGTAGCGCTAGTTTGTACAGTACCGATGCCCTTGCACAAGCTGCCATTAAAAGAAAACATAATGTTCGCATTATTGATCCTATAAATTGCGACATTGTTATTGAAAAGAAAAACCCTGCAATTTATTACAAAGGAAAAAAACTAGAATCTGTTGATGCTGTTATCCCTAGAATTGGAGCTTCAATTACTTATTATGGTACGGCTGTGGTTCGACAATTTGAAATGATGGGTGTAATGACTACTGTAGGTTCGCAAGCATTAGTACTTTCTCGTGATAAACTCCAAAGTTTACAAATTTTAACTAAAGCAAAACTAGGCTTGCCAAAAACAATTTTTACCAATTATTCTAAAAATGTTGACGAGGTTATCAACCATGTAGGCGGCGCTCCTTTAATTATTAAATTACTTGAAGGTACACAAGGTTTAGGTGTAGTTTTAGCCGAAACCAAAAACGCTGCAAAATCTGTAATTGAAGCTTTTAATGGATTGCAAGCTCGTGTTATAGTCCAAGAATTTGTTAAAGAAGCCAAAGGGGCTGATATTAGAGCTTTTGTTGTCGATGGTCATGTTGTTGGCGCTATGAAAAGACAAGGTAAAGAAGGAGAGTTTAGATCTAATCTACACCAAGGAGGAAAAGCCACAGTTATTGAACTTAGCGATGAAGAAGAAATTGCTGCCATTAAAGCAGCAAAAGCACTTGGCCTTGGAGTAGCTGGGGTAGATATGCTTCAGAGCGAACGAGGCCCTTTAATTTTAGAAGTAAATTCATCTCCCGGACTTGAGGGTATTGAAAAAGCTACAAAAAAAGATATCGCCAAAACTATCATTAGATATATTGAAAAAAATATTTAATCGATGAAAACAGATAGTTTATATATTTTAGGTCAAGAAGTTAAATTAGGGCAACGAAAAACCATCAATTTAAATATTGCTAAACTATATACCTCAACAAAAGTTGAAATACCAATTATTGTTGAACGCTCAAAAACACCTGGACCGGTAGTTTTAATTACGGCTGGCATACATGGCGACGAAATCAATGGCGTTGAAATTGTTAGGCAACTTATTCAGAAAAAAATAAACAGACCCAAAAAAGGCACCATTATTTGCATCCCTGTACTTAACGTTTTTGGCTTTTTATCTATGAGCCGAAACTTTCCAGACGGACGTGATTTAAATCGTGTTTTTCCTGGTTCAAAAAACGGATCACTTGCTAGTCAGTTTGCCTACCAATTTACCACCCAAATTTTACCTCATGCCGATATTTGTATTGATTTTCATACAGGAGGAGCAAGCAGATATAACGCTCCGCAAATTCGAATATCAAAAAATAACAAAACAAGTTTACAATTAGCGCATATTTTTAACGCTCCTTTCCTATTATACTCAAAAAATATAGACAAATCTTACCGAGCTACATGTGCAAAAAAAGAAAAAACAATTTTATTATTCGAAGGAGGGAAGTCTCTTTCTAATGATAAAACTATTGCTAAAGAAGGTGTTCTGGGCTCCATGCGTGTTTTACATCATTTAGGAATGTTACAATCAGATTTTAAAATTGAAACCCCAAAATCTACTTCAGTCATTATTGAAAGTAGTCACTGGATACGAGCTAAATACAGCGGCTTGCTCCACCTTAAAACACCCTGTGGTACTTTTGTGAAAAAAGGTGATGAACTAGCCACAATTACCGATCCTTATGGCACAAAAAGACATGTGGTAAAAGCATCCAATAATGGCTATATCATTAACACCAATGAAGCCCCAATTGTTTACCAAGGTGATGCTATTTTTCATATTAGCAATGATAAAGAAACCACAAATGAATAAAAGCGAACTTCGAAAAAAATACAAAGCATTACGTCAACAATTATCTTTAATTGAAATTGAAGAGAAAAGTATGGCTATTGCCAATCAATTATTACAACTAGACATTTGGAATTATCAATACTATCATATTTTTTTACCCATTACTGAACAAAAAGAAATTAACACCGAATTTATACTTCACATTCTTCAAGGTAAAGACAAACATATAGTAATTTCAAAAAGTGATTTTTCAAACTCTAGCCTATCTCATTATTTACTTACAGATCAAACTAAATTAACAATAAATAAATGGGGTATTCCAGAACCTACCGATGGAATTCCTATTCCCGATAATAAAATTGACGTAGTTTTTATTCCCCTATTGGCTTTTGACAAACAAGGTAACCGGGTAGGCTATGGAAAAGGCTTTTATGATCGATTTTTAAAACTTTCTAAACCTAAATTTTGCATTGGTCTATCATTATTTGAAGCTGAGATTAAAATAAATGACGCTAATAAACTAGATATCCCTTTAGATTATTGTGTTTTGCCCGATAAAACCTACAATTTCATCTAATAACACAAAAAAACATAGCAAAACTTCTGTAGGAATTTTATATTTGAGATAACACAAAGTTAGTCAATATGTCCCCAACATTGAAACTTACCTGCATTATCGATGATGATAGTGTATATATCAAGCTTGTAAAAAAATTACTTCAGCTAAAAAAACTATGCGATAACATCATTGTTTTTAATAATGGAAAAGAAGCTATAGATTATTTTAGTCAGGAAAACCTAGAAATTAAACAATTACCCGAGCTTATTTTATTAGATCTAAATATGCCTATTATGAATGGGTGGGAATTTTTAGAACAATACAATCAAATAAAATCAACCTTAGGTTTAAAACCTAGTTTATATGTAGTAAGCTCATCTATTGACCCTATGGATTCTGAAAAAGCTAAAAATTTTGACAGTGTCCAAGATTATATTTCAAAACCTATATCATTAAAAACTTTTGAAACCATTTGTAACGTGATTGCTTCGTAGTTAATTTACTTCCTTGGGGAATACTTTTTTATTAAATAAAATTAATAAAATAACGGCAATACAAATAGCAGAGTCTGCTACGTTAAAAACAGGTTCAAAAAAGGTGAAATAAGTACCTCCCCAAACGGGAATCCAATCTGGCAAAATACCTTCGTACAACGGAAAATAAAGCATATCGACCACTTTTCCATAAAACACAGAAGCATATCCACCATCAGTTGGCATAAATGTAGCTACTTGTCCATTACTGTGACTAAATAAAATACCTTGAAAAATTGAATCTAAAATATTCCCTGTAGCCCCTGCAAATATTAATGAAATAGCGACAATAAGTAAATTAGGCTGTTTTTTACGAATACTATCCCATAACCAATAGCCAATACCAGAAATAGCAACAAGCCTAAATAGACTTAAAAACAATTTACCATACAACCCAGGGATTTTGACCCCCCATGCCATGCCTTCGTTTTCTACAAAATGTATTTTAAACCAACTAAACACTTCATAAGAATCGCCTAAAGCAAAGTGTGTTTTTACATATATTTTTGAAACCTGATCAATTATAAGGACTAATAAAATTAGTAATGAAGCCTTTTTTAAATTCATTTTTTTACTTAAAATTTCCAACTAATAAAAAGAAACGCTTCCAAAACGGGAAGCGTTGCACTTATTAAGATTACTTTTTCTTTTATTTTTTTTGCATCTTTTTTGCCTCAATACTCAAAGTAGCATGAGGAACTAATTTTAAACGCTCTGGATTAATTAATTTACCCGTTGCACGGCAAATACCATACGTTTTATTTTCGATACGATTCAATGCATTTTTTAAATCGCGTAAAAACTTTTCCTGGCGTATAGCTAATTGCGAATTAGCTTCTTTTGACATGGTTTCACTTCCTTCTTCAAATGCCTTAAATGTTGGCGATGTATCATCTGTCCCATTATTTTTATCATTTTTGTAGGCGCTTTTCAACAATTCTAAATCGCGTTGAGCATGAGCAATTTTATCTAAAATAATTACCTTAAACTCAGCTAAATGCTCATCAGAGTATCTTTCTTTAGTTTCTTGTCCCATAATTTAGTTATACTTTTTTAATAAAAATTTGTGCTTCTATATCATCAAATTCAATAGCTACTCCTTCATGCAATTCCTCTTTAAATACTATTTCTTTTGCTAAAGTTTCCGTTTTTATGTAATCTTCATTTTGTTTTACAGCTTCTTCTATTATTTCATTTGTTGTAAAACTAATTTCAATAGTATCAATTACTTCAAAATTTTGGTCTTTTCGCAAATTCTGAATACGATTTATCAATTCTCTGGCGATACCTTCTTTTCTTAATTCAGTACTTATAGTTACATCCAAAGCAACGGTTAAACCATTTGCGTTGGCTACTAACCAACCTTCAATATCTTGCGATGTTATCTCTACATCACTCAATTGCAATGTAATACTTTTCGCATTAATTTCTAAAAAGATTTCTCCTTTTTGCTCTAAGATTGTTATTTCAGATTGACCGAATTTTTGTATTTCATTCGAAATCAACTTCATATCCTTTCCAAAACGTGGACCTAAAGCTTTAAAGTTAGGCTTAATTTTCTTTACTAAAATACCCGAAGCATCGTCTAAAAGCTCAATTTCTTTTACATTTACTTCACTTTTTATCAAATCTGCAACCGCTTCAATTTCATTACGCTCTTTATCATTTAGTACGGGAATCATTATACGCTGTAATGGTTGGCGTACTTTAATTTTTTCTTTTTGACGTAATGATAACACTAACGACGACACTATTTGTGCCTTATTCATCTTTTGTTCTAAAGCATTATTAATAATACTTTTATCTACCACTGGAAATTCAGATAAATGCACACTTTCAAAACTTTCTTGACCTGTACATGCTATTAAATCCCTATAAAGTTTGTCCATAAAAAACGGAGCTACAGGTGCACCTAATTTTGCTACAGTTAACAAGCAAGTATATAAAGTTTGATAAGCCGAAATTTTATCTTGAGCATATTCTCCTTTCCAAAACCTACGACGACACAAACGTACGTACCAATTACTTAAATTTTCTTGAACAAAATCCGAAATAGCTCTGGTCGCTCTTGTGGGCTCATATTCATTATAGAACGTATCCACCTTAGTAATTAGTGTGTTTAATTCGCTCAAAATCCATTGATCAATTTCAGGTCTTTCGCTTACAGGAATTTCAGCTTCGCTGTAATTAAACTGATCAATATTTGCGTATAACGCAAAGAACGAGTAGGTATTATACAAAGTTCCAAAAAACTTACGTCTCACCTCTGCAATACCTTCTAGGTCAAATTTTAAATTATCCCATGGATTTGCATTACTAATCATATACCAACGCGTAGCATCAGGTCCATAAGCTTTTAAGGTTTCAAAAGGATCGACTCCATTGCCTAAACGCTTCGACATTTTTTGTCCATTTTTGTCCAATACTAATCCATTTGATACTACATTTTTATAGGCAACATCATCAAAAATCATGGTTGATATGGCATGTAATGTATAAAACCATCCACGAGTTTGATCCACTCCTTCGGCAATAAAATCAGCTTTACGTGCACCAGCCTCTACTTTTTCTTTATTTTCAAAAGGGTAATGCCACTGTGCTACTGGCATAGCGCCAGAATCGAACCACACATCAATTAAATCACTTTCGCGTTTCATTGGTTTCCCGTTTGGCGAAACTAATGTTATAGTGTCCACTATATTTTTGTGCAAGTCAATTTTATCATAATTTTCATCGGACATATCACCCGAAACAAAATCTTCAAACACTGCTTTTTCCATTACTCCTGCTGCAACTGCTTTTTTCATTTCAGCTTTAAGCTCGGAAACAGATTCAATAATTAATTCTTCGTCTCCATCTTCGGTACGCCAAATTGGTAATGGAATCCCCCAATAACGTGATCTGGATAAATTCCAATCGTTTGCATTGGCTAGCCAATTTCCAAAACGCCCTTCGCCAGTTGCTTTAGGCTTCCAATTGATACCCATATTAAGCTCATGCATACGGTCTTTTACATCCGTTACTTTAATAAACCAACTATCCAATGGGTAATATAAAATAGGCTTATCCGTACGCCAGCAATTTGGATAACTGTGCACATACTTTTCAACCTTAAATGCTTTATTTTCTTCTTTAAGTTTTATAGCAATTTCCACATCTACAGATCGCTCAGGAGCTTCGCCATCGGCATAATAATCGTTTTTAACATATTTATCAGCAAACTCTCCCATATGCTCTGTAAACTTTCCTTGTAAATTTACTAAAGGCACTAAGTTATCATTTGCATCTTTGACTAACATTGGTGGCACCTCGGGTGTAGCTTGTTTAGCTACCAATGCATCATCTGCTCCAAAAGTAGGCGCTGTATGTACAATCCCTGTACCATCTTCAGTTGTTACAAAATCACCTAAAATTACTCTAAATGCGTTTTCAAAATTATCATTTGGTTGTGCATAAGCCAACAACTGTTCGTAACGAATATCTATCAAATCCTTACCAATAAACGAGCTTACAATTCTGTAGGGTATTTTTTTATCTCCTTGCTTGTACCCTTGTAATTCATCAGCTGTTTCTACAGCAATGAACTTACCTGCAAATTGTTTCCCTACTAAGTTTTTAGCCAAAATTACTTTTGTAGGTTCAAAGGTATATTGGTTATAGGTTTCCACTAAAACATATTCAATTTTTGGCCCTACAGTTAAGGCTGTATTACTAGGTAAGGTCCAAGGGGTTGTTGTCCAAGCTAAAAAATGAATGGTTCCAAAACCTTGTAAAAATTCGGGTAACGAATTATCTAAAGCTTTAAACTGAGCTACCACCGTAGTATCTGTAACATCTTGGTACGTTCCTGGCTGATTTAACTCATGCGAACTTAATCCTGTTCCTGCTTTTGGCGAATAAGGTTGTATCGTATAACCTTTATAAATCAAGCCTTTTTTATATAACTGGGCCAACAACCACCAAACCGATTCCATGTATTTTGACTTGTAGGTAATGTATGGATCTTCCATATCTACCCAATATCCAATTTTTTCGGTTAAGTCATTCCAAATATCTGTATAACGCATTACTGTAGTTCGACAAGCTTTGTTGTATTCTTCTACGGTAATTTTTTTACCAATATCTTCTTTTGTAATTCCAAGTTCTTTTTCAACACCCAACTCTACAGGTAAACCATGAGTATCCCAACCTGCTTTTCGTTTTACCTGAAATCCTTTTTGTGTTTTATATCTGCAAAAAATATCTTTTATAGCACGTGCCATTACGTGATGAATACCTGGTAATCCGTTAGCCGAAGGTGGTCCTTCGAAAAACACGTAAGGAGTTTGTCCTTCGCGCTCCGTGATACTCTTTTCAAAAATACCTTCTGCCTTCCAAAAATCTAATGTTTCTTCAGCTAATTTAGGTAAGTCAAGTCCTTTATATTCAGTGAACTTTGTGCTCATGGTAATGGCTTTTTTATCAACTGCTTCCAATGAAATCAAAGGAATTTAGTTGAACTATTTTTTATGATTATGAGGCAAGCCTCGTATATTGAAAAACGCTACTGGTTTTCAAGTTGCGAAAATAGGGATTTTTTTAAAAATTTGAAGCCAATAGCTTTACGCGAAACTTCAGAATTTATGTAACTTATCTGTACCAAATAGCAGCATTATGAAAAAAACGTTCGCAAAACTACATTGTACTCTTCTCCAATCTACTATTTTGTGGCAACAACCTAAGGCCAACTTACTAAAATTTGAGCGAGAAATTGAAGCTATTAGTAATTCAGATTTAATTATTCTTCCAGAATTATTTAACACGGGTTTTTGTTTTGATACTCATTTGGCCGAAACCATGGATGGAACTACTGTACAATGGATGCAAAAAATGGCCAAAAAAAGCCAATGTGCTTTAATGGGAAGTATCATGATTATAGAAAATGATGCTATTTACAATCGAATGCTATTGGTTACCCCTACTGGAGAAATTCAACATTATGACAAACTACATTTATTTGCCTATGGAAATGAGGACAAATACTTTAAAAAAGGGACTAAAATCGTCATTTTTGAACTCAATGGATGGCGTATAAAACCGATTATCTGTTATGATCTTCGTTTTCCGGTCGCTGCCAGAAATACCGAAAGTTATGACATACTTATTTGTGTTGCAAATTGGCCCAATACACGTGTTGATGCATGGGATACGTTATTAAAAGCCCGTGCTATTGAAAATCAAAGTTACACTATTGGTGTTAATAGAGTAGGAATAGACGCTAATAACTTGACCTATATTGGTCATTCAAATGGATATGATCCTTTAGGCAAACCACTTTTGGAAACTACTGAGAATGAAACTACGCAACACCTTATTCTTGAAAAAGAGACTATTCAAACCATTCGAAAAAAATTCCCTTTTTTGGATGATCGAGATGAGTTTATCCTTAAATGAACCATTATGGACAGAAAGTACCATAGTTTCGGTTATGACTGAAAGTCACCATCTTTTTAAACATCCATTTTTGCTCTTAGCTATTTGCAATAAAAATTTGATAAATATATAAAAAGCCAAGTGCTAAAAGCTAACTGCCAAGTGCTCTTTGTCCTATTTTTAGAAGCTGAAAGCGAAATGCACTAATAAAATTGGCAGATACTGGTTGGCTATTTTGTAAATGAATTTCTAAATAAGCTTGCTGCCTAATTATTAAGTTAAGTGCTTGTTCTATTTCTGGAGTGTGAGAAAAAGAATTAATAAGTTATTGTAAGTGATTAAGAAGCTGATCAAAAGATCTGACATTATAGCTCGGACTAATAAAATCGATACTTAATTTTTAAACTATCTGTTTTTTTAAATATATTAGGATTTAACTCAATTATTGCTTCTCTTTGATACCAATCTGTATGTATTTTTTTTTCAATTACTCCTTTCAATTCAAATTCTTCAAATCTAGAATTACGATTTTCTCTAAGTTTTAATGTACCCCCTTCTTCGGATAAAAAACCAGAAATAAACATTTCTAATCTTATAATATTCAGTGTATATTCTTTTGGCGAGTGTATGGAAATTTGTTTAGAATTACTAAAGTCTTTTAAATTAACTACTCCATGGTACTTATTTTCCTTATCACAGGAAAATATTAATAAACAAAAAGCTACTATTCTGAAAATATTCATACTAAAATCGTGTCGTTTTTTGTAGGAAAGGGTTATTCGAAACTTCTCGTGCAATTTCTAAAGATCTATCATTTTTTCTAATCCCCCAATCTTAAAAAATTAAAATTTATTGATTTTTTTAAGATTGTTTTTTCTGAGAGATTCTATTATTACACTTCATTAAAAACATCTAAAACAGGAATCCATTTCAAGAAATATACTTTAGGTTTTATCTATCATTCAAAAATATCACAAATAACTAACAATCATTGCTTAAAAAATGTATAAATTAACAATATCACCATTTCAAACATAAAACTACCGCTAAATAATGTCTACTACCATTCATTTTAACCTTTGAATTCATTCCCCCAAATTTATAGCCTGTTTTACATCCCAATTTGCACGTACATTTATTGGCTCTGAATGGAAAATTACTTTTTCGGGTTGTATTTTTTTAAGGTAATTACCCGTATCCCATTTTTGGTTTTTGTTTGTATCAAAAATCACTTTTATATTATATTCTCCTGGCACTATCGCATTTATTGATGCTGATGTTTCTCCCTCATCCAAAATCACCTCGTAATCTACTTTACTCTCATTTTTTAATAACTGTACTATAATTGGCCATTCATTTAATTGCTGAAAATTCAAAATCATTTTACCGTATTCAGACTCAATTCCTGTATTTATATTAAATTTTATGCTATCATTTTTGTTTCCTAAAAAATCAGTAATTGCTTCGGGCAACAATTGTAATACATAACGAGTGTCTTCTTCTTTCTGAAAACTTATTGTCAATTCATTTTTAAATTGATCTAGCTTATGTTTAAAAGCAACCGCAAGCGTATCCTGATCTATTAATTTAAAATTGGTAATTTTTAAACTATCAATAGGTGTATTGGCCGATAAGATAACCGATTCATTTAATCGTAATTTTGAAGCCGTAGACATAGATACTGTTAACGAATCCTTAAACTGGTCCTTGTATCGAGCAACAATTGTATCCGTATATTTTTTTGTTTTAGCTATAAATACAATGGAATCTTGCTCAAAAAAAGGTTTTGTCCATACGTTTAAAGTATCTTTTTTTGGATCTTTATAAAATATGGTTTTTATAGTATCATTATCCAAAACGCTGATTTCTGGCGCCTCCAAAAGACCTCTATACCCCAAAATAAATTGGTTTTTTGATACTTGTTTCATTCTATCAAATTCAAATTCAGGAAGCTCTTTAAACAACCTAAGCTGTGCCACAGTATCTTTTGGTATAGAAATAATAGTGTCATAAAACCCTATTTTATCTTGCCTTGACTCAAACGTATAATTTGAATTATTATCCTTTAATGCAATTAAGTGGTATTTACCTTCTTTCAAATTTTTAAATTCAAATTCGGTACTATCCAATGTGCTTGAGATATAACGTGGCGGATCTTTATACACTATCGAATCTGTAAAACTTTCATCTGCTTTATACAAATACACCGAAACGTATTCATCTAATTTTTTCTTAAAAGCATCTTTTACACTTCCTTTAAAGGATAAAGAATCTAGGACTGGCCCTGTTGAAAACACATATTGAAAAAAAGGAAATGGATTATTTTCGTTATTATCAACCACACTTGCACCAAAATTAATAGTATATGTCGTATTTGGAATTAAGGTGTCTTTAAACTGAATTTTAACAAATTTTCCTGGAATTCCCAATGGAGTAATAACAGGTTTCATCTTCATTGGAGGCGAAATTACTATTTGTTTCTGCGGATCTTGCAACGTAATTAATTCGTCAAAATAAATTCGAACTTCTTTACTTTTAAAATTTGTTGAATAATTTGGAGGTGTTGATCGTAAAAATTTAGGCGGCTCCTCATCTTTTGGCCCTCCTGTTATAGAACCACGTTTTGCACAACTCACTATAGCGAATAAAACAACTATATAACTTATAAAAAAAGTAAGTTTACTTTCTTTCATTTTCTTTTTTATGCAAATAAACAAAAACCTAACGAGTTCTAACACGAACTACTCTGGACTTTTATAACAACTAAATTTCTTCTAACAATGTTACAGCCATTGCTGCTATACTAATTTTAATTCCTTCAATTTTTTTTAGGCACTCAATACAAGCTTTCATTGTTGCCCCCGTAGTAATAACATCATCAACTAGTAAAATATGTTTGTTTTTTAAATTAACGGTTTCTTGTAGCCCTATAGTGTTTAATATATTTGCTAAACGCTCTTGCCTTGTTTGCTTTGATTGCGTTTTGGTATATGTTACTTTTTTTAAAACGGTTTCATTAAAGTCTGCATTTAATTTTTTTGCTAAAATTGTTCCATAATTTGAAACTTGATTATAGCCTCTTTGTTTTAATTTTTTTACATGAATTGGCACAGGTAAAACCACATCAATATGTGTAAAATTCGCATCAGATGCTAACATAGCTCCATGCCAATTACCAATAGTTTTACCTATTTTTTTTTGATTTCGATATTTTAAATTATGAATTAACTCCTGTACCTCAGTATGTTTCTCAAAATTAAACAATGCCGAAGCGAGCTTAATTTCGTAATCTTTAAAAATATCATGCATTTGATTTTCAACCGATGAGCTAAAATTTATAATAGGCAAAGAGTGCCTACATACTGTACAAATCCCCTCTTCAAACGAATGCAAAGGCATATTGCAAGAACCGCAACTCTTCGGAAAAAAAATGTACAAAATTTCGTTCAACATAAATGTGTCAAATAAATAAGTATATTTGTTTTTATCTAAGACCCTTTATGAGTCCAAAAAGTAGTACAATATCACTCTCTATTTTATCCTCCGTGCTTGCAATTCTTTTGCTAGGCTTGGCAGCGTACACCTACAATGATTATAAGGAGCACCTACTTAATAACGAAGACCTAGCTAAAGAAAAATTAGCTATGGAAAGCGAATTATCATTACTTGTTGAAAAATATGAAAATGTACAAGCACTAAACAGTGTAATGGACAATCATCTTATCGAATCTAAAAAGCGCATAGTTAGACTTTTAGATACGATTCGTTCCAACGAACCCAAGTTACAACTTCTTATAAAATTTAGAAGAGAAATTTCAGAATTAAAAGAAGAAAAATTACGTTTATTTCATATTAATGATAGTTTAGCTAGGGAAAATGACCTTATAAAAGGAAACCTAAACAAAACAGCAAACGCTTTAAATCAAAGCAAAAGCTTACGTAAAAAATTATCTAAAGAAAACACTAAACTAACCTCAATTGTTCATAAAAAGAAAGAATTAGCTTTTGCTAACCTTAGCGGAGAAGGAGTTCGAGTTAAAGGAAATAAAGAATATTCAACAAAAAAAGCTAAAAAAACACAACGAATTAAAATTTGTTTTACCATTAAAGATAATATTTATTCTATTAGAGAAGATAAAGTTGTGTACCTTAAATTACTAAATCCAAACAATGTTCTTTTAGGCGATTTTGTACAAGAAGATTTTCAAGGTGATGTACTTGCCTACAGCTCAAAACAATTTGTCCCTTACAAAAACGAACAAGTGGATCATTGTGTTAGCATAAAAATTGATACTCGATATTTAATTTATGGAACTTACTCCTTACAATTATACTCTTCAGAACACGAGTTGAAAAAAACAACTGAATTTAGACTAGATTAATTACAAATTTTTCTATTATTCCATTGACTAGCATTTTGAGGTTAAAACGGGATCATTTATTTTTGCCAAATGGCAAAACAAGAAGATACCTTTAAAAAAGTAATATCCCACGCTAAAGAGTACGGTTACATCTTTGGATCGAGTGAAATATATGATGGCTTGAGTGCCGTTTATGATTATGGACAAAACGGAGCAGAACTTAAAAAAAATATTCGCGAATACTGGTGGAAAAGCATGGTGCAAATGCACCAAAATATTGTTGGGCTAGATGCCTCTATTTTTATGCACCCAACTACCTGGAAGGCCTCTGGCCATGTTGATGCTTTTAACGATCCTTTAATTGACAATAAAGATTCTAAAAAACGCTACCGTGCCGATGTTTTAATTGAAGATTATGCTGAAAAAATTCTGCAGAAAGCAAACAAAGAAATCGCTAAAGCCAAAAAACGTTTTGGGGATGCTTTTAATGAAGAAGAATTTATTACTACAAATCCTAGAGTAGTAAAATACTTAGCTGAAAATAAAGCGATTCTTGCTCGTATGGGAAAATCTTTAGAAAATGAAGATTTAGCCGATGTAAAAGCACAAATTGAAGAATTAGGGATTGCTGATCCAGATACGGGCTCAAAAAACTGGACCGATGTACGCCAATTTAATTTAATGTTTGGCACTAAATTAGGTGCTTCGGCAGAAACTGCAACCGATTTATATTTACGCCCCGAAACAGCCCAAGGAATTTTTGTAAACTTCCTTAATGTTCAAAAAACAGGTCGTATGAAAGTTCCTTTTGGAATTGCTCAAACGGGTAAAGCCTTCCGAAATGAAATCGTGGCAAGACAGTTTATTTTCCGTATGCGCGAATTTGAACAAATGGAAATGCAATTTTTTGTACGTCCAGGCGAGGAAATGAAATCCTACGAATACTGGAAAGAAACCCGTTTAAAATGGCACTTATCACTTGGTTTAGGAGAGGAGAATTACCGTTTTCACGACCATGATAAATTAGCACATTACGCTAATGCTGCTGCAGATATTGAATTTAATTTCCCATTCGGTTTTAAAGAATTAGAAGGAATACATTCGCGTACTGATTTTGATTTAAAAGCACACGAAGAATTTTCGGGTAAAAAGCTTAGGTATTTTGATAACGAAATCAACGAAAGTTATACGCCATACGTAGTAGAAACATCCGTAGGTTTGGATCGTATGTTTTTAGCCGTGTTTTCAAAATCTTTAAAAGAAGAAACTTTGGAAGATGGCAGCTCTCGTGTTGTATTAAAATTACCTGCTGTATTAGCCCCTACAAAAGCGGCTATTTTTCCATTAGTTAAAAAGGATGGTTTGCCCGAATTGGCTAAAGAAATTGTAAGCGACTTAAAATTTGATTTCAATGTACTTTATGACGAAAAAGATGCTGTAGGTAAACGTTACCGCCGCCAAGATGCAAACGGTACCCCATTTTGTATTACCATAGACCACGAATCATTGGAAACTAAAACAGTAACTATTCGTGATCGAGATACTATGGAACAACAGCGTGTCGCTATTGCCGATTTAAAACAAATTTTAGAAGAAAAAACTTCTTTTAAAAGCTGGTTAGCAAAATTATAAAAGCCTAAGGCTTATTTACTCATAAAATTATGATCCCCATTTCCTTTATTGGTTTTGGGGATTTTTTTTAAATTGATATAAAAAATACAACCTAAAAAGGGTGATACTCCAAGAAAAAAGTAGATACCCCAAAATAATAGAACTGTTATAATCTCTCTATTTCAAATTCCTATAAGTTGCATTAATTAGATAAATTGTATAAAATATTAATTTTTTCCCCATTAAACTCGAAATCAAAATAACCTACTATTTGTTTTTTTGACTTATCTTTTATCTCATTGTAGAAGATTATATTATTCAATTTTCTTTGCTCATTGAAACCTATCAGACTATTTAATTCTAAGGTTTGATTATTCTTATTTAGTTTATAGTCTAATATTAATTCCTCTTCTTCATTACAGATTAAATTTCCAGGATTTAGTATTACTTTATTAGATTCTTTGTTAAACCTATAGAAATTATCTCGTTCACATTCATCAATCTCTAAAAATGTGTCTTCTTCAACTATATCATCTCTATTTAAATCAAACTCTTCTGATGGTATCACCGATATTAAAGACCATTGTTCATTTAATAAAAATGAATCTTCCAAAGGATTTTTTTCAAAAATTCTTTCGCTATCTCCATCATCAATGGCACAAGAACTTAGCAGCACTAAAAGCGGTAAATATTTAATTATTATACTCATAATATATTATCGAAGTTTTACACAAAATTTATCTAAAAATTCGGCCTTTACACAATCCTCATATACCGTTCGTTCAAATTGAATAAATTGACCTTCAAAAAATATCTCTTCGATATAACTAAAGGTATAAGGATATTTGTAATTTGGATTGTTTTCACAATCACTAAAATCTATTTCTTTCATTAGTTTAGTATAATAAAATTAATAAATATACCTTTTTATACTTACTCTAAATCCGTTTTTACTTTTCAGCCGTAATCATATAATATCCAAAACTCTGCATTTGAATCCCTGAGAGAAGTGCATAAAAAGATCCTTTTAAATTATTTAGAGTTTGAGGTTTTAAATCTTCTTTTTTTAATAATTTCTTAAAAACAAAACCAATTATAGCAAAAGGTACGTGTAATACAGAAGGGGCTACTTTAAAAGAAATATCTTCAATTTTTATGTTTTTATAGCCTATTTTTTCCATCTTTTGTTTAACTTCATTTATATCCCCTAGCCCTTTTAAATCCCAACCTTTACATAATTGATGATAAGTATAATTGCTACCTATACACAAATCATTTGTTGCCTTTTTTAAAAAAGCATCTGCAATAACAAATCTGCCTTTTGGCTTTAAAATCCTAAAGGCTTCTTTAAGTGATTTTTGATTGTGTCCAGAATGACATAAACTTTCTACGGCATAAACTCCATCAATACTATTATTTTTAAAGCTTGTATTTGTATAATCCTCTTTTAAAATAACTCCATCATAATTTTTTAATCGTTTATTTCCTTCTTTAACTTGAAAGTTTGATAGCGTAATACCAATTGTTTTCAGTTTATCATGTTTTTTTAACCCATAAAGCATCGTTCCTCCCATTCCACAGCCTAAATCTACAATCAACTGTTTTTTATTAATCTTGAGACGCTTAAAAACTTGATTATTCATTTCATTAAGCATACTATCCCTTTTAAAAGGATTGGTTTTAAATGGAATAAAATAACCAAAATGCATATTAAAATCCTTACTCCAAAACTCATAATCTTCAGTAGCTTCATTGTATAGATCAATAAAGTTAGTTTCTTCTTCAATTATTCTTGATTGATTTAACTTGACTATTTCCATAATATTAATTTTTTCATCTTAATTCTCTTCTAATTTTATGTGTTACAAAAACAAAATACCCTGCAATTACTAGTGGTATAAAAATCCAGTATACCAGGCCTAAGTTTAACTTATCTTCAAAAAACAGGTAAACGCCCCCATAAGTGAGAACTAAAAACCAATAACTTGCAACTAAAACCTTTGTCTTCTCAACCAATCGTTGCCATTTAACCAAGAGGATTAGAGCTAATAAAACTTGAATAAAGCCCAAGCCTATTTGTACTATAGCCCCTAAGTACAATCCTAAATAACAGATCAAAGTGATTATTAAACTGACTTTATTAATAGTATGTATATATTTCATTTTCATAATATTTTAAACTTTCAATAATTACTGAAATTTAATTTCAAAAAGAAAAGGATCCTATCCTTATTCTTTACTTTATTTAATACTCCGTTACTTTACAAACTTCATCAGCATTTTAGTAAACCAATTTTTTTCTTGATCTATCAACTTATCTAACATCGAATCCATTGTGCTGGCCAATTCATACAAGGATGCTGTTTGCTTTTTAAGTTCTTTTGTTTCGTCTGTGCCATCATTATCAATATTCGATACCTCTTTTAACACTTTAAGTACGGGCTTTATCTCTCGTCTGCTCCGCTCTTTGGCGACTTGTCTGGCAAGCTCTTGTACATCTTTTTCAGAGGCAAAATATTCTTTACGCTCTCCTGCTTTAGTTTCCTTATAAACAATACCCCAATCCATTAATTGACGTATATTCATACTTGTATTTCCTCGAGATATTTTAAGCTCTTCCATTATTTGCTCAACACTCATTGGTTTTGGAGAAACCCACAAAAGCGCATGTATCTGTGCCATTGCCTTATTTATGCCCCAATGCGAACCCAACACCCCCCAAGTACTTATAAATTTATCTCTTGCTTCTTTGTATTCCATACAGCAAATATATAAAATATTTTCAAACTTTCAATAATTACTGAAAGTTTAGAAACAAAACATCCTTGACTTTGTTACAAAAAAGAAACAAAACACCCTTGACTTTGTTACAAAATAGTATTTAAAACGCAACTATTCAACAACTTAAAAAAAATAAGATTACTGATAATGCTAAACCATAAATTTTATATAAGAATAGTAAAGCTTCCTTGTATTGCTTATACAAGAAATGAGCATGACTAGATTTACATATTCAATCTTTATATGTATATTCCTATCAAAGAACTTCTATTTAACAAAAAACTATGCATAAACTATACTTAATTACACTACTTGTACTTGCATCATTTTCCTCTTTTGCTAATGATGTTATTAAAGTAACATCTACTATAAAAGAGGTTACTCTTTATTTAAATGGAGCTCGACTAAAAAGAACAGCTAGCGTTCAATTAAACTTAGGTAAAAATGAATTGCGCTTACCCAATTTGTCTACCGATATTGACGAAAGTAGCATTCAAGTTTCGGGCTTAAATAATGTAAATGTACTGTCTATTAACTATGCTATCAATTATTTAGAAAAAAAGGATAAATCCGAAGCTATTAGCAAATTAATTAGCTCAAAAGATCAATTGCTTCTAGAAAAAGATATTTTAACTAATAAGCTAACTGGTTTAGACAAAGAATTGGATTTACTTAGATCAAATCAGCGTGTTAATAGTAATGAAACAGATCTATCGCTCGAAAAAATAAAACAAATTTCGAGCTATTATAGGGAACGTACTACAGCTATTTTAAACAAAAAATACACCATTGCTAAAAAAATACAAGCTTTAGATATACAAATCAATAAACTTACCAATGAAATCCATAAAACGGAAGCAGACTCAAAAGAAGAGCGTGGCGAAATCCTATTAAAATTAGATGCGCCTACATCAACTTCTCTAAATTTAATAGTAACTTACAATGTAGCTAATGCTGGTTGGTTTCCCGAATATGATTTAAAATCTAAAAACACCAATTCGGATCTGGATATTACCTACAAGGCTAATGTATATCAAAAAACGGGTACTCCTTGGAAAAACGTTAGTGTTACATTATCCACTGGCGATCCAAGTTTAAATAATAACAAACCTAAACTTGATAGCAAACGATTACATTTTGTTTATGGCTCAAGAAAATTAAATCACCGTACTCGTACTAATTCAAATTATAAATACAACCCAACTATAAAACGTGTAAAAGGAACTATAAATGGAAACGACTATCCCTTACCTGGTGTTGCTATTACTATTCCTGGCACAAATGTTTCCACAGTAACTGATTTTGATGGCAACTATAGTTTAGAAGTCCCATTAAATGCTAAAAAAATAGAATTTAGCTATGTTGGTTTTAAAACAGAAATTGTTCCTATTCATTCCTCTACAATAAATATTGATATGGAAGAAGATATTGATTCGCTTAGTGAAGTCGTTGTTATAGGCTATGGAACTAAGGAAAAATCAACAATAAGTAAAGCTATTTCGGGAAGAGCTGCTGGGGTACAAATAAGAGGAGCTAACTCCTTACGAGCTCAAGAAACAAAACAAGAATACAATGAAAATGTAACTGCCAAAGAAGAAGGTATCACCAATACTACTTTTAAAATTAAAAAATTATATACTATTGAATCCAACAACGAAACCACTGCTATTGAAATTGATAAATTCAATTTACCTACAACATATACACATTATGTAGCCCCTGAATTGAACGAAAATGTGTTTTTAACAGCGACACTATCCAACTGGGAAAAATTCAATTTATTGACTGGCGAAGCCAATGTGTATTTTGAAGGAAATTATGCCGGAAAAGCACTTATAGAACCTAATGGTACTACAGAAAAATTAGTACTGTCGTTAGGAGTTGATCCAACTATTAGTGTGGAACGAAAAGCGCCTCAAAATTTAAAAAGCAAATCATTTATTGGAACAAATCGTATTGTTGATAAAAGCTATGAGATTACTATAAAAAACAACAAATCAATTTCGGTTAATTTAATTGTTGAAGACCGGATTCCAATTACCGACAATAAGGAAATTAAAATTGAAGATGTGCTCACTAATGATGCCAAATACGATTCCAAAAAAGGGATTTTGAAATGGAAAATTACCATTCCAAGTAAACAGATGGTAAAAAAACAATTCTCCTACCGAGTAAAATTCCCAAAAGGAAAACGAATTAATCTATAGTGTTATATTATATAAACCTAAACATTCATTTTTTTACCCTGTAGGTAATTCTACGGTTGGTAACAATCGTACATGAACCTATAGATAGTTGAATTTCTGTTCTATTTGATGATATACACCCTGTGGTTAAATTTCTTGCTTCGGCAAAATAACTACCCGCTATGGTTGGGGTATAACTTGTATTGGAACTCAAAAGTAAATTTCCTCCTGTACTCGCATCATACCAATCAATCGTTTCGTTTATATTAACCGATGCTGTAAGTGTTGGTATGGTTCCACCTGCACATAGCGTTTGATCTCCTCCACTAACAGGAGCTGTTGGGGCATTACCAACTATTACATCAATAGTATTGGTGTTAAATATACTACCACTACTTATAGTTACTGTAAAACTATAATCCCCTGCTATTAAACCAGCAATTACGGGATTATCCAAGATTGAACTAAACGTATAACCAGCAGGGCCAGAACCAGTCCAGTTTAAAGAAGCTCCTGCACTATTTATACCCGATCTATTCGCAAAAAGGCTTAACATATCACCTCCACAAATAGGAGTATTTGACGTTGGAGTTACACTTAAGCTTCCTCCATTTGCATTTATTTCTGCAAAAGAGAACGGGTTTCCTTGTCCATTACCATTACAACTGGCGTATCTTGTTGTTCCAATTTGTAAAATTTTTGCGGCACTACAAGGGTTTGAAGTATCCAAACTACCATTAGGAATTACAACAAAAGCAGTACCTGCCGGTATGGAAAAAGTTACATTTGCGGTCCATTCACCAAAACCACCATTAGCTAAAGTTATTAATGATGTATTTAATGAAGATGTTCCACTGACAAAAAAATTATCGGTAGCTCCAATACCATCACCAATAGTTAATGAATTTACCATATTAGGAATATTAGAATTTATCGTAATTGAAAACCCTCCTTCGATACTTATATCATTTGTTCCCGTTACTTCTCCTGGATAAGTAGTTGCTGCCACCCAAGCGCTACCATTAAAAACTTCCCATACCGATACGTTTGTCCAATTTCCTGAACCTACTGATCTAAAATCATTTATTGTTTGTCCAAATAAAATTCTTGGCACAAAAATTAAGCATATTATTAATATTCTCATACATTACAATATGACACAATATACTGTTAATTAGTATGTTATGTGTTTTTTTTTACAAAAAAACCCAAAACTAGCAGACCACTAACTTGGGGTTTAAAATTAAAATAGTGTAGCGGTAAAACTACTCGTATTTTTATTGCACTACTTTTTAAGTGCTTCTAATATATCTTTTAATAAGTCATTGTCTGATGGTCCAGCTGGTGCTTTTGGCGCTTCTGGCTCTTTTGTTTTTTCATAAGCTTTAAGTACTACATAAATAAACAAGCCAACAATTATAAAGTTGATAATTGTTTGTATTAAATTTCCGTAAGTCATTACTGCTGCTCCAGCTTCTTTCGCTGCCTTTAAACTTTCATAATTTTCACCATTCAAGGCAATAAATTTTTGTGTAAAATCTGTACCTCCTGTTATTAAACCTACAACAGGCATAATAATGTCGGCTACTGCCGAATTTACAACTTTACTAAACGCACCACCTATTACAACTGCTGTTGCTAATGATACAATGTCTCCTTTTAATAGGAATTTTTTAAAGTCACTGAAAAATGCCATTTGATTTTTGTTTTAATTGTTAGTTCTACTAATTTACTTAAAAAAACAAACAGATTTAAAATTATGTTAATTTTTTATCAATTTTTTGTCGAGGTATGACTTGTTTTTGGGTTAAAATACGCTTAACTCTTACTGCTATCCCCGTAATTAATTCATATGAAATAGTTCCTGCTGCTGCTGCTAAGCTTGCCGCTGAATAGGTTTCATTAAATATAATTACTTCATCGCCTTCCTTACAATCAATATGAGTCACATTAACCATAAGCATATCCATACAAACATTTCCTAAAATAGGGGCTTTTTTGCCTTTAATATATACAAATCCTTTTCCGTGTCCATACAATCTTCCAATTCCATCGGCATGACCCAAAGCTATTGTCGCCGATTTTATTGTAGTATCTGCTATAAAACCTCGGTTATAACCTAATGATCCCCCTGCTGGAATTTCATGAATTTGCGAAATAACAGATGTTAAACTTGCTACAGGCTTTAGGTTTTCATCATATTTTGCCTCATTCCCAAAACCATACAAGCCGATACCTGTTCGCACCATACTAAAATGTGCTTCGGGATAATTTAAAATCCCCGAGGTATTTGATTGATGTGTAATAGGATCGTTAATCATTTGCGATTGTAATGCCCCCGAAAACTGTTTAAAAGACTTAATCTCCAGCATTGTAAAAGCATTTTCGTTTACATCCTCGCTCGCTGATAAATGCGAAAACAATGATTTAATCAATAAATTAGCCTCTTCGACCTGATCTAAAATAAAAGGAATATCAGTATCCGAAAAGCCTAAACGATTTAAGCCCGAATTATACTTTACATGTATTGGATAATTTTCAACTTGTTCATTTAAACAAAAATCAGCAAATAATTTTAATATGCGCTGACTATAAACACTCGGTTCTAGTTTATGCTTTACTATTAAAGTAAAGTTATTAGGTTGCGGGTGCAATACTAAAATAGGTATTGTTATTCCGCTTTCGCGAAGTGCTACTCCTTCTTCTGCATAAGCAACACCAAAATAATCCACCCCTAATGATTCTAAATGAGCCGCTATGGCAGTAGCATCGCTACCATAGGCAACTGCTTTAACCACTGCCAAAAGCTTAACCTTTGGATTTATTTTGCTACGCAAATACTCATAGTTATGTGTTAAATTATCTAAATTTATAGTTAAAACAGTACCGCTCATTTGTGTGTGTTTAATCTATTTGTTTTTTTCTTTATAAAATGCGGCTCTACTTAAAGGCTCATATGCTTCAGACTCTCCAAGCATTACCAAATGTTCGCCTTCAGATTTTCGGTGACTATAATGCGCTAAATTTCCTGTTTTAGCACAAACTGCATGCACTTTAGTAACATATTCTGCCGTAGCCATAAGTGCAGGCATTGGGCCAAAAGGCTTTCCCTTAAAATCCATATCCAACCCCGCTACAATTACTCGAATTCCTTTATTGGCCAAATCATTACACACACTCACAATTTCATCATCAAAAAACTGAGCCTCGTCAATGCCAACTACATCGCAAGTATCTGCCAAAATACGAATATTTGCTGCTGCAGGAACTGGTGTTGATGAAATTTCATTTTTGTCATGAGATACCACATTTTCTTCATTATAGCGAGTATCTACTATGGGTTTAAATATTTCAACTTTTTGTTTAGCAAATTGTGCTCTTCTCAAACGCCTTATTAGTTCTTCTGTCTTCCCCGAAAACATAGAACCACAAATCACTTCTATCCATCCAAATTGAGCTTCAGGATTTACTGTATTTTCAAGAAACATTTCGTATTTTTCTGCCGATTAAATTCCTTTGATAAAAACTTGTTTGCTTTAGGGAATAAAACCTGTTATTAGTCATACAAATGTATGCAATTAACACTTATTCTTGCTAATATTTCATTGGCTAGTCAATTACCTTTTAACAAATTTTAAGGTAACTATTAAACACTATTTTTGACATTTTGAGGTAAGCCTCTAAAAATTAAACTCCACCATGTGGATTAAAAACACTTTATGAAAGCGCAACTTGAAAAAGAATTAAAAGACTTAGCTGTTGAGGTTTTAAGTATGCAAAATCAAAATATTAATGACTTAAAGCATAAGGCTGCCGAAATTTATGAACGCTTATGTGTATTAGCTTATACCGAAAAGGAAGCTTTAGCTAATAATGCAGCAACTCATACAGAAACTACTACCGAAAAAGAATTTACAGCAATTGATGAGGTTACTGATTTTGTGACATCTTTAACAGAAGAAACTGATGAAATTTTAAGTAATAACAACCTTACTAATATTGAAGCAGCACCCGAAAGAGAAACTAGCACAATTTCGGAAAGTAAACCAATATCAGAAATTATACAACAAATAATCCCTGAAAACAACACATCAATTGAGTTAACAGCCTCCTTAAACGAACCTCAACTTACAAATAAAGAAACGCCTGAGGTCGTTGAAAAGCATGATACTGATACAACAGAAATACCACAAGAATTAAACTATGATAAAGCACCTGAAGCTATCACTGAACAAACTAATATTGAAGTCAATAACAGTCCCGAATTATTACACGAACTTGAAGCATTAACTGCCGGATTCGATTTGCCAGAATTTGACCCAGTTGATACACCGCTAGAAGAAAACACTACCCATACTACACCAGACTCGTCAACATATACAGAACCAACTACAGCAGCTCCCCTTACAAAAGTAAATGAAGCTGTAATTGCGCAACAAAAATCTTCATTAAATGACAAGCTCAAAAAAAGCATTCAAATAGGCCTAAATGATCGTATTGGTTTTATAAAACACCTTTTTAATGGCAACCAAGATGATTATACCCGTGTACTTTCGCAACTAAACACATTTGAAACTAATACCGAGGCTTTACACTTTATAAACCAAATGGTAAAACCCGAATACAATAACTGGGAAAACAAAGAAGCTTTTGAAACACGGTTTTTAGAAGTAGTTTTTCGTAAGTTTGACACCTTATAAGTTTTCATATATTATTATTGTGAGTAAATTATACCTTGTTCCAACACCAATTGGCAACCTAAACGACATGACATTCAGAGCTATTGAAGTGCTGAAAAATGTCGATTTAATATTAGCTGAAGATACCCGTACAAGTGGCAAACTTTTAAAACACTTTGAAATTTCCACACATATGCAAAGTCATCATATGCATAATGAACATAAAACTGTTGAAGGAGTTATAAAAAAGTTAGAAGCGGGTCAGCAAATTGCTTTAATTAGTGATGCCGGAACACCAGCTATTTCCGATCCTGGTTTTTTACTTACCCGAGCTGCAATTGCCAACAATATTGCTGTTGAATGCTTACCTGGCGCAACCGCTTTTGTACCTGCATTAGTAAATAGTGGCTTACCTAATGATCGATTTATTTTTGAAGGTTTTTTACCTGTAAAAAAGGGGAGACAAACACGTTTATTAGCCCTAGCAGAAGAAACACGAACATTAATCTTTTACGAATCGCCTCATAAACTAGTAAAAACACTAACCGATTTTGCGACCTATTTTGGTAATGAAAGACAAGTTTCCGTAAGTCGAGAACTTACTAAACTATACGAAGAAACCAAGAGAGGAACAACTATAGAAGTAGCCGCTTATTACAGCAACAAGCCCCCTAAAGGTGAGCTTGTTATTGTTGTTGCAGGTAAAGAAAAGCAATAAGAAAAACCTATCTGTACGAAATTTTTATCAGTAAATCGTATTACTTTATTATTTTAACAGGCTTGTATACTCTAATCCAATCGATTAAAAAGTTATTATCTTGGTGTCTTTTGATTTCTTTATCATTGGGCGATCGATTAGCTATTGCTTGCCAGCTCTGATCTTCAACGTTAATTATAATATGCATTGCTTTGGTTAATTTTTTACCATTTTTCAAATAATTATAAGGATCAATTACACTTATCTTTGATTTTTTTTTAGCGATTTTAAAATTTGGAGTTTTTATTACCTTTTGAAATCCATTTACTTCTTTTGTAAGTTTATTCTTTATCATTTTTGCGGGATAGGTATATTCAAACTCTCCTTTTATATTCCTAGATTTAAATGCGTTATTACTTAAAACTCGAACTAATTCTCCATCAATATAGTATTCCAAGGTTTTTTCATTTTTCCAGTATACTCCAATACGAATGGTTTTCCCTCCCCATTTAGTCACTCCGTTTTTACGGTACCAACTATTAAAATCCCCAGGCTGATAATCTTTAAATTTTGGAGGTCTAATAAACACATGGTGACTTAAATGAATACGCTCTGCAAAAAAAGAATTCCTTTGATCATCGCCAACTCCTCCATAAACTTCTAAAATATCTATTTCCTGAGTATCATCGGGGCTTAACAACCAAATATCTGATGCTAGTGTGGAATTCATTATTCTCACTTTAGCTTCAATAAAAACAGGATATTTTACCTTTTTTTTAGAAGTAATACACCCAGATCTTGTTGCTGGTCTGGTAATATTACCATTAAAAGTTTTTGTTTCTCCTTTTCTTCTTGTTGCCCAAATATTCAATTTTCCATTTCTTACAGCTACATGATTCCTACTCCAAATAGTTGGTCCAGGTCCTTTCCAATTATTATGAAAAAAATTATTCCATTTCGGAGGCTGTCCCATTGGTCCAAAATCCATATCTCTTTTAGTAGGGTCAAATGTGTAATTAAAATCGTCGGAAATAGCTGTTTGCAACTGCCATTTTTTTGATTCATCTTCAATTTTAGGCAATGCATACCTATCCCATTCGTATTGAGCATTTAATTGAAAACTACAAATTAGCACTAAAATACAGGTAACTTTTTTTAAAATTTGACAGTCTACTGAATATCGTATATTATTTTTATTACACATAACTAAGCCGTTTTTTAACTTCTTATATTATTTACATACAAGAAAATATTTGATAATAGACTAGAATACAATAGAGTAAATTGTATTAGTATTTTTGAAAGATTGAGCTTAATAAAGAGATTTGGTTATTACAAATAAACTGTTATTTACCCTATAATTTAGGTACTGTATTATCAATAATGCAAACTCAGTTATCTAAGATACTGTTACTTTATACCATTAAGTTCCTAAACAAACTTTTGTAAATGGATTACCGCAATTACATATTAAAGTGTATAAAAAAGCTGACGTTGGTTTTATTTTCAACCTAGATTAATATTACTTTTTTATCACATATTTACATTAAAAAAATCGTTTTTTATACAGACCTAAATAAAAAAGCCAACAATAAAATTGTTGACTTAAATTAATTATTGTTTTACAAACTTAAATACTTTAGTATCATTTCCATCTAAAGCTAAATAATAAATTCCAGTAGCTAAATCTGTAACACTAATTGAATTAACTTCACCTTCTTTTAAAATAATCCCCGAAAGATCATAAATTTTCCAAGATTCAAAATTGCCTGATATGTTGACTATATCTGATGTAGGGTTAGGAGATAATGTTATAGCCTCCGAATCTTTACTTATATCTACATTTGATAACGCAGGATCTTCTTTAACAATAACTATTTCGTCATTGGCATCAGTAAAAACAGCTCCACTACCATCATTGGCTTGCATAAAAATTAACAAAAGTAACCTATGCCCTGTTGGTAAATCTGCAGTAGCGGGTATTTCATCAGTAAACGGAGAAACATTATCTGGACCTAAAGCAAAATTAGTAGGAATAGTATAATCATAAGTTACTGTCCCTGTATTTTCTGCTGTAGTAGGAACCGCCGTTACGAAAGCACTTGTCGCTACGATTGAGTTAGAATCATCTACTTGCCTTACTTGAACAGCTACATAATCTAAATCTTCTTCAATACCCCCCGAAATACCTGTAGCATATGTAATATCTAACGCTACAGTTTCTTCGAATTCAACCTCAGGAGCAGTTCCCCCTGCAGGTATAAAAGATGCTCTGTTGTCGAATGTTACTGATCTAGTTCTATCTGCAGCATTTGCTTCTAATAAAACTATTGTGTCATTAGCATCAGCAAAATTAGCATTATTATCTACAGACATAAATAACAACAATATCAATTGATGACCAGCTGGTAAATCAGCCGTGGTTGGAATAGCAGACCCGTCAGGAAAAGTTGCTGGTATAGTATAATCATATGTTACAGTACCTGAATTAGCCGAATCATCATTAACTGCCGTTTCAAAAGCACTTAAATTAACCTCACCACCCATAGCATCAACTTGTCTTATTTGAGTAGCTATATAAAATAAATCTTCTTCAACTCCTCCAGAAACACCTGTGTTGTAGGTAATATCAATAGGTAATTTGCTACCTATCGCTACCTCTGGGTCAGTTCCTCCAACAGAGATATATGCTTCTCTATTATCAAAAGATATTGCTCTAGCTCTATCGCTTGCTCCAGTACCATCGTCAACTGGCTTATATACACGTATCCAATCTACTAACATAGTTTGGTCATCTATTTCCATGTCCGTTATTTCATTATCATTAGGAGAACGACTTGGGATAGCATTTGCTTGAAAAGTTTGATCTTCGGTATTTATTATAATATCTAATTCTTTAGTAAACTGTCGTCCATTGTTTAAATAATCAAAAGGATCTATTACACTAATATTTGATGCTAATTGCGCAGCATCTAAACAAGATTCGTCAAATGTGGTAAATTGTCCACAAGTTTGTTGTGTCATATCTTGAAATCCAGGTCGTAATGTTTCGAACAATAATTGTCCATTATTGCCTAAATTTGTGTTCACTGTAGTTCCTTGAGCATTTACAAGTCCTGTTGGATATGTATATTCCCAACTTCCTCCAATTATTTCTGAGGCACTAGCATCATTATCTAATACACGTACTAACTCTCCATCAATATAATATTCAAGTCTTGTTGGCGACACCCAGTATACACCTATGTCAACCGTTACACCACCCCATGAAGAAATTCCATTACGCCTCCAAAAGCTATTAAAATCTCTAGGTTGATAATCTTGAAAGGGATCACGAACAAATACGTGGTGACTTAAATGGATACGCTCTGCAAAAAAACTATTACGTCCTGCTGCTGTCTCTGTAGTTTCTCCTGGCACTGTTCCTGCAATTCCAGGTCCACCGTACGCCTCTATAATATCAATTTCTTGAGTATCATCGGGGCTTAAAAGCCATACATCTGATGCCGCACTTGAGTTCGCTACTCGAACTCTAGCTTCAACAAATACAGGATAAATAACTTTTGTTAAATTGGTCATACACCCTCCTCTGGTAGCATATACGTATTCGTTTCCAAATTGATCCTTTTCTTCACCAACAACTCTTGTATTAAAAACATGTAACATATCTCCATCCACATAAAGATTTTCGGGTCTCCATATTGTTGGCCCTGGTCCTTGAAAAATATTAGGTTGTCCATTGGGTAAATCGTGATAGGTATTATACCATTTGTTTTCGCCAGCAGGTCCAAAGTTTACACGAGTGCTACTTGGATCAAAGGTGTAGTTAAAATCATCTGAAGGAGCTTCTTGTAACTCCCATACTTTTCCTAATCCTGGGTCTGGTGCAATAGGAATAGCATCAAATTCGAATTGTGCATTTATTGTAAATCCAATACTAAACAAAAATAAAAAAGTTATTAAATTTAGTTTGTTTAGTGTTTTTTCCTTCCAAATCATTGGCTTTATAAAGACACAAACTAATGAAGTAATTGTATTTTTTTTCATTGCATACTTATTTTGGTTAAGCTCTTAAAATGTTTTTTACACTACGTAAATTACTTTGAAAACATCACAAATATAGTCAATGAATAAACATTAAAATTAAAATGAAGGAAAATTCTTCAATTAGAAAACGCACACAAAGAGACATCAAACACTATTTAAACACCTAAAAAACATATAATTAACACAATATTTGCAGCCTTTTAAATCAAATTAAATTGGTTTTAAAATCACTAATTTTAAAATAAAAAATTCATTTTAACATGATAATAAACCTTATTATCTATATTTAATATTGAAATACAAAAAATAAAAAACAACACATTAATTGATTTTCAATTACTTAAAAAAACAATTGTAATTTATTTTTGTATTTGTATTACAAAAAAAAGTCCTTCCAAAATAAATTTGAAAGGACTATGATATCTACAAAAGTGAATTAAACCTGCATTAGAAAATATATTACACCTGTGATCTACTCCAAATACTATTGTAAACTGTATTTTTTATACACCTCAGCCTCATAACGAAGTTCTAGTATAGCAGGTTGAATTTTCCTAATAGTTAAAAAACCAGCTAAATACTTCTTATTAAAAGAATTACTTTTTAATAAACTTATAAATTGAGCTTGCTTTATCATCTAAAATAATATAATATAAACCTGTATCTAAATCAGATAAATTTATTTGCGAAGCTGATCCGCCTGCCATTTCAACACCTAATAAATTGTAAATTTTCCATGAATCAAATACCCCTGAAATATGTAATAGCTCTTGTGTTGGATTTGGGTATATAGTAATTATGTCATTATTAATTTCAAAATCATTATTTGACAGGGTTGTCCCCTCTTCTCTAAGAATAATTTCTGCATTCGCTTCAGCAAAACCAGTCATACTTTCGTCTACTTGCATAAATATTAACAACAACAATCTGTGTCCTGCAGGTAAATTTTCTGTAGTTGGTATTTTTTCAGTAAAAATGATTCCATTATCAGCTCCTGTTGTAAAATTTGTTGGTACTGTATAGTCGATAGTAACCGTATTGGTATTCACTGCAGTATCTGGCACAACTTCTTCAAAGGCACTTGTTGCTACTACAGCACCAGCCGCATCTACTTGCCTTACTTGTACAGCTACATAATTTAAATCTTCTTCAACACCGCCCGACAAACCAGTTGAATAAGTAATATTTAAAGACACTTCACTTGCCAAAGCTATTTCTGGAAATGTACCGCCTGATGGCACAAAAGAATCTCTGTTATTAAAGCTTATGGCTCTTGTTCTCCCTTCTTTTATCACTATTGTATCATCGGCATTTGCAAAAGCAGCATCATTATTTACCGACATAAACATTAACAAAACTAATTCGTGTCCATCGGGTAAATTTTCTGTTGTTGGAATATTAGTTCCGTTAGGAAAGGTAGTTGGTACTGTGTAATTGTATGTTATACTCCCTTTATTTGCCCCCTCAGTAGGTATTACTGTTTGAAATTCACTTGTATTAACCTCTTCTCCATTTTGGTCAAGTTGTCTTATTTGAACAGCTACGTATGTTAAATCTTCTTCAACTGTACCTGTTAAACCTGTTGCGTAAGTAATATCTAATGGTACAACAGCCCCTAAACTAAAAGCGGGTTCTGTTTCTCCAGCAGGAATAAAAGCATCTCTATTATCAAAACTTATAGCGCGAGTTCTATCACTTGTACCAGTGCCATCGCTTACTGGCTTATAGGTACGCACCCATTCAACCTCCATTAAGTTTTTGATTCTATCCTCTAAATCCGCTCTAGGCGAGATTGGTCTGGCATGGTGGCTCTCTATATCCATAATCATAAACACATCTCTAAACACTTGGTTTTGAAATACACCCTTATCAATTGGCGGATTACCATCGTTAGGAATTGGACTTTGTAATATAGCAGATTCGTAGGTACCATCTAATAAATTAGCTAGACGACCCTCAACAAAATGATTCCCATTTTTTGCAGGTTCTCCATCAATAAAAAAGCTAACCTCATTCGGACTTTTCCAATACACACCAAACCTATGAAAATCATCGCGCCAAAAACCTGTGTTACTTGTTTGATAATTTTGAATATCTCTGTTTGTTTGGAAAAACGCTTGGTATGTATTATCAACATTTATCGCCCCATTAGGACCTTGCCTGTTAAAGATGTGAAAATTGGTAGACATCTGCTGACTAAAAAAATCATCGGCAGAACCTCCATACACTTCCAACACATCAATTTCATTAAATCCTCCTTCGTCAAGCATCCAAAAGTTAGAAGAATTTTCGACATTGGCCACCTTTATGTTGGCTTCCATAAAAATAGGAAACTTTACTTTTGTTTTTGAAGATACAACCCCACAGTTCACCCCAGTAACATTTCCACTTCCGTCAAGGGTTCGGGGCGTTGCTCTAATTTCTAATCGATCGGTAGTAGCATTAATTGCTGAATTTTCTGTAGTCCAATAGGTTTCTCCAGGACCTCTAAAATTACGATCTGGATTATACACATCATCCCATTTAGATGTAAATAAAGGACTCTGTTTCCCTAGTCCATCTGCATAATTAAAATCATCTGAAAAACCATCTTGTAATTCCCATTTAAATCCTGGGTCTGGAGCCACTGGAACAGCAATTCCTTCAAATTCATAAGTTCGTTGTGCATGCGCTATAAAGGCAGATAAAAATGCTATTACGGTTAATTCGAATACTCTTTTTTTCATAAATTAGATTAAATTAAAAAACAAATGTGAGTACAAATACTGCACTAAGTTTTATTGATCTAAAGCTAAAATATAAAACTGATTTTAAATTTTATGAAAGTAATTTTCTTACATAAAATCATAATTTACACGTGTGAATATCTAAGTAGTGTTTAAAAAAAACTACTGCTCTTTTATAAATCCAATTGCATTTAGATTAAAAACCTCATGACGCTCAACGTTTACCACGTGTCCGCAATTTGGAATAACAAATAAGTCGGCTCGTTTATGGATGTTTACAATTTTTCTGATAATCGGCAAAAAAAGGTAATCCTCTTCTCCCATAATATAAAGCGTAGGAATATTAACATCTTTAGCTCTAAAGAATCGCAATAATGGATTAATTTCTGCGGTGAGTTTAAACCACTTTATAAATTCTTTTTGATATAGTTTTTTAGCTTCGCGTACAAAAAGCAATCGTGATTTTTTGTGATTTTTACGAGGCATAATTATAAACGCAAACAACTGATATAAATAAATATAAGGAACTATTGATTTAAACCAAACCCCAAGTCGCATCAATACTTGCGATCGAAAATTCATTTTCATTATGGCACCACCCATAATCATACTTTTTACCTTTTCGGGCGACTTTTCTGCCAAATTCCGTATTAAAATGGTTCCCAATGAAATTCCGATAAAATGCGATTTTTTTATTTTAAGGTAATCAATAACCTCAAAAATATCATTCGTTATCGCATCAAAAGTATATGTAGAAGCATCGGCTGTTAAGGTTTTTGATTTACTTTCGCCGTGTCCGCGTAAATCAAGCACTAATACATTAAAATGTTTTGAGAAAGAACGCAATTGCTTAAACCAAATATTTGAACTTCCTCCTGCACCGTGTACAAAAGTAACCCATTCTGTGGCTGTTGGATGTAAATATGTCGTGTGGTGTAACAATTCTATTTTTTAACAAATATAACTTAACTTTTAAATTTTGTCCTTTTTTTGTAATGTGAGATTTAATTTTATATAAAATTAAATTAACCATAAAAATAACTTATTTGATACAAATTATCAATAGCAATCTATTTTACACGTTGCTAAAAAAACTAACTTCGTGCTCTTCATTTATTAACTACACAATACAGGTTTACATACCTTAAAAAATAAGTTTTATTATGCGCTGGTCCATAAAGCCTAAACCCAATTCAAAAAGTGTTTCTAATTTACAGCAAGCTCTAGGGATAAGTGCTAGTATTGCTCAATTACTTGCTCAACGACAAATAAATAATTTTGAAGAGGCCAAAGGTTTTTTTAGACCCAATCTAAATCAATTACATGATCCCTTTTTAATGAAGGATATGGATTTGGCTATAGCCAGAATCAAAACAGCCATTACTGCCAATGAACGCATTATGGTATATGGCGATTATGATGTTGATGGCACCACTAGTGTGGCACTTATGTCATCATACTTAATTTCATTGCACCCAAATATAGCCACTTATATTCCTGATCGCTATGCTGAAGGTTATGGTGTTTCTTATAAAGGAATTGACTTTGCCCATGATAATGAAATTAGTCTCATTATTGCTTTAGATTGCGGAATTAAAGCCATTGAAAAAGTAACTTATGCCAAAGAAAAAGGAATTGATTTTATTATCTGCGACCACCACCGCCCTGGCAAGCAAATACCCGATGCTGTAGCTGTTTTAGATCCTAAACGTTCCGATTGTAGCTATCCATATAAAGAACTTTGTGGTTGCGGAGTCGGGTTTAAACTTATCCAAGCGATAAACAAAACACTCAATGGCAATTTTAATGACATCATTCCATATTTAGATCTTGTAGCAACTGCCATTGGTGCAGATATTGTTCCCATTACTGGAGAAAATAGGATACTTGCTTTTTATGGACTTCAAATAATAAATCAACAGCCTAGACCTGGTTTTAAAGCTTTAATTGCACAAACAAAAAAGCAAGAACTTAGTATTACCGATGTTGTATTTATGATTGCTCCACGCATAAACGCTGCGGGTAGAATGAAACATGGTTTACATGCCGTTGAATTGCTTACAGAAACAGACTATGATACTGCTGTTAATTACGCAAAAGCTATTGAAAACTATAATACTGATCGAAAAGAAGCTGATAAAAGAATCACTAAAGAAGCACTAATACAAATACAAGAAAACAACGAAACTGAACAGTTTTCAACCGTAGTTTACCATCCCGAATGGCATAAAGGAGTTATAGGAATTGTTGCCTCTCGCCTTACCGAAACCTATTACCGACCTACTCTAGTTTTTACTAAAAGTGGCAATAAATTAGCTGCCTCAGCACGTTCAGTTGTTGGTTATGATGTATACAATGCTCTAGAAGCGAGTGCCGAGTTTATAGAGCAATTTGGAGGACACAAATATGCAGCTGGTTTAACCTTAACAGAAGAAAATTACCTTAAATTTAAATCTAAGTTTGAGCAAGTAGTTAAGAGTCAAATTGATCCTAAATTACTATTGCCCGAAATTCAAATTGACCAAACATTAGAGTTTCATCAAATTGATGCTAAATTTTATCGCATATTAAAACAATTTGCCCCTTTTGGTCCAATGAATAGCGCTCCTGTTTTTATGACAAAAAATGTAGTTGATACGGGCTATGCCAAAACTGTTGGCGCCGATGATAAACACTTAAAATGTCATTTTAAATGTTTGCAAACGGGCATTAAATTTGCAGGAATTGGATTCAATTTAGGTCATAAAATAACTTTGCTTCAAAATCAGGCGCCTGTAAATATCGTTTACAATTTAGATGAAAATGAATGGAACGGCACCATAAGTCTTCAACTTCGTATTAAGGATATTCAAGAAAAATAATTCTCATTAAAAATTGCAACTATTTCAATTACTAGTCTCCAAAATTCTAAAAACATCTATTAGCTTTAATCAAAACTCCAAGAATCAATATACATACCATAAAAATAATCCATTTGATACTTTAAAACATATTCATCATTTACACCTGTATCGCTATTAATTTCATATGCATATGTTTTAATTTTGTTCTTTTTAAATTCACTAAGTAATTTTTTATTGTGATTGCTTTTATCAATAAATCTTCTTGAAACTGCTATATTTTTGATACCGATTTTAGCAAGATTTTTAATTTCATCTTCGTTCATTCCTTTAATCACAGATTCTGATGGCATTACAGATAAAATTTTAGTTTCTAAACCTTCTTTTACAGCATTCATATCAAATAATTCCATGATCAATCTATTCTTAAATTTAAATTGTGATGCAAACTCTTTAGGTTCGTTAATTTTATCTGTAATTAAAATAGCATCTTTATGAATTGTAAACCACTCATTAATTCTATGCATATCCAAAGGAGTATATTTTTCATATATTTTACAACTCATAAATTGATCATATAATGCTGGGAGCTCTCCTTTAAATTTAGTTGTTTTAGACCAATTTTTCCAATCATGAGCTGCAACAAATTTGCCCTCTTTAGTTTTTATAATATCCAATTCAAATAATCTAAATCCTTTTTTATAGCTTAAATCAAGTGCTTCTTTTGAATTTGTATAAATTTTACCGTCAATTTCACCTCCAGCATGTGCTATAAAACGTAAAGTATCCTTCTTGTAACTTTCATAATCTTTAGATATTTCTTTTTTAAAAAAAGGCTTAGCATCAATTCGAAGTAAACCATTAGTATTTATTTCCGTTAGTTCAAGCAAATTATCTTTTATATATTGATTTTTATCTCCTTCAATATAATCTGTTAAAAACTTTAAATTATGCTCTATTTTAGCCCCATCAAGTATAATTTTCGGCAAATCAATTTGATATAGTTTTGTACTATCATTCTTTTTTTTGTTTTGATTTTCAGAATTTGTAATAACATACAATCCTCTCTCTCCTGTATTTTTAAACATTGACGGATCTCCCATTTTTAAATGATCTGGAAAAATATAAACAACTGTACTGTCTAATAAATCTTGTTCTTTCAAATAAGAAATAAAATCTCCTACCATATAATCAATAGCTGCAACCATAAATTCTAATTCTGAATTCTTTTTTGAAATAATGGATTCCATTCGGCTATCATAAATTCCATTAGGAAAATGTGTATCGGTTGTTGATATAAACATTGCAAATGGTTGATCAGAATTTTTCTGAAAATCAATTTCCCTTTTAGCTAATTCAAATAAATCTTTATCTCTTAAACCATAAAAGCTCTCATCCTTCTGTTTCCATACATTTTTCTTATCAATTATTTTATCGAACTCAAATGTATTTAACATTTGATTTACCCCGGAAAAGGATGCATCACCATTTAAAAAAACAGTATTGTATTTTGCTTTTTTAAATACATGTGAAATACTTGATATTTCTGTACGGTAAACTTTTTGAAATATAGTATTGGCTTGGATACCAAAAAAGGCGGGAAAACCAGTTAAACTAGTATATAGTGATCCACTTGTCCAATTACTCCCTTCATTTTCTTCTAATTCAAAATAATTCCAATTATTTTTTAGCTTATTTAAATTAGGAGTTAAATCAGAAAAATTTTTTGATAAAAAAGCTTTTTCTAAAGATTCTATAGAAAGAACAATAATGTTTTTTCCTGCTTTACATTCAATTTTATCAGGAGTAACATAATTAAAGATGCCATTTTTATTTAAAATACTCTTAAAATCTTGCTTAGAATTAGAAGTTTTAAAAACAGTTAATATAGATTTTGTATCATTTACAATACTACTTTTTAGTAAGATAACAACTAAGCTTAAAACAACAATTACCCACAAAACACTCCTTCTTGTTAACTGGTTAATTTTGAATTTGCTACTAATTTTTATTGAAATATTTGATGAAAAATAAAAAATAAGTGCTAATCCAATAAAAAAAACACAAATAAAAAAAATATGAGGAATAAACAAGCCTGAAATTCCTGCTACTGCTCCAATATTAAAATGAGTATAAAATTGATAGCCAATAAATGATTGAGTAAAGTATAGAGATACTAGCTGTAACGAAACAAATAAAGCGAATAAAAAAGAAAAAAGAAATCTCACTTTTTTGATTCTAAATAATGTACCTATTAAAAAAAAAGAACCAATAAACATTAATATGACTATACTATTCTTTTTATCTCCAAATTCATGAATTAACTCTAACATTGAATATTTATATTATTCGGGATAATATAGTACTATTCTTCATAGTAATAATAACATCTCTAATTACAAAGGCCTTATATTATCCAAAATCTTATACAGGTATTACTACTCCATTAGTCTTAGATTCCTCTAAATCAATAGGCCTACCTAAATAAGCCAAAATACTTCCATCTATGTAATTATCAAGAATAGTATCTAATGAAGAAATAATTTGAATTTCGCCATCGGGCACACGAACAAACAGCGGTACTATATATTCATCCTTTTGTGTAATATCTATAATACCATACAAGTGCTCTTTATTTACCAATGGAATTTCAGAAATTCCTGGATATCTATTTGCAACTTCTGATAATTTATTAAAATCATGTGTGCTCGAAAATAAACCTTGCTCTGGTATAGGCACTTCTCGGTTCATTTCTTCTTCAGTAATCATACGATATGTTCCATTTTCACCAAATTCATTTTTAAATTTAATGATTGCTTTTTCGTTTATGACATCATTACCCGTTAAAGCCATTAAAAACCCTACATTACTTAATTCAATATTATCGATAAGGTAATCGTTAAAAATATTAGCCTCAATGGCATCTAAACCTAAATTTTTTGCCGTTTCAATATTATCCTGATTACTATCGACTAATACTAAATAACGTCCATTTTTTTGCAAATACAAAGCTATTAAACGCGATACTTTGGATGCACCTACTATTAAAATCCCTTCTGATTTTCGTTGAAAAACACCTACTAATTTTGCAAAAATACGAGCTGTGGTGGCATTTAACAATACCGTTCCTAATACAATCATAAACACCAAAGGGGTAATATATTCTGCCCCAGGTTCACCTGCTGCACTTAATCGTGTTCCGAATAATGAGGCAATACCTGCTGCCACAATTCCACGTGGCCCCATCCAACTAATAAATAGCTTTTCATTTAATCGTAATCCCGATTTTATCGAACTTATAAAAACACCTGCTGGCCGAACCAAAAAAACCACCACTACAAATAAAATTACCGTTTGCCAATTGGCAATAAGTAACAAATCATCAATATTAATATTTGCTCCTAAAAGAATAAATAAAATAGAAATCAACAAGACACTCAATGATTCTTTAAAGTATAGTAATTCTTTTAAGTTAGGAATATTTGTGTTTCCTAATACCAACCCCATAACAACTACTGCTAATAAACCAGATTCGTGAGCAAAGGTGTCTGACAATACAAATACTCCTAATACTGCTGCCAGTGTAAATACATTTAATAAGTAATGTGGTATTACTTTTTTCTTAATTGCAAAACCAAGTCCATGTGCAAATGTAAAACCAAACGTACCTCCAAAAAGTAAAATTTTCCCAAACTCAACTAAAGCTGTTTGCGTAAAGCCCGACTGGTTTTCGACACTTATAAACTCAAATACCAAAACGGCCACTAAGGCTCCAATTGGATCAATTAATATTCCTTCCCATTTTAAAATAGCCGAAAGATCTTTTTTTAATGGAATATTTCTAAGTATTGGGGTAATTACTGTTGGACCAGTTACTATTATTAATGCCGAAAATAAAAATGAAATTTCCCAACTTAAACCAATCACATAATGTGCAGCAAACCCTGCTCCAAAAAATGTAATGACTACTGCCAGTGTTATGAGTTTTAAAATTACAGGTCCTACATTTAAAATTTCATCTCTTTTCAAGGTTAAACCGCCTTCAAATAGAATAATACTAATAGCTAATGATACAAAATAAAATAATCCATCTCCAGGAAACAAACCATTTTTACCATTCCAAATAGGTTCGAGTAACTTACTATGATCTACTGTGTAAAGTGTAGAAATTGGACCAAATAAAAGGCCTATTAATATTAACGGAAGTATAGCTGGTAGTTTTAATTTCCAACCTACCCATTGTGCTAAAATTCCCAAAATTACTATTCCAGCTAGCTCTATCATTGATTTTTGTGTTAAACACTAAAAATACAAAACCTGCCCGAACTTTCAATGTTTAATTAAAGGATTGTAATTTTTAGCGTATTTATCTGTATTTTTAATAATTATTGCTATATCAGAGTCCCTTTTCTTAATTAAGGATTAAATTCATGTTAAAAAACTTAAAATTATTGATCTTAACGGTATTATTACAAATTATTTTATATGAAAATTTACCCTGTAGAAGCTGGCAATTTTAAACTCGATGGAGGGGCTATGTTTGGTGTAGTTCCAAAATCATTATGGCAAAAAACCAATCCTGCAGATGCTGATAATTTAATTGATATTGCTGCTAGGTGTTTACTTATTGAAAATGAAAATAAATTAATTTTGATTGATACGGGTATGGGAAATAAACAAAGTGATAAATTTTTCAGTTACTACAAACGCTGGGGAAATTATTCATTAGAAAAATCTATTGCCCATTTAGGTTTTAATTTAGATGACATTACTGATGTTTTTTTAACACACCTACATTTTGATCACGTAGGTGGGGCCACTGCAATTAACAAAAAAAATAACAGTATAGAACCCGTTTTTAAACAGGCAACTTACTGGACAAACAAATCACATTGGAAATGGGCCACACAACCTAATAACAGAGAAAAAGCATCTTTTTTAAGCGAAAACTTACTTCCATTAGAGCAAAGTGGACAATTAGATTTTATAAATGTTTCTACTCAAAACTATAGTTTAGATACGCAACTTCCTTTTTCTATCTGTTTTGTTGACGGTCATACCGAAAAACAAATGCTTCCTATATTGCAATACCAAAACAAAACTATCGTATTTATGGGAGATTTGCTTCCTACAGCGGGGCACATTCCTTTAGCCTATATTATGGGGTACGATACACGTCCATTACTAACTTTAAATGAAAAAACTGAATTTTTAACAAAAGCAGCAAACAATAATTGGTACTTGTTTTTAGAACATGATGCCCATAACGAAATTATTACTGTCGAACATACCCAAAAGGGAATTCGATTAAAAAACACATATACCTTTAACGAACTATTTAATGCTTAGTTTATGAAACAAATTTTAAAAATAGTCCCTATTACATTAAGTACATCACTACTTTTAACTAGTTGTTTTTCTACCAATCCAACTTTTAAAACCACAACTGCCGAAAATGTAGATAATTTACCTTTAAAAATAATTTCCTTAACCGAAACACAACTTAAAAACTGGAATCAGACTGATTTATCTTTGGATACCATTCCTGGAATGAGTGTTGACAGAGCCTATAACGAATTACTTGCTGGTCGAAAAAGCAAAACAGTTATTGTAGCTGTTGTTGATAGTGGAATTGATATCAACCACGAAGATTTAAAAGGAAAAATTTGGATAAACAAAAAAGAACGCCCAAACAACGGAAAGGACGATGACAAAAACGGCTATATTGATGATGTAAACGGCTGGAATTTTTTAGGTGATGTTGTTGCCGAAAATATGGAGTTTACCAGAATTATTCGCGATAATCAAAGTAAATTCGAAGGAAAAACTATTGAATCTATTCAAGCATCTGATAGAGAAGCATACAAAACATATGAGGCTGCAAAAATGGAATATGCCCAAAAGGTTGATCAAAACAATCAACGTATGGCGCAATACAAACCTTTAGCCGAAAAGCTAAAAACCGCACACGATTATGCTAGCAAACAGCTTAATACTTCTGAGTATACTCAAAAAGATTTATTTGCATGGAAACCAACAACCGATGAAGGTGTGCAACACAAACAACTTCTTGCAGGTATGTACCCTAATGTAGAACCAGGCAAATATTTTGGGGATTTTGTAAAAGATATTAGTGAATATGTAGACTATTTTAAAGAACGCCAAGAAACTCATTTTAACCTTAATTTAAATGCCCGTAAAAAATTAAATGATAATGAAAACGACATTAATAATCGTTACTACGGAAACAATAAAGTAGGTGGTCCCGATCCTAAATTAGAAGATGCCAAACACGGAACACATGTGGCCGGAATTATAGCCGCTAACAGAAAAAACAGTATCGGTATGAAAGGAATTGCCGAAAATGTTAAAATTATGCCTGTTAGAGCCGTTCCCGATGGCGATGAATATGACAAGGATATAGCTTTGGCCATTCGGTATGCTGTTGATAATGGTGCAAAAGTAATTAATACTAGTTTTGGAAAATATTTTTCGGCACATCCAGATTGGGTACAAGATGCCATCAAATATGCTGCAAGTAAAGATGTTTTAATTGTTAATGCCGCTGGTAATGAATCTAAAAATCTAGATACTACAATCGTATATCCTAACGATCAAACCTTAACTGGTACAGAAATTTCAGATAATTTTATTACCATAGGCGCCTTAAACTATGAATATGGTACTAGACTAGTTGCCAATTTTTCAAATTACGGAAAACAAAATGTAGATGTATTTGCCCCTGGAGTAAAAATTTATGCTACCACTCCACTAAATACTTACGAATATTTAGAAGGAACTTCAATGGCTGCACCTGCAGTTTCTGGAGTAGCAGCAGTATTAAGATCTTACTTTCCTAAACTTTCTGCAAAACAAGTTAAAACCATTCTTATGGAAAGTGGAAATGCTACAAAAACCAATGTTGTACTAGGCGATGGTGGTTCTAAACCTTTTCCTGAAGCTTCAAAATCTGGTAAAATGGTTAATCTTTATAATGCCATTTTACTAGCTCAACGTTATTAAAAAAAACCTAATACTCCCCTAAATTACTAATGTATTAGTAATTTAGGGGAGTATTTATTATTTCCTCTTTTGAGAATAAACCCCTGTATATGTCTAAAAATAAATTCTTTTTTTTCGCCTTTTTAAGTTCATTTATCACATTGGCTCAACCACATCCAAATTACTGGCAACAACAAGCCAATTATAAAATGGATGTTGATGTAAACGTTAAAAAATATACCTACACTGGCGAACAAATTTTAACTTATACCAATAATTCGCCCGATACATTACATCGTGTGTTTTATCACTTATATTTCAATGCCTTTCAGCCTGGTTCTGAAATGGATATTCGAAATCAAAATTTAAAAGATGCTGACAAACGAGTAAAAGGACGTATCGATAAATTAAAACCTAACGAAATTGGTTTTCTACAAGTAAATTCACTTCTACAAAATGATAAAAAAACAACCTATACCGTTGCCGGAACTATTTTGGAAGTAACCTTACCAACACCTATTTTACCTGGGCAAACCAGCACTTTACAAATGAATTTTACAGGGCAAATACCCATACAAATTCGAAGATCTGGACGCAATAATGCCGAAGGAGTAGCCCTTTCCATGACACAATGGTATCCTAAACTTGCCGAATATGATGCTGAAGGCTGGCATGCTGACCCTTATATTGGTCGTGAGTTTCATGGTGTTTGGGGTAATTATGATGTGCATATTAACATTAACGGAAAATATACTGTAGCAGGTTCGGGTGTATTACAAAACCCTGAAGAAATTGGACATGGTTATAGTACTACTGCTGTACAAAAAAATTCAAAAAAACTAAACTGGCACTTTGTTGCAAACAATGTACATGATTTTACATGGGCTGCCGATCCCGATTACGTGCATGATTTCCTTCCGCTTGACGGAAATAAAAAACTACACTTTTTTTATAAAAATGATAAAGCTATTATAGCTAATTGGAAAAAACTACAACCCATTACTAAACAATTACTAGCCTATTATGAAACCCACATAGGGCCTTATCCCTATCCTCAGTATTCCATTATACAAGGAGGCGATGGCGGAATGGAATATGCTATGTGTACTCTAATTACGGGCAAACGTAAATTTGGCAGTTTAGTTGGTGTAACCGCGCATGAAATGGCTCATGCCTGGTTTCAGCACATTTTAGCTACTAACGAGTCAAAACACGAATGGATGGACGAAGGTTTTACCACCTATATTTCGAACCTTGCCGAAAATGAAGTGAGACAAAATAATCTAAGTTTTCCTAACGAAGGAAGTTACCGATCCTACCAAAAATTAGTAGAATCTGGCTTAGAACAACCACAAACTACACATTCAGACAGGTATCGTTTAAATTTTGCTTATGGTGTTTCGGCGTATAGTAAAGGAGCTATTTTTATGGAGCAATTAGGCTATATTGTTGGACAAGAAAATTTAGCTAAAATTATTAAAGAATATTATAACCATTGGAAGTTTAAACACCCTAAGCCTAATGATTTTAAACGTATTGCCGAAAAAGTTTCTGGCATACAATTAGACTGGTATTTAACCGACTGGACAAAAACTACCAATACCATTGATTATGGAATTACTGCCGTAGAAAAAAAGAAAAAAAATACTCAAATAACTTTACAGCGTTTAGGCTTAATGCCAATGCCTATTGAAGTTTTAGTGAGTTTTAAAGATAATTCAACTCAATTGTTTTACATTCCACTACAAATGATGCGTGGTCAAAAACCAGTTGACAAACCAACTCAAATTTTAAAAGATTGGGCTTGGGCCTACCCCACCTACACTTTTTCTATACCCAATAAAAAAAGTGCGATTAAATCAATTCAACTTAATCCAACTAAAAAAATGGCCGATATAAATGTGGAAAACGATATATATAATATGAGTAATTAAATTTTGATTCGTGCCAAGTTATTTAAAATGATATAACTTTGCATTTATATGAATGAAACTTTACCTAAACCACTTAAGTTAAAAAGCAAAAAGTTAATTGGTTCGTTGTTTGAAAATGGTAGCTCTGTAAAAGCTTTTCCGCTGCTTTTAGTATATAAAAATGTAACAGAAATAGATGTCGCTTTTCAAGTAGGTTTTTCGGTAAGTAAACGAAATTTTAAGCATGCAGTTGATCGAAATCGCATAAAACGCTTATTACGAGAATATTTCAGAAAAAATAAGTATATTTTAAGCAAAGAAAACAATCAGTTTTTATTCATGTTTATTTTTATAGGAAAAACCATGCCTACTTATGAAGATGTTAGCAAGGCAATGGATAAAATTATCCGAAAATTTGAACAACAATTACAACAAAATCAAAAATCATGAAACGATCAATAATTATAATATTAAGTAGTCTTTTTTTAGTCTTTGGTTTTTCAAGTTTAAAGACTGACAATGATGGTTTTGAATTAAGTAAACAAATTGAAATATTTGTCACCTTTTACAAAAGACTAAATCAAAACTATGTTGATCAAACGAATCCGGCCGAATTAATGAATATTGCTATTAAAGCAATTACCGATGAAATGGATCCGTATACCAAGTTTTGGACAGAACAAGATATTATTGCCTCTAAAATAAGAAGTAGTGGACAATACACTGGTATTGGCGCAGGTGTTTTCGAAAAAGATAAACGCTTATTTGTGTCTGAACCTTTTAAAGACTTTCCTGCAGATAAAAGTGGGCTAAAAGCGGGTGATGAAATTATTAAAATTGATGATATAGTTGTAAGTGAGTTTGAAGGTGAAGCTAAAGAACTTTTAAAAGGTGAAGCAGGTTCAAAAGTAGTACTAACTTATAAAAGACAAGGAAAAACACAAATAACATCGGTAAATCGAAGTTTAGTTGACGTAGATGCTGTTCCCTATTACAAATTGTTAAGCGACAATACTGCTTATATAGTACTTCAAAAATTTAATAAAAAAGCTTCTGCAGAAACCATTGCCGCTCTCAAAGAACTAAAGGCTCGTGGTGCCGATAAGGTAATTTTAGATTTACGTGGTAATCCTGGTGGACTTTTAGTTGAAGCTGTAAACGTATGTAATATTTTTATTCCAAAAAATCAATTAGTGGTATATACAGAATCTGTAATAGAAGCAAGTAATAAGGTTTACAAAACTAAAAAAGAACCAATTGATACCGAAATTCCATTAGTAGTGCTTGTAAACGGTCGTAGTGCTTCTGCCAGTGAAATTGTAAGTGGTGTTATGCAAGACTTAGATCGAGGTGTAGTTGTGGGTGCACGTAGCTTTGGTAAAGGCTTAGTACAAACCTACCGTACATTGGTATATAATACAAAATTAAAAGTAACCTCTTCACGTTATTTTATTCCTTCTAAACGTTGTATTCAAGCTTTGGATTATTGGCATAAAGATAAAAATGGAAAACCCAAGCGTGTTAAAAATTCCGATTACAAAGCCTTTAAAACTTTAAACTCAAAACGTACTGTTTATGATGGTGGAGGTGTTTTTCCTGATATTGAAATTGAAGCTACCAAACGCAGTGGTTTAGCTACAGCATTACTTAGAGAAAAAGCAATTTTTGACTTTGCAACTCAATATCACCATAGCAATAAGTTTGAAAGTTTAAGCGATTTTAATTTTAAAGATAACGACTTTCAAGATTTTAAAAACTACTTAAAAACGATCAACTTTACTTACGAAACAAAGACTGAAAAATCCTTAGATGAAGCCATGACTTATGCCATTAAAGAAAAAATGGATAAAAGTATTAATAGCGAATATCAATCACTTTTAAAACGTATTAATACGTTTAAACAAAGTGCCTTAAAAACACAAGAAAAAGAAATTAAAGGATTATTAACGAATGAAATTTTAAAGCGCTACTTCTATCGAGAAGGTATGTATGAATATAATACTTTAAAAAGTGAAGAAATCGTAACTGCACAAGCCGTGCTTAATGATAAAACTCGTTACAATAAAATTTTAGGAAAAAAGTAATATTAATATTTTTTACCCCTAATTAATTTGATACTAATATACAACGTGTATTTATTGTACTAACAATTTTATTTGATGATTTTTTTGTTGGCTTTATTTGAATAAAAATTTGTGCAGTAATTGCCAGTGCTATTGAAATTAATAGTACTCCTATTTTCCATTTAGAGTAATTTTTCATTTTTAATTAGTATCTGAGTTGTGTTGTATACTATTATAACTACTTAAAGCCTGTTTACCCTAAAACATTTGTGTTAAATTTATGAGAAAATGATTCTTGCTAAATTAAAAAAGAAACAACATGAATCTCTTTTTACTATTAAAACAATAGTATCTATCATAGTTTAAAGTTTTGATAACTAAGATGTGTTTATATAATTCAAATAAATTAGGAGAGGTTTTAAAACCTCTCCTAATTATATCTCAATCTATTTTAGTTTTTAAGAATTTTAAATGTTTTACCATTCGTTGTTTTTATAAAATACGTACCAGGCCCTACTGAATCTTCAAATTCAATAATAACACTATTTTCGTCAACACCAAGAGTAATTCTTGATGGAACAATTTTTCCTTGTAAATCATACACTTCAACATCTACATCGTCCGTTCCTTGTAATTCCACATAATTTTCAACAAAAGGATTAGGAGAAATAATATTATTATTGTTTGATCCACCTATAGTTTCTTCTCCTAAGGTCAACTCCTTTTTCCCTTTTTTCTTCTTCTTCTTAACAAGCTTCCAAGTTCGAACAAACTCAACAAACATCGTATTATGATTGTTGTTTGTTAAATGACCTACTCTTGGTAAACCAATATTTGCTATACCATTTTGAGCAAAAGGAAATACCTCGGTGTCAAAAATCATATGTAATTTTTCTTGCAATGGTCTTCTTGGGTAAATTTTCATAATTTGCCTACCATTGTAATAAAATTTTAATTCTTTACCACCTCTAGCCCATAACATGCCATAATTATTAAAACGTGTTCTTCCCTTTACGGGCATTTTCCATTTAGCTGGTTTAGGACTTAAACCATTAAAGCGCCCATAATAATGGGTATTTGCATCATATTGAAATTCTAAATACCCCTTATTTCTATTCGAAGGATTCCCTATATGCTCTATAACATCAATTTCCTAATAATCACCCAGTCTAAACCAAAACGATGATGTCATTGACAAATTTGAAGCTTTAATTCTTGCTTCAAAATACATTCCTGGGCCTGCATCTCTTCGTTTGGAAACCATAGCAGCAGAGTTTACCCAATGGTCTATCTATTTTTAACCTTTTTAGGATCTTTGTGTAACGTTGATCGCAAAGCTAATTTTCCGCTTGTTGTAAAAACATTAGAATTATTTCCGTTTTTATCGGGTCTTTTAAATTTACTTGGCAATCTTCCTTCCCATTGTGAATGATAATTAAACCATTTATTTTTATTAAAAAAACCATTAAACTCATCGCATAATGAGCCTACTTTTTCCCACATAAGATCTTTTGAAGGTGATGCGGGTTGTGTAATAATTTGTGCCATTCCTAATAATAAAGAAATAGCCAAAATTATGTTTTTAATATGACGCTTAACAAAACAATTACCCTACTGTAGTCAGCTTAACTTTACACAGTAGGTATTACTAAAATCGATTAAACCACAATTTAACGGCTGAGTCCGCTATAATTTGAAAACTATTTTATACTAAACATTCTAAATATATAATTTAACGCGAGTTCGATATAAGAAAAAGATGCTTTTCGACACAAAATTGTATCGAAAATCACTCGAATTGACAATTTTGGCAGTTGAATAAAATGATGTCGAACTTACGTGAGCTTAAGGTTTTAAACAAAAAAACCTGATCCATTGTAGAATCAGGTTTTATTATGTGTAAAAATAATTTCTTTAATTATTCAAAGCTTCAGCTCCACCAACAATTTCTAAAATTTCGTTAGTAATCGCAGCTTGACGCGCTTTGTTATATGATAATTTAAGTGAATCTCTCAACTCTGTTGCGTTATCTGTTGCTTTATGCATTGCTGTCATACGCGCACCATGTTCAGAAGCTACAGAATCTCTTAAAGCTTTAAAAAACTGTACTTTTAATGACTTTGGAATTAACTGCTCAACAATTTCTTCTTGTGATGGTTCAAAAACATAGTCGGCAACATTTGTCTCTTCTCCTTCAATTTCTTGAATAGGTAAAAATTGTTCTCTTGCAACATTTTGTGTTGCAGCATTTACAAATTGATTGTATACTAAAACTATTTTATCATAAGTTCCAGCGACAAAAATATCCATCAAATTTTGAGAAATTTTAGTCACATTATCAAATGTTAAGTCATCAAAAATAGCATTGTTATTTTCAATAACTGAAAATTCTTTTGAAAGGATATCATTGGCTTTTTTACCAATAGTTAATACATCAACTTTTTTACCAGTATAAGTTTCATTAATTAAAGCTTTAGTCGCTTTAATAATGTTTGTGTTAAATGCTCCTGCTAAACCTCTGTTCGATGAAATAGCTACAATTAATACATTTTCAACCTCACGCTGTTCCCCATAAGGGCTTCCTTGTTCACCCTCTAACGAAGCACTTAAGCTTTGTAATAACTCAGTTAACTTTTCCGAATAAGGACGCATCGCTTGTATTGCATCTTGTGCTTTACTCAACTTTGCTGCCGATACCATTTTCATGGCACTGGTAATTTGCATCGTTGATGATACCGACTTTATTCTATTTCTAAGTTCTTTTAAATTTGCCATTTTTTTGTAGTAATGAGTATCAAGTAATCAGTATTAAGATTACTTATCTTCATAATTTTTTGACACTATAATAAAAAGTATTAAGTATAAAATTACTTTATACTTAATACTTTGTACTTAATACCTATTGAAACTTCTTCGAAATCTCTTTAGCTGATTCTACTAATACATCAATCACCTCATCAGTTAATTTCCCTTTTTTCAAAGTATCTAATGAATCTCTGTGCTTAGCGTTTAAGTATTCGATATAATCTTGTTCGAATTCTTTTACTTTTTCAACAGGAACATCTTTTAATAAGTTTTTAGAACCTGCATAAACAATTGCAATTTGATCTTCGACAGTATAAGGATCATTTTGCGCTTGTTTCAAAATTTCAACGTTACGCTTTCCTTTTTCAATTACATTTAATGTAGCTGCATCAAGGTCCGAACCAAATTTAGCAAAAGCTTCTAATTCGCGGAACTGAGCTTGATCAAGCTTTAATGTACCCGCTACTTTTTTCATTGATTTAATTTGTGCCGATCCACCAACACGAGATACCGAAATACCTACGTTAATTGCTGGACGAACTCCTGAATTAAATAAATCTGAAGTTAAGAAAATTTGCCCGTCGGTAATCGAAATTACGTTTGTTGGGATATATGCCGATACGTCACCTGCTTGAGTTTCAATAATTGGCAAAGCAGTAAGTGATCCTCCACCTTTTACTTTTCCTTTTAATGAATCTGGTAAATCATTCATATTTGCTGCAATAGCATCATCATTAATTACCTTAGCAGAACGCTCTAATAAACGAGAGTGTAAGTAAAAAACATCACCTGGATATGCCTCACGCCCTGGTGGACGACGTAATAATAAAGATACCTCACGGTAAGCTACTGCTTGTTTTGATAAATCATCAAATACAATTAAAGCAGGTCTACCAGTATCACGAAAATATTCACCAATTGCTGCACCAGCAAATGGAGCATATACCTGCATTGGAGCAGGGTCAGATGCATTAGCTGCAACAATTGTTGTATACGCTAAAGCTCCTTTGTCTTCTAATACTTTTGCAATGTTGGCTACTGTAGATGCTTTTTGTCCAATAGCCACATATATACAATACACAGGCTCACCTGCATCGTAAAATTCTTTTTGATTCAGAATGGTATCAATACAAACTGTTGTTTTACCAGTTTGACGGTCACCAATAACCAATTCACGTTGTCCACGACCTACTGGTACCATGGCGTCAATTGATTTAATTCCTGTTTGTAATGGTTCTGTTACCGGCTGACGAAAAACTACTCCTGGCGCTTTACGCTCTAAAGGCATTTCAAAAGTTTCTCCTTCGATTGGTCCTTTACCATCAATTGGATTTCCTAAGGTATCAACTACACGTCCAACGATTCCTTCTCCAACATTAATCGATGCAATTCGCTCTGTTCTTTTAACCGTATCACCTTCTTTCACTCCTGTAGAAGGTCCTAATAATACCACCCCAACGTTGTCTACCTCAAGGTTTAATACGATTCCTTCTAGTCCACTATCAAAAGCAACTAATTCACCGTATTGCGCGTTAGACAAACCGTATACACGAGCAATACCATCACCCACTTGTAATACGGTACCTACTTCATTAAGTGAAGCCGTAGCTTCGAAGCTTGATAATTGTTGCTTTAAAATTGCTGATACTTCAGCAGGATTTACTTCAGCCATTACTAATTTGTTTTAAACTTTCATTTCCACTAAGGTGGAAATCTTTTTATTATTAATCCCCCTTTTTCAAGGAAAAAAATTAATCCTATTTATTGAGATTCTCGCCTTTGCGAGAATGAATCATTTAATAATTACATTTTACTCACATAAGAGGTATCATTAAATGACCTCTTTAAACCAGCCAATTGACCAGCAATACTTGCATTATACTCTAAATCACCAATACGTAACACAAAACCACCAATAATCTTTTCGTCTACAATACTTTTTAATGCAACATCTTTGCCTGTTAATTCTTTCACTTTAGCCAAAATTTCTTTTTCTAAAGCTTCGGTTAAGGCTACAGCTGTAGTTACTACTGCAACTTGTGATCCTTTATCTTGCTCATATAAAGCAATAAAACTAAGTGCTACATCTGGTAATTTTTGAACACGCTTATTATCAACTAAAACATCAAATAAACTATGAGTAATAGTTCCTGCTTTAGCAAATATAGCTTTTAATGCTGCCTTTTTTTCTTCCGCTTTTACTAACGGACTTTGCAACATGTCCTTCAAGTCCTTACTTGCAGCTACAGTTTCTTTTACAGTGTTCATTTCAGTAAAAACTACATCAGCAACATTTTGTTGTTTTGCTAAATCTAAAATCGCTTTTGCGTATCGTACGGCTGCTCTACTCATGTTAAAATTAGTTTAAGGTTACTTCTTTAAGTAAAGATGACACCAATTCTAATTGCTTATTTTTATCAGCTAACTCGTTTTTAACTACTTTTTCAGCAATTTCTACCGATATACCTGCTACTTGATTCTTTAAATCTGCTACGGCAGCTTTCTTTTCTGCTTTAATAGCTTCTTGTGCTTGTTTGATTACTTTATCAGCTTCAGCTTGAGCTTCTTCTTTTGCCGATGCAATCATAGATGCCTTTAACTCACGTGCTTCTTTAAGCATTCCGTCACGCTCTGCACGTGCTTCATTTAAAATTCGCTCGTTATCCGCTTGTAAATCTTGTAATTCTTTTTTAGCATTTTCAGCAGCATCTAATGCGTTCTGAATACCATCTTCGCGATCGTTAAGACTATCTAAAATTGGTTTCCATGCAAATTTTCTCATTAATAAAATTAATATTAATAAGATTACCGCTTGCATTACAAACAAGCCTGGTGAAAAGTCATTTAATAAATTCATATTCTAAAAAATAAAACTTATAATTTTGTTCAATTACTTTAAAACATTTTCCTGTAACCAACCGTTACAGGAAAATTGTTTGTTCTTTTGGGTTACGCTCCTAAGATTAATGCACCGAATGCAAGACCTTCTAAAAGTGCTCCAATAATAATCATTGCAGTTTGGATTTTACCAGCTGCTTCAGGTTGGCGTGCGATAGCTTCCATTGCTGAACCACCGATTTTACCTAATCCTAATCCACCTCCGATTACGATTAATCCTGCTCCTACTAAATTTGGAATAGTCATACTAAAATAATTTATAAATAATTAAACAAATTCTCTTTTAAACAATAGCATTATCTTTTTCTCCATGACCATCTGCATCATGTGCATGATCGTGATCATGCTCCTCTACTGCCATACCAATAAACAGTGATGATAACATAGTAAAAATAAATGCCTGTAAAAACGCTACTAACAATTCAATTAATGAAATAAATAGTGTTAATAAAGTTGATACGCCGAAACCACCTGCAACACCAAGTGTTTCTCTAGCTGTATATGCTACTGCGATTAACCCCATTACTACGGCGTGACCTGCAGTAATATTTGCAAACAAACGTATTAATAATGAGAAAGGCTTTGTAAACATTCCTAAAATCTCAATAGGCATTAATACTATTTTCATTGGCACAGGTACTCCTGGCATCCAAAAAATATGTTTCCAATAATCTTTATTTGCTGTAAATGTTGTAATCAAAAAGGTGAAAATTGCTAAACAAACTGTTACTGCAATATTTCCTGTTACATTAAACCCAAGTGGTGTTAATCCTAATAAATTTAATATCCAGATAAAAAAGAATACTGTTAAAAGGAATCCCATGTATTTTCTGTACTTCTTCTCTCCAATATTCGGGCGTGCAATTTCATCACGTACATATATTACTAAAGGCTCTAATACTCTTGAAAAACCTGTTGGAATTGGCCCTTTTTTGTAGCCTTTTGCCAAACTGCTAAAACCTAGAAGCATTAATAAACTTGCTATTAACATTCCTAACACACTTTTAGTAATTGAAAAATCCCATACTTTATGTGCATTGGTAGCATGATGCTTATCATCGAACTGCACAGCACTTGCATTTGCGTCTAACTCATATATTTTACTATGAATTTTTGCAAATTTTGCGCCTTTTTTATTTACTAAAACATGACCATCATCGTTATGATGAAATTCAGATGACATGAAAGTTACTAAACCTTTACTCGACCAAACAATTACTGGTAATGAAAAACCAACATGTTTACGCTTACCATGACTATCAGTGTATGAAAACAACGAAAAATCATGAGAATCTGCCAAGTGATGCTTTTTGTAAGCATCAATTTTTGATTTGGTATCAATTAAACCTTCGCCAGAACTATGTGACTCTGTTGTAGCATGATGTCCATGTCCATCATTATGCTGAGCGGGTAGAGTAGTGTTTTCAACATTTGAAAACATTACTGTACTTACTAAAGAAAAAACAAGTGCGAATAAACACTTCTTAAGTTGTTGTGCAATCATATACTTAATGCTAATACAATATGAGCTCTAAATTTGGCTGCAAAATTACATTTTTAATTGATAATTCACACTAAGAATGCGTTTTTTTTCGAATAACTTAAATTTTAGTCTTTTTTATAAGAATCTTGCCTTAAAAAAATACTAATGCCTGCATATTCACTAATAAGACTGTTTTTGTTTACAAATCAATCTTATTTTAATTTTATAAATAAAATACACTCATTAAAGCATTTATAAAAAAGCTTAACTAATTAGTGTTTTGTGTAGAGTTATAGTTTAAACAATCTTCAAAAAAATTGTTTTATTTCATAAAGTACTCTTTACTCTATATCTGATGAAGTGTCATTAACAGGACTATTATTTATTACAGGAATAATTTTGACTAAAAGAAACACCAAGTAAACAAGGTAAAAAGCTAGTAGTACATATTTTATTTTAGGATCCGACTTAATTTCGACACTGTAGGCATTAATAAAAATTGCTAAAAAAATCATTTTTAATAATAAAAACCCTAGTACTGCAAAACCAACAACTGAAAAGAAATGCTTGGCTACAAACTGAGTTACTAAAAAAATGATTATTGAAAAACCTCCTAAAAGTAAATGCTGTAATAATACGGGAACAGTATCTGGAATAGCTAAAAAAGGCAGCAATACAAAATTATGTAGAGCAAATAATACTAGTGCAAGCACAACAAAATGGACAACTTGTTTTAACACAAAAAACTACTTAGAAAATTTGATTACTTGAATAATTACACCAACAACAGCTACAAATACTGCTGCAAGGGTAATCCAAGTTTCATAAAATGGTTCTGAAAAATTATTTTTGGTATCGAGCCATATGCCTAGCTGTGAGCCTCCATAAATAAGCACTCCCATTTGCAGACCAATACCTGTAAATACTGCAAAATTTTTAAGCGGACTTTTCGCCATTCGATTTTTTATTCAATGATTTTACATGTCCTTTCATGGCACATGATGCATTGAAAGTAGCTCCTGGCTCAACTGAAAGTTTTCCAATAATTACTTCACCTTCTATGTGTGCTGTTGCTTTTAATGAAAGTGTTTCTGTAATACTAAGTTTACCCGAAAATTTACCTTCAAAATCAGCATTTGTACATTCCAATGTTCCATTAATGCTACCTGTACGACCAACTACTACTCTGCCTTCCGTTTTTACATTACCCTCAATACTTCCTTCAATTCTAAAACCTCCTTTTGATATAATATCGCCAATGATTTTTGTTCCTTCGGAAATTTTATTTTGATTTTTAGAGTAATCTATGGTCTCTTTTGATTTTTTATTATCTGAAAACATGACTTGAGGTGTATTTCAATTAATTAGTATATTGAGTCTTTTATTTTTAAATAATCGCTATATTTTTTTTGCGATTGTATCACTCGATAATTATCTGTAGTAACAAATAATCCATCGCGTTCAATTTCAACTTCGCCATCTTCAGTATCTCTTAAAATACTATTCATAGCACGTACTTGTCTTTTTCCTTTTAGACCATGTACGACTATAAAAATTGTATCCTTTGAATAAAAATCGACAGAAGTTTTTAAGTAATTAAAATTACGCTTTTTAATTAGAGTATCCAACTCTGTTTTAAAATTCAAGGCATTTTCGTTCTCTTCTTTCTGATAATCATATACTAATTTATATCTTTTTATTCCAGAAGTGTCTTGTGTAAATGTTAAATTTTCAAGATATGGCACTGTATTTTCAATTAAAACTTGTGCTTTTTGCCCCTCTTCGGCTTGTGGATAAGTAATAGCTAAATAATTTAAAAGCTCTCTCATTTTTGAAGCTCCATGTATTTTTCCTAAGGTTAGTGCTTTTAATAATTGAAATTTTGCTACTACTGGATCGCCATCATATTGCTTAATTCGTTCTTCCAGCTTATCTAACACAGTATAATATTCTTGTTTTTCATACAATTTGTAAATTTTTGTATAAATATCTTCGGGCGTAGACCCATCAGTTTCTGCTTTTTTGAAAGGATCCTTTACAATGGCTGCATACCTAGATTTTGGATGATTTTTTAATATATCTTGACGCATTTGCTCTTCTCTAAAGGTATTTCCATTAGCCTGGTAAATTTTATACAAATTGTATTTTGATGGCATAATGTATCGCTCCTCTGGATTATTAGCTAAAAGAGCTTCAAATTTATCTACTGCTTTGTCATAAGCCTTTAATTGCTCCTTGTATACGGTTCCTAAATTAAAATAAGCCTCGTTAATTGAAAGCCCTAAGCTATCTAATATTTTTTTATCGGTAGGAATTTTATCTACATACTGAATAGGGTTAAAAATAGGGTCCTTTTCAATATCGTAATCATCATCAATTTTTTCAATAGCTTCTGCTGCTTGACTAAATTGATTTAAGCTTGAAATTTTCCAATTATCAATTAATTCTCTTTTTCCAAACACATCTTCGAACTGTAATTTTCCGTTAGCTAACGTAATTGGATTGTAAAAATAAAATTGTTGTTCTTCTGTTGAATTTGCTACCCTTGAACGTGCTGCTACTGTTGGGTTATTTTGCAATGAGCGTGCTTTGAGCGATTTTTGGCGCTTTAGCTCTCCTTTTTTAATTTCGCGCAAGCTGTCTGTATATTTTTTATAATAGCTTAATTGTGCTTCGCGAGGTAGGGCTGCAATTTTTAAAATACTATCATTGTTACGCACAATGCCTTCGTACAAAATAACGTCATCTAAATTGTCTCTTTTCTTTTTTATTACCCGGTAACGCTTACTGTTTTCGTCAAGTAAAACCAAGGTGCTGTCCATATATTTACCTGCTACATCATAAAGTTCTTTATCAAACTTCATACGCCCTAAGGTTTCATAATTTAATGAACGTAAATAGTTGTCTTGGGTACCCGTTGCTAATGATTTTTTATAGTAATCTTCGGCAATATCTAAAGAATCTACACCAAAAAAGAATATGGCTTTTTCGTAGTATATTTTATCTAAAAACGGACGGTTTTCCCAATTTTTTTCTAGTTTGGTTAAAATATCTAAAAAAGCAACTTGGTCATCAGATTCTATTTCTAAATTTCTGGCTTTAGCCAAAAAAGCATTTATTAGATACTCTCTAGGAACTCTTCGATTCAGCTTTATTATTTTATCAAATTCGAAATTTGCGCTATCACGTTCACGTACTCTATTATACAATTGACCTAAAATATAGCGATAACGACCTTTTTCTTCGTTTATCTTCGTATTTTTAGCAGCTACCCTCATTGGGGCAATGGCACTGTCTTTATGTTTTAAATTTACATAAGCTTGGGCTAACATCGCAGAAGCATCGGCTAGTTCTTGATCAGTCATTTCGACTTTTTCTTTATACAATAGTCTTTTTAAACTGCGTATAGCCCCTTCATTATTATCTAATCTAATGTGCGTTTTCGCTTTCCAAACTCGCGCATTATTAATACTATTACACGTTGGATATTTATATAAAATGTAATTAAAGGCTTCTAAAGCTTGTATAAAACGTTGATTAAAATAGCGTGATTTTCCTAAAAGCATAAAGGCTTCGTCAATTTGCGAATTACGCTCTCTATCCTTAATATTCATTGAGTGTTTTTGAATCGCTTTAGCTGCTTTTTCTTCAGCACGATCAAAAGATGGGTTTGAAACCTCGCTTTGCAGAGCAACTTCTTCTCTAATTTCTAAACGCTCAATAGGTAATTGTTTCCAATAATTATCTTGATAAGATTCTACTAAAGCACTTTTGCCTTCAATAAAAGAAACATCGCCATTATATAACGTGTTATATTTTGTAGTTAGGGCATGCCAATTTCGGTTAATAAACTTATCTTTTTTTCTGGAACAACTTATGGTTAACAAAATAACTAAACCAACAAGTAAAAAATGAGATGAATGTTGTTTTTTCAATCTAAAAAATTTAGTACTTAAATAACTAAAATAGGGATTATTTAGTATGTAATTGAGGCTGCAAAATACGTTTAAAACATAAAATTACATTAGTTTTTTAAAAAAACACATCAAAATATATCATAAATTTAAAAAAATGTACTCGATTTTGTAGTCCGTTTAATGGCATAGATTGTTGCTTTTACTATTTTTGCACCACAAAATTTTCTCTGCATTGGTATTATTAGAGATTAAAAATAACTTATGTCAAAATTTGTAACGCTTACAATCAAAAAAGTAATTCAAGAAACCTCGTCTGCAGTTTCTTTAGTTTTTGAGGTTCCTGTTGAAATGAAAAGTGATTTTCAGTTTATTCCTGGTCAATTTATTACACTTAAGGCTAAAGTAAATGGCGAAGAGGTACGAAGGGCTTATTCATTAAGTAGTAGCCCTAATGACTCGGATATCAAAGTGAGTGTTAAAAAAATTGCCGATGGTACTTTTTCTATTTATGCCAATGAGCATTTAAAAGCTGGCGACTCCATAGAGGTAATGTTACCCGAAGGTAAGTTTAAGTTACAACCCCAGCCTAATAAAAAATTAAATTACATGGCTTTTGCAGCCGGAAGTGGTATTACGCCAATCATGTCCATGATTAAAACCGTACTTACCGAAGAACGTGATAGCAAATTTGTATTGATTTACGGGAATAAATCATCTTCTGAAACTATCTTTTTTAAAGAATTATTACAATTACAATCCATATATCCAGATCGATTATTTTTAGAATTTATTTACAGCCGCGAAAATGCTGATGGTGCTCTTTTTGGACGTATTGATAAAAGCACTGTTAATTTTGCTGTCAAAAATAAATTTAAAGATATTTTATTTAATGATTTTTTTATTTGTGGCCCAAAAGCCATGATTACTACTGTTAAGGAGGTCTTGGCAGAAAATAATGTGCGTGAAAATTCTATTCATTTTGAACTTTTTACAGCTACAGAAACTACAAATTCATCAGATACTGGCCATGTAACCATTAATGTAGTACTTGACGATGAAACTGATCAAATTGAAGCAGATAAATCGATTACAATACTAGATAATTTACTTAAAGCTGATATCGATGTGCCTTACTCATGTAAAGGAGGGGTATGTAGTTCGTGCATTTGTCGCGTAGTAGAAGGTAAAGCTAATATGCCTGTAAATAATTTATTAACAGATGATGAAGTTGAAGAAGGTTTAGTATTGGCTTGCCAAGCTTATGCTGTTAGCGATTCTGTTAAAGTTGATTTTGATGATGCCTAAACGTAAATACTAAGCAAATTATGTAAATAACATTTCTATTATACTTATATTCCCAACAATAGTTAAAATGTGCGTTAATACATGTAATAAGCAATTATTTTGTTAAACAAACGTTGGATTATTTCACATTCATTTACCCCCAAAATGATGAACTACACAATTTATGATTAAAGCTATTATTATAGCCATTTTATGGAGCCTTTCTCCTTTTGGAGAAGCTAAAGTTGGTATTCCATACGGCATATTAAACAACGTAAATATTTATGTTGTTTTTATTGTTTGTTTTATTGCTAATGTATTGGTGTTTCCTATAATGATGTTTTTTTTAGAACACATTAACAGACACCTTTTAAAATGGAACCCTTATAAAAAATCGGCCTTGTTTGTTGCCCGAAGAGCCAAAACTGGTTCTGGTGCACAAATTAAAAAATATGGTTTTTGGGGTCTTATCCTATTTGTTATGATTCCACTACCTGGCACAGGAGTGTATGCGGGGAGTATTGCATCGTACATTTTTAAAATAGAAAAAAGAAAAGCTTTTTTAGCTAATGTAATTGGTATTTTCTTTTCTTCGGTAATTGTTTGGGTTGCTACTGTAGCTTCAATACAAGGTATGGGGTAAAAGCTTACATGCTATTTTTTCTTAAATAAAAGGCATAGCTTTTATAAAGCACATATGCACTAATAGCACAAATAACAATTGCCCACATCCAATAAAAACCAAATAAATTAGTGGCTATAACTTGAGTGTCCGAATTTACGGTTTGTCCAAATCGTTCAAAAGTACCTGTAAACAAATAGTCTATTTGTAAATAAGTACTAAATGTACACTGTATTCCTAAAAACAATAATGTCCATTTGGTAATTGATTTGTTTTTTAAGGAAGATAAAATCATTAATACCACAGCGATGAGCGATAATACTGTAGCTCCTATTAATGATCGCACCCAAATTAATATTGAGGCTACTATTAATACAATAAATGCGCGTAATACCCAAACTGACCAGTTAGCTCTAGCCGAAGAAATAATTAAAATTGCTCCAAAAATACTAGGTCCTAAAAGTCCTCCTGCTGCAGTTAGTGCACGAGCAAGACTATAAGGCAAACTACTATTGGAGGGAAGCGATGTAAAGGCTACACCTCCTCCATTTTCATATATTTCTAAATGACTAAAATTGCCTCCTAATAATATTGCTGTAAGCCCATGTCCCATTTCGTGAAACCAAGTGCCTAATAAAATAAAAGGATATCTTAGTATACCCAAAGCGGGTAATTGCCATATAATAAAAACAAAAATAGCAATAATAAAAATTGACCAATTCTGTTTTTTTGCTGCCATTTATGTCAAAAAATTTGTTGACACGAAAAATAGCAATTTTAACATACAATTTGCTGCTTTTTTTAAACTCTGTATTAAAAAATTACAAATACATGCTTAAATTTTACTAGATGATAATATTACCTACAAGTAAACTCTAAAAAATATAGAGCAAATAATTAAAAGGTAATGCAGTAGCTTTAATGTTTTTTATTCATTTTGAGTAATCCATTATTTTGCTCTTCTATCCTTGTCGGAACTTAAATTGCTTTTTTAAAATTGAATAATTCATGAAAAATATTCTGATTTTCGATTAAAAATGTAGCTAAACTACTCTTGTTACCTATCAATCTTAACTTTTCAGATATATTTCTTCTGTGCGCATCTATTGTTCTTTTACTATTACACAAAATGTCTGCAATTTCACTAGTGGTTTTTCCTAGTATAATGAGTTCAGATACTTTTAATTCTTTAAAAGTTAAAGATTTGAGTGATTTTATCACTCTATCTCTATCAAACAATGAATTATTCTGAAATGATTGTTTAAACTCTTCACTAACATAAGCATCGTGTTTATACATACTCAATATACAATCAATTATTGATTGCTGATCTGAATTTAAATATAAAAAGCCACGTACTCCTTTTTCATAATAGGCTTCATAATTTTTTTCAGACATTGAATTAGCAACTAAAACTATATTTGTTTTTTCGTAATTTTCACCAACATGCTCAATAAGTTGACTTGCTAATAAATGATCAATATTATCTAAATTAATTACAGTAAGATCTGGTTTATATGATTTTAACAATTGAGAACATTCTTTAAAATCTTTATCACCAGCAATAATAAAATCAACACAACAGTAATTTGTTGCAATTTGCTCAAAACCAACTTGGGTCATTTCGCAATTATCTAAATGTAAAATCTTGTATGTCATTATAAAATTATTTAAAGGGGGTTCATATATAAGACGCTTGAAATAAAATAAACCCTACTCCAAAAAGTTTTTTCTTACAAAGAAAAACACAACTAAAAACGATCTCATTTTTAAAAACAAAAAATTAACTAAATTTTAGTCATATTAATGCCTTATTCTTTATTTTAAGAATAAAATACTTTTGTTTTTTTAATAAGTTATTGATTATTAAGCCTGGGCTTGTTTTAGCCACACGATAAAGAGTTGTTTTTTAAGGCCAGAAAACATTTTGATAAAAAAACGAGCGTAAAATCACACAATTTTATAGTTTTTATTGTGTCTTCTCTATATGATTATACAGCGTATTTAGTAATTATAGATTGTAGGCGTAGCCGACTCAACTTATTATTAGTGTATGGGGTTTTGCTTTGCCGCTCTAAAATAAACCAATTCAATAATTTTTTTAGATATGTTTATAGGTCAATTTTACAGTTATCAATAATTTTTGTTATTTAATACCTCTTGTAGTTATAAAAACAGGTATCTCGCAGGTTATGGTCGGTAAATACGAACGTGATGATGCAATACCATCCATTGAAGTGGCTAAAAAAATAGCTGATGTCTTTGAGATAAGTTTCGATTACTTGTCGGCGAAGGACAAAATGCCACTTTTGATAAAAAAACATTGCAGCGCATACAAGATCTAGAACTATTAGGCGATAACAAAAAGAAAACTCTTTTTCGCCTTTGACTGGGGATTGCCAAAAGCCTTTTTTGGGCTGGTGTGATATTAACAGATTGGAGGTGTAGCCGTCTTACTTGGTTATTTAGTACTTACGAGCATCTTTTCCAGCAAAACGTACTCTAATAATTCTTATGGTTTTTTCAATAACTCTATAAGCAACATTATAATTTCTGATCTGATAAGATCGGTAGTTCCCGTCATTATTGTATTTATTTTCATCTAAAATATAAATTTCAGGTTGTATACTTAAGATTTTAGTACTATCTAAAATATCATTAATAACTCGATCTGAAGCTTCTAAGGATTTACTGACTTCAAAAATATCTTGATGTATTTCTTCTAAATGTTTTAGACTGGTAGGTGACCAAATTATTTCCTTCCCCATTGACTAGCAATTTTGCGTACTTGATCTTGTGTATAAAAATGACCTTCCTCAATGTCTTTTTCTGAAGCTTCTAACTCTTGGTTGTAGAGTTCTAGGTCAATAGTATTTGACTTATTTTTAATTCGGTATTTCAATAAGTTTTTAAAAGCTTCAATAAGATTAGGATCTCTTACCTCACTAAGTTCTTTCTGTATCCATTGGATGTCTGCTTGTAAATCCATAATGCTTATTTTTAAATTTATATACAAAGATAAATATATCTATTATAATATATATTTACCCAAGTGGATGGAATTTTTGTTATTTGTTTGTATAAATATTCAATGTCCTGTAATCTGTAGTGTTCTATGGAGTAAATTCCTTTGTGTTAATTGTCGTAAGGATTGATAAGGTATGCCTTGAAATTTTGCTTGTACTACTAATTATTCTTTATAGTTTTAACGAGTTTCTTTAATGATATAAATTGTTGATAATCAGATTTTTTTATAGCTAAAAAAACATCACTTGGAAAATCTATTTTTAAATTCAATTTTTTAGATATGTCCATAACCTGTCCAAATATGTCTATAAATCAAATTTACATTTTTTGTAAACCTATTTTAAAGACAAGATAATTTAACAGATTGGAGGTGGTAGCTGACTTAACTTATTCTTTATAATGATAACGAGTTCCTTTTAACTCTCCTGTTTTTAATAAAAAACCTTCATTAACTAAATACACTAAATCACTTTTTAATGTGCTTCGAGATTGACCTTCAAAAGCCTTTTCTAATTCACTAATTTTTATTTTTTTCTGTTTTTTAACAAATTCTAATACTTTTAATTGTCTGTCATTTAACTCTTTGCTTAACTTGTTATATTGTTCATATTTGATTTCTAATCGTTTGATAAGACTTACTATACAATCTAAAAAAAACACAGTCCATTGGTCTATTTTTTCTTTTTCAGTATACCTGTTTTTCTGACCATCCATTAATACTCTGTAATAATCATCTTTACGCTCTTCTATAATATGTTCAAAAGAAATGTATTGCGTAAATTCATAATCTTGTTTCATTAAAAGTAAGGTGGTTAGTAATCTGGAGAGCCTTCCATTTCCATCTTGATATGGGTGTATTGATAAAAATTCATAAACAAAGGTAGAAGTGACTAAAATAGGATGTAAATCTCTTTCTTGTATTCGGGTATTAAACCATAATAGCAAATCTTCCATTTCTTTATCAGTCATAGAAGGCTCGGTTGTTCTAAAAATAGTACGTTGTGTTCCGTCGGGATAATTAGCAACTACTTGATTCGATAATGATTTATATTTCCCTCTATGGGATTGGTCTTTACTACTATACTTTAATAATAAACCATGTAATTGATGGATATAATTTTTAGTAATATCAATAGTGTCATAATGCTCTAAAACAACTTTTAACACATCATAATACCCAACTACTTCTTGTTGTTCTCGAGTATTTAATTTAGTTATTTTCACAGATTTTAATAGCTTCTCTACCTCTTTGTCTGTAAGTGTTGATCCTTCTATTCGAGTAGAAGAACCTATACTTTCGATTGTCGCTATTTTTCGTAATTCCTTTAGGTGTTTACTATGCTTAAGGTCTATAACTTGCCATGTTCCTTTAAAGCTATCAATCACTGATAATTTTGTTATTATCTGACGAAAAACTTCACTTGAAAAATCTATTTTTAAATTCATTTTTTTAGATATACCCATAAGCTGTCTAAATATGTCTATAAATCAAATTTACTATTTTAATTGGTATGTAAGTTTGTTATTATCGCCCAATTGATATATATAATAAGGCATCATCAATAAAAGAGGTAAATTTATTGATACTAGATTTGTTATTCTTATCTGATTAATTTCTTTCATTTTTTTCCAAACTTAATCTCTAAATAAAACTTGCTATAGTTTGGTCAACAGAATCATTGAAGCTATTTATTAGTTCATCTATTTCTTTCTATTTTATAAAAAAACCAAAGCTTTTTAAAATTTCGGTTTTCTTATAACTATTGTTTTATGCTCTGTGTAGGAACGGAATGCAATTCCGCTCTATCATGTCTGAGTGATAGGGGATTTTAAAGCTAGACAGGCATACGGAGCATAAAAAAACCAAAGCCCTTTCGAACTTTGGTTTCTATATATACTTATAAGTCAGTCTTAGAAATTATCGATAAAAAATGCTAATCCATCACTACCTTTCTGAACAGTATTAAATGCTTTAATTTTTGAGTTTTCAACTAAAACATATGATATTACTTTTCCTTTATTACTTACAATATATATGTTATCCAAAGCTCTTTTATCGAATTTTAGCAAGTCTTCTAGAGTGCTGTTTTTATATATAGTAATATGAAAATTAATTATCTCAGATTTATTTATTAGGGGCAAATTGTTCTCTCTTGAAAGATCTACATTTGCTTCAAAAGCTTTAATTTTTTCTTTTTTAGATTTTATTCTCCTACATTTATTAGCTATATATTTTTTATACAATTTATTGCTATTTTGATTCTCTCTTAAAAAAATGTCTTCAAAAAAATTATCAATTAAATCTTTATTTGAACTTTTATTTTGCCCTGATAAAACAAAACAATGTATCATTGTCAAAACTAATGTTATTACTTTTTTCATAATAATTAATTACAATCCCCCTTTCTTTCGGGTGCTAACCCTTTATTTTTGTTAATAGTTATTCCATTTCCAGTACTCATTTTTCTAATATCTTCCCCTAAATCAGAAGGATTTCGACCTTCAAAAAAAGTAATTAATCCTTTTTTATATTTACCAACTGTTTTAGGTAAAGTTAACCCTGATTTACCAGCAACTTCAATACCAAAGTCAGAACAGTTATAGTTTCTTAAGTCATAACTATTTTGAAAATTATTAATGGCTTTAATTGCCTTTTTAAATTCTTTTGCTGATACTTCCTTAGATATACTAACATGATAAGGTGATTTACTGTTATCATGAATTTCAGCAGTTTGAGGAGTGAATAATGTTGCATTAGGACTATCGGGATAAAAGCCTAAATTTCTAACAATATCTCCTTGTTTAAGACCTATAAATGTATGTCCAATTCTTGAAGAAATTTCTCTTGATCGTTCTATGGATTGCTCTACATAAATTGTAATAATACCTGGTTTATTTAAATCAAAACACTCTGTTTCTTTTTTGGGATCAACTTTTTTTGAATCTAGAAAATCAATAAAAAATGGAAAATCTGCTATAGCACAGCCACAATTGCTTATATCAATTTCTTCATTTAATATTCTACTAGATCTGCTTACGCTAGAAAAAGATTTAGCACCTCTATTCTGTAAAGTAGAATTAACTTCAATTACCAAATCACATTTTTCAGTACAATCACCTTGATCACAGTTATTACTAGCATCAAACAGACTATCGTTACAATCTAAACCACGAGATGTACCTTCTTTCCAGTTTGCACCAGGTTTATTTTTTGCTCTTTTAGTTTGAGAGTGATAATCATCCCCATCATTATCTAAATACCAATTATGACCAGCTGCTGATGTGCAACTACAGGTTTCTTCATCAAAAGTTTCATTAAAAAACAAAGCACATGTAGTACCAGTGGTACAACAATCGGTGGTGTCATTTTTGCTAAAATCATTACAATCTTGTCCTTTGGTTGTTGATTTCCATACACCAGTTGTACTTAGATTACTTATAGCAAAAGAAATATCTCCGTGATATCCATCTCCATCAACATCCAAATACCATTTCAATTTTTCACAGTTAATATTTCTTTCAGCATTTGTGTCATCGCAATCTTCCCCTTTAGTTATTTCTTTATATGTGGCATTTATTCTAAACTTAGCTAGCCTAGTTTCAGAATGATAACCATCACCATCTTTGTCAATATAGTAATTTTTACTGTTATTAGGCTCCTCTATAATCTCAATTTTAGGTGTTGGTGTACTACAACCACTATTGCAACATGGATCACCACTGCAAAAATCGAGGTTGCTTGGATTATTGGAGCCTTGCGCTTTAATTTCAATAAATTTTATTACGGGAATATCATTGGAATTATTAAAACTAGGGTCTTCATAAAAGTCTAATTCAATTTTATTTATACCTTGATTTCTAAGAATATTTGTTATAATTATTTCGGTATAAGTAACAGTGCCATCTTCGTTGTCAACTGGATTAAGCAACTCATAAGTGCCTATTAATGCTCCATCATCATCTAAAATATTTCCTTTAGTAGGCTCATTTTTTGAGAAACGTAAATTTATTTTCTTTATTACTGATTTTCCAACATCAACAATAGGCTTATGTTTTATAGTAGTTTTTTTCTGAGTTTTTTTGCGTGTGTTATCTCGACCATTGCCATTACCATTATTACCACTTCCACTACCATTGTTTCTACCCCCTCCTCCAGCTGATTGACCAGGATTATTCCTTTGTCCAGAACCTCCATTGCCAGGATCCACATTATTTGGTGGCGGTGGCGGTGGCGTTGGAGGAGCAGGCGGTGGTGGCGGTGGACGATGAACTATTATTACAGGGGCTAAGCCTTCTCTATCACCTTCTTCGCGAGCTTGCGCAAACGTATTTGCACTATAAAATAGCACAAGTACAAATACTATATATTTATAAATTAATTTATTGAATATCCGTTTTTACTCATAATCCAGTAATACTAGCAATTACAAGCCTATCGAACAGTTTCTCTTCAAAATATC
>CANLCT010000004.1 GCA_947489195.1 uncultured Aquimarina sp. | reverse complement strand
ATCAAATTCGTTCATAAAGTCATCCAGATTACAGAAAATTTCAATAATTTTAGTGTCAGAAATCATAAGCAGAATAATTTTAGTTTATTGTAATTCAATACTTTAATTTACTAAATATTCTGCTTTTTTTGTCTATGTTTTTACTCTTTCTTAAGTCGAACTCACGTTAAATACGTTCAATTAACCAATTTTTTAAATCATAAAAATTTTGAGGAGAGACACCATGACCCACAGGATATTCTTTTAATTGAGTGGTAATGCCTATTTTGTTCAAAAATACAGGCGTTTTTTGTGCCCATTCAATTGGGATAACCTGATCTACAGTTCCGTGCGAAATAAAAATATTTAATTTAGAAAAATCAACAGTTTCATAACCAGAAATTAACATATCTGGATCAATGTAACCACTTAATCCAATGACGTTTTTAGCTAAATTGGGATAACTCAATGCTGTGGCTAAACTTAAAATACAACCTTGAGAAAAACCTAATAAAGTAATATTTTCAGAATCTAAACTATAGGCTTCAGTGGCTTCTTGTATAAATTTGGCAATTTTATCTCTAGATTCAATGGCTTCTTCAGTATTATTAAATTTTCCATTGTTATTATCCCAGTGTATCGTATACCAAGCATTTCCATAAGGTTGCATAGGTTGTGGTGCCCTTACCGATATAATAAATAATTCTTCAGGTAATTCATTTGCAAAGCTAAATAGATCATTTTCATCACTACCATATCCATGAAACATAAATAATGCGGCAGGTTTAGTGGTTGTGTTTTTTGAAGGTTTTGTGATATGATGAAGTGATAATGTTTTTGTCATAATTTATTTAATAAAGCCAAATATTTTTTGAAAGATACTACCAACAATAGGTAATGGTGTGGTTTGATTTTTTAAAGCTGTAGCTAATCCAAAAATCCAAATAATAAAAAAGAAAACTAAAAAACCTATTCCAGCAGCAATTGAAGGAACCATGCCTAATAGTGCTCCAGTAGCATAAAATAAGGTTTGAATACCTAAGGATTGTCTTATGTGAAAATTAGCAAAATCATGCTTTTCTTCCATATTAATAAAAAAAGCTATGATTAATCCAATAAATGTAAAATAAGCAGCAATGGCACTAAATTTAGCATTTTCTGTAAGGGAGTTTTCTGTCATAATTTTATTTAGTCATTCAATATCAATTGATTATTAGCATATATACCATATACTTTTCCTTTAAGTTCCTGTCCAATGAAAGCTGAATTTTTTGAAGTAGAATGTATATGTGTTTTTTCAAATAGTAATAAGCCTTTAGTAGTAAATAGGCTTAGATTAGCAGGAGTTTTTTCTGCTATTGGTGTATTGCCATCACAAAATCTATTTTTGGCTGCTGTTAATTTATCAATAATAACTTCTAAAGGAAGTATTGTTAATAAGGCACTAAAAGCACTTTCGAGTCCAATGGTACCATATTTGGCATTATCAAATTCCACTTGTTTATTTTCAACATCTATAGGACAATGATCTGTAGTAATCATATCAATTGTTCCTTCTTTAATTCCTTTAATTAAAGCCTTACAATCATCTTTTGTACGTAATGGAGGTAATACTTTATAATTAGTATTAAAATCAAATAAAGCACTATCATCAAAAAACAGATTGTGGATAGCTACACTACAAGTAACATCTAATCCTTTTTCTTTAGCTTCTTTTATTAAATCAACCGATTTAGATGTTGAAATGGTTGGAATATGCAATTTACCACCAGTATATTCTAAAATAAAAAGATCTCTGGTAATTTGTAATTCCTCGGCTAAATTCGGGATGCCTTTTAATCCTAATTTAGTACTACTTTCATTTTCGTTAACAATTCCCTTTCCAGCTATATCATTATTTTGAGGGTAAGATTGTACTAAGCCTCCAAATCCTTGTGTATATTGTAATGCTAATTTTAATAAGTTAGGATTTGATATTGGTTTTTTAAAATCGCCAAAACTACAAGCTTTGTGCATATGCATATCATATAGCTCAGCTAAATCTATACCTTTACCTTGTTGTGTAAGGCTACCAATTGGATATATTTTAGTAGCAAATCCTAAACTTTTATTTTTAACATAAGATATAGCTCCAGAATTATCCGCAATTGGATTGGTGTTGGGGTGTAATGCTAGTGCTGTAAATCCGCTTTTTGCAGCGGTATTTAATCCATTTACTAGTGTTTCACGTTCTTCAAAACCAGGTTCGCCAAAACTTACACTGCTATCAAACCAACCTTGCGAAACATGTAGATTTTCTAGTGTAACTACTTGTGTATCTTTAGGTGTTTCGATTGATGATGCTATAGTCTCAATCTGTCCATTTTGTATTAAAATATCAACCTTTTTGTTGTGATATATTGATTTAGGATCAATAATAATGGCAGATTTTAAAAGTACATTCATTTTAGAAATTTTAGAAGCAGGATTTCAATTGCTAAAAAAGCTAAGGCAAAAATAAGAAACCATTTCCATAATTCTTTAATTTTAAAAGTGGCATTTGCATTTGAAAAATAAGAAGTAACAGATGTGCTTAACGCTGTGTTTTTTAATGTAGGAAATGTGTCAAATTTTAGACTACTTTCTTTAGTAGGGTAATTGTAACTTATATAATTAAAAATACTATCATTGTTAACAACACTATAGTTACCCGCTTTTTGCGGAATATTAGTTGTTGAGATTTTTACATAATTTCTAAAAACTTGTTGCAAGGGGATAAATTGTGTTTCGTTGTTTTTTAGATACAATACTTTATCTTGATGTTGTTGAGTAACTGGAATATTTACCTCATTAGGCTCATTAACGGTATAACTAATTTGCGAAATTGGCGTGTTTTGTTTTGCAATATTGAAAAAACAAGGAACTACTAAAGGAGATTTTTTAAAGTTTGTTATTTGCTTATTTAGTGGAGAAGCAAATACAAAAACATTATTTTTTTGTCCTAAAAATGTTGAATTATCTTCTAAGCTAAGTATTTTTTGTGTGCTATCAATTTGATAATTTTCTTTAACGCTTGGGTATTGAAAATTTGAGATTTTTTTTGAAAAAACATTACTAAAAATAGGATGTTCAAAAGATATAGATGTAATTTTTTTAGGAATTTTAGTATAATTATTTAATCCAATACTATAAGATTCCTTTAAAAATTCACGCAATGAATTATTTTCATTTGATGGAGGTATGATGGCTAAAATTCCTCCTTGATTAGTGAATGACACTAAATTTTGCTTCAAAGCACTTGAAAAATCACTAATTTCATTAATAACGATGCAGTTACTAGTATTAATGTCTGCATAATTTAAATTAGAAAGCCTAGTACTTTTATATTCAAAGGTTTTATCGCTGTAAATTTTTGTTAAAAAACTATTATCTCCATTTCCTATAACGAGTACTTTCGTTTTTGGAGGCTTGTTAATACTAAAAAAACGCTTATTATCATAAGTTAAACCAGGGCTTACCACTTGAACATACCCATTAATATTGGTGTTTTTGGGTAATGGAATTTCTATTTTTTGTTTGTTGTTTTCTGAAAAATTTATTTCAGCTTTTCCAATTAAGTTTTTTTTGTTAAAAACTGAAAGAGGTATACTTTCATTGAAATCATTACTCGATACAGAGATTTCAAGAAGTAATTCGTTTTTAATGTTTTTTAAGTTTAAACTATCAATAACTACATTTTTCAGTTCCTGTGGATTCAGTTTTATAAAATCGACAGAAAGGTTAGTTAGTTCAGAATAGCTATTATTTGAATGCTTTTGAAAGTCAGAAACAGCAATAAAAGCAGTATTACTAGTATCTTTTGCCAGTTGTTTAAATTTTAAACTTAGTTGTTTGGGTGTTAATTGTTCGGCAACATAATTGATATCCATTAATTCATTTTGTATTTCAGCAATACGAATATCTTTATATATTTCACTATTGGTAAATATACTTAGCGTTTGATTTTCATTAATTTGTTCAATAAGTTCTTGTATGGCTCTTTTTAATAAAGGACCATTGGATCCTTTGGCTTGCATACTAAATGAATTATCTAAATAAATAATATACTTTTCAGGCTGTTGTTTTTTTGAACTTGAAGGAAGATAGGGTTCTGCAAAGGCAAATATTAATCCAGAGAGTAAAAGTAACCGAGCACCTAATACAAGCCATTTTTTAAGTTGCGAACTTTTACGTGTTTGCAAGCGTATTTTTTCTAAAAAAGCAACATTTGTAAATGCCGTTTTTTTAAACTTTCGAAGTTTGAATAGATGGATTAAAATAGGAATGATTAATGCAAATAATGCATAAAGTACATACGGGTGTTTAAATAGCATTCCAAGTGTTTTATTATCAAATATATCATTTTATACGTAATAGAATCAACTTTTAGTTGTTGAAATTGTGTAAAAAAATAAGTTTTTTTAACACAAAATCGAGTTTTTTAACGTTTATGTAAAAGTTTTTAATCTTAAATATTTTTTTATAATAAGGAGAAACTTTAAAATAAGTGTATTTATTTGATATTGAAATTAATAAGTGGAATACTTGTTGTAATACATCTAATAAATTAGAATTTAAATATTAGATAATACAAGTTAAAAAGTTATTTTTGTTAAGTTTTAGAAAACATGCCATTGAAAAAATATATAAGCCTAATAATTATCTTTTTTTTAGCTCTTAATTTACAGGCGCAGATAAAAAATTTCCCCAATTTTGATGATTTAATTACCGTAAAAAAAACGGAAATGAATCCTAAATTATTTCCATTATTATTAAATGTAAAGATTTCTCAGAATGAAGAAAATGCAAAATTTTATAAAAATTTTATGGCAGCGCTTACTCATTTTGAAGTTTACTCTGATGAAAATAAGTCTGGTAATGCAATTTTAGCAACTAGGGTACAACAATTTTTAGCAACAGCTTCATTTACTAAATTAAATGAAAACGGTTATGAAAGATTAGGAGCTAAACAAAAGGAATTTGTGCTTATTAAGCAAGAGAACAGCGGAAAATCAAAAGTATATGCTTTTACTACAAAGCTAAACTTTACAGATGTACAGCATATTAATCTTTTATTGAATCAGCATTTTTAGAGGCTTTTCTTTTGTCTTTTAATATTAAAAATATTAAATAAGAATAATATAAAAGCAGTACAAACCAAAGGACTTGTACTGCTTTAAAATCCATTAAACCACTATAGGCAAGTAGTACAAATCCAATGCAAATAATTGGAGTTAATACAAATACTAATTGATCATTATAGGGTTTTTTATTCATTTTTTATTAAAAAACTATTAAATACCAGTATAGTTACTAGGTGTTATTTGCTTAAGTTCAGTTTTAATTTTTTCAGAAACTTCTAATGTATCAATAAAATTAGCAATAGTTTTTGCATTAATTTTTTCGTTTGTACGAGTAAGTCCTTTTAGAGCTTCGTATGGATTAGGGTAAGCTTCTCTTCGTAAAATAGTTTGTATAGCCTCGGCAGCAACGGCCCAATTATTTTCTAAATCTTGAGCTAATTTATCTTCATTTAATAACAATTTATTCAAACCTTTTAAACTTGATTGAAAAGCAATTAATGTGTGCCCTAAAGGAACACCCACATTACGAAGAACAGTACTGTCAGTTAGGTCACGTTGTAACCTACTTACAGGTAATTTAGCAGATAAATGCTCAAACAAAGCATTGGCTATACCTATATTACCTTCACTATTTTCAAAGTCAATAGGGTTTACTTTATGAGGCATTGCAGATGAACCTACTTCACCTTTTTTAATTTTTTGTTTAAAATAGTCCATGGATACATAAGTCCATATGTCACGGTCTAAATCTAAAATGATTGTGTTTATTCTTTTTAAGGCATCAAATAATGAAGCCATATGATCATAATGTTCAATTTGAGTGGTAGGAAAAGAATGATGTAAACCTAAAGTTTCTTCCACAAATTTTGTTCCAAATGCTTTCCAATCGATTGAAGGATAAGCTACATGATGCGCGTTAAAATTACCCGTTGCACCTCCAAATTTGGCAGCATTGGGAATATGTTTTAATTGATCAAATTGCTGTTGTAAACGAATTGCAAATACATCTAACTCTTTACCTAAACGAGTAGGCGATGCAGGTTGACCGTGTGTACGGGCTAATAAAGGAATATTTTTCCAATCAATAGCCAATGCACTAATTTTTGATACTAATTCATTATAAGAAGGATTGTAAACATCGTTTAAAGCTTCTTTTATACTAAGTGGTATAGCCGTATTATTAACATCTTGAGAAGTTAACCCAAAATGAATAAATTCTTTGAAAGCTTGTAGTTCAAGTATATCGAATTTTTCTTTAATAAAATATTCAACTGCTTTTACATCATGGTTAGTAACGCTTTCTATCTCTTTTATTTTAAGCGCATCTTGACTTGAAAAATCAGTATAGATACTTCTTAATTTTGGAAAAATCGCTGTATCAATTTCTTGTAATTGAGGTAATGGAATTTCGCATAAAGCGATAAAATATTCGATTTCAACACGTACACGATATTTTATAAGTGCTTCTTCACTAAAATAGGCACTTAAGGCTTGTGTTTTTCCAGCATATCGTCCATCAATAGGGGATACTGCTTGCAATGCTGCAATTTGAGACATTTGAATGTTTTTAAATTTGCTGCAAATATACGGAAACTGTCTTAACAATTTTGTAACGTATAGTTATTGGAAGACAAAAAAGAGACTAATAATGAAATGTTAAAAAAAAGAAGCCTAAATTTAAATTATTTGCTCAAAACAATATGATCATTAAAAATGGTAAGCTCATTAAAACCAATAGCTTCTTTAATAAATTGAAGGCTTTTTGTAGTGTAAAAAACAACATGAGTAGGATCATTTTTATACCACCAAGTACTAAAATCAATTGTGCTATCGTATAGATAGGTTTTTAAAAAAAGTTTTCCAGTAGGAAGAAGCATCTGATGTATTTTTTTAAATTCAGTACAAGGATTATAAAAATGTTCAGCGACTTCACAACAAGTAATAAAATCGTATTTAAATTTAAGGGTATCTATCGTAGGAAAATATATAGGATCATAACCATTAATGGTAAAACCCTTTCGTTGTAATAATTGTTTTACAATTGCTGTTTTGCCACAGCCATAATCTAAACCTATACGAGTTGTTTTAAAATTATTGATAACCCCCTTAACAAGAGGTGAAACAAAGTTTTGGTAACCTTTATCTTCTATATCATCACTGTGTTTGTCGTAACGTTCTTTTTCTGATAGCGGATCTAAATAAAAATCGGGATGTAAGCAAATAGCATCACAATTGTTGCACTTATAGTAAACCCTTTTTTTTGTTTTAAAAAAAAGCACCGTTTTAATACTTCTACATAATGAGCATTGCATAACAAGTTTTAATAGATTAAAAAATCCACTTAATTAAAATTAAGTGGATTGGTAATTTTCTTTCACAAAATAAAATTAAAGTGATTTTATTTTATTCCATTTTTCTTTCCAAAGTGATAAATCATCTTGAAATTTATCAATCTTTTTATACACATCAGCTACCATAGGGTTTGATTTATCTGCATGTTTGAAAAATTGTAAATTATTTTCTAATTGTAGTATTTCAGATTTTAATTCATCCATACGTTTGCGTATAAATGATTTTTCATCAAGTAATAAACGTTCATTATTTTGTGAAGACATTTCAGCTAACTTATTATCGAATTTAATAAGCTCAGCTTCTTTTTTGTTTAGATTAAGTTTGGCAAACATACCATCTAAAACTTGACTAAATTCATCTTCAATTTTTCGTTTTTTATAAGGTACACTGCCAAAATTTTTCCATTCATTTATTTTAGAAATAACAGAATCAAGATCGGTAACTATATGAGATTTTAAAGTTTCAAGGAAATCAGTTTTTTTAACTAAAGCTTCTTCTTGAGCAGCGCTAGCAGCCTCTTTTTTGTTGTTTATTCTATCAAAATAATAATTACAAGCATCTTTAAACTGTTTCCATACTTTGTCACTATCTTTTCTAGGTACATGACCAATTGATTTCCATTCACTTTGTATGCGTTTCATCAAAGGTGTAACAATATCAAATTCATCACTATCCTTATTGGCTTCTGCAGTAGCAATTAAATCTCGTTTCTTTTTAAGGTTTTCTAATTGATCTCCTTTTATTTGTTTATAAAATTCATTTTTGGCTTTATTAAAGCCACGTTCAGCAGTACGAAATTCATCCCAAATAGTGTTTTTAAATTCATTAGGTACTCGTCCCACTTTTTTAAAGCGCTCATGTAATTCCTCTACTTTTTGCATCGCTTTTTGCCAATCACTATGGTTGCTTTTAGGCGCTTCAGTTAAGGTGTTAATTTGAGTAATTATATCTTTTCTGGCAATTAAATTTTCTTCTTGTTTGGCATCTTGTTCAGCATAATGAGCCTGTCTATTGTCATGTATTTCACGTGTTAGCTCACTAAACTTATCCCAAATTAAATCTTTATATTCCTTAGCAACAGGTCCTATTTCTTCTTTCCAAATTTTATGTAAAACTTGAAGTTCTCTAAAGGCTCTGTTAATATTAGTTTCTTGAGTAAGCTCTTTAGCTCGTTCAATAATTTTTACTTTTTGTTCTAAATTATGTTTATAATCTAAATCTCTGAATTCGCGATCCAAATGGATGATTTCATAAAATTTATCGACATGGTGATAAAAAGTATTCCAAACTACATTATTTTGATCTCTAGGTATAGCACCTGCTTGATGCCATTGTTCTTTTATTTCTTTAAAGGAATTGAATTTTTTGTTTACCGTTTCGTTGGAAGAGATCAATTCTTTTAACTGATCAATAAGTTCTAAACGATGCTTTAAATTCTTTTCTAAATTTGTTTTTAAAGTTTTGTAGTAATCATTTTTTTTATCCTTGTAGTTAAAATACAACTCGTTAAATTCACGTTTTAGTGGAGTTGTAAAATAAAAATCAATTTCATTACCACCTTCTTCAATAAATACCTCTTTACTTTTAGCTGCTTTTTCGTCAAAATTTTTGTTAAAACATTTTCGAATATCCTCTACTTGATCTTTTATCAATTGTACAGGGTAATTATTTGAAAGTTTTTTTAAACTGGCCAAAAGCTCTTCCTGGCTATAAGTAGCATAATCTTCAACAGGAATTTCGATAACTTTCTCTGCAGAAGCTTCTTTTTGGGTTAACTCTTCATTTTCATTGTTTACCTCAGTTGGAGTAGTTACTTCGGGCTTTTGTTCAATATTATCAGAAGTTTCTGTAGCTTCAACTTTTACAGGATTACTTTCATCAGTGGTATTTGTAACTGATGATTCGTTTTCTGCAGTAGCATCATTTTGAGCTTCTAAATCGGTATTTAAATTTTCACTAATAGACATTGGTAAACGATTTCAATTTTAGATTTTTGAAAGATAATAAATTTTAGTAGTAAATAAGCACAAATACGGTATTGAAATATTGCCTATGAATTCCAGATTTCATAAGATTTCTCAGCCTGTAAAATAAGCATTTGTAATCCATTACATATTACGGCTCCTTTTTCTTTACCTTTTTTTAAGAAAGTAGTTTCTGTAGGATTGTATATAAGGTCGTATAAAATATGCTTATCTGTCACAAATTCATAAGGGATATCGGGACTTACTGATATATTTGGAAAGGTGCCTAAAGGGGTACAATTTATAATAAGTAAATTAGTTTCGATTATATCTTGATTTAGTTCCTCGTAGGTGTATTGGTTGTCTTTTTTATTTCGTGAAACAAAAGTATACTCAATTCCTAGACTTTCAAGTGCATAAGCAACAGCTTTTGAAGCACCACCAGTACCAAGTATTAATGCTTTTTTAGGTGTTTCTTTTAGTAATGGTAGTAACGAATTTTTGAAGCCATAAAAATCGCTGTTATATCCTGTTAAGCTGCCATCTTTTTCAAATTTAATAACATTAACAGCTCCAATAGTTTTTGCTATAGGATCTAAACGTTTTAAAAAAGGAAAAATATCCTGTTTATAAGGTATAGTTACATTTAGACCGTTTAGGTTGTTAGTTTTTAATACTTCATTTAGTTCTTCGATATTTTGTAAATCAAAGTTTTGGTAATTTGCATTTATACTTTCTTTTTCAAAACGTTCACTAAAATAAGATGCAGAAAAAGAATAGCTAATATTTTTACCTAATAAACCGTAAGTTTTTTTCATTGATGTAATTTCCTTTTAGGAATCTTTAATTATTTGGGTGTTTTTATTTCCTATATAGTCTAAGTACAAAACTAAAGCAACACCTATAATTATCCAAAGTAATGCGATGTATGTATTCATATTTAATTCTGGTAAATAGCGTTCAAAGTGATCTAATATAGGATTACCATTATTATCAACAAGCAATTCGCCTTGAGTATTTAATTTAAATATTTTGTTTTTCCACGGCCATACTACTCCAAGTGAACCTAAAATAAAACCAGTGATACTGGCAAAAGTTTGATTTTTATATTGTTTAAGTACGTAACCAAGTAAATGAGATAAGCTAACCATACCAACTACAGATCCAATACTAAAAACAATTAAAACAGTTAACAACCGCATATGTTCAGGATCATTTAAAAAACTATAATCGTTATTAAAAACATGAATAAAGGTATCAAATAGTGTATTTACAGAATCGACTAATAATAGCACATAATTACCAAGTAAAATGAGTATAAATGAACCAGAAAGACCAGGTAAAGTCATACCAGAAACACCTATTATACCACAAAAAAACACAAAAATTAAATTGTCATTTTGAGTGCTAGGGGGTAATAAACTAATAGCAACTCCAGCAAGGGTTCCTCCAATTAAAAAAGAAATAGTAGCGGTATTCCAATTTTTAAATGTACGAGCAATATATACCACAGAACCTAAAATCATTCCAAAAAATAAGGACCATACATAAAGCTCATGTGTTACTAAAAAATAGTCTAATATTTTTGAAACGCTAAAATAACTAATGAGCATTCCTAAAATTAGTAAACCCAGAAAAGAGCCGTTAATGTATTGAAAAAAACTAGCCCATCTAAAGTTTATGAATAATTTAAAGGCTTTAAAATTAACTTTTTGAAGTGAGTAAATAAACTCTTCATAAAAGCCTGCAACAAAAGCAACAACACCTCCCGATACTCCTGGTACTTTATTGGCAGCTCCCATAGCAAGTCCTTTTAATATAAGAAGGATTTTATCAGCTAAGGTACGCGTGCTTTGAGGCATAAATAAATTATTTATTTTGTTCGCTTAATTTTTCTAATACTAATATGCTTAAAAAGCCAAAAATAGCCAAACATATCGCAAACAGTATTTGTGGGTCTCCGTTGTAATTGCCTGGCAATACTGATTGTTCTTTTAAGGTAACCGTTTTATCACCAATAATAACCGATTCTAGAATTTTTTTCCAAGGCCAAATTTTATTAAGAGAACCTAAAATAAAACCTGTTAAAATGGCAAGTGTTTCATTTTTATAGTTGTTGAATAACCATTTTAATAAACGAGAAAAAGATAATAAACCAATTATTGCTCCTATAGCAATAGCACTTACTTTTTTTAAATCATGATTGTGTACTGATTCACTTACTGTAGCATAAGCACCTAGTAATACAAGAATAAATGCACCAGAAATACCAGGTAATATCATAGCGCAACTTGCTATTGCACCGGCAAAAATTAAAAAACCAATGTTATCTGTTCCTTGCATAGTGCTTAATTGTGTAATTCCATACGCTCCGATAGCACTTATAATTAATGCAGAAATAGTAATCATATTCCATTTGGTTACTTGTTTAGCCACAAAGAGTATGCTGGCAAGAACTAAACCAAAAAAGAAAGCCCAAATTTTAATAGGGTGATTTTCTAATAAAAAATGCATGAGTTTCATTACGCTTAAAGCGCTAATAATAATTCCAAAAACCAAAGCAATTAAAAAATTTGCATTGGCTTTTTTCCAAAAAGTTTTAAAGCCTTCTATTTTTATTGTTTTAAAAAGTGCTAAATTAATATTGGAAATACTTTCAACTAATTCTTGATAAATTCCAGATATAAAAGCAATGGTTCCTCCAGATACTCCAGGAACTACATCTGCTGCTCCCATAGCCATGCCTTTCAATAAAATAATAAAGTAATCTTTAAGTGTTCTTTGCATAATGATAATTAAGCTTTTTTTATAGTACCAAAAGTAATTAAAAATAGGAGAGTAGTAGTATTAAAAAATCACTATGAATTATGTTATTTTAATTTTATCTGAATACTTAATGTGACCTAAAGTAACGGGCATTAAATAAATACCAAAATTAACAGATTTGTTTTCTTTTTTGTAAGTAGACAAAGTTCTTAAAGGTTCTTGTTGTTTATTCCTTTGTAATGTATTCGGGTCAATAGTAGTCATAGAACAACGCTCTGTTTTAGAAATAACATCAAATTCACATGAGCCAATTTTGAGTATTTTCCATGATTCTTCTTCATAGGCATCACAGCCAGAAATTACAATATTAGGTCTGAAGTTATGAATGGTTAAAGGCGTTTTTAATTTTTTATTTAAATCGTGTAATGACGCAATGGAAATTAAATGTATTGGAGCCAGATCATTAAACGCTTTATTAATGATATTTTTTTTAGATGCATAAAATTTTATCAGTTTACATTCCTGGTTTAAGTATTCCGATAGTAAATCATTAATTTGGTCATCAATAGGCTTTACTGTTGTAATTTCGTTAAATAGACTTACCTGAATTGTTTTTTTTGAAAAATTAGCAAGATCAACAACAATAGCATTATTAGTAAAGTTAATATATAATTTAGTTTTTTTAATTATTGCTTCTACTTTTAAAAGCTCGGGTCTTTCTCGAGCGGTAATAATTTTATTGTTTTCATCAATAATTGCAAAATTCCTATCGTGTATAAATCCACTTTCGGAAACAGAAATTGATGAGTTTTTTACTCCTTTTGTTGATTTGATAGGATATGTAAATAAACTTTGTATTTTAATTGAATCCAATAATTATTTATTTGTAGAATTAATTTAAATAGATAAAAACAGTGTTTGAAACTTTAATTAGAGTGATGATTTCTTTAATTTTTTATAAAGAGAAAAGCATCACCAAGAATTATATATTTAACTTTTGTATTTAAGTACTACAGAGTCTATAGCTATATCATGAATAGCTTTATTCTTATCATTTCCAGTAACTGTCAACATTGATACCCATCCTAAAGCCATTTTAATAAAAAACCTTAAAAAGGCTTTAGGTAAACTAATGTTTTTATCTCTATTTGTGTCTTTTTTGACTGTAATATTACTAAAAGTATGTCCAATAGTTCCTCCAAGGTAACTTGTAAAAAATGGATCATAAAGAACAAAAAATAGTATCGCTATAGTAATTCTAGCATAATCTGGAACGAACTCCAATAAATTTAAAGTTTCAGAAGCTGTATACATGGTAATAATTAAAATACAACTATCGATAACAGCAGCTTTTATTCTATCGGGCAAAATGGCATATTCTTTTTTCATATAGAATATTAATTTAAGATGGTTGTAATTAGTTGTTAATAATTAAATACAATCACTATAAATATGTTTTACCTCAGCTAAGTTTAAATGATTGGGGAACAATTCTTCAAAAATTATAAAATACTCAGGATCAGATTTTAATACTGTCTTTAAATAAAAATTAGCTTTATCTTTTTGCTGTTTTTTGTAGTGTAAACCAGCCAGTCTTATGAATAATTCATTGTTGTCTGGGTAGAGTTCCAAAGCTTGATCTAGGCATATTATAGCCGCATCAATTTCTCCTAATTTTAGCAATAGATCGGTACGCTCAATCCATGTATTAATATCATAATCGCCAAATTCTAAGGATTTTCTGTAACCTCTTTCTGCTTCTTCTAAAAAACCTAATCGTTGATTTATTTTCGCGTAACATTTCCAATAATCAACATTTTCAAAATCAATTTCTAAAGCTTTATTAATGTAGTACAAAGCTTTTTGGTAATCTTTTTTTGTTTTGTAAAAATCAGTAATTGCAATCCACCCCTTGTCTAAAAGAGGATCTTCATTTACTGTTTTTTTGAAATAATGCAAAGCATTTGCTTGATCGCCTAATTTTTCAAAGCTTTTACCAATATGTAAAAGAGCGAATGAAGTAGGGTCTTCTAATTCTAACGTAATTGAATAATTTTCAATAGCATCATTGTAGCGACCTAATTTTTCTAATACTTTGCCTTTTTCTATGTATGCCCCAACAAAGGTATCATCGCTAATAATAGCAAAGTCAAAAGCAGCAAGTGCTTTCTTTAATTCTTTAATATCACAATATTGCTTTCCTAATTGGTGCCAAGCCACTTCGCAATATGGATTTTTATCCAAATATTCTGTTAAAAAATTAATGGCCTCTTCGGGTTGATCTAAAAAATTAAAGCAATTTATAGTATTGTATAAAGACGAATAGTCATCGGGTTCTATTTGTAAACATTTAATAAATTGATTTTTTGCATTTTCAAAATCATCCATAAAAAGATATTCCATACCTAATAAAGAATGTACATCAACTTTATCTTGTGTTAATTTTAAAGCTTTTTTTAATAATTCTATAGCTTTTAAATGATCATTTCGTTTAGAAATTATTGATGCTCTTTGGATAAATATTTCATCATTTTCAGGCTCTAAAGCTTGCAGTTGATTTAATAATCGCTCCGCGCTATCTAATTCATCTTCAAAAACCATAATTTCAACATTAAGTAGTTTTAAATTGGTAGATGAAGGGTGCTGGGCTAAACCTAATGATATCGCTTTTTTTGCTTTAGCCAATTTTCCATTGTCTAAGTAGAAATGTATAATATTTTCAAATTCGTTAGAATCAAAGAAAATAACTCTGTTAGATTTAAGCATGGCTTCATACCTATCTAATGCAACATTTTCATTATCGTCGTGATGGCTTAAATACATATGACTATTTTTTTACCCTTTCAAAAGGCTTTAATTCGATGAATTCACACACAAAAAATATCGTGCTTTTGGCAAGCGAGTTTTGTTAAGTATGCTACTAACATTTGATATATCAATTTACAATCTAAATTTGTAATTTTTCGAAATATTCAATTGTATTGTTAACATATTAATTAACAAATTTAATGCCGTACTATATAATTTAATTAACCTGTTTATGTTTCATTAAAGTCATAATTAAATGAAATTTATTATTTAGTCGATGTTTAACTAGTTAAATTTATTAAAAGGAGATCAAAGATATAGTTATTTATGTAGCTCGTTTAAAGTTTCAATAATAATTTGACACCCTTTTTGAATTTCATGCTCACTTATTGTTAATGGTGGAGTTATTCTTACGGCTCTTTTTTCAAATAATAAAAAGAAAAGAATTAACCCCTTTTCTTTACACCTCATAACAAGTTCAACAGCCAATTCGGGTGAGGGGAGTAGTGCTATTAACATTAAACCAATGCCTCTAACTTCTTTAATTAATGGATGAATTAACAAGCTTCGGAACAACTGTTCTTTTGTTAAAGTGCTGGGCATTAAATCTGATGAAATTATAGTTTGTAGTGTAGCCAAGCATGAAGCCGCTATTACGGGGTTGCCACCAAAAGTGGTTATATGTCCAAGCATTGGATTATCCATAAGTAAATCCATATGTTTTTCTGAGGAAGTAAATGCGCCTACAGGTAAGCCACCTCCGAGCCCTTTACCTGTAACGACAATATCAGGAACTACATCGTAATTTTCAAAACCAAATAATTTACCTGTACGGCCAATTCCGGGTTGAATTTCATCTAAAATTAATAAAGCACCAACTTCATCGCAACGTTTTTTAACTTTAGTAAGGTATCCGTTTATAGGTTGAACAAACCCGGCACCACCTTGTATAGTCTCTAAAATAACTCCTGCTGTTTTAGTTGTTATTTTTTCTAAATCAGCTTCATTATTAAATTCTATAAAATGAATATCGGGTATTAAAGGTCTAAAAGCTTGCTTTCGTTCTTCATAACCCATAACACTCAACGAACCCATAGTATTGCCATGATAGGCTTTGTTCGCAGCAATAATTTCGCTTCTGCCGGTAACTCTACGTGCTAATTTAAGTGAACCTTCAATAGCTTCGGTACCAGAATTTGTTAAATATGTTTTGTTTAATGGATTGGGTAGGTGTTTGGCTATTAGTTTAGTTAATTCAACAGCGGGTTGTTGTATATATTCTCCATAGACCATTACATGCAAATATTGATCAACTTGGTTTTTTATAGCTTTTACCACATTTGGGTGGCAATGGCCTAAGCTACAAGCAGAAACTCCCGCTACAAAATCCAAATGTGCATTTCCTTTGGTGTCATAGATATAGCTTCCACTTGCGTGAGAAACTTCCATAGCTAAGGGGAAAGGAGTGGTTTGAGCTTGGTATGCGAAAAAGTCTTTTTTCATTTGCTATTATTAATTAGTTGACAGTTGACAGTTTTTATATTTAAAGTTTGCAATGGAACTAACTCTTTTATATCCTTTAAATAAAGTTATTTAACTATCTCATAATAGACCATATAAAACTAGTCACTAGTTTCCTCTTTTAGTTTTACATCTTTAAAGCGAGAATATTCTGAACGTTGATCGTTTATTCGTTTTAACGTTTCTTCATCAAAAAAGTCTTTTTCTTCTTCGGGCAGAGGTAAACCTTTAATTTTAGTTAGTTGAAAAGGAGCTTCATCTCTAAATAAGTCTTTTTTACTAGAAATAAGTTCGTCACCACGCCATTGTAAACCATCTAATTCTCGAGCATTAGGTGGTAATTCCTCTTCCATATAGAGTGTACCTTCAACATTATCATAATAATAAATATCGGTCATTTCTTGCTCTTCAAATAAGATACGAATGTTACTACAGGCTACTTTATTAATTCCAATCATTTCTTGTTTATCATCGCGCTGAAAATATATAGTCTCTGTATTTTTATCAATGTCTACTTGATATAACTGATTTTCTTTAAAAAGTCCGTATAAAATAGCTCCTTTGACCTGATTAAATCCTTCTTTTAGGGTGTCTTGCTGTACTAAAAAGCTATTATTATACACTTTTAATGAATCTAATTTACTTGTTTTTTGATTTGAAATTAATTGAATGGTATCCCCAGTCATTTGATTTTTAGCAGACCATAAAATAGGTTTTCCTATCATTTTGGTAAAGCCAGTCACTTGTGCAACACTAATAGAATCACATTTTCCGCTTAGGTCTGTTTTATAAATGCGAACATCATAAAAACCACGTAACAAACGTTTATCTGGTTTTCCTGTAACCATTATGGTGTCGCTATGAATAAAAATAGAGTCGTTTTCTTGTTTTGAAATAGCCAATGCACGTTTAGTAATAAATACAGAATCTTTATTTTTAAAAACCTCTGCATAATGTCCTTTTATTAGACTGTGGTTGGCAGTGTCAATTACTCGAATATTGTTGGTAGCCGAAGCGAAATTAATATTATTGTCTACATAAATACTATCACCTAATACGCGTCGATTATCATAATCAATACGTGCATTTTTTATGGCATAACCAATATCAGTTTTGGTATTATAAAAGCCACGTTCGCAATACAATGTGCTTTCGGGACTTTTAACCGTTGATGGTCCGTATAGGTATACTTTTCCAGTTTCATTAAAATAATCTAAGCGTTCAGAGTTTAAGGTGTTTTCATTATTTACGACTACAACATCGGTTGTAAATGTTGAGAATTTACGATCCATGTAATACCGACCTATACGACTTGTTAAAGTCATACTAGAATCAATAACAGTTCCACCACTTCGATAATATGCCTGTTGGCGAAGTCTATCAAAAAATAAAGTATCAGTTTTTAAAGTGTTCTGTTCAGTTTCTAATACCACATTTGTACTGGCATAGGCAAATTCAGTGTTTCCATTATATTCAGCATATTTACTGGTCATAGTTAATGTATCACCTTGTTTCATTTGTACATTACCATAAGCTTTAACAAAACGATCTGTACCATAATGTACAGCTTGATCACACCAAATTTCAATTCCCTTGTGCTTTAAGTATACTTGATTGTCTATTTTACTTAGTAGTGTGGCACCTGGATATTTTTTTTCGTCAATTTCTAAACGATCCGATACAACATCAATAACTTTTGAGTTTTGCGCAATTAAATTACCAGTAAACACAAATACTAGCAGCGCTATTTTATAATGGAATTGTTTCAATGCAACTTTTTTACAAATTTATTTATTTAAATCCACATTGTGAGTTTATTTTATATATAACTCTTGAATCCTCTCTTTAAATTAAAAAGAGGATTCAAGAGCTGATTTTATTGGTATTACATTTCAAAACTTTAAAGCAAAGTTCTGAAATATAATTTAGATGTAATAGCAAAGCTCATTTACAGCACTAACACCATCTTTTTTACTTAAGACTAATTGTTGATGATGTAACCAATCTTCTTTAGTTATACTATAGTAAACATCATTTCTACTTACACCTTCGCTATCTATATAATGATTACGACGAATTCCTTCTTTTGTTGCACCAAGCTTTTCAATAGCTTTTTGTGATCGAATATTTCTGGTATCGGCACCAAATTGAATCCGGTTTAATTGAAGATTAATAAAGCCAAAATCTAAAAGTAAAGCTTTAACGGCAGTGTTTAAGCCTGTTCCCCAAAATTGAGTTCCATACCAGGTCCACCCAATTTCGGCTCTTTTGTTGTTAGTGTCAATTTTGCCAAAGCGTGTACAGCCAGCTAAAGTACCATAATCTTTATCTACAATTAAATATGGAATGGCTGTATTTACTATTTTAGCTTGCAAAGTGTTATTAATGTAGTTATCCAAATCTTTTTGATTTCGAATATAATGTCCCATAAATTCCCAAATGGCATCATCAAAAATAATTTCATGTAAGCCTTTAGCAGTGTTAATATTAAAAGGAATCAGTCTAACTCTCTCGTTTTCTAAAATCATAATTCTATTTTCTCCTTAAGGAGGTGTTTTAAAAGTTGTTTGTGAGCAACTTGTTTGTTTCTAAATAATTAATGTTCGCTACCGTTGTAAATCCACATAGGAGAAGTATTTCCAGCGGTTTTGAATTTCATTTTTTTGTAAAATGAAATAGCTTCTTTATCTGCGGTTAACATTTGCATATGAAATTGCATATATTTTTCCTGTAATTTATTCATAAGTAGTTTTCCAATGCCCTTGTTTTGGTATTCAGGTAAAACCAATAGATGAGGGTAGTAAACAACCAGGTAATTATCAGAAATAGCATTTCCTAAGCCAACAAGTTTATCAGTATTCCATGCCGTTACTAATGAATGAGAATTCATTAGTGCCTTATGTAAAATTTCTGGTTTTTTGGCAGCACTCCATTTATTAGCTTTATACAAATCAATAATTTGTGCTAAGTCAATGTTTTTTGAAGTTGAAATTGTGATATCCATGTGATTTAAATTAAAAATTAGGTACAAAAAAACCCCGTAGCAGAGCTACGAGGTTTATTAGATTTTATATAATACTAATCATCCGTAACTCATTCAAAGAATGTACGTTTCATAGTTTTTTTCATTGTATTTAAAAAATTCTGTGTTCTCATATTGTATTCAAATATATAAAAGATAAATCAACTATAAAATAAAATTTTCAGGTTTGTATATTTTGATGCCAATTTTTGAAACAATTATTAGAGTTTAATAACTAGAATAGTAACCTTACTTAGCTTTTAAAGTGTTAATGGTTATTTTTTATGACATCATGTCAGTAATTTTGAGATGGCATAATGATTGACTTAAGTACAATCGTAAAATTGAAACAAATAAGTTAATAATAAAATACATAGTTTATGTCTAAAATTATTGGAATTGATTTAGGAACTACAAACTCTTGTGTATCTGTAATGGAAGGAAACGAGCCTGTGGTTATTCCTAATGCAGAGGGAAAAAGAACTACACCATCGGTAATTGCTTTTGTTGAAGGTGGCGAGATTAAAGTAGGTGACCCAGCAAAACGTCAAGCGGTAACAAACCCAACAAAAACCATATCTTCTATTAAAAGATTTATGGGGAACAAATACTCTGAATCAAGTAAAGAGGCAGAGCGTTCAGCATACAAAGTTGTAAAAGGAGATAATAACACACCACGTGTAGATATTGATGGTCGTTTATATTCTCCGCAAGAGCTTTCAGCAATGACACTTCAAAAAATGAAGAAAACTGCTGAAGATTATTTAGGTCAAGATGTAAGTAGAGCAGTAATTACGGTTCCTGCTTATTTTAATGATGCGCAACGTCAAGCCACTAAAGAAGCTGGTGAAATTGCAGGTTTAACTGTAGAGCGTATTATTAATGAGCCTACCGCAGCAGCTTTGGCTTATGGTTTAGATAAAAAAGATACAGATCAAAAAATAGTAGTATTTGATTTTGGAGGAGGAACACATGATGTTTCTATTTTAGAATTAGGTGATGGTGTTTTTGAAGTATTAGCTACAGATGGTGATACGCACTTAGGGGGTGATGATGTTGATCAAAAAATTATTGATTGGTTAGCTGATGAGTTTAATGCTGAAGAAAATATGGATTTAAGAAAAGATCCAATGGCTTTACAGCGTTTAAAAGAAGCAGCTGAAAAAGCGAAAATAGAGTTATCATCTTCAGCATCTACTGAAATTAACTTACCATATATTACTGCTACTGCAGCAGGACCAAAGCACTTGGTACGTAGTTTGACTAAAGCTAAATTTGATCAATTAATTGATGATTTAGTAAAACGTACTATTGAGCCTTGTCAATCTGCATTAAAATCAGCAGGATTATCAACTAGCGATATCGATGAGATTATTTTAGTAGGAGGATCTACACGTATACCAGCAGTACAAGAAGCTGTTGAAAAATTCTTTGGAAAATCGCCAAGTAAAGGAGTAAACCCAGATGAAGTTGTTGCTATTGGAGCAGCAATTCAAGGAGGTGTTTTAACTGGTGATGTTAAGGATGTATTACTTTTAGATGTTACGCCACTTTCGTTAGGAATTGAAACAATGGGTAATGTGATGACAAAGCTTATTGAAGCAAATACAACGATTCCAACTAAAAAATCTCAAGTATTCTCTACGGCAGCGGATAACCAACCAAGTGTTGAAATCCATGTGTTGCAAGGAGAGCGCCCTATGGCTCAGGATAACAAAACAATTGGACGTTTTCATTTAGACGGTATTCCACCAGCACAAAGAGGAACTCCGCAAATTGAAGTAACTTTTGATATTGATGCAAATGGTATCATTAAAGTTTCGGCAACAGATAAAGCTACAGGTAAGTCTCAAGATATTCGTATTGAAGCATCTTCTGGTTTAACTGAAGAAGAAATTGCAAAAATGAAGCAAGAAGCTGAAGCAAATGCTGAAGCAGATAAAAAAGCTAAAGAAACTGCTGATAAGTTGAATGAAGCTGATGGAATGATTTTCCAAACAGAAAAACAATTGAAGGAGTTTGGTGAAAAATTGTCTGATGATAAAAAAGCACCGATTGAAGCAGCTTTAGAAGAGTTGAAAAAAGCTTATGAGTCTAAAGATTTAGATGTTATTTCACCAGCTTTAGATAAAATAAATGAAGCTTGGAAAGCTGCCAGCGAAGAAATGTACAAAGCTCAAGCTGAAGCAGGAGGTCAAGGAGCTCCAACAGGAGAGCCTCAGGCAGATGCATCAGGTGCAGCCGACGGATCATCTAATGATGTTGAAGATGTGGATTTTGAAGAAGTGAAGTAAGCTTTTGAATACATAGTATTTCCATTAATGGTTACGAAAAAGAGGGTGTCTAAAATAAGGCACCCTCTTTGTTTTTGTGATTTTTTTCAAAAGGATTAATTAAAAAGTATATCCAATTCTAAGATGAAAATCAAAAGTAAAAAAATCATTAGATAAATAAGACGATTCGAATTCTTTTAGTCTTTTAACATAAGCTATGCCCGCACCCACTTCGTAATTGAAATTTTTTCCAATATTTCTTCGTATTCCCCAAGTAGGTGTAATGACAATATCACTTATTAAATCAATAGGTTTACCAGAATCGGAATTAATACTAAACCAATCGGGATGAAATGATGTTTTTAATGAAACAAAATTACCTGAATTGTTATCAATTCGTTTTGAGTTCTTTTGTCTTTTATTTAAGTTATAATACCACCTAGGTTCTAAATTAATTACTGGCGATAAAAATAATCTTCCGTTTCCACTGTCTCTACTTATTGTTACTCCTGGTTCCAAACCAAACTCGCCTCTAAGGCTAAATGAATTTGATAATTTAGTTTCATATTGGGTATAAATTGAAAATAGACCCGCTTGGATTCCAAAAAAAGATTTTTCAACACTTGCCTCTTGAGCTTTTGTTGCTAAATTTACACTTAAAAGTAATAATGTTACTACTATTTTTTTCATTAATCTGAATTTTGCTTTACGTGTATAAGACAATTCAAATTAATTTCCCCCTAAAATTAACTTCAATATTTATGTTACTTTTCAAGTAATGCTATTCCAATACGAATCGTTGCGTAGGGCATTTCCTCTTTAAAATGCTCAAAATAGGTGCGTAAAGTTGATGGGTTTTCTAGTATTACTTTTGCTTTTTCTAAAGCTTTTAAATCGTGCTGATCAATCAGTTTTTCTAATTTTATTGATTTATCCGTTTCATAGCTTTTACATAGGTGAGAAACGATAGTGGTTTCAGCAATTTTACGCTCCATAGCAATATCTTCAATACTAAGTCCATTTTTAAATAAATTAGCAGATGTTATATAGGTAGGTTCTTTTTTAGACTTTTTTGTGGTTTGTTTTTCTTTATGAAAGGCGATTATTTCTGAAATAAAATCATGTCCATAATCTTGCATTTTCTTTTTACCAACACCACTAATTTGCATAAACTCATCATCAGTCATTGGTCTAGCTTGTTCCATTTCTTTTAATGAAGCATCACTAAAAATTTGATAAGCAGGTATTTCTTCTTCTCTGGAAAGTTTTAAACGTAATAAACGTAAGCGTTCAAACAAATCAGTGCTCTTTTTAACTCTAATTTCTTTTTTAGGAGCTGTTTTAAGTGCTGATTTTTCAATAATTGTAGCCAGGTTTACAGGTTGTTTCTCAAATAATATTTTTTTAGCTAAGGGTGTTAGTTTTAAGTGGTTTTTTTCGTGAAAAGCAATTTCAACGGCGCCTTGATTTATTAATTGAATAATATATTGTTGCCAATGTTTCCATGAAGCCTCCTTTCCAATACCATAAGTGGAAACTTGAGTATAATTTTTTTCTAAAATGGTGGCATTTTGAGCACCACGTAAAATATCTATAATAGTAGCTAAAGGTTCATTTTGTTTTACACGAGCAATAGTCGACAATGCTTTTTGGGCTAGAACTGTTCCATCAAAAAAGGTAGGCGGGTGCTTACAAACATCACAGTTACCACAATCTTTTTCTGGTAATTCGCCAAAATAACTAAGCAAAACTTTACGTCGGCAGCTTAAAGCATCGGCATATTGTTGCATACGATCCAATTTGGCAAGTTGCACTTCGGTATTTCCTGAATTGGTAGCAAATTGTTGTAACTGAACCACATCGGCATAACTATGAAAAAGAATAGTTTCAGAGGGCACGCCATCACGTCCAGCACGACCAATTTCTTGATAATAGCCTTCAATATTTTTTGGTAAATTATAATGTATTACCCAGCGTACATTGGATTTATCAATCCCCATTCCAAAAGCTACTGTAGCACAAACAATTTGTAATTGATCGTTGATAAATTCGTTTTGTACCTGCTCTCTAATTTGATGACCTAAACCTGCATGATAGGCTTTGGCTTTAAAGCCAGCACCTTCTAGTTTTTCTGCTAAACTTTCAGTAGTTTTTCTACTTAAACAATAAATAATACCACTATCATTAGGGTGATCATTAGCAAATTGAAGTATTTTTTTTACACGATCAACTCCAGGACGCACTTCTAAACTTAAGTTAGGTCTATCAAAAGAACTTAGGTGTAGTGTCGCATTATTTAAATTTAATTGCTTCGAAATATCTTCTCGAGTAGCTTTGTCAGCAGTTGCCGTTAAGGCAATGATAGGTGTGCTTGGGAATCTGTTTTTTAAATACCCTAGTTGTGTGTAAGCAGGTCTAAAATCATGACCCCAAGCAGAAATACAATGGGCTTCGTCAATGGCAATTAAACTTAAAGTAACTTGATTTAATATACCTTCAAGTTGTGATAAACTTTCGGGTGCTACATAAAGTAACTTAGTTTCATTAGCTAAAATGGTATTAAAAATTGAGTGTTGCTCTTCTGCTGCTTGACTGCTATTAATAAAAGCAGCACCAATACCATTGGCACGTAATCCATCTACCTGATCCTTCATTAAAGCAATTAACGGCGAAATAACTAATGTGAGACCACTAAGCATAGTAGCAGGGAGTTGATAACAAATAGATTTTCCACCACCGGTGGGCATAATAACTAAATTGTCCTGACCTTCAAAAATTGCAGTTATAATCTCTTTTTGCTGTGGCCTGAATTCGCTGTACCCAAAATATTCTTTTAAGTTTTTATAAAGTAAGGTTTCGTCAATCTCGGACATTTAATATTATTTAGTTGTTCGTTGTTCGTTGTCTGGTTATGATTATTTTGGTGAAAGCATACTAACCAAGATCATAGATTTGTTGTTCTTTAACCTATTAAAATTAAGCACTTGTAATAGTACGCTCATCATCGGTAGGCCATTTTCCTTGTACTTTTAATACTTGTTCAATAACATCACGTACACATCCTTTTCCACCATTAATGTGCGAAATGTATTTTGATGCAGCTTTAACCTCAGCTACAGCGTCTTGTGGACATGTAGGTAATCCAATTCTGTTCATTACAGGCAAATCTGGCAAGTCATCACCCATATAAAGCACTTGTTCAGGCTTAATGTTATTGGCTTCTAAATATTCAGTGTAACATTTAATTTTATCGCCAGCACCCAGATATACATCTTTAACACCTAAACCTTCAAACCTACTTTTTACAGCTTCATTTTTTCCGCCAGAAATAATACAAACATTGTAGCCTTTATCCAAAGCCACTTTGGTAGCATATCCATCCTTGGTATTCATGCTACGTAATAAGTTGCCATTATTATCAATAAGTAATGATCCATCGGTATACACACCATCTACGTCAAACATAAATGTGGTAATTTCGTTTAAATATTCTTTATAACTTTTACTCATAATAGTTTTGTATTGCTGCTGTAAGCAGTTGGTATAGTTTTATTTTTTTTTGATCTGTAAGTGTGGTTATATGTCGTTCAATAGTTTTTTGGTCATTTCGAATCGCTGGGCCTGTCTGTATTTCTTTTGGACTACTTGTAGTAATTTTAGTAATTGTTTGTGTTATTAAAGGTTTCAATATATCAAAATCAATAGCATTGGATTGACAAATTTCTTCGGCCTGAGTATACATAAAATTGCTGAAATTATTAGCAAAAACAGCAGCAACATGTAATAGGTTTCGTTGTTCAGAATTTAAAACATATACCGATTTAGAAATACTTTGGGCAAAACGGACTAACAATTGTTGATCACTTTCGTTGGAAGCTTCTACTGCAATGGGAATATCAGAAAAAGAAACAGGAATATTTTTTTTAAAACTTTGAATAGGATAAAAAATACCACAGCGGTCAAAATTAGAAAACACTTCCAAAGGAGTACTTCCAGAGGTATGAACGATTAATCCCTTTAAATGAATAAACTCAGTATTTACAGTAGTTAAAGCATCATCACTAAAGGCAAAAATATAAATATCTGCAGTAACAATTTTGATCGGTTGGTCGGTTATTGTTACCCCACAATTAGCTATTTTTTCACCCTTTCGATTATAGTTTTGAAGTAATAAAATGCGTGAGTGTTTTTCCAAAGAAACACATAAATGTGTGGCCACATTTCCTGAACCTAAAACAACAACTTTAATCATGTGTTAAAAATACTGAAGTAATATATAAATACTCATAAAAGTTCCTTCAAATATATAGGTGTTTAGTAGTAAAACAATGCTTCAGTTTGTAAATTTGCACCCAATTTAGATTACCCCAAAAAATAAAGCCACAGTGTGGCAATAAATTTAGCGTATGATTCTTAAAAAAATTGCTAGCATTCTTTTTTCCACTCGATTAATGGCAATCCTTTTCTTGGCTTTTGCCACATCAATGGCCATAGGTACCTTTTTGGAAAACGATTACGGAACTCCTGCAGCACGTATTTGGGTATATAATACTTGGTGGTTTGAGGCAATTATGGGAATCTTTCTATTAAATTTTTCAGGAAATATATTTCGTTACCGTTTACACAAACGCGAAAAATGGCCAACATTATTACTGCATTTATCATTCATTTTTATTTTAATAGGTGCTTTTATAACGCGATATTTAAGTTATGAAGGTATTATGCCTATTCGCGAAGGGCAAACAACTAATAAATTTCTTTCAGAAAAAACGTATTTACAACTTTTAATGGTAGGGGATTACAATGGTGAATTAAAACAACGTAAAGTAAATACGGCATTAGAATTAGCCGCACCAACTAATAATGATTTTACTGTTAGTACGGATTTTAATAAGCAACCAGTTACTATAAATTATGTGGATTATATTGAAGGAGCTGAGTTAGGTTTAGTGCCTAGTGATGATGGTGAATTGCATTTAAAATTAGTTGAAGCGGGCGAAGGAAAACGACATGAGCATTATTTAAAAGCGGGTGAAGTAAGCAATATTCATAATATTTTATATGCATTTAATAAACCTACCGAAGGTGCTATTAATATTACGTATAATAAAGGTGATTATACAATTTACTCCCCTTTTGAAGGTTCATTTATGCGTATGGCAGATCAATTGGAAGGAACAGTATTAAGAGATAGTGTGCAACAATTGCAATTACGTTCATTATATCAAATGGCCGGAACTCAATTTGTAATTCCCGAACCACCTGTAAAAGGAAATTACGATGTAACAGCAACAAAAATTAAAGAGAAAGGACAACAGAATGCATTGATTATTGATGTGATTACTAAAGGTGAAACAAAACGATTAAAATTATTAGGAGGGAAGGGGTTTGTAAATGATTTTAAACAAATTAAAATTGGAGGACTCGAACTTTCGTTACGATATGGCTCACAAGAATTAGAGCTTCCATTTGCTTTAAAATTGAATGATTTTATTGCTGCTAAATACCCAGGAACCGAAAAAGGATATGCCTCTTACAAAAGTAAAGTTGATTTGGTCGAAGATGGTAAATCTATTCCGAAAGAAATTTTTATGAATAATGTGCTGGATCATAAAGGTTTTCGATTTTTTCAAGCAAGTTTTGATCCAGATGAAAAAGGGACAGTATTATCGGTTAACCATGACTTTTGGGGCAGTTGGATTACCTACCTAGGCTATTCTTTATTATATTTAGGTTTAATGGCGATTTTATTAATCAAAGGATCTCGTTTTAAAGATTTAGAAAAAATGTTAAGCGATATTAAGCTAAAAAAGGCAGCTTTAAGTTTAGTGTTTATTTGTGGTATAATGCTGAATTTTACTTCAGCAAAAGCGCAATCAACTTTGCCAACAGATGCTCCTTTACGACCAACAAAAAAGCAATTAGACTCATTAGTAAAAGCCAATGCAGTATCACCAGAACATGCAGCAAAATTTGGATCTATTGTTATACAAGATGAAAATGGTCGTATGAAGCCCATCAATACTTTTGCATCAGAATTGTTACGAAAGTTAAGTAAACGAACTAAATACGAAGGTTTAAGTAGTGATCAAGTATTTATTTCCATGCAAGAAAATCCAATTGCTTGGTATAATATTCCTCTAATATATATTGATTGGAAAAATGATAGTATTCGAAAAATTTTAGGAGTTCCTAAAAAAGCGAGTAGAGTTGCTTTGGTGGACTTGTTTGAAAAAGATGGAAGTTACAAATTAGCTCCTTACCTTGATGCTGCAACAAGTACGAATACTCCCAATCAGTTCGAAAAGGATTTTATAAAAACTCACGAAAAATTTTATTTATTAAATTCCGCTTTAAGCGGAAGTGTATTTCGAGTATTTCCATTGCCGAATGATGAAAATAATAAATGGGTTTCACCACCTATGCTTAACGAATCTAAGTTTTCAGGAATCGACTCGGTGTATACACGTCAAATTTTACCAATATACCGTTCTTCATTATTAGAGGCCAGACAAACAGGAGACTATAGTAAGCCAGATAAATATTTATCGAGTATTAAAAACTTTCAAAAAAAATATGGCAATGCGGTATTGCCTTCCGAAAAGAAAGTTGAAACTGAAATGCTATATAACAAATATGATATTTTTAGAAAACTGTATACATATTACTCGTTGGCAGGTTTGTTAATGATTCTTTTTACTATAATTCAAATTTTTAAGAAAACTAAAGCAACTCGTATTTTAGTAGCTATTAGTAAGTATAGTATTATCCTTTTGTTTTTAATGCATACAGCTGGTTTAATAGCACGTTGGTATGTATCCGGACATGCACCATGGAGTGATGCTTATGAATCTATGATTTATGTAGGTTGGGCAACAATGTTTTTTGGTATTGCTTTAGGCAGGAAAAGTGATTTAACTATTGGAGCAACAGCATTTGTGGCATCCATAATATTATGGGTAGCCCATATGAATTGGATGGATCCAGAAATAGCGAATCTTCAACCGGTATTAAATTCATATTGGTTAATGATTCATGTAGCTGTAATTGTGGCTAGTTATGGACCATTTATTTTAGGAGCTATTTTAGGAGCTGTAGCATTATTATTAATGATTTTAACTACCAAAAAGAATAAAAAGAAAATGAAGCTCAATATTAAAGAACTAACTGTAGTCAATGAAATGTCATTAACTATTGGTTTAGTAATGTTGACTATTGGAAACTTTTTAGGAGGCCAGTGGGCCAATGAGAGTTGGGGGCGCTACTGGGGTTGGGATCCAAAGGAAACTTGGGCTTTAATTAGTATTATGATTTATGCATTTGTAATTCATATGCGTTTGGTACCTGGTTTACGTGGAAAGTGGACCTATAATTTTATATCTATGATAGCCATAACGACTATTATGATGACATACTTTGGAGTAAATTTTTATCTTTCGGGTTTACATTCCTACGCAAGTGGTGATCAGGTAATAACACCTACTTTTGTGTATTACACGGTCGGAGGGGCATTTCTTTTAGGTGCAATTTCTTTCTGGAGGTATAAAATTCATTATAAGAAGTAATTCTTCCTAATAAAAAACAGAATTTGCTAGTATGCACCCCGTATATTACTGTGAACTTTTTGGTCATAAAATTCTTTTAAATCAAACATAAGTTTTTTAGAGAGCGGGTGTAAGTTACTAGTATTTGAGTTTTCAAATATATGTTTGGATGAACTAGCTCCGGGGATAATAGTAGAAACTTCTTTATGATCTAATATCCATCGAAGTGCCATGTGTGTTAATGACATTTCAGAGGGGCAGAAAGCTTTTAAATCTTCAGCTAATTTTACGCCAGTATCAAAGGGGAGGCCTGCAAAAGTTTCACCAACATTAAAAGCTTGTCCGTCTCTATTATAATTTCGATGATCATTTTCTGGGAATTGAGTATTGCTGGTAAATTTACCAGTTAGCAAACCACTTGCTAAAGGCAAACGAACAATTATTCCTATGCCTTTAGCGTAGGCTAACGGCAGTAGTTCTTTAGTTAATTTTTGTCTAAAAATATTGTAAATAACTTGAAGCGATTGAAGTTCATCTTGTTCAATGCATAGTAAGCCTTGCTCGACACTTTCTACACTGGCTCCAAAATGAAGTATTTTACCTTCTTTTTTTAGTGTTCTTAACCAATCGAAAATGGCTCCTTTTTTTAATATTTCTGTAGGTATACAATGTAGTTGTAATAAGTCAATAGAAGTTATATTTAGTCGCTTTATTGAAGCAGCTACACTTTTTCTTAATGCAGTTTCAGTATAGTTATTAGGAAATACATTGGAGTTGCGTCCAAATTTAGTGGCAATTTTAATTTTTGTTTTTGAATTTTTGATGAATTCTCCTATCAATTCCTCACTACGGCCATCTCCATATACATCTGCGGTATCAAAAAAATTAATTCCATTATTAACGGCTTCATCAAGAATTTTAAACGCCTTTTTTTTATCTATTTCGTTTCCCCAATCTGCTCCAATTTGCCAACAGCCTAAACCAACTTCACTAATTTCAAATCCGTTTTTGCCTAATTTTCTTTTCTTCATTTTTTTTAATTTAAAGTGGTTTAACGCTAATTTATTAGTGTAGCAGTGTTAGGTATTAAATAGCACAGATGTTATAGTTATTATTATGAAAGTGGAGTCTCTTTATTTCTAGGGTCTTGTTTTAGTAATTTTACCATACTATTATAAAGATCTGTTTCTTTTTCATAAAATTGGTCTGAATTTTCAAAAAAAGCCTCTAAACAAACCGAAAAAAGTTCCATAATATTGGTACCTCCATAATCTCGTAATACTACATTTTTTTTAGCTCTAATTTTTTCTAATTTAATAATAGCAAAATGTTTCCAGGTATCAAATACTTTTTTATTTAAGGCTTTTCCAAAAATTAAATTTTTACGGCTATCCTCTAACATAATTGCATGACCAAATTCGTGAATAGCTAAATTTAAAGCATCGTCACTAATTTCAAATCCTGTTTTTACTACAGGCCAGCATAAATTAATAGTTTTGGTAGCAAAATTAGTGTCGCCATTAAATAATAAATCTGAGTGTAGATAACTGTATGGAGCGGGAGTTACATTAATCAATTTAAAAACATCTAACTTACTTTTTTGGAGTCCAAATGTTATTTGAGCAAAAGCACTCGAGATAAGAATTTTCATTGACTTTTCTACCTTAAAATTTCTGTCAGAATCAAAATCAATATTGCTCAAAAAATAAAGTGTTTTTAATCTAAATTTTTTTTGGCACGATAATGAAAGATGAATATAGTAAGTATTGTATTCACTCAAAACCTTATGACATAAATCATGTGTGCTTTTAAAAATAAATAAATCATATATTTTTTTAGGAATGAGCAAGGTTGTAGCGGTTAAGTATTGATTACTATTAATGAACTATAAAATCATTAAAATATTTTAGTCATACGATTCACTGATAAGAATTTCGTATAAATAGTGAAAAACAAACGACGTATAGGTGAAATTTTTGTTAGTAAATCGTATCAATACTTTATTATACATCTTACAATAAAAAAACCATCTAAATAATAACTTTTAGATGGTTTTATAGTATTTACAAATTAGATTTCTAGATTTTTACTGGTTTATAAACTCTAATCCAATCCACTTTCATTGTATTTTTACTTGGATCAGCTAAATCTTCATCACTTGGCGTTCTTTTGTCTAATACATGCCAATTTTGAGACTCAACATTTATTATGATATCCATTTCTTTATTAAAATCAGTTCCTTTTTGAAAATTATAGGGATCAATAATATTTACTTTAGATGCCTCGCTAGCTTGTTTTAATGTTGCTAAACTATATTCGGCTTCAGATTTAAAATTGGTAAGTTTCTGGTAACCAGAATCCATATCTAGTTTTCCATCAGTCATTGTAGAATAATCGTAATCCCATTGTCCGTTAATTTTGTTAGCCATAGCATTTTTATATAACACACGTACTAATTCTCCATCAATATAATATTCAAAATGATAAGGACTTAACCAATTTACAGCAACACGAACATATTTTCTATTACCATTATTCCAACTATATTCTCCCCAACTAGTTACTCCATTTCTTTTCCACCATGTTTTTAAATCTCTTGGTTGATAATCGGTAAAAGGATCTCTAATAAATGAATGATGACTTAAGTGTATAAATTGAGAAAAATAAGAGTTGTTAGGTTCTTTACCACCATAACATTCAATAATATCGATTTCTTGTGTGTCATCTGGACTTAATAACCAAACATCAGAAGCTAGGGCTATATTAGATACACTAACACTGGCTTCGACAAAAACAGGGTATTTTACTCTTTTATTACCAGTAATACAACCTGCATTTACTCCAGGAACTCCCATTTTTTCAGTACTTGGATTTCTTGAAGATTTTATAATTAAATCTTTTCCATTAACAGCTACATGATCATATTGCCAGTAAGTCGAACCAGGCCCGTTCCATGCATTATGGTAAAAATTATACCATTTACCATTACCAAAATCAGTTTTTACATTTACAGGTTTGTGAATGTAGTTAAAATCATCAGAAACTTCTTTTTGAAGTTGCCACTGCATGGATTCGCCAGCAGCTGCAGGAACAGGGATTTTTTGAAATTCCATTTCTATAGGAGGAGGAATTATTTCTTTTTCGGATTCGGTTTTTTCGTTCTTTTTTGTATTACCATTACAAGAAATAAGTATAGAAACTCCTACACTTATCATTAAAAAATTAAATTTCATAAAGTAGTTTTGGTTAGATTATAGAATTTAGTATTAATAAATAGTTGTTATTAAATGAGTCTAAAAATAATCTTTTTGTAAGTTTCCTACAAATTATAAAGTTAATCAATGTCTTATATCGTTATATGATCGTAAAAGACATGAAAAAAGCCGTTTAATTGTTAACTAAACGGCTTTTTCTAATTTTTATAAATAATTAACCTATTTATAGTAAGGCTCAAATTGATTAATTTGTGGCTTTATCTGGTGTTTTTATATCAATTTTTAATTCATTAGCTTTTTCGTCTAAATCAATAAAAATAGAATCACCTTCTTTTAAATTCGAAGTAACAATTTCTTCGGCAAGTGCATCTTCAATATATTTTTGAATAGCTCTTTTTAGTGGACGTGCACCATACTGTTTGTCAAAACCTTTATCTGCTATATAATCTTTAGCTTTATCACTTAAGGTTAATTCATAGCCAAGGTCTTTAATACGATTAAATAGCTTAACCAATTCGATATTTATGATTTGATGAATATCTGCTTTTTCAAGTGCGTTGAATACAACTACATCATCAATACGATTCAAAAATTCTGGGGCAAAAGCCTTTTTAAGAGCACCTTCAATAATACTTTTTGCATTTTCATCAGCTTGTGATTTTTGAGAAGCTGTTCCAAAACCAACACCAGCACCAAAGTCTTTTAATTTACGAGCTCCAATATTTGAAGTCATAATAATAATGGTATTCCTAAAATCTATTTTGCGACCTAAACTATCAGTTAAATAGCCGTCATCTAATACTTGTAATAGCATGTTAAATACATCTGGATGTGCTTTTTCTATTTCATCCAAAAGAACAACAGAGTAGGGCTTACGTCTTACTTTTTCAGTTAATTGCCCACCTTCTTCATAACCAACATAACCAGGAGGTGCTCCTACAAGACGAGAAATAGCAAATTTTTCCATGTATTCACTCATATCTACACGAATCAAAGCCTCTTCACTGTCAAACAGCTCCTTAGCAATAACTTTAGCTAACTGGGTCTTACCTACACCAGTTTGACCTAAAAAGATAAATGATCCAATAGGTTTATTCGGGTCTTTTAAACCGGCTCTATTTCGTTGAATAGCTTTAACAACTTTAGATACAGCATTATTTTGTCCAATGACTTTCCCTTTTATTAGTTCAGGTAATTCGGCAAGTTTGGTTATTTCTTTTTGTGCTATTCTATTTACAGGAATCCCTGTCATCATTGATACTACATCAGCAACATTTTCCTCATTTACTACTTCTTTATGCTCTTTTGCATCAGCTTCCCATTGTTCTTGGGCAATAGCTAATTGTTTTTCGATGTTTTTTTCATCATCACGAAGCTTGGCTGCTTCTTCATATTTTTGTTTTTTAACAACACTATTTTTAAGCTCTCTAACTTCTTCTAGTTTACGTTCTAGGTCTAGTATTTTTTTAGGAACATCAATATTAGTAATGTGCACACGAGATCCTGCTTCATCTAAAGCATCAATAGCTTTGTCTGGTAAAAAGCGATCAGTCATATAACGATTCGTTAATTTGACACAAGCTTGAATAGCATCATCAGTATAAATTACGTTATGATGTTCTTCATATTTTCCTTTAATATTGTTTAAGATTTCAATGGTCTCTTCAATATTAGTAGGCTCAACAATTACTTTTTGGAAACGACGCTCTAAGGCGCCATCTTTTTCAATAGAATTTCTGTATTCATCTAAAGTAGTAGCACCTATACATTGGATTTCGCCACGTGCAAGTGCGGGTTTAAACATATTAGAAGCATCTAAACTACCTGTAGCACCTCCAGCACCAACAATGGTATGAATTTCATCAATAAAAAGAATAATATCGTCATTCTTTTCTAATTCATTCATTACAGCCTTCATACGTTCTTCAAACTGCCCGCGATATTTGGTGCCAGCAACCAAACTAGCTAAATCTAAGGTAACCACACGTTTGTCAAATAGAATACGCGATACTTTTCGTTGAATAATACGAAGTGCTAAGCCTTCCGCAATAGCAGATTTACCTACACCAGGTTCTCCAATTAAAAGTGGGTTGTTTTTTTTACGACGACTCAAAATTTGTGAAACACGCTCAATTTCTTTAGTACGTCCTACAACAGGGTCAAGTTTACCTTCTTCAGCCATTGCTGTAAGATCCCTACCAAAGTTGTCAAGTACAGGCGTGTTTGATTTTTTGGCGTTTTTTGTACTGCTGTTTCCAGAGTTTCCAAAAGATTCGCGTTCATTTCCTTCTAAATTTTCACTTTCGTCAGAAAATGATTCAGCAGTGGGCAAATCGTAATTTTCATCGTCGTTTATAATCATACCTTTAAATTGTTCTTTAACATTATCATAATCGACTTTCAAGCGATTTAATAATTTTGTAGTTGGATCATTATCGTTTCTTAAAATGCATAATAATAAATGAGCTGTATTTATTGATGTGCTTTGAAACAACTTAGCTTCTAAAAAAGTTGTTTTTAATGCACGTTCAGCTTGCCTAGTTAAATGCAAATTCTTTTTTTCATTTGAAGCTACAGCAACTGTAGTATTGGCAGGACTAAGTATTTCTACTTTTCTGCGTAAGTGAGCTAAGTCCACCTCTAACGCAAATAAAATATCAATAGCTTTACCACTACCATCACGTAATAAACCTAACATCAAATGTTCTGTTCCTATAAAATCATGCCCTAAACGCAATGCTTCTTCTTTGCTGTAAGCTATTACATCTTTTACTCGAGGCGAAAAATTATCATCCATAAGCTTTCTTTCTACGTTAAATTTATGATTTTTTATGAATTAAATGGCAAAAATTATGCCCTTTAATAAATGTTTTGGTTTTGATTACATAATTTTTGACTAACATAATGCTAATTTAGAGTACTCAAAATATTGAATAACTGGATACTAGTTTATTTGTTATAATATATAAATTGATTGCATAAAAATCCGTGATTTGGCAGTATATTTGTCGCTTAGCGAGTCGCCTTATCGCTCTTTTACATAAAAGAGAGGAAAGTCCGGACACCATAGCATGGCATAGCGGGTAACTCCCGTCTGTTCTAAATTTTTTAGGATATGGACAAGTGCAACAGAAAGCAAGTACAGGTAATGCTGTAGTGAAACCAGGTAAACTCTATGTGGTGCAACGTCATGTATACCAGCGTTAAAGGGTTATGCGTCCAAGTTGGAGGGTAGGCGGTTATAGTTAATTAGTAATAATTAGCACAGATAAATGATAAGGGTTTTGACATAGGTTAAAATACAGAATCCGGCTTATAGACTCGCTTTTTTTGTCAATACTATAGATTAATAATCAATACTTGTCTATTTTGTCAGTAATATTTATTTAATCTGACATAATTGGTAATATCTAACTCCCTAAAAATAGAGAGCAACTATTTTTTTATCTAGCATAGACAATTAGCACTCTACTTTTCAAAAAATTAGACAAGTTAGTTTATTTATTATTTTTTGTTTTTATGGTAGCCCAATATTACCTAATTCTTCATCCTTTATTAAACAAAAATAGAATTCTCCTTTTTTTAAATTTTAAAATGAGTATAACCTTTTTTCATTGTTTAGCGCTGCTTAACAATCATAAAAGTTAGTCCAAAAGTGAATTACTAAAATAATAGTTAGCGACAACGAGCTTCATTTTGGTAAAACATAAGCAAACCTTTGTTTAAAAAGGGGAGTCAATAATTTAAAGGGTATAATTATTCAAAATTCATAATAAATAGCACTTCGTTAAATACCCCTGAAAACAGGGGGTTTTAATCAATCAGAAGTTTATAGGTTTGAGGTCCTTAATCTTGAATTGATTGGGATATTTTTTTTTTAATAAATAATTTTTAACTAAAAATCAAATCGTTTTTTTTATGAAAAACCAACTTTTAGCATCTCTATTTTGTTTGGCAACTACCCTTAGTTATGCCCAGGAACAAGAAAATAATGAGAAAAAAGCCAAAACAACTTTTACGGGTAGTGTAGATGCATTTTATTCTGCAAGTTTGAACAATGTTGAACAAACATTTACTTATCCACCTTATGAGGATAATGCCTTTTCTTTAGGTTGGTTGAGTGTAGGAATAAAGCATGAGGCTGAAAAATATGGATTTCAAGCTAATTTAGCTTACGGACCCAAAAATGATAATTTTTATGGAGCACGTTTATATGCTGAAGAAGGGGAGTCTAGTGCTTCGACATTTAATTATGTTAGGGATGCATTTGCTTATTTTAATGCTACAGATAAATTAAAAATTTCTGGTGGAGTGTTTCAAGCATTTTATGGATATGAATTTGATGATGTTCATTTAAATCAAAATTATTCACATGGTTATGTATATGGAGCTTCAACGGCAGGTGTAATGGGAGCTAAAATAGATTATGCTTTTAACGATAAATGGAATTTAATGGTTGGAGCTTTTAACAATATTTATCAAAGAGAAGAAAATAGTGACGATGATAATAAAGCAATAGCAGTAAACTTATCTTATACTACCGATCCAATATGGGCTGCGGCAACATATCTTAATAGTACAGAACCAGATGGAACAACGTACAATATTTTTGATATAGTAGGCGGTTTCACGATTTCAGATACATTTACTTTAGGATATAGTTTTCAAAATTTAAGTGTTAGTAGTGGTGTTTTAGGAAGTGGAGTTGACGCCAATGTTTCAATTGCAGCTTTGTATCCATTAATTACATTTAACGAAAAATTTTCAGTAGGATTAAGAGGGGAAGTTCTTTTAGACGAAGAATCATTTTATGTAGGTCAATTTAGTGGACCGATATATGATAAAAATACTTTATTTAATGTTACAGCATCGTTTAACTACTTTGTAAGTGAAAATTTAAAAATTACTCCTGAAATTAGGTTAGATGGAGCTTCAAAAGGAACATTTACTAAAAATGATGGCACTTTAACGGCTAATGATAGTTTTGGAGTAGTGGCTTTAACTTACTTATTCTAAACATTTACTCAACCTTAAATAAAGAATCAATTATGAAAAAAATACTTATTCTATTAGTATTACTTACAACATTATTCAGTTGTAAAGAGAAAAAAGAACCTTTAAAAATTGGTTATAGTGATTGGCCAGGGTGGATAGCATGGGATATTGCTATTTCAAAAGGTTGGTTTAAAGAAGCTGGAGTTGATGTAGACTTTTCATGGTTTGAGTATGTGCCGTCAATGGATGCGTTTGCTTCAGGTAATATTGATGCAGTTAATATGACCAATGGAGATGCATTAGTTACAGGAGCTACGGGTGCTTCTAATGTAATGATATTAGTATCTGACTATAGTAACGGGAATGATATGATAGTGGCAGCTCCTGGCATTGAAAGTATGTCCGATTTAAAAGGAAAAAAAATTGGTTTGGAAGTAGGCTTTGTAGAGCACCTTTTACTAAATAAAGGTTTAGAAAGTGTTGGATTGTCTGAGTCAGATGTAGAGCTTGTGAATGTGGCTACGCACCAAACTGCTCAAACATTAGCTTCTGGCGAAGTTGATGCTATAGCAGCATGGCAACCAAACTCAGGCGAAGCTTTAAAAGAAGTATCTGGATCAAAACCTATTTACACAAGTGCTAATGTACCAGGATTAATTTACGATTGTTTAGCGGTATCTCCGTCAAGTTTATCTGAAAGGAGAGAAGATTGGGCAAAAGTGGTAAAGGTGTGGTACCGAGTTGTAGACTTTTTAGCTGATCCTGCGAATAGAGCAGAAGCTTTGGAAATTATGTCAAGTAGAGCAGGAGTTACACCTAAAGAGTATGCTTACTTTATGAAAGGGGTTAAATTTTTAAGCCTTAATGAAGCAAAGCAAGTTTTTTCAAAAGGAGATGGTTTACAATCTATTTACGGTTCATCAAAATTAGTTGATGAGTTTAATATTACTAATAAAGTATACGATAAGGCACAAAACATTGATTCTTATATAGATCCATCTATTACCCTTGAACAGTAAAAACAGTAAAGCCAATGAGGGTATTTGAAAAATTATTTCCAATTAGGAAACTATTGGATAAAAATACAAGAAGCACGTTATTCATACTTTCATTTGCGCTACCAATTTTACTTTGGTGTGCTATAAGTTACCTACCTTTTTTATGGCATCCTATGGTGACCATTACTAATACTGGTGATGTGAGCTATTTTAAAAAAGAAATGCTTGTAAAAAGGAAGGTATTTGATACAGAAAATGCCAGAATGCAAACCCAAGGTTTACTACCCGCTCAAGGATATAGGAGTAATCCTATTTATTTACCTAAACCACATGTAGTTATTGTTAGTTTAGTAAAATCATTCACTACCCCTCCACGAAGGAGGGGTAATCCTTGGTTACACGAAAGCCTTTTACATAGTATAAAAATTATCCTTTTGGGCTTTTTAATTTCATCAATAATTGGCGTCCCTTTGGGGATTTTATGTGGTACATATAGTTTTTTTAATAGTCTTATAGCGCCATTTATTGAATATTTCAGATACTTACCAGCTCCAGTTTTTGGAGCATTAGCAGTAGCTATTTTAGGGATTAATGATGGACCTAAAATAGCGATTATTGTTATTGGAACTTTTTTTCAGCAAGTATTGGTCATAGCTAATACAACTTCTAAATTAAATAGTAGTTTAATTGAAGCAGCTCAAACATTAGGCGCTTCAAATTTAACTATATTAAAAACGGTAATCATTCCAGGGACATTACCCGACATTTATAAAGACATGCGTATTCTATTGGGGTGGGCTTGGACATATTTGGTAGTAGCAGAAGTGGTAGGGACTAGTACGGGTATTACTTGGTTTATTAATCAACAGGCAAAGTATAGAAATTTCGAACACGTATATGCTGCAATTATAATTATTGGAATTATAGGGTTATTATCCGATCAACTATTAGCATATGTAGGTAGGAAACTATTTAAAGAAAAAGCTATGCAGGAAATTTAAATAAGAAAAAGATGAGTTTAATTGCGTTACCTAATTATAAAGAACAAAGTCCTGAAGTTAAAGAGCGCTTTGATCGGTTAAAGAGTCGAAGTGTAAAAATGACTGTAGATAAGCTTTATAAAACTTTTGATGCTAAAAAAGGGCCTATTTTAAAAAATGTGTCTTTTTCAACTTACAAAAGAGAATTTACCTCAGTAATTGGCCCTTCGGGTTGTGGTAAATCAACGCTTATTCGTTTAGTAGCGGGGCTTGAAAGTATTGATTCTGGGAGTATAAATGTAAGTGGAAATGAAGTAAAAAAACCAGGAATTGAACGAGGAATGGTTTTTCAAGAATATACGCTGTTTCCATGGCTTACTATTACAGAAAATGTGATGTATGGTTTGTTAAGGCAAAAGAAGTCTAAATCAGAAGCCAAAAAGGAAGCGCTTAAATGGATAAGTTTGGTAGGTTTGGATAACTACGAAGATGCTTATCCATCTCAACTTTCTGGTGGTATGAAACAACGCGTTGCCATTGCACGCTCTTTAGCCACTCAGCCAGAAATGTTACTTATGGATGAACCCTTTGGGGCTTTAGATGCACAAACTAGAGCTAGAATGCAAGCCTATTTGTTGCAAATATGGCGTAACATTGATATTTCAATTATGTTTGTGACACATGATTTGGATGAAGCGGTGTATCTGTCAGATCGAATTATTGTACTGAGTGGGAATCCTGGAGAAATAGCCGAAATTATCGAAGTACCTATTTCAAGGCCCAGAAGTCCGGAACAATTTTTAACTCCGGAGTTTTTGGCTACAAAAAAAAGGTTAGAAGCTCTTATTCATAGTAATAATGGAGAGGAGTCAGTACCTGTAATACCTACTACTGATCTTGTAAATGAAATTATGTAAAACAAAGTTATTTAACAATTAGGAAACTATTTGAATATATAAAAACTGACGATGAAGCAATTTAGTAACGAATCGGTTTTGTTAGAAAAAACAATACCAGGAGGATGGAATTTTAGTTACATTCTAAAAAAAGGAACCACGCTCCGTTTAACAGATATAGAAGGAGGTGTAAATGTTTCTACATTATTGTTTAATCAAAAAAATTATGGCGAACGCTATAATATGGCTGATACATTAAAAGCACAATTTACATCATACCTTACCAAAGGTCATGCGCTTTATTCAGATATGGGGCGTATTTTAGTTTCTATTATCGATGATACTTGTGGCTGGCATGATACCATGACAGGGTGTAGCACTTTGGAAACTAATAAAGAAAAATATGGTGAAAAGAATTACCAAGAGTATAGAAATGCATACTACCGAGATAGTTTTACATCTTTACTAACCGAAGTTTCAAAATATGGAATGTCATTAAAGGACATGCATTCTCTAGTAAATTTTTTTACTCGTATAGATGTAGACCAAAATGGTGATATAAAATATGGAGCGGTATCCAAGGCTGGATCTTATGTTGATCTGCAAGCAGAAATGGATACATTAATAGTGCTAAATACTTGTCCACATCCATTAGATTCAAGTAGTGAATACCAACCTAAGCCTTTAAAAATATCCGTATGGAAAGCAGGTATTTCTCCAACAGAAAATCCAGCCTATCATTTGCGTGATGAAAATAAAAGAGGCTTTATAAACACCATTAATTACACTAAAAGTCTGTATTAAAATGAGTTTAGATATTAAAAATGCTATATATAAAAAAAAGGTTTTAGCTGGAGATTATTGGTCTCATGAGATTAAAAAGGGGCAGCATTTTAGAATTATTGATTGCAATGGCAATCAAGCAGCCGATACCATGTTCTATGCTTTAAATAATCTTCAGGAACGTTATAGTGCTCAAGACACTATAAACCATCAAAAAAATGTCTACTTAACAAAAGGTAGTGAAATTATTTCCAATAGGGGAAATGTATTACTTTCTATAACTGATGATACTTGTGGCAGGCATGATACACTAGGAGGGGCTTGTTCAGCCGAAAGTAATTCTGTACGTTATGATTTAGAAAAAATACATATGCATAATTGTAGGGATTCTTTTATGGCTGCACTTCGCGAGTATAATATTGAATTGGGTAAAAAAGATTTAAATAGTAACATCAATTTTTTTATGAATGTACCTATATCACCAGATGGAAAATCAACTTTTTCAGATGGGGTTTCGGCAGCAGGTAAATATGTAGAGCTTAAAGCTCATATGGATGTATTATGTATTATAAGTAACTGTCCACAGCTAAATAACCCTTGTAATGCTTATAATCCAACTCCAATAGAGGTATTAATTTGGGACTGATATATATAAAATAATGATTGAAAAAGTATTAATTGCTAACCGAGGTGAAATTGCTGTTAGGATAATTAAGACCCTAAAAAAAATGGGTAAAGTAGCTGTGGCTATATATAATGAAGCCGACATTAATGCTACTCATATGTTAGAAGCTGATGAAGCATTTTATATTGGTTCAGGAAGTGTTGCAGAAACTTATTTAAACACAATATTGATTCTTGATATTATAAAAGAAAATTATATAAATGCAGTTCATCCGGGCTATGGTTTACTAAGTGAAAATGCTTCTTTCGCAAAGTTGTTAGAAGATAATGGTATTGTGTTTTTGGGACCAACCCCAAAACAAATTGAAACATTTGGACTAAAGCATAAGGCAAGGGAAGTCGCAATTCATAGTAAATTACCTATTTTAAGTGGTACAGAGTTACTTCATTCTTATGAAGAAGCAGAAAAGGCAGCTGATCAAATAGGCTATCCAGTTATTATTAAAAGTACAGGTGGCGGTGGCGGTATTGGTATGCAAATATGTCATACTAAAGCTAAATTAAAAGCAGCATATGAAACTACAATTAATTTAGCCGAAAAAAACTTTTCTAATGCAGGTGTTTTTCTTGAAAAATTTTTAGAAAAAGCTAGACATGTTGAGGTTCAGATTTTTGGTGACGGAAAAGGAAGCGGTTTAGTTTTAGGAGATAGAGATTGTTCCATACAAAGACGTTCGCAAAAAATAGTAGAAGAAACACCAGCTCCTAATATTCCTGAAGATATAAGGCAAAGTTTATATACTGGCGCAAAAAATTTAATGAGACACATCCAGTATCGTAGTGCTGGTACAATTGAATTTTTATATGACGAAGCTGATCAATCTTTTTATTTTTTAGAAGTTAACACGCGCCTACAAGTAGAACATACGGTAACAGAAGAGGTGTTTAAAATGGATATTGTTGAAGCTATGATACAGCTTCAAGAAGGAACGTTTAAATTCCCTGATAAAGCAATTTCTACAGGAGCATCAATGCAATTTAGATTGTATTCGGAAGATCCATATAAAAATTATATGCCTGTTACAGGTGTAATAACAAAATTAGATTTTCCTAATAATACAAGAATAGATACTTGGATAAGGGAAGGGATTGAAGTCTCTCCTTTTTTTGATCCGTTGTTAGCTAAAATAATTGTTACTGCTAATAACCGAGAAGGATGTGTTCAAAAATCCATTGAAGTACTGTCAAGTACTAAAATTGAAGGTGTAGAAACAAACCTTGAATTATTACTGAGTATAGCTAAAAATGAAGACTTTGCAGATGCAAACCTTTCTACACAATTTTTAAAAAATTATACGTATACCAGTCATGCAATTGATATACTTTTGCCAGGAACATTTACGACTATTCAAGACTTTCCTGGTAGAACGGGCTATTGGATGGTAGGTATTCCTCCTTCGGGACCAATGGACAACAGAGCTTTTCGATTAGGTAATACACTTTTAGGAAATCCTAAGGATACAGCTGGTATAGAAATTACACTACAAGGTCCAAAAATTCAGTTTCGTAAAACAACAGATTTTGTTATTACTGGTGCTACAATTGATTCTAAATTGAACAATAATACTCTTGAAAATTACAGGATTTATACCGCTCAAAAGGGCGAAGTTTTAGAGTTTGGAAAAATCCAAGATGCTGGACAAAGAGCATATCTTTTACTAGGAGGAGGTATAAATATTTCCGATTACCTGGGAAGTAAATCAACATTTACATTAGGTGTAATGGGAGGGCATGCCGGACGTACATTACGTATTGGTGATGTACTACATTTAAACGATATAAAATATACGCCTAAGTTGAAAACAATTAATGTACCTGAAATTTCTACAGCTGTAACCATTGATGTTTTGTACGGACCACATGGCGCGCCTGATTTTTTTGAAGAAGCGTATATCGAAGAGTTTTTAGAAGCAACATGGGGAGTACATTTTAATTCATCACGTACAGGTGTTCGTTTATTAGGACCTTCGCCTAAATGGACAAGAACCGATGGAGGTGATGCTGGTTTGCATCCATCAAATATTCATGATAATGCCTATGCCATAGGAGCTATAGATTTTACAGGAGATACCCCTATACTTTTAGGGCCAGATGGGCCTAGTTTAGGTGGATTTGTATGTCCTTTTACAATAATCAAAGCTGATTTATGGAAAATGGGGCAGCTTTCGACTACATCAAAAATCAAATTTAATTTGGTTACTTATGAGCAAGCTGTTGAAAAAGAAAAGGCAGAAGAGTCGTTTCTTGAAAATTTAGAGGATAAAGTTCCTGAATACGCAGCTTCTTCTTTAAAAAAGGTAACTCCAATACTAGCCCAATATCATTTTAAACAACATGAGGTATGCATACGTCAGTCTGGATATAACAATATTTTAATTGAGCTAGGTAAATTAGAATTGGATTTAGAATTACGTTTAGTTATTCATAAATTATTCCAAGCTCTAGAAGTTGAAAACAATGAAGGAATTATAGATATAACACCTGGTGTTAGGTCATTACAAATTCATTTTGAGCCATTAGTAATAAATAGAAATAAATTACTCGTTAAAGTTTATGATATACTCTCGGAATTAGAAAGTATAGAAGATATTACGGTTCCTTCTAGAGTGATTTACCTTCCTTTGAGCTGGAATGATCCACAGGCAAAATTAGCCATGGAAAAATACCACACTACGGTTAGAACAGATGCGCCATGGTCTCCAGATAATATTGAATTTATTCGTAGGATTAATGGCTTTGAATCTATAGAAAAGGTGCAAAACTTAATCTTTGAAGCTTCCTATTTGGTTATGGGATTAGGAGACGTATATCTAGGAGCTCCAATAGCCACACCAATAGACCCTAGGCATCGTTTAGTTACTACTAAATATAATCCTGCACGAACGTGGACACCCGATAATGCTGTTGGTATTGGTGGAGCATATTTATGTATTTACGGAATGGAAGGACCAGGAGGCTATCAATTATTTGGAAGAACCTTGCAAATGTGGAATACCTATCCTGAAGGAAAATATTTTACAGAAAAAGAACCTTTCTTGCTGCGCTTTTTTGATCAAATAAAATTTTATCCAGTATCTGCTGAAGAATTATTAAAAATAAGACGTGATTTTCCTCAAGGAAGGTATCCTTTAAAAATAGAAGAAAGTACTTTTAGTTTAAAGGAATACAAGAACTTTTTAGCAGAAAATGAGCAGTCTATTGATGCTTTTAAAAAGAAACAGAAAGCAGCATTTAATAACGAAAAAGAGGAATGGATAAGGACAGGGAAGCTTAATTTTAATCAAGAAGATCGAGTTTCAGAAGAGCGTTTTACTATTCAAATAGCAGAGGGATCAGAAGGGATAGCGTCTCCAATTTCCGCAGTAGTATGGAAAATTGAGGTTAATAAAGGTGATGAGGTTAGCGAGGGGCAGCCTCTTGTAGTACTAGAAAGTATGAAAATGGAATCTACCATATGTAGTGATAAACAAGGTATTGTAGACGATATATTTATTAAAATAGGAAATGAAATAGCAGCAGGGGATATAATGATCTCTGTAAAAGTTTAACAATACTAATTAGATATCTAAAGTGACTATACTAGAAATACAAGACTTACTACTTAATGATTTTAGTGTTTATAAAAACAAATTACTAGCTAATCAAAAACAGATTTTAAAAAGTTTAGAAGATGAACATATTTTCATTAGTGTATTAGATGAAAAAAGTTTGATTAAAAAAATTGATCAAATTGAAGGTAAATCTTTAGATGATTTCCCGTTACTAGGAATTCCTTTTGCTGTAAAAGATAATATTGATGTAGCTGGTTTTACAACTACTGCAGGTTGTAAAGCTTATGCTTATATTTCTAAGGAATCTGCATTTTCAGTACAACAGCTTGAAAAGGCTGGAGCTATTTGTATTGGAAAAACTAATATGGACCAGTTTGCTACAGGTTTGGTAGGGACACGTTCTCCTTATGGTATGGCAAAAAATTATTTTAATGAGGCATTCATACCTGGAGGTTCTAGTTCTGGTTCCGCTAGTGCAGTAGCTGCGAGCTATGTTACTTTTTCGCTTGGAACAGATACTGCAGGATCTGGACGCGTTCCAGCTGCGTTTCAAAATATAATTGGATTTAAACCTAGCAAAGGGATTGTGTCTTGTACAGGTGTAGTACCTGCTTGTAAATCGTTAGATTGCATTTCTGTTTTTGCCAATAAATTGGATGATGTTGATAAGGTTTTATCAATATCAACGGCATACGATTCAAAAGACCCATATAGCAGAAAAAATAAACAATTACCACTAAAAAAAGTAACTAAAATTGCTGTTCCTATAAAAGCTAATTTAGAGTTTTTTGGAAATGAGGATTATGAAAAAGCTTACATTCATTTTATAGCATTACTTTCTAATAAAAATTATACTGTAGAGCAAATTGATTTTAAGCCAATGTTTGAGGCTGCCAAACTTTTATATGGAGGGCCTTGGTTGTCGGAAAGATATCATGCTGTGGGAAATTTTATTGAAGAGAATTCGACAGAAGTAAACCAAATCACACTAAAAATTATTTCTGAAGGAGAGAGAAATTTGGCTACTTCTTATTTTGATGCCGAATATAAATTAAAGGCTTTTAAAAAACAGTTTGATAATTATACTAGATCATACGATGCATTTATATTGCCAACAGTAGGAACTATATATACTAAAGAAGAGATAGAGGAAAATCCAATAGATTTAAATAGTAATTTAGGCTATTACACTAATTTTATGAACTTATTGGATTGTTCGGCAATTGCACTTCCTGTTTCAATTACCGATAATAAACTACCTTTTGGAATTACTTTGTTTGCACCAGCATTTAATGATCAAAACCTATTATCCATGGCTCAATCAATGCAAGAAAAAGGATTATTGAATTTGCCTAAGCAGTCAACCGATTATATAGACATTGCTGTATGTGGTGCACATAAAATAGGAGGTTCTTTAAATTATCAACTTTTAGAAATTGATGCGGTGTATAAATCAACACTTTTTACCACGCCAGAATATCGTTTTTATGCACTAGATCATTTAGATCCCATACGACCAGGGCTAATTAAAGACCCTGAAAATGGTGCAAAAATAGAAGTACAACTATGGAAAGTACCTAGTAATAAATTAGGGAAATTTATAAATCAAATAGGAGCGCCTTTAAGTTTTGGAAAAATTACTTTAGAAGATGGAACAAGCGTAACTTCTTTTTTGTGTGAAAGTTATGCACTTTCGGGGGCTAAAGAAATTACGGAGCTACAAACATGGGAAAATTACCTTACCAATAAATAATTTAAGTTAGGTATGATTGATATAAATATTATTTTTCTATAATACTACTAATTTACTCATAAAAAACACTTACATCATCAAGTGGTTTTCTGTTAATATTGGGTACAAAAACTTCTGCAGCAGCATAACCAACAGGAAATAGCATAAAAGCCTTTTCGTTAACAGGTCTATTTAGTAGATCTGCTAAAAAATTCATTGGGCTAGGGGTATGGGTTAATGTTACTAACCCAGCATTATGAATTGCAGTTATCAGCATACCACAGGCAATTCCAACAGATTCATTTACATAGTAATTATTCTTTTTTTGGTTGGTTTCGCTCAAATCATAGGTTTTTTTAAAAACAATAATTAGCCAGGGAGTAGTTTCTAAAAAAGGTTTATGCCTATCAGTTCCTAAAGCTTTTAAATCATCTTTCCAACGTGCGCTCATTCTACTTTCGTAGCTTATTTTTTCTTCAGCCTCAGCGGCAATTCTAATTTTAGCTTTTAATTCTTTATTAGATACAGCACAAAAAGTCCAAGGTTGCTTGTGTGCTCCAGAGGGAGATGTGGAAGCAGTAAGTATTAGATTTTCAATAACAGATTTAGGAATAGGTTTATCTGAAAATATTCGTATAGAACGTCGTTTATTTAACCATTTATAAAATGAACTACTACGATCAATCATTTCTTGTTCAGTATATTGAAAATCTTGATTATATTTTACGTGTTCATGGTTATCAATCGTAATTTTTTCTTTTGGATTGATCATATTTAAAAAATAATTAATTTTTAATAATGAAATACTAATTATAGGTTATACTGAAATTAGTCAGACTTATTTACTTTATTTTATAGGCTGCTATTAAATACTTATAGCAGTAAGAAAAAGAAAGTAATGTCGATTTTTTAAGTATATTTTAATTTATAATTGCTTATACAATATCTCGCTTAAAAATAGATATACATAAATTTATGTCCAAAAATAAAGTTAAATTACCATTGTTGTACAAGCATATTATTTAATAAATTGAAATAATCCCAGCCTATAGCTCTGGCTGCTAATGAAGATAAACTATCTTGATTTTGTCTGTGTAATCTAGAGGGGCCTGTCATATTTGGCTTTAAATTTAAGTCGAACAAAAAGTAATTTCCATTTTTGTCAGCTCTACAATCAATTCTTATAGGAGCCTTTATTTGAAGAAGCATCGCTGCTTTTTCGCATTGTCTGCATGCCTCAATGATATTTTTAGCATTGAGTTCATCCTCGTTTAAAACCATGCTATTTTGTATAACGGCAACAACTCCATTGTAAGGAGCAATTCCATTTTTGTGATTAATTCTTTTAACAGCTGGTAAACTCCATGGAGTTAAAAATGTTTGATTTGAATTATTTATTTTATAAGTGCCAGGCGGCATTACTGTTATAGTAATCTCTTGACCACTTAAAAATTGTTCTATATAAGCACTATTTCCATATAAATTGGTTGAAAATAATTCAGCCAATTTTGAATTTAGAATCTCTTTATTTTTGGCTACAGAAACTCCTTGACTTCCTCTTCCTCTAACGGGTTTTACAACAACAGGAAAATCAATAGCTAATTTGTAGTTGGTAGCTTCTTTTTTTGAAATGAACTGTGTATTGGGAATAGATATGTTGTTTTCTGTTAATAGTTTATTTGTAATCCATTTATCATCGTAAGTATCAACTAAATTTGGGTGTTGTCCAACAAATTTTATCGATGAATTAAAAAAATGAACTATTGGGTGTTCATTATATAGAATAGTATTTAGCCATAAAACGTTAGCTCCGTTATCAATTGCAGATTGAATTCCTTGCTTTGTATCTGGAAAAACCCAATCCAAATCATTATTTAGATCTGGTTTATCAACGGGAGTAATAATCGATACTCCATTTTTATTTAGTTCTACAGCAATATCTGCTCCACTATCTGAATAACCTCCGGGTTTCATTGGTTTCTGAATACCATCTTTTATTGGAGGTAAATCAAATTGGTATAAAATAGCTACTTTTTTCATTAATAAAAGTTAATAAAAAAGATGCATATGTTAGCTTGATTTAATTAAAAAAAAAGGATTAGTAAGGTAATTCGTATTTATAATAACCATTTTAGTTTAAACAATCTTCATTTCTGTGATATCCTCATCATCATTTTCTGCAACTTCATTTTCAAAAAAACTAAATACAGATCCTCCATAGCGTTTGTCGTAACTAAAATTAGGGTGGTTTTCTAATGAAGTCTGTTTAGAGTGCTCAATAATTAGTATACCATTAGGTGCTATTAGTGACTTATCAAAAGCTAAATCTGCTATTTTAGAAAATTGCTCTGTACTAAAATCATATGGAGGGTCGGCAAAAATAATATCAAAAGATTGACTGGTTTTTTCTAAAAAAAGAAATACATCACTTTTTATAACCGAAATAGGTAAGTCTAGTTCATCAGCTGTTTTTTCAATAAATTTAGCACAGGCATAATGCTTATCAACAGCTGTAATTTGTTCGGTACCACGCGATCCAAATTCGTAACTAATGTTTCCTGTTCCCGAAAAAAGATCAAGAACGCTCACTTGAGAAAAATAATAAAGATTATTTATTATATTAAATAAAGCTTCCTTAGACATATCTGTTGTAGGGCGAACAGGAAGCTTTTTAGGAGCGCTTATACGTTTGCTTTTATGTTTACCTGAAATAATTCTCATGTTTCTTTTTGTGCTAGTAGATGTAAAACATCTATGGTTTTTTTTTCAATTTTGGGTTGCGAAATATTTCTTACATAAGTATATAATAAATCAAAAAGATCTTCGTGAATAGTGTTAATTAATTCAATTTCAATTTGATCAGGTGATAAACTAAGTTGTTCCAAGCAAAAAAGAAGGTAATATAATACATCTTCGTTGGAAGTATATGTAAACGAATTGAATAATAATAAATCTGTACCCTTTGTACACACAATATCAAATTGACTTGGGGTTAAAAAAACATGAATTTTTTTTGAAAAATTATATTTTTCCTTGTCAAGTACATGATTTATAAGTATTCCACTTGAATGGCGAAAGTTAAATTCGCCTAGTTTATCCAATAAATAATTATTTACATTAACATATGGTATAAAAATATTAATAATACCAGTATTTAGCTCATCATAAGTAATATAATCTGTTGCTAAAGTTTTTACAGTATAATTAATATAAGTTTTCAATGCATTTTTATCGAATAAAGTTTTGGGTACTAAAGTGAATAATTCATTGTGATAAATTACATTAATACTACTAAAAGAAGCTTGTAATTCGGGTTTGGTATCAAATGCTTTTGAAACTTTTTCTAATAATTGTTGCTCTGTAAAAGGTAAATTATCATTTGTTTCATGATGTTTAGATATAATTTCACCAGTATTTGAGCTAATGAAAAAAGAAAATCCATTCAAACTTAATTGAATGGATAAACGATATGTATTATTTTTTGAATTTAAAACTGCGCTATTTATCATAAACTATAGGCCAGTTACCATTTGTATTAACCTCTTCAAGTGAGCCTACAAAAATTTCAGAACCGTTAATTTCATCTAATGATTCTACTTCATCTTCTTCAGCTAAATATTGCTCAGGCTGATCGTACAATAAACTTCTTTTAGGAATAGATGCTAAAAAAACTGGATATAAAATTTCATTTTTTTCTACCACACTAGTTTTCATATCGATACTAACGCTTTTATCTTTACTTACTTTGATTTCAGATAAATACTTATAGGCATCACTATTTTTAAACAACGAATCTTTAACAGATTCATATCCTAAAATGTCAATTACCACAGTATCAATAGATCTGTCGATACGGAAATCTTTGTCGTAGCGTGTAAAACTAGAATCTCTTCGTTGGGTAATTGTAAATTTTGCAGTATCGATAAACTGAGACAAGGCATTAAAATCGCGGGCATATTTACCTGTTACAATTTTGTGCGCTTGTTGCGAGCGTCTAATATCTTTAAGTTGTTGCACGGCTAAAGCAAAGCGTTGCTCTTTTACTTGTTGAAATTTTACCGAGCTATATACAGAATCATAAACTTTATATCCTAAAAAGGCAATTACAACCCATAAGACCAATTGTACCAGTAATTTCATGTTAATTCAGTAGTTATTTTATGTTATAAAGCAAATCTACAATTTTTTTTCAATCACAAAAGTCCTGAGGAATTTTTTCTTGATTATCTTTGAAAATTCTTTTATTTCTACTAATCCAGTTCATTTGACTGCTTCAGCATTTTACAAGTTACTAAAAAATAAATTTCCACATAATGCGACATCATCGCAAGATGAATGTTTACTATTGCTTTCTGATTTTTTATTTAAAGAAGATAAATCATCTTTATTTTTATTAAAAGGTTATGCGGGAACAGGAAAAACTACATTGATTGGCACATTGGTATCGCAATTGTGGCAAGCTAAAATGAAATATGTATTGTTGGCACCAACGGGTAGAGCGGCAAAAGTGATTGCAAATTATTCTGGTAAACAAGCACAAACTATTCATAGGCATATTTACTATCCTAAAAAAACGAATAATGGAAGCTTAAGCTTTACCATGAAAAAAAATAAGTATACAAATACATTGTTTATTGTAGATGAATCTTCTATGATACCCGATTTGCCTACTGAAAGTAAAATGTTTGAAAACGGATCATTGTTAAATGACTTATTGCAATATGTATATTCAGGAACTAACTGTAAAGTTTTATTTATTGGTGATACAGCTCAATTGCCACCTGTAAAATCAGACCTAAGTCCTGCGTTAAGTGAGGATATTTTAGAACTTAATTTTAATAAAAATGTAACCACTATAGAGCTTAATGAAGTCGTACGTCAATCTTTAGATAGTGGTGTGTTAAAAAATGCAACTGAGCTAAGAGAGCAGCTTCAAAATGCATTTTTTGAAGACTTTAAATTTCAAATTGATGGTTTTAAAGATATTAAACGATTAATTGAAGGCAATGAAATTATGGAACATTTACAGGATTCGTACAGTAAATACGGACATGAAGGAACAGTAATTATTGTACGTTCAAATAAACGTGCTAATTTGTATAATCAACAAATACGTCAGCGAATTTTGTTTAAAGAAAATGAACTTTCTACTGGCGATTATTTAATGGTGGTTAAAAACAATTACTTTTGGTTAGAACCTAGTTCCGATGCTGGTTTTATTGCAAATGGAGATATTATAGAGGTATTAGAAATTTTTGCCATAAAAGAATTGTACACGTTCCGTTTTGCAGAAGTAAAAATTCGAATGATCGATTATCCTAATATGGCACCATTTGAAACGGTATTAATATTGGATATTTTAACTTCAGAAAGTGCTTCGATGAGTTATGATGATAGTAATCGACTTTATCAAGAAGTATTGAAAGATTACAATGATTTAGGCTCAAAATATAAAAAGTTTTTAAGTGTAAAGAGTAATTCTTTTTTTAATGCATTACAAGTAAAATTTTCATATGCGATAACATGTCATAAATCGCAAGGAGGGCAATGGCCTCATGTTTTTGTAGAGCAACCTTATTTACCAGAAGGAATAAATAAAGATTATATGAGGTGGTTATATACAGCCATTACACGATCGCAAGAACAACTTCATTTAATAGGTTTTAAAAACGAAGATTTTTTGGTTAATGACTGATTTTTAGTTTGTTATAATTTAATTATAGAAAATCAAACAGCATAAAATAATCGTTAAAACAATTAAAATAATCGATTAAGTGCGTTTTATTTTGATTTGTTTTATTTTTTTATGTACATTTGTAATGTAATAAGTCGTAAGCAAGTAAATTTCCCCAAGCTTTATTTGTGACAAACCACTAAACATTTAATACATGCTTAGTGGTTTTTTTATTTGTATTTTTGAAAAATACTAATGAATACAAAGCAATACGTTATAGTAATTTATTTGATTGAATCTTAAGGTTTTATTCATTTTAAATTGTTGTAAATAAATAATCTTTTTTTACTAAAATCAAAAAAATAATAATGATAACTACATTAGCACGGTTTATTTTGTTTAAAGTTTTAAAGTGGAAAATTGTAGGTGATTTTCCGAAAGATTTAAAAAAGTATGTTGTAATTGGAGCGCCACATACAAGCAACATGGATTTTATTATTGGTTTATTAGTAAAAACAGTATGCAAAACTAGAATAAATTTTGTAGGAAAAAAGTCTTTATTTAGGTTTCCCTTTGGATTTTTTTTTAAAAGTGTAGGAGGAGTTCCAGTAAATAGGAAAAAAAATGAAAAATTAGTAGACAGCATAGTAACTATTTATAAAGAGCGAGAAGCTTTTATTTTAGCCATTTCTCCGGAAGGAACACGTAAAAAAGTGACGGATTGGAAAACGGGTTTTTATTTTATAGCTAAGCAAGCAAAAGTACCTGTAGTAGCTTTAACATTTGATTTTGGTAAAAGACAAACTGAAATTTTTGAACCTTTTTACACCACAGATGATAAAGAAGCGGATTTTGATTTTTTAAAATCCAGATATATAGGAATTGAAGGTAAAGTAGTTGAAAATAGTTATGGTTAAAGCTGTGTTAAAGTCTTAAAATTTATGTTGTTTTTTGTAATTTGTTTAAAAATAAATTTTAAAAAATGGCAGAATTAACTTTACAAGGGAATCCAATTAAAAGCTTAGGAACATTACCATCGGTAGGAAGTCAAGCTCCAAATTTCACACTTGTTGCAAGTGATTTATCAGAGAAAACATTAGAGAGTTATAAAGGAAGTCGAGTGGTGTTAAATATTTTTCCATCAATTGATACAGGAACATGTGCAGCTTCGGTACGTAAATTCAATAAAACGGCTTCATCACTAAAAAACACTAAAGTTTTATGCGTTTCTAGAGATTTACCTTTCGCAATGTCTCGTTTTTGTGGGGCAGAAGGTTTAGAAAATGTAGAAACACTTTCTGATTTTAGAGAAGGGCAATTAGGAAAGGATTACCAATTAGAAATTGTTGATGGCCCGATTCAAAAATTACACTCAAGAGTAATCATAGTTTTAGATGTAGATGCTAAAATTTTGCATACCGAACAAGTAAAGGAAATTGCTGATGAACCAAATTATGATGCCGCTTTAGCTGTTTTGTAATTTGTTTTAATATATAATGTAAACAATAATAATAATAAGAACCACTTTATAACAAAAAAAGCTAACCTGTTTTAAACAAGTTAGCTTTTTTAATAATATTATTATGAATTATCTATTCAATAATAATTCTTTCAATGTGATTACTATCATTTGATTTCACATTTATAAGATACATACCTGTAGCAATATTTCCTAAATTAATAGTTTGAGTTGTTTCAGTCGAATTTAAAATTGATTTTTGAATGATCACTTTACCTGTTAGGTCAATAATTTCAATACTATTTGCAGTAATACTGCTATTTAAAGTTTGAATAGTAAGTATTGAATTAGGAAGCGTAGGGTTTGGGTATACTTTTAATGTAGAAACGGTAGCTTCAAATTCATTGACACTTAATGTAGTTGAGCCACTTTCAGGTTCAGTACCACTAATTAATTTGCCTTTATAGTACAATCCAATTTTATTGTTAGAGTTAAAAACCTCTTGAGGTCCAATAAATGAATAATCATTAGACTGATCTTGACTAGTAAAACCTTCAGTATTAATACGTAATTCCATAGGTTTGGAATTTCCGTTACTTTCTAATATACCAGCACTTTCTTTAAATGAAACTTCTAAATAATATAAATCATTGTCAACATTAGTAAAACTTCCTAAAACATTATTACCACCTATAACAACGTAATTTCTTTCAAAAACAAAATCTTTATTATCTTCGGCAGTAAACCAATATCGAATGCTCAAATCTTTATAAGCCAAACTTTGCGATGATAAATTTAGTATTTGAAATTGTGGCTTAATTTCACTTGCAATTGCATCAGGTGAACCATTTTTGTATTCTAATTTAATAGCATCGGTACCAACATTAATTTTTCGTATTTGCGAAGTAGTTGAATTACCAGCTATTCCGTTTGCAACTGCTTTTATTTCATAGTCACCATTAGGTAGGTTTTCTAACTTAAAATTAAAAGGACTAGTATTGTCTGATCCTATAAGAGTATCGTTACTGTAAAAATCTACACTTGCTACAGTATTATTTGCATTAATAAGATTGGTTTCAATTTCGATACTGCCTCCTTCAAGTAGTTTAGCACCAGATTGAGGGTTTACAAGTGAAACATAAATAGCTTCGCCACCCGACATTTTTTCCATTTCGTTAGCATGATCTATAAAAATATCTAATACAGGATCCCCTTCAAAAACAGCAAATTTATCTTCGCCTGTTTCTTCATCAGGAAACCACCAAAATGCACTTCCGCCAATTTTCTTTTCCTCAATAAAATCATAAATGGTTTCCCACCATTCTGTTCGTTCATCTCTTTCAACATTAAATTCACCAACAAAAAATGGTTTCTTAACGATGTCATGCGATTCATCGGCTAGTGTACATATTAATTGCTTTGTTTGTTCAGGTGTAAAATTGGCCCATTCTTCTCTGATATACGGATGTGCAGATGTAAAATCAATGTTTGGAGATTGGTGGATTTTAATAAAATCATTTCCTTCATCTCCACCAAAACCATACTTAATACCATGTGCTTCTAATCCGGTACCTAATAAATGATTACTATCAATAGATTTAACAAATTCACCCATATCATCTACCCATTTTCTAAGCACGTTAGATGTTAAATCGTCTCCAAACCCTTGGTATCTTGGTTCATTCATTAATTCCCAGGCAAGTATCGTTGGGTCGTTTCTGTATTCTACGTTATCGTAATGATTAACACGGGTTAAAAAATATTTCACATAATTTTTATAACCTTCTATAGCAGCTTCGTTCGTAAAAAACTGTCCTTGATCGTGTACGCCTCCTCCAGAAACTTCAATACCTTCCCATTTTAATCGTTCTTTAATTCCTCCGTAGTCATTCCAATAATTTTCTAGAGCTACAATTAATTTTATTCCATTGGCTTCAGCAGATTTAACGATATAATCAAAAAGACTAAATTGCTTTTCGTCGTATATTCCTTTTTCGATTTCAAATCCATGCCATTTTTCATGACTAAACCCCCATAATCTTACTACTCGAATACCATTTTCGTATAATTTTCGCATGTGTTTATCAATACGGGCTTTATTCATAAATTGAGTTTCAGTTTCACTATTTTCTCCTCCAGCTCCATATGTAAAAAAGTCATAGACATTAGTCCCCGAAAAGTAGAAAGGAGCTCCATTTAGCATAAATTTAGAGCCTTCGGCATATACAAATCCATTAGGCGGAATTGATGATTGTTGTGAAAAAATAGAGCTTACAAAACAAAATACAAGAAAGTTTAGAATTAGTAGTTTTTTAGTTAGATACATTAGTAATAGTATTTGGTTAGTTGGAATAATAACAGGTTTTTAGTGTTAAAATGGATTAGTTAATGTTATTATTTTGCATGTAAAACTATTTTAATTTTCATCTAAAATTAATCTTATAAGGAAAGATTAATCCTACTTCATTTGTTTCTTGTCAGGTTATCTTTTTTTAGAATAATTCCCAATTTCATTTTAATAAATTTTCACATGATCTAGGTTAATGTCATCTTGCTTTTCCTCTTGCATTAAAGTATAATAATGCAAATTTATTCATTGTAATAAGTATGCTTATATCAATAATATTATAAAATTAAAATTTTTTGAGTTAAATATTATTGTCAATTGATCGATAATTGGCATAGTATGAATTATTTGTACAATACTTTCTTTAAACTAAATAGCTTTCTAATAGAAGTATATAGCCCCAAATTTTTTAACAAAATTAAGTTGTGTTATGTAAATACACCAAAAACACAAACAATTGATTTATAGTTATTTGTGTTTTTTATATGTTCATTTGTCATAAGTTTTTATTATTAAATAAACACGTATGATAGTTTATGTGTTATAATTGATTAGGAAAGAGTAGTAAAAGTACTACGTTTTAAAAATGTTGAAAGATTAAAGTTGTCATAAATTGCAATGTCACATTTGTGATAGAACAATGTGTTTTTATTATTTGTGTTTTATGATTTAACTAAACCCTGATTTGCATAGAATTTTGCTCAATTCTTAAAATACAATAATTAAAACTAATCAATTAACAACTTAATAATTATGAAATTAAATTATTCGCACACTGTATTGTGTATGTTTTTAGTATTTTTTTCAAGCTTTACTATCGTTTATTCTCAAAATTCGATTGCTACAGAAGAAGACGCAAAAAGCTTAGTAAAAACAATTAGCATTAAATCGATCCCAGCTAATTTACCCGAAACTATAGTTATTCCAGTAAGTTATTCTGGAGAAACCTTATCGCTTAATTTAGAGAAAAATAGTGTTTTTGGAGCTCATACCAAATGCCTTATTGATGATGGAACTGGAAAATTAGTCGAAGTACCCATGACAACTGAACGGAGTTATTTAGGTACTGTATCTGAACACGAGGCATATACCGTAAGTGCTGTTTTAACAGATCAAGGGTTAATAGCAAACATTTATAGACCAAACCAATCTACAATAGAGATTGCTCCATCGGGTACAGGTAATGGAAAACACAGTGTAAAAGAAGTTTTAAATTCGTATAAATGTGGTACAAACTGTAAAATAGACGCACATGAAAAGTCTGATTTGGATAACACTTTATTAGATTATAAAGGAGTTGATGTAGAAAAACCTCAACCATCAAATACAGCAATTTATTCGGGTATGCATACTCATAAAACTATAGCTATGCCCAATTCTACAGCAACATTGCGTCCATCAAGACGTATGGAAGTATTAGAATTTGAAATAGGTGTTGAAATAGGATCTAGATCATTTTTATCAAACACAGCTTACAAGGGTAATTTATCAACAGCACAAGCATCTGCACAATCCATTATAGGAAACTTAAATTCAAGATTTTCAAGAGCTACAGGTGTGCGTTTTAAATTAGGAACAGTAATTATAAGAACATCAGCAAATACAGATCCATTAAGAAATAGTGTTACCGCTACAGGTGCTTCAAATAATGCTAGCGAGAGTTTAAGAGCCTTTAGTGATTATTGGAATAATAACCCAGGTGTAGTTGGTAATACTCATGATTTGGCTGTGTATCATGTTGCTTCTAGTCCTTCAGGATTGGCATATGTAAATGGTGTTGGTACCACAAGAAATAGATATGCAACAATGGGAGGTAATGGACCAACCAGTTGGGCTAATGGAACAGCTGCTCATGAGGTGGGGCATTCATTTGGACTTAGGCATGTTAATCGAAATGATTTCTTTTACGAAGCAAGACCAAGAAACAATTCTGGAGTAAACAGTACTGGAGGAAGAAATTCATTTATTAGTATTATGGATGGTAGAGGAGAGCATAACATTGGTCGTATGGCTACTACAGAGGCGCAAACGGTAATAAATGGATTAAATAGTAAACGATCAGTAGCTACCAGAATTAATAATGCTTCAAATATTAATCCTTTTGGAGTTTATGACGAATTTGATATTTCTACTTCGCAGTCTTCAATTGTTATTGATGTTATTAAAAATGATTATGATGCCAATAATGATATCCTTGATGTAAGGATTTTAGATAGAAAAAGTTTTAAAGGAGGTAATATAAGCCTTTCAAGAGGAACGGGGCCTGGAGGAAGAAATGAATTGAGATACACACCGCCATCATCAAATTTTTCGGGGCGTGATTTCTTTCATTACACAGTTTTTGATACTGGAGGAAAAACTGATTTTGGTGCGGTTTACATAACCCAAAAACAAGGATTTGATCGTAATTCAAATGAAACAACATTTGATTTTGGTACATCTAGTTCGCCAATTTTTAATAATGCTTTAAGAGTAACTAATACTACGAATAATGGTGATTTTAAATGGACTAACACTTCAGGGTTACGTTCAGCCGATAGAGGTGGTGATTCAGGAGTGAATGCTTTAAATAGAGACTTTGTATTTTCATCACAACCAAGAACTTTTGAAGTTAACCTTAGAAATGGGGTTTGGGAAGCACTTATTACTTTTGGTGATAAAAATTTTGCACATGATCGAATGGTAGTAAGGGCACAAGGAGAATCAAGAACAAGAGTTACTAATTTAAATACAAACGCAAGGCAGTTTTTAAATAGAAAGTTTGATGTAGAAGTTAGAAACGGAAAATTATCTTTAGAATTTTCTGATAATGGGGGGGCAGATGCTAATTGGGTTATTAATAGATTAAAAATAACAAGACTTCGTAATTTACCATCAAATAATAACAATAATAACACACCTATAGGTTCAATTGTAAGTTTTCAAGGGAATAATGGAAAATTTGTAAGTAGCGAAAACGGGAACAGTCCAATTACATGTAATAGAGATCGAGTAGGTGCATGGGAAAGATTTACCGTAGTTGATGCTGGAGGAGGAAAAATAGCACTTAAAGGCAGCAATGGAAAATATGTAAGTAGTGAAAATGGAGTTAATGAAATGACCTGTAATAGAACAAGAATAGGTGCATGGGAAAAATTTACATGGGGCACAAATAATGGAGGGATAACTTTAAGGGGAAATAATAATAGATTTGTAAGTAGTGAAAGTGGAAGAAGTCCAATGACGTGTAATAGAGAAAGGGCAAATGCCTTTGAACGATTTAATGTAAATGTAATTTCGGGAAGAAAAATTTTAGCAGATACTAATGAGATTATAGTGTACCCGAATCCAATAGTAGATTATGTAACAATTAGTAATATTTCTGAAAATGATACTGTTGTTGTATTAGATTATTTAGGTAAAATTATTAAAGAAGTTAAAATAACAAGTCAAGCAGCTCTTGAGGTGGATATGACAGATGTTTCAACAGGTATTTATTTTGTGAGAATTAATGACATGAAAACTTACAAAGTGGTAAAAGAATAGATCATATTTTTTTATTTTATTCATAAAAAAACTCTGAGTTTTAATTTAAACTCAGAGTTTTTTAATTTTGTGGCAGTCGGTTAAATGTAATTAATCAATAAACATACGACCAAGTTTATCAACTGACTTTTTTGATGAATATATAATATATTCATCTCTATCAATATCAAAATAAATTTGAGGCCTTATAACTAATTGCCCCTCAGTAGCACTGTTTTTATCCAAACGAGTAAGGTTCCCTTCATTATCAAATTCAAAAGCGGTAATGTTTGATTTATTGAAATTTCCTGTAAGTTTAATATCATCCATGTTTGTAATTCCTTTATTTTTTGGATTATCATTGAATAAAACAGTTAATTTTTTATCCTTATAAATAGGAATAGCACTTAAGTATTCTGGGCCTTTTCCTAATGCTACTAATGGAATATTTGCTTCTGCACTTACAGAAAAAGAGGCATTTCCTCCACTAGCACTTAATGATAAGCCTAAAATTGTTGTAGCCGCTTTTTGTTCTTTAGCAACAACATTTGTCCATTCTACAGCACCATTACTGTCTAATGATGTTACTATGATTTCATTATTTACATAAACAACCTGAGTAACACTAATGGGGCCAATTTTTGAACTTTTACCATAAATAACATATGAATGTTCCGATAACATAATGATTCCTCCATCTTCTTTTTCAATAAGTGTATGAACTTTATATCTAGGTTTTAAATCTTTTCCTTTTGAAGCCTTACGTTCACCCAAAAGTTTAACTTTAGTATCATAATCAAACTCATTAAACTTAAATTCTGCAGCTGTATTTGTATTTAAATCAATTGTACCGTTATAGACACCTTTTAGTTCTTTATTAGGTTTTCCACTTTTTCTTAAGCTAGAATAAAAGCCTAATAATTGCAATTTATTATTGTGTGTAGCAATAGCGCTGCAATTAATTATTTCGTTACCAGATAAGTCAATTTGAATGATATCCTTTTCATAATTATTAGCTTTTTTAAAACTATGAATTTCAAAATTTTCAAAAGTTGTATTTTTCTTTTTATCAAGGTAACTTTCATTAGTAACAAGAAAAATATCACCATTGGTATTTACAGAAAAATCACTAATATCAAATTCATACCTTTTTTTATCAGTAAAACTAACTTTTTCGGCATGTTTAGCTACTATGTTAAGATTAGCATCAATTAATTTTAAATTATATTTAATAGCATCTTCTTTTGAATAAAGTCCTGCATGTAATGCTAATATTTGATTTCTGTTTGGAGAAATCTTAAAATAAAAATTACCTTTTTGTGAGTTTTTAGCTATTGAAGAACTAAATAGATTTACTGTATTTTCACTAAGTATACCATCTTCGCTAACAGGAATAGCTTCTAATTTAAAAGCCTTATTTTTTTTATCTAAATAGCTACCTAATATATAAAGTTTGTCTTCTAGTAATACGATCTCTTCAAATGTGAGTTTTTTCTTTTTTACATCTGGAAGTTTGATTTGATTATTACTTAAAAGATTCATTTTTTCGGCACCAAATACTTTTAGAAAATATTTATTTTTTCCTTTTAGGCCAAGTGCATAAATTTTATCATTGGTTTGACCTATGATATATATAATTTTTCCCTTTTCTTCGGTAATTTCTTCTCCATAATTGATAGAGATATTTCCAAGTTCATCATGTTGAGCGTAACTTAAAAAAACGCTAAAAAAGATTAATAATAAAATGGGTAATTTTAATTTCATTGAAACAGTTTTTGTAATTAGCTGGCGAATATATAAATACCAGATTTTACCTACAATTAAAAGGTGTTTTAATTTTAAAATATATTTAATGTGGGGTGTTTGGTTGTTTTTTAGGGTTTAATGGTGTTATTTTGATTTTAAACTACTGAATTATAGATGTTAAAATTTTATGATGTTGTAATCATACTTGTTATTATTGTTTTAGACTTAAAAGATTTGTTTTTGGAATGAAATTGAAAATATTAACTTATTAGTTAGTTTTTCTAGTAAAATTAGTCCTCGAACTTTGTAGATTTGTAAAAGAATAAAAACCATTTTTAATCGCATAAAAAATGTCAGACGATAAGAAGATTATTTTCTCCATGTCGGGGTTAACAAAAACGTATAAAAGTGCTAATACACCGGTACTTAAAAACATATATTTAAGCTTTTTCTATGGAGCTAAAATTGGAATTTTAGGACTTAATGGTTCGGGTAAGTCTACATTACTTAAAATTATAGCAGGGGTAGATAATAATTACCAAGGAGATGTGGTGTTTTCACAAGGCTATACGGTAGGTTATTTAGAGCAAGAACCAGAATTAGATCCAGAAAAAACAGTTTTAGAAGTAGTTAAAGAAGGTGCAGCAGCAACAGTTGCTATTCTTGACGAATATAATTCTATTAACGATCAATTTGGATTAGAAGAAGTATATAGCGATCCAGACAAGATGGAAAAGCTAATGGCGCGTCAAGCAGTATTACAAGATGAAATTGATGCTGCGGGTGCTTGGGAATTAGATACCAAACTTGAAATTGCCATGGATGCATTGCGTACTCCCGATGGCGATAAAAAAATAGGACCCCTTTCTGGTGGAGAAAAACGTCGTGTTGCTTTATGTAGATTATTATTACAAGAGCCCGATGTATTGCTTTTAGATGAACCTACTAACCACTTAGATGCAGAATCGGTACATTGGTTAGAGCATCATTTAGCGCAATATAAAGGAACCGTTATTGCTGTTACCCACGATAGGTATTTCTTAGATAATATTGCTGGTTGGATTTTGGAATTAGATAGAGGAGAAGGAATTCCTTGGAAAGGGAATTATTCTTCATGGCTTGATCAAAAATCTAAGCGTATGGCTCAAGAGTCTAAAACGGCTTCTAAACGTCAAAAAACTTTAGAACGAGAGTTAGAGTGGGTAAAGCAAGGAGCAAAAGGACGTCAAACCAAGCAAAAAGCGCGTTTGAAGAACTATGACAAGTTAATGAGTCAAGACCAAAAGCAAGTTGATGAAAAGTTAGAAATATACATTCCTAACGGTCCGCGTTTAGGAACAAATGTTATCGAAGCTACGGGCGTGAGTAAAGCTTTTGATGATAAATTATTATATGAAGATTTAAATTTTAATTTACCTCAAGCAGGAATTGTTGGAATTATAGGACCAAATGGAGCCGGTAAAACCACTATTTTTAAAATGATCATGGGCGAGGAGCAACCCGATAAAGGAGCTTTCGCCGTTGGTGAAACTGCTAAAATAGCCTATGTAGATCAAGCGCATAGTAATATTGATTCTGAAAAAACAATTTGGCAAAACTTTTCTGACGAGCAAGAATTAGTTATGATGGGTGGTCGTCAAGTAAACTCTAGAGCTTATTTGAGTCGTTTTAACTTCAGTGGAAGCGAACAAAATAAAAAAGTAGCAACATTATCTGGAGGTGAGCGTAACCGTTTGCATTTAGCTATGACGTTGAAAGAAGAAGGAAACGTGCTATTATTGGATGAACCTACCAATGATTTAGATGTAAATACACTTAGAGCTTTAGAAGAAGGATTAGAAAACTTTGCAGGTTGTGCAGTAGTAATTAGTCACGACCGTTGGTTTTTAGATCGTATTTGTACTCATATACTAGCTTTTGAAGGAGATTCACAAGTCTATTTCTTTGAAGGAAGTTTTTCTGATTATGAAGAGAATAAAAAGAAACGTTTAGGTGGTGATTTAATGCCAAAACGTATTAAATATAAAAAACTAGTCCGCTAATTTTTTATTAACCTAAGTTTTGTAATAGATAAGAAAAAGATCCTTAAAATTATTATTAAGGATCTTTTTATATAATACCACTTTTAAAGCAATTGATTAAGTTTTAATATATTCGGGTTTTGTATATATATTTAAACTAGTTTTTTTTACAAAACCAATCAAACAAATCCCAGTTTGTTTCGCTATTTCAATAGCTAAACTAGTAGGAGCACCAATAGCAACAATAATTGGGATACCTGCTTTTGCTGCTTTTTGAGCCATTTCATATCCAATACGTCCACTTAAAACGGCTATTGTATTTGAAAAAGATTCTTTTTTTGTAAGTTGATAGCCAATTAGTTTGTCAAAAGCATTATGGCGACCAATATCTTCTTTTACGGTTAGTAAACTTCCGTTAGAAGTTACTAGGGCACAAGCATGAATGCCACCAGTATGTTTAAACAATAATTGCTCAGACTTTAAAATTTCTGGTAATTTTAATAAAAAATCAACAGGAATTTTTTGTGAAAAAGTTTGTTTAGGCAATACCTCACATAATTGAGATAATAACTGTTTGCCACATATGCCGCAGCTAGAGTTACTTAAAAAACTACGTTTTATGTGATTCAAATTAACAACAACTTCAGGTTTAAGCGTAATTTTAAGAGTATTCTTTTTATTTTCTTCTGCGACAGTATTACAATACCTAATGTGTTCTATATCATTAATAGAACTAATTATTCCTTCACTGTAAAGTAAACCAATAGCTAAATCAAAATCATTACCAGGACTACGCATGGTAATAGTAAGTGGCGTTTCTTGATCTTTGCCACTGTGTATTAATATAATTTGTAAAGGTTCTTCAATAGCTATTAAATCATTTACTCGACACGTTTCTGTATCCGAATATTTAGTAATACTATAATTTTTTAATGCTATTAATGACATTAGTTAGGCGTGTTTTTGAAATTAAATATTTTTAGATATTTATAAAAATCAAAATTACCGTTTTTAGGTTTCTTTTTAATAACTATTTAGTCATTTACTTGCTTTTTATTTTCTGGATAATATTGATTTTTAGCTTAAAAATCGTATATTAATGAGTTTTTTTAATTCTGTCAGAATAATTAGTATATTTACGCTTTAATTTCTGCTCTATGAAAAAGATTTTTTTATTGCTACTAGCTTTTGTGACTAGTTTAACATCTTTTAGTCAATTAGCAAATACAGATCCTTTAATGGTAAATGCTTCTATTTTAAGAAGAACCTTAAAAAAAGATGTTTCAGAAAAAAAGATTCCTAAAGAAAAAACTTTAATTCAAGAAGAAATTAAAAGAACAAAAGCTAAAGAGGCAGTAGCTTTAGAATTAGAAGAAACAAAAAAAGAAGTACCGGAAGCAGTTAAAATAGAAAAGGAAACGACTGTTAAGAAAAAGGGAATTCATCTTTTAGCAATAGAAAATAGGCTGGATAAAGATTTTTTTAGTGTACAATTAGCAGCATCAAAAGTTAACATTAAAGAAGGTTTTTTTCAGAATACTCCTGCTTTTTATACAAAAATGGAAGATGGGTTTTACCGTTATTTTTCTGGTAAATTCAGCTCACTTTCTGAGGCAAAAGTATATGCCAAAAAAATACATGCAACTACAAAATTTGATAAAGCTTTTTTAGTTAGACTTGAAAATGGTATAAAAAGACCATTAAAATAGCTTTAAATGTATACAGAGGAATTAGTTGCCTATCTCGAAAGTTTTTTAACCGAAAGACGTCAGCAAAATAATCATAGTGTACTTAGTGAGCGCACTCGACATTTTACCGTTGCTATTGAAGATGTGTATCAATTACATAATACAAGTGCTGTAATGCGTAGTTGTGATGTTTTTGGAGTACAAGATGTTCATGTGATTGAAGAACGTAATGTACGTAAAATTGATCGTGAAATTGCTATGGGGGCTCAAAAATGGGTCGACATTCATCGATATCATTCAACAAAATCTTGTGTAAGTACTTTAAAAGAAAAAGGTTATCAAATAGTAGCTACTTCACCTCATGGAAATAATTGTGTTACATTAGCTGAATTCGATATTTCAAAACCAGCTGTATTCTTTTTTGGAAAAGAAGATACTGGTTTAAGTGATTACGTATTAGATCAGTCCGATGTTCAATTAAATATTCCTATGTTTGGCTTTACCGAAAGTTTAAATATTTCAGTTTGTGCAGCCATTATTTTACAACATGTAACTCAAGAATTACGAAAATCAACAATTAATTGGAGGTTGAGTCATCAAGAAGTTTTGGAAAAACGTTATGATTGGGTGTGTAAAGTTTTAAAAAGCCATGAGCGTATTATTGAACGTTACCATGCTCAAAAAGAAGAAGGAGAAGCGTGAAATAATTTTTTATACTATACTTTTTTAATTACATAAGTAACAATACCCCAGATAATAAGCTCATTTCCATCGGTTATTTCAATTTTTTTGTAATCATTATTTTCGGGAACAAGGGTGATTTTGTTTTTATCAATAGCTAGCCTTTTTACAGTGAATTCATTGTTTAAATAGCAAACAGCAATATGATTATTTTGGGGTGAAATGCTTCGATCAATAACTAATAAATCACCATCATCTAAGCCTGCATTAATCATAGATACCCCTTGAACTCTAGCATAAAAGGTAGCTTCTTTGTTTTGAACCAATTTATCATCTAAACTTAGTTTTTTTTGAGTAAAATCTTCGGCAGGAGAGGGAAAGCCAGCTGAAATACCCGTATCAACGAAAGTAATTTTTTGTTGTTTTTCTTTTTGAAGTTGGTATAGTGTAATTTTCATTTTACTGTTAAAATATCATCCCAATTTGTAGTATACGAAGGCGAAAGGCGTTCTTGCTTCATTTTCCATTTTTTGCCTAAATCCTGCGAGGCCAAACGTATAGAATCATTGTATTTTTGATTTGTAGCATCTATAGATCTCATTAATGCAACATGCCTCGTATCTTCGCTACTAAACAAGTTTAATTGTCTATTTGTGTTAGGAGTGATTCCCATAATAATTACACCTACTTTTTTGTAATAATAACCTGGTTTATAAATATGTTGTAAGGCTTTAATAGCGCACTGAGATATGGTAATATTGGAATCACTGGCATAAGGTAAGTTAAGTGCTATGCTATTAGAATATTGTTTTAAATGCGTACGTTTTTTATTAGTTTTTATAAACACATACACCACATTAGCTACAGAATTTTGTTTTCGTAATTTTTCGGCACAAGTAATAGCAAAAGTGACAATACGTTCTTTAATGAGTTCCCAATCTTTAGAAATAATTTTTAGAGTACGTGTAGTGGCAATGGCTTTCTTATTTTTTACTTCATCTAGTTGTAATGTAGGTTCGCCACATAAATCTTTAAATAAACGTAATCCAACAATACTAAATTCTTTTTGTACAAAAGTTTTAGGGAGTTGCGTAAACTCATAAGCACAATTAATATTTTTCAATTTTAAACGAGCGGCAATACCTGTTCCAATACCCCAAACAGCTTCAATTTTTGTCCATTTTAAAGCCTTTATTCGCTTTTCTTCACTATCAATAACATACACTTCCAGAGTCTGTTTTTTGAATTTTTTTGCAATTTTATTCGCTATTTTAGCTAAAGCTTTAGTTGGAGCAACCCCTATACTGATGGGCATTCCTAAGCTTTGAAAAACTTCATTTTTTAATTGTAAGCAATAGCCATTCAAATCATAATTTTCATAACCTGAAAATTGCACAAAAGCTTCATCAATAGAGTATATTTCTATATTAGGACTATACTTTTTAATAATTGTCATAATACGTTGACTAATATCTCCATATAATGCATAATTGGACGAAAAAACATGAATATTATGTTGTTTAAATACAGCTTCATATTTATGCGTGGAAGCCCCCATGGGAATAAAAGGTTTCGCTTCATCACTACGCGCAATAATGCATCCATCGTTATTTGAAAGAACTACAATGGGTTTTCCTATTAATGAAGGTTTAAATACACGCTCACAACTCGCGTAAAAATTGTTACAATCAATTAAAGCAAACATGATACAAATTTATGGAAATAATCCAATATTTTGGATTATTTCCATTTTATTATTAATTTTATTAGTAAGAATTAACTTGTTAAATAAATATTAATTAAATTAAACCTTTATGCTTATTTACAGTCTAAAAAAGTAAAGAAACATATTGTATTTGTATGTATTTACTAACCATTAAACATTTAATTATGCAAAATAAAAGTAGAAAATATAATAAGAGAACTATTTTAATCAGTTCATTTGCTATCCTATTTTGTATGATATCCTGTGCCTCTGATGAGGGTGAATTAACATCAGTTAATAATCAGTCGACAGAAAATGATGAAGAAACTGTTGTAACAGGTAATGAAGACTTGGAAAGCGTTTTGAGTAATTATTTTAATGAAACATTAGATTTAGAACGTTTACAGAATTATGAAAACCAAACAATTCCTAATTATATTGAAAAAGACAATACAGTGGGTAACGAAATAACTAACGCTAAAGCAACATTAGGGCGGGTGTTATTTTATGATAAAAAAATGTCTTCTAACAATACTATTTCTTGCGCTTCATGCCATAAACAAGTTTTTGCTTTTGGAGATACGGATTTAGTAAGTCAAGGAGTGAATGGCGTAACAGGGAGGCATAGTATGCGTTTGATTAATGCTCGATTTTCTGATGAAAATCAATTTTTTTGGGATGAACGTGCTGAAAGTTTGGAAGCTCAAACTACGCAGCCCATTCAGGATCATTTGGAAATGGGGTTTAGTGGACAAGATGGGGCACCTACTTTAAATGATTTAATAGTTCAACTAAATGCATTAGATTATTACCAAGAATTAGTCAATTTCGCATATGGAGATATGCTACTTACAGAAAATAGAATTCAAGAATCATTGGCACAGTTTATAAGAAGTATCCAATCTTTTGATTCAAAATATGATAATGGAAGAATTACTGCAGCAAATGATGCACAAGACTTTTCAAATTTTACCACACAAGAAAATTTAGGGAAACAATTGTTTTTACTACCTCCTAATATGGGAGGAGTAGGTTGTGCAGGTTGTCACCGGGCACCAGAATTTGATATTGATCCTAATTCAAGAAATAATGGTATAATTAGTATTTTTGGCACCAATGAAATAGATGTTAGTGTAACAAGAGCTCCTACGCTACGTGATATTTTTAATACATCGGGAACGTTAAATGGTGCATTAATGCACGATGCTAGCAAAACTACTATGCGTGAGGTTTTAGAGCATTATAATGCTATTGATCCAACTGGAAATACTGATTTAGATAGAAGATTACAAGGTGGACCAGGGCAAAATGGACAACGCTTAAATTTATCAGATGATCAAATGGTAGCCTTAGAGGCTTTTATAAAAACACTTTCAGGATCAGATGTATATACTAATGAAAAATGGAGTGATCCATTTTTATAGAGTTGAGATTCATTCTATAAAATATTATTTTTTTTGCTTAAAAAAATAGTCATATTAGCAACTTTATAACAGTCTTTTAAGACTTATGTTCATGAAAATTTTAATAAATGATACAGCCATAATTTATTCTTATGGCTGTATCAAATATACTAATTACCTGAGTTTGCAGAGTATCTCTGATCTATCTGTTTACATTTTTTTCTTCCCAGCCTTTTAGTGAATGTTCTTTCTAATGAAGTTTCGGCAACATTAAATTCAAGATCTTTTAAGTAAGGTAATAATAGTAATTGATTAACTCATTTTAACTTATAATTGATAGTTTTAAATGTTGTAATAATTTATTAATCAGTAAATTAATATCTTAATTTAACATGTGAGTTCGACATCATTTTAGTCAACTGCCAAAACTGTTAATTCGAGTGATTTTTGATAGAAAATTGTATCAAGAAGAGCAATTTTGATACGAAAAAGACGATTCTCAATATAAAATTCTTACTGAATTTAACTACCATAGACATCTTTTTCTAATCTTGAACTCACGTTAATTTATATAACATATAGCACTTAGTATTAAAGCTTACCAATCAAATGAAAATGGAAAAGAAAATAAAATCATTTATGGACGAAGTACGGCAACGAAACGTTCATGAACCCGAGTTTTTACAAGCCGTACAAGAAGTTGCAGAAACGGTAATACCTTATATTGCTTCTCAAAAAATATACGACGGGAAAAATTTGTTATTACGAATGGTGGAGCCAGAAAGAGCCATTACATTTCGAGTACCATGGGTTGATGATCAAGGAGAAATAAGGGTTAATAGAGGATATCGTATACAAATGAATTCGGCAATTGGACCTTATAAAGGAGGTTTGAGATTTCATCCTTCGGTAACTATGAGCATTCTTAAATTTTTAGCCTTTGAACAGGTGTTTAAAAATAGCTTAACCACACTACCAATGGGTGGTGGTAAGGGAGGAGCCGATTTTGATCCTAAAGGGAAGTCCGATGGTGAAATAATGCGTTTTTGTCATAGCTTTATGACCGAATTTTTTAGATATATTGGACCCAATACAGATGTGCCAGCAGGCGATATTGGTGTTGGAAGTAGAGAAATAGGCTATTTATTTGGTATGTATCGCAAAATTAAAAATGAATTTACTGGGGTACTAACGGGTAAAGGACTTAGTTGGGGAGGTTCTTTAATTAGACCCGAAGCAACCGGGTATGGTACTATATATTTTGCTGTTAGTATGTTAGCCACACAAAATAAATCTTTTGATCAAAAGCTTGTTGCTTTATCGGGTTCAGGAAATGTAGCTCAGTTTGCAGCCGAAAAAGCAATACAGTTAGGGGCAAAGGTGATTACTTTATCAGATTCTTCAGGATATATTTATGATAGAGAGGGTATTACTAAAGACAAATTAGCTTATGTGATGCAGCTAAAAAATGTAGAACGAGGTAGAATTGATGCTTATGTAACTAAATATCCAACGGCTAAATTTTATAAGAATAAAACTCCCTGGAATGAAATTTGTGATATCGCATTACCTTGTGCTACTCAAAATGAACTAACAGGAGATGATGCAAAAAAACTAATTAAAAACGGTTGTATTTGTGTTTGCGAAGGAGCAAATATGCCGAGTACACCAGAGGCCATAACAGCATTTCGCGAAGCTAAAATTTTGTTTGCTCCAGGCAAAGCGTCTAATGCAGGTGGTGTAGCAACATCGGGATTAGAAATGACACAGAATTCATTACGTTTTAATTGGTCTCGTAATGAAGTAGATGAAAAATTAAAGCAAATCATGTCAGATATACATACTGCTTGTTTAAAATATGGAATTGAAAAAGATGGCTATATAAATTATGTAAAAGGAGCAAATATAGCTGGGTTTGTTAAAGTTGCCGACGCAATGCTTGCACAAGGTGTTATTTAGGATTATAATTTAAAATGAAGGAAGGTGTTGAAACCTTTTAAATTAGGAAAAATGGCTAAAATTATTATATAAAAATTTATATGTAATAATTAAATTATAAAGAAAAGGAAAAAGGAAGATTTCGATTCATTATATCATATTTATTTGGTAGTTAATTAAAGAGTAGGAGATAAGAATCTAACAAATAATAGCACCCAACCACCTAGTAAACACAAACCTCCCAAAGGAGTAATTGGTCCCAAAATTCTAATTTTTGATCCTTTAGCGGAAGAAATGCATAAGCCATAAATACTAAATGAAAATAAAATAATACCAATAACAAAACACCAAGCTAAACTTTGCTCTAAGCTATTTTCAAACTTTAGTTTAAATCCAATTATGAGTAGTAGAATGGCATGATACATTTGGTATTTAATTCCTGTTTCAAAACTTAGCATTTGATCAGTAGTAAATGTTTTTTTTAAAGCATGCGCCCCAAAAGCACCCAAAATTATAGCTAATGCACCAAATAAAGTAGCAGAGAGTAATACAATTTGTGGGGTCATAATTTTTAAGAGTTTTTATCAGTGCACAATATATGATTAAAAAAAAAGAATTTTGTTCATTCATGCTAATAGAGGTTGAAATAATCGGAACATCCGTTTTTAATCATAATCATCATATTTTGTTTTCGAACAGCTCCACGACCTTTTTTGCCTTTTTCTTGTTCTATTTCAGATGATTCAACAGTAAAATACCCTTCATCTATTATTGGAAACTGTTCAAGCTGAAAAAGTAATTTTTTATTGAAATTTTTTGCTATAAGTGTTTAGTATCAAAAGTAATAACAAATTTACTTCCAATACCTAATTGACTTTCGCAGTGAATTTGACCATTCATAGCTTCAATATATTTTTTAACAATTGATAAACCTAATCCTATGGATGATTCACCAGCTGTAGGCTTTGCACTTAATTTTTGAAATCTTCCAAATAGTTTCTTTTGATCTTTTTTACTAATACCAGGACCATAGTCTTGAACTACGACAAAAGTTTTTTTGTTATTGGATTTTATAGTTAATATAACCTTACTTCCTTTTTCAGAAAACTTAATTGCATTTGAAAGTAGGTTCTCTAAAATTTGTATTAAATAGTTTTTATCAACTTCAATAAAATGATTATCTCTTTCTGCTTCAATTATAATTTTAATGTTTTTTGTTGTAGCAGTGACATGAAAACATTGTACTACATATGCAACTACTTCATTCAAATTAATAATTTGGTTGATTAACTTAATTTGTTTTGTTTCCAAAGCATGTATGTTCAAAATACGACTAATCATTTCAGTTAACCGATCAGCAGAATTGTCAATTTCAGTTAAAAATGTTTCTTGATCATCAGTTAACTTCATGGTTGGTATGTCAAGCAATTGTATTAAACCTTTTATTTGACTTAAAGGAGTTCTAAGATCATGAGCTACAATATTTACAAGCATGTCCTTTTCTTTATTTAAATTTATTAGCTCTTGATTTTGTATGGCTACCTCGGTGGTTCTTTCTTGGACTTTTTTCTCAAGAATTACATTTTGTTCTTTAATTAAGTTTTCATTTTCTTTGGCAACTAATAAAGCATCGGATTGCGCTTTTTCTTTTTCTTTTTTGTACATATTAATCCGATCCCCAAGTGCAAAGGAGAGTAGTAATACCTCCATGGCAGAACCTATTTGCATGGCATTTAAGTATGGCATTACAAAAGTTAGGTTTAATGATTCTAGTATAGCAAAACAAATACCAATAATAAGGGCTCCCCAAGCAAACAAGTAATATTTAGCAGGGCGATAGCCTTTTAGTTTAAATCGAATACCAAGGATGAGAAAGTATATGGCCATAATAAGTAACCCCCCTTGAGCCAATTTAAGTCCTTCTATTTTGTATCCTAATAACACCAGCGTACAAACTAAAAAACCGACAATAAGAAAAACTATTGATCCTTTATGCATTCGTAAACTAGACTGCTTTGTATTTAAAAATTTTTGGGTAAATAAAGTAGCCGTAATCATAGTTAAACCTGAACTGATTACTACTATTTGATTAATAAAAGGTCTGTTAGGCCAAAAATATTCAAAGAAATAACCAAATACCGAGGCCATAAACCAGGTCATACTAAATAAATAAGCAATGTAATAGAGGTAAATTTTTTCTTTAGTAGAAAAGTATAAAAAAAGATTATAAAGAAAAATGAGCAACATAAAACCAAAATAGATTCCCTGAAGAAAATCTAAATCATGCTCATAGGCCACAAATTGAGAGAGTGTTCCTATTCGAAGTGGAAAAAATAAAGGTTGGTCGCTTTTTACTTTTAAATAAAAAGTTCGAGTTGTGCCTACTTCAAAATTAAGAGCAAAAAGATAATTTCCCACAGCAATTTCTCTAGTATTAAAAGGGAGGTCATCACCTGTATGACGAGCAGAAATAAGGTTGTTTTCTTTATCTAATTCATAAAGAGATATAACATCAATATAAGCCGAACCTACATTTAAATAAAAATTTCCAGGTATTGTTTTAGTAATTCTGAATTTTATCCAATAGGCAGATGCAGTACTAGAAAAATTTAGAGTTTCTTCTGGGTAGGCCTTGAATTTAATGTCTAGACTTGGATGTATAATTTCATTAATGGAAAGTTTAAGAGAAGCATCTTCTAAATAATAAGTTTGCTTTCCGATGTCATGTAATTCTATCGAATTATTCAGAAGAATTTCAGATTGACTGAATGAATTTAAAGGCGAAAATAGTATAATCAGTAAGAACTCTACATAGTATTTAAAATAGTTTGTCATTCTTATTGTTTAATATTTTGAATAGTAAATTATTGTAAAATAGGTGATTAACATGTAAATTTAAAATATATATGTGTAAACTTAAAAAACTTAAAGAAAAAGCGCAAAGTATTGTAAATCGTGTTTCAAATGATCCGCAAGGTAGGTATCATTTGCGATATGAATTTTATAAAAAATATGGAGATCATTTTATTAAAGGGAAAAAAGGCTTAGGTAATTCAGAATTGGCATTTATTGACTGGGAAATAAAAAGAGGAACACTAAATGCTTTGAATGATCATTATTCTGGTAGTCCTTGGTGGAGAGCCGTTAATAGTCATTTTCTTTACCTAGGAACATTAGCGCAACTTATTAAAGAATCGGGGCAAACTTTTTTAGATTTACCCGTTCCAGTTATTTTTTGGCTCGCTTATATGGATAAACCCAATGAGCGTTCTTGGTATCGGGCTCATAATTCCAGTATAATTTCAGGATATATGGAAGCAGACTCATTAGCTTTTCATGAAAATATATATGAGCAATACTTAATGAATATCGTATTTTATCGCTTGCTTTATGCACAATCAATGGTTGAAGGAGTTAGTTTTGGTATATTAGGGAAACTATTCGCTAATCCGCGTGGCTGTGCTGTTTCTATCATAACAGATATAGAAGCTTTTTATCCAAGTAACTATCCTTTATCAAAACAAGATATTAAATATGTTATGCATAATGCACATAATTTGATGGGGGTGATTGAGGATGTTTTTGATAAGGTTTTTATTCTACCTCATTTAAATGAATTATATACAAAGGCTTCAAAATGGAACAATTCTCCAATGGTATTGAAATTCATTACTAATAATAAGCCGATATATCCCATAAGTTTACATGAATTCAATGATAATCACTTTAGTAAAAAACTAACAACTACAATAATTAATATTGTATAAACTTAATAAATCGATGCAAACTAATAATAAAAAGAAGGTAGTTATATTAGGTAGCGGCATGTCATCATTAACAGCAGCTTATGAACTTAGTTCTTATGAAAATTGGCAAGATCATTATGAGATCACCATTTATCAAATGGGATGGAGGTTAGGAGGTAAAACGGCTACAGGTAGAGGTCCAAATGAAAGAATTCAGGAGCACGGAATACATATTGCTCAAGGATGGTATGAAAATGCTTTTCGTTTGATACAGGATTCTTATAAAGAATGTGAAAAGCATAATTTAATGCCTAATAGTCCATTTAAATCCTGGGAGGATGGCTTTGATCGTGAGGATACTACATTATTGACTCACTTTGATCCTAAGACAAATCAATGGATTAAAAAAAATATTATTTTCCCTTCAAATGATTACATACCAGGGCAAGGAGGACCGTTACCTTTTTCGGCTGTTATTAAAAAAGTAGTTGGTCTTATCATTGAAGTCCTGTTTGGAGTAGATCCAAATAAAGATAGTTTCATGAAAATGACTTCGGAATCGGCAAAAGAAATTAAATTATCTGACCATCATTCATTTTGGGGAGATTTTAAATCGAAGTTTGAAGGTTTTATAAAAGGTCAATTTTTTAAACATGAAGGGGAAAAGTTATTGAATTATGTAGTCGAATTAATTCAACATATGAGTAGGATGGATAGTGATGATCATTCACATCGTAAAAGTCACCATACTATGATTAAAAAGTTGCTCAACTTACTTTCTAAATGGACAAGCAATCTTATAGATTCCGTAGAAGAACATAACGAATATTTTTATTGGTTATCCGTATTTGTTGAATTCGGAATGATTAATATGAAGGGAACCCTAGAAGATGTTTATAATTTAGAAACTCATAAACTAGATTATGATTCGATTAATCACTTAGATTATAGAGAATGGTTAAAAAAACATGGTGCGAGTGAACGATTATTGAGTTCTGCTATGGTTCGATTTTTGTATACAGGGACTTTTCATAATATAACAGGAGCTAATCAGCAAGGGAGTTTAGCAGCGGGAGTAGGGCTTCATTTCCTTACACTTTCGGCAAGCTATAAAGGTTCTTTTGTTTGGAAATTTAAAGCAGGAACAGCCGATACTATGATTACTCCAATTTATTTGGTACTTAAAAATAGGGGAGTGAAATTTAAGTTTTTTCATAAAGTAGCGCAAGTACACTATTCAGATTCTGGTACAATCGAAAAGGTATCTATGGCAGAACAGGTCACATTAAAAAATGGAACATATAACCCTACCTACACTTTTAAAGGTTTAGATGTATGGCCAGGAGAACCCCTTTATGATCAAATAGATAATCAACAGGCAAAAGCACTCAAGGAAGGCGAGTATGATTTAGAAGAAGCTTGGTGTGGTTGGAATAATGTAGGACAAATATCCTTGGAAAAGGGGAAAGATTTTGATTATGTGGTTTTAGGAATACCAATTGATGTTTTAGGTGGTAATGAAGGAATTTGTAAGGAAATTATTGATAATAATATGGCATGGAAAAATATGTATAATCATGTAAAAAGTATTCCTACCATGTCTATGCAATTATGGATTAAACCGACACTAAAAAAGTTAGGAATGAATTTAACTGATTGGGGGTTTCCAGAGGGATCATTGCCTAATTTAGTTACTTATGCAGATCCGCAATACTCATTTATTGATATGTCTCAGGTATTGCCTTATGAAGATTGGCAGGAGAACGAACCTGGTTTATTAATGTATTATACGGGATCATTTCTAGACCCAGAAGTGATACCTCCTTTTTCAGATTACAGGTATCCGCATGATCAAATGGAACGCATTATGCGTGTTTCAGAGCAATGGCTAAGAGATAAAATGGGCTGGTTTTTTCCCAATGCTACAACATTAGAATATCCCGAAGGAATGAAGTTTGATGTTATTCACGATTTTTCAAAAAGTGCAAAAACAGATTATGCTAGGCTTAAAACACAGTTTTTTAGAGCTAATGTAAATCCGACTGACAGGTATACATTATCACTCCCTGGTTCAAATAAATACAGACTTAGAGCTGATGAATCTGGTTTTGATAACCTTATTCTAACTGGAGATTGGATCAACTTTGGTGTAAATGTAGGTTATTATGAAGGGGCTATTATTGCAGGCCTTCAAGCAGGACAGGTGTTAAGAAATAAGATCGGATTACCATCCGAAACAGCGATTTTTAATGGAATGAAGTTATAATCCTAATTCATATGGCTTTTATGTGATTTTTGTTAATTCTTTTCGAAAGTGAAATAACTAATTAAAGTTAACTAAGGCATAACATAACCATGTTAATAAGCTGTATTAAAAAGCGTTTTTCGAAATTCTATTTCAACATAAAAACTAAACGTAGCGAAGGCTATGTTTAGTTTTTCTATCTTGTATAATTCCAAAATCCATCATTTCACTATTCCAGTAAAATCATTAAGGAACTGCTATAACTCCTGTTTCAAAATTTTGCATTTGGTCAGTAGTAAATATTTTTTTAAGCATGCGCTCCAAAAGCACCTAAAATTATAGCTAAGGTACCAAACAAAGTAGCAAAAATTAATACAATTTTTAGAGTCATAATTTTTACTTGAGCACGATATATGATTAAAAAAATAAAGTGTTTTATTCATTCGTGCTAGTAGATATTAAAAATAATAATCAATAAGGTATTTTTTTATTAATCTTAAAAAAAGGCAAAAATAAAATAGGGGAACTCTGTTTTCACCTGTATAGTAATTGTAAAACAATATAAAATACAATTACCATGAATAAAAGACTACATTTTTGGATAACCACATTGGTTATGTTAATGGGGGCATACCTAACTGCGCAAACTCCAGCTACGGCATTAAATTTTGATGGCCCAGTTAATAATACTTATGATTATATAACAGTAGCCAATGATCCTTCTTTAGATTTTACCGATAGTTTTACGTTTGAAACTTGGGTAAATTTTGATTTTGTTGTAAGAAACGACGATGGTTATGATTGGCAGTGTTTGTTTGCTAAATCTCAATTTAATGCTTCCTACGGTTTAATGCTTTTGACAGATACAGCTTTTTCAAGAGGTTTAACATTTTATCATGCCGGTTTTGCATCCAATGCGACAACATACGTTTGGCCTAGTGTAGCCGCAAATACTTGGTATCATATAGCCGTAACTTTATCGGCTACAAAAGCTACAATTTATGTAGATGGGGAAGAAGTGGCATCAAGTACTGGTACTGGGAGCTTAACACCAAATAATGACCCTTTATTTATTGGAGCTAATAATGAAACTAGAAGTGACCCTTACCCGTTGGATGGAACTTTGGAAGAAACTCGCCTTTGGAATGTGACTCGTACTCAAACTGAAATACAGAGGGATATGATGGAGCAACTAAATGGAAATGAAATGGGGTTAGTACTACAATTTAGTTACAATCAAGGAAATGTTGATGAAGATAACACTGCAATAACTTCAGTAATAGATAATTCTTCCGAAGGGAATAATGGTACGTTTAATCAATTTGCTTTGACAGGTTCTATTAGTAATTTTGTTGATGGTTCTGGAGCAGGTATCGAAGGAAGAGAAGAACAAACAATTACTTTTGGAGTTTTGACTGATAAAACTACAGATGATGCTTCTTTTCAGTTAACTGCAACTTCCGATTCTGGTTTGCCTATTACTTATACAAGTTCTAATTTATCAGTAGCTACTGTGAGTGGCGATATGTTAACCATAGTAGGAACGGGTACGACTACAATTACGGCTTCACAACTTGGAGATGCCACTTACCAACCAGCAATAAATGTTTCGCAAGTACAATTGATTACTTTAGGAATGACTAACCCATGTGATCCAGGGAATGACAATTTTGCGCCATCTTTTACAAATACTGATGGAAATACGTCGCAGACTGTAGCTTTAGACGCTACAGGAAATATTACAATTTCTCCAGAAAGTTTTGGAATTGCAGCTGTTGATAATTGTACAGCAAGCCCAGTATTAAGTTTAAGTATAACGGATTTTACATGTGCTGATACAGGTAGTAATACGATTCAGCTTATAGCTACAGACGGTCAAATGAACACGAATTCTATTGATGTGACTGTAGTAGTTGAAGATACTATGCAACCAGTAATCGATACAAATAATGTTCCGAATACGCCATTTGTATTAGATATTATGACTAACGAAATAACTATTACTCCAGATGATTTAAATATATCTACTACAGACAATTGTTCTGCAAATATAAGCCTAAGTCAAACTGTGTTTAATTGTGGCGATGTAGGAAATAATACTATAGTAGTAACTGCTACTGATACTTCAGGAAATACAAATGCAGGAGTTGCTATAGTTACTATTACAATTACAGAAAGTGAAGTTCCGGTTGCTAATTGTGCAGCTCCATTTACGGTAACTTTAGACCCTATTACAAATAGTGTATCAATAACTGTAGATCAAATAAACAATGGTTCTACTGATAATTGTACGATTGATACCATAGCTATTAATAAAGACACTTTTAATTGTAACGATGTAGGTGATAATACGATAACATTAACGGTTACAGATGAAGCCGGAAATACAGATACATGTACTACTGTGGTTACTGTAGAAGCTTCGGTAACACCAGAAATAGTTTTTCCAAATTTAAGAGGAAACGGAACTATGGCTAATCCATTTACAAGTCTAGCTCCAGAAGTTTTAGAAGGAGTTTCAAGTGGTGTGTATTATTTTGAATTTAATGGAAGTACTTTCCAGGGAGTTTTAGATAACGATACCGATGGTGGTGGATGGCTTATGGTATTAAATTATGTACACTTAGCGGGAGATAATTCAGACTTAACTATTCGAAATTTGGATTTACCTTTATTGGAGTCTTCAACACTTACAGATAATGAAGCCGGAACTCAATTTTGGGGACATATTGGAAATACACTAGCAAATGCTATAGATTTTAATGAAATGCGTTTTTACGGAATTACCACAGGGCATGATCGAGTAATTGATTTTAGAACAAGTTTAGCTAATGGAATTAATTATGTAAAAACAGGAACAGGATCTTTTGCGAATCTTTTTCAAGCAGCAAATCATACTTTAGGTACTAATCATACTGCAAGTATTGTTCCTCAAGCCGCAGGGAATATTTTTAGTAATAGAGGTGATTTAGCTTTAACTGATTTTCCATTTTGGGCAGCAGGTAATGCGCATTGGGGTATTCGTGGTGGAGGAATTCGTTGGGAAGTAGATGATTCTGCTGGAAATGCTCAGAGTACAATACATAGAGTTAGGGTACGTAATAATGCTTCTTCTAGTTTGGAAAGTACTCGATTAATAGCACAGTTGGATGCGTCGGGAAATGTAACTATTGCTGCAGCCGATTTTGGAATTACAGCTATTGAAGGCTGTAATGCTACTCCAACTCAAAGTTTAAGTCAAACTACTTTTAGTTGTAGTAATATAGGAGAAAATACAATTCAATTAACGGCCAATGGTGCTACAGCCTCTAAACCTACTGATGTTATAGTTAGTATCGAAGATATGATTGCTCCAGTAATAAGTTGTCCAGTAAATGAGTTTGTAGAAGTAGATGATGCAACGGGAGAGTATACAGTTCCAGATTTTTTTGGAACTAGATCAATTACAGTTACTGATAACTGTACGGGTCCTGTAATGATAACTAGTCAAAATCCAGTGGCTGATAGTAATTTAGCCGCAGGGGATCATACTATTACTTTAATCGCTACAGATGCTCAAGGAAACGAAGGTACTTGTACTTTCATTGTTACAGTAGAAGATAATAATACCTTAAATATTGATAATTCTAAACTTTTAGAGGGAATAAGTATATATCCTAATCCTGTAGTTGAAAAAATGTATTTAAACAATATTCAAGATAGTAACATTAAAGGCTATAAGATTTTTAGTATATCAGGAAAACTAATTAAAGAAAGCACTTTTGATACTAAGGTTTCTTCAATTACTATTGATTTTGCAGATCAACTAAGTGGTATATATTTAATAGAATTTAACAATGGTGCAAATTCATTAATAAAAAAGATTGTGAAAAAATAATTGTTGTTTAATTATTGAATTTTATAAAAGGCTGTTTGAGATTAATTTTTAGACAGCCTTTTTTTGTGTTTTTTATAGTCTCAAGTTATCTTGGTTACTTCCTCAATACAATAAACCCTTATAAATAAGTAGGGAATTTGAAGTGAAATGTAGGTGCTAGACTATCTTTGCTTTTGGTAGGCTGTATTATGAGTAAACGGAGATTGGGTACAATTAGGATCAGATATTCGTCTGACTTTTGCTGTTCCAAGTGATGAATTTGGGACAGATGTTACAATAAATTCATTAGGAGATAGAATAGCAGTAGGTGGGCCTTTTGGTTCACGTGAATTTAACCGTACAAATGCTGGATTTGTGAAATTGTATAAACTAGAAGGGATATTATTAAGTAATGATGATTTTGGAGATGAAAGCGTAGTAGATTATATTACTAATATTTCAAACCCATTTAACGAAATAGTAAGATTAGATATTAAAGAAGATATAGATCTTGATATATATAATTTGAATGGTGTTTTAATATATCGTAAGCCCTTAAAATCAGGAAATAAACAAATAGACTTAACAGGTTTTTCTAGTGGTGTCTATTTATTAAATATAAAGAATAACAATGATGTATATTCAATAATAAAAGTGATCAAACAATAATTAAATAGTTTTTTGAACACTACCTGAAAACCTCTGAATAGTGGGTATTTATAAGCTTCCAGAGCCTTTATAAGTATTTTATTACTTCCCGATACAGAAATTAGCAAAAATATTACCCAATAATTCATCATTAGTAACTTCACCGGTAATATTACCTAAATGAAATAATGATTCTTTAAGGTCAATGGCAAGTAAATCGCCACTCAAATTACTTTGCAATCCAGCTTGAACGGTTTGTATTTCTTCGAGGGATTTAATTAAAGAATCATAGTGTCTAGAATTGGTAACAATAGTTTCATCATTACGTAAGGAGCCATCATTAACAAAACTTAGTAATTTATCGGTAAGCTGTTCTACACCCGTTTTTTGTTTAGCCGAAATAAATAACAACTCCGGAATTTCCGTAAGTATATACTTTTTAGCCTCTTTATCAATTTTATCCGCTTTATTTCCTATAATCAATAAAGGTTTTTGAGGATGCTTATTTTTAATTTGAGCAATTTCATTTTTAAAACCCTCAAGCGTATCAATTAATAATTGAGTACCATCAACTAAATAAATCACTACTTGAGCCTGATTGATTTTTTCAAAAGTTTTTTGAATACCAATACCTTCAACCACGTCTTTGGTTTCACGTATTCCAGCAGTATCAATAAATCGAAAGCGAAGTCCACCAATACTAATTTCATCTTCAACAGTATCACGCGTAGTACCAGCAATATCAGAAACTATAGCACGTTCCTCGTTTAATAGAGCGTTCAAAAGAGTAGATTTTCCAACATTTGGAGCACCAACGATAGAAACAGGAATTCCATTTTTAATTACATTTCCTACAGCAAAAGAATCAATAAGTCTTTTTAATATAAGTTCTATTTTAGAAAGCAAGGCAACAAATTGAGATCTGTCCGCAAATTCTACATCTTCTTCAGCAAAATCAAGTTCCAATTCTAATAATGAAGCAAAATTTAAAAGCTGATCTCTCAAATGTTTAATTTCGTTACTAAAACCACCGCGCATTTGCTGAATAGCAATTTTATGAGCCGCCTCACTATCACTAGCAATTAAATCGGCCACCGCTTCGGCTTGACTTAAATCCATTTTCCCGTTAAGGAATGCCCTAAGTGTAAATTCACCAGCATCGGCCATTCTACAACCTTTACGGAGTAATAATTGTAAAATTTCTTGCTGAATATAGGCACTTCCATGGCAATTTATTTCAATAACATCTTCGCCAGTATATGATTTTGGATTTTTAAAAAGAGAAACTAACACTTCATCCAATACCTTGTGCCCATCTTTTATATGCCCCAAATGTATGGTGTGCGAAGCTTGCTTTTTAATGTCTTTCTGGCCTTTAGCCAAAAAAATAGAAGAAACAATAGCAAAAGCTTCGGGTCCAGAAACTCTAATAATAGCAACAGCTCCAGCTCCGGCAGCAGAGGCTAATGCAGCAATGGTGTCATTTGTTTTTCCAATCATAGGGCAAAGCTATTATTTTAAAATTAAAATTAAGATGAAAAATTATTTAGAATGCTATTATTTTGGGCGTGACCACAAGGGTCGGGCTTTACATTACAATTCCTCACACTTCCTTACGTCAGGTTGCGGGATTTTCATTGCAATCCCTCACGCAAAAGTAATTAATTGTTGTAGTGAGTTTTAAGTATAAAATTTAGATTATTCATGTATTAATCAAGCTAAATTACATTGTAAGATAAATAGTTCATGTTTTTTTAAAAATATGATAAAAATAATGTTAACTTTCTGATAATCAATAACTAATTAGCTCATGAGTTTTCAAAACACAAAAAAAATAGTACTAGGTATAGTACTATTTTGTTCTACGTTACAAGCACAAACTTTTCAAGATGGTCGAAATTGTAATCGCGTCAAAGCAGATAACAATGGAGGTAATGATGTTTGTGTACGAACCGCTCCAGCACCAACAGGTAATGCTAACGACATTAAAACATTATTACGAAATGCACAAATACCACAACCAGTTATAAATTCTAGATTGACTGACGGTTTATTTGCAAATCATATAGCAGGTATGGCTGCAGTAAGAGAAACAGCCGCTCTATTAGCTGCTCGACGAAATACATATACAGGATCGGGAACTGTTATTACACAATCTAATTTAGAACAGAACAGAAATGCAATAGCAGGTAATGGAGGAACTTTTATTTTTAGAGGTAATATTAATGTAGATGCCATTTCTAAATTTATTCAAGTAGGGAGTAATACAACTATTTGGATTGATGGAACAGTAACTTATACTGGACCACAACCTAGCGGAACAACACCAGATCAATTTTCGGTATCCGATGTGGTAAATGGAATATTCGAAGTAAGAGGAAGTAATAATGGAAATCGAAAAAACAATGTCAATTTTTTTGGAACTAAGCGAGGTAAAATAATTACAAATGGTCGCTGTGCAGGTGTGTATACTCGGTTTGTTAGAAACCTTGAAATATCAGGAATTAATTTTGAGCGTTGTCGTAATGTGCTGTTTATTAACAATACGGTTGATAGTAAACTAGAAGGGAATTTTATTTACCTATCAGAAAGACGTGCAGTACATGTAAAGGCAACAAATAATGTAGAAGTTTCAAAAAATTTAATTTTTGATGCCAAAGTCGATGGTATTGATGTAGATGCCTTTGCAAAAAATACGGATGTTCTTAAAAATGTGGTTTGCCATACGGGTGATCGATTTATGATTTGGACAGAAATAGCTGTTGAAAACACATTTGTTGATCAAAATGTTGGAATGTTTATGCCAAATGCAGACAGACGAGCTTTAGCCTTTCAAGAAAATGGTAGCGAAACCACTCAGCCACCAACAAGAGATAATACGTATTCAAATAATCATGTTTTTTATGCAGATTTAAATAAAGGGAATAGAGGTTTTGTTTTAAACCCGCGCAGAAGAATCGTTAGAGAAACTATAACATTTAGAAACAACTATGTATGGCAATCTATTACTAGAAAATTACCTTATGAAGACCCTAAAACAAATACTTTTGATGATGTGTATTACTACACACCTGGAGCAAATAATAATCCAGCACCATCAAACCCACCTGTAGTAGTTAATCCGCCAAACCCGACACCACCAACAAATGGAGGGAATGTAAATTTAGCTACAGGTAAAACAGTTACCCAGTCGAGTACATATCAAAATAATAATGATTTTAATGCACAAAAATCTATTGATGGTAATACAAATCTTTTTAATCACACCAATAATGATGCAAATGCTTGGTGGGAAATTGATTTAGGAAGTGTATCTCAAATTTCAAACATTCAAGTATTTAATAGAGCAGATTGTTGTCAAAATAGATTACAAAGATTTCATGTATTAGTATCAAATAATGCTTTTAATAACAAAAATTTAAATCAAACAATTAATCAATCAGGTGTAGGTAACTTTTTTACGTCTGGTCAAGCAGCAAGTCCAACTAATATTACTGTAAATAGAAGTGGACGTTATGTTAGAGTACAATTAGCAGGAACAAATTTTTTACATATTGGCGAAGTACGTATTAATGGTACAGCAGGGTCAAATCAAGGAAATAACGGAAATACATTCGTATTAACAAAACGTAATGCTGCTGGTTTTTCAATTGATGGAGGTAATGGAGGAGCAAACGAACAAAACGTATATTTATGGACCCGAAATACTTCCAATGTAAATCAACAATGGGAAGAAATAGATAGGGGCAATGGTTTTTTTAGTTACAAAAAGAAAAACACCAATTTTTGTCTTGATGGTGGAATAGGAGGAGCTAATGGACAAAATGTAAAATTATTTACGTGTGGAGCAAATAATCAAAATCAGCATTGGCGAAAAGTAAACATAAATGGAAACTTTCGTTTAGAAAAACGTAATGCACCAGGTTTTTCAATTGATGGAGGTAATGGAGGTGCAAATGCGCAAAATGTATATTTGTGGACTAGTAGTAATACTAACCAGAATCAACAATGGAGTTTTGCAAATGTATCTGGAGCTAAATTAATATTAGATAATAGTGATTCAGAAATTAATTTTTATCCTAACCCGGCTCAACATACGGTATTTATAAATAATATCGAAGCATTTGATACAGTAACTATTTACAATATGGAAGGAGCAAAGGTGCTAAGTGAACCTTTAAATACTTCTGATATAGATGTAAGTACATTAGCTAACGGATCTTATATATTAGAGTTTACAGGAGATACTTTTAGAAGAATTGAACGAATCGTTATTAATAATTAATGCATAATTAATAATTTTATGTTTAGTATAAATAATCGATAAAGATTATAAAATTTCGACAAATTATAAATTGAAATGTAATTTATTATACTAAATTATTTACTTGTAGGTAAATCATAAAATTTTTCAACTAACTGAATACTAAAATCAGGAAATTTTTCGGTGATATAAACCTTTAAATTAGCAAAAATAATTCTCGGGAGCTCGCCCCGAGGATTATTTATTTTTAAACAGTTCTAATTGTTTTTAATTTTTTTGCGAGAAGCTGTTTTAAATTGTCGCTTTTGCTCTTCAGTAAGTGTAGCTCTAAACTGTTCTCGGCTTTTTTTGGCAGCAATGCGGTTGGCTTTGAAAACAGCTCTTTGCTCATTGGTTAAAGTTTTACGTAATAGCTGCATACGTTCACGTCGCTCAATAGTTTTATTGTTTAAAATGGCTAATTGCTTTTTATTTAGCATGGCTTTAAATTTTTTCCTATTTTCCTTTATTAAAGCTTTGCGGTCATTAAATAACTGTTTTTGCTCTTCCGATAAATTTTTAATGACTTCACTTCTAATTTCAGCCTTCATTCTTTTTTTAGGCTTAGTAGCTATTTCTGTATTTTGAGCAAAAGATAATCCAACATTAAATAAAATTAAGGTGATTAATGACCATATGATTTTAGGTGATTTCATGGGGTTTGTTTTTAGAATTATACATTTTTTAGTGAACGTTCTATATATTTAGACACCATAATTTTTAAAAGGTTTAAAAGCGGAGCTAATTTTTATGTTAAAAATTAAAAAAAGAGGACGAAATAATATAAGCTATATGGAGCAAATTACAGTTAAGAATTCGAATTTTCATACTATATCATAAAGTCAAAAAGCTAATCATATAGAAGATTTACCTAAAAATTACGCATACAAAACAAGGGTTTATATATAATAGATATTAGCTGTTTTAGAAGGAGATATTAAAAAGTAAAAAAGGCCTTCAAATAAATGAAAGCCTTTTTAATATATGGACTTGAAGTAAAGCCCTTATGGTGTATAAGTTTTATTGTTTGTTACTACAATGCTCCCCATTCTTTTAATGAATCTTTATTCATTTTAACATAATCTGCATTACCAGCAGTTTCAGAAGCAGCTAAAGATTTTTTAGCTATTTCAATAGCTTTTTTCGTATCACCCGCTTTAGCATAAATTAAAGACTGTTTACGTAATTGCCAAAATTTAGGTTTTTCAGTCATAGACATAGATTTATCTATCCATTCTTTAGCCTTATTAATATCTTTTTCAGCAGATAAATAATAAACAGCAGCAGCATAATAATCTTTAGCATCTGGTCCGCTCATTACTTTATCTATTTGTTTTAATACTACAGCATCTGTAGTTACTTCAAAAGGAATTGCCACTTTGGTGTTTTCCCACTTAAATACAAGGTGAGCACCATTATTATTTATGTGTTCCACCGAAATTGTAAAAGATTCAACACTTTCACTAATTTTTGATGTTTTGGCAGTAACCGTAGCGGCAACTTTACTTGCATTCCATTCTTTAGGTGTTCCCCAGTTTTCAGTATCAGTATAAAAATTAATATCCCATGAGTTGGCATTTGGTGTTGTAAAAATAGCGTAAGATCCTGCTTTAAGTGTTTTGCCGCCCATAGTTACTTCATTGTTAAAAGTAATGATGGTATTCTTATTAGCTCCAGTTCTCCATAATTTTCCGAAGGGAACTAAGTCTCCAAAAATTGTTCTACCACGCATAGCTGGTCTAGAATATTCTAAGTTAACATCAGTTAAACCAACCACTTGCATCACTTTTGCCGCAGGGCTTGGTTGTGGTGTTTTAATTTGTGAGTAAGCGCTTAAACTAAGCACGATAGTAACAAAAAGTAATGATAATTTTTTCATAGTCATGGTGTTTTAATTTGTTAAAATTAAAGATAATGAATCAACTCTATGTTAATGAATAATTAAAAACACAAAAGAATATTCTTACAAAAACATTTTAGTAATTAAAGCTCAAGTTTTGGGTATTGTATAAGTGTTTTAAAGTTTAATATTGTTTGCTTACTTATCTATACATTTAGGTATGGATAAAAATAAATCAGTAAGTATTGGGATTTTATTTTCGATAATTGGTATCGTCTTATTTTCGGCAAAAGCAGTTATGGTAAAATTAGCTTATGTATATCATATCGATTCAATAAGTTTATTATTATTTAGAATGATTTTTGCTTTTCCATTTTATTTAGCAATTGCCCTATGGAAAAAACCAGCAAATCCACAAAATATTAAAAAGCAAGACTTTCTTTGGGTCTTTTTATTTGGATTTTTAGGCTATTATTTAGCTAGTTTTTTTGATTTTGAAGGCTTACGTTTTATAAAAGCAGGTTTAGAGCGCATTATACTTTTTATTTATCCAACTATTGTTGTAATACTATCGTGGTTTTTTTTCAAAAAAAAGCTAACTAAACATCAGTTAATAGCTATTTTAATTACCTATGTGGGAGTAGTTATTACCTTTTGGAATGAGATTAGTGCTAATACAAGTGATGTATATTGGGGTAGTTTTCTTATTTTTTTAAGTGCTTTTACTTATGCTTCATATTTGGTAGGGAGCGGGTGGTTAATTCCTAAGTTTGGTGTAATTCCTTTTACGGCATACTCCATGTTAGTTTCCACTTTTTGTGTGGTTGTACATTATAGTTTTGTGAGGGATTTTGATTTATTTAATTATCCTATTCCAGTTTATATATTAGGCTTTTGCATGGCTTTTTTTTCTACCTTTATTCCTTCTTTTTTAGTTTCTGAAGCTATAAATCGTTTAGGAGCCAGTACATTTTCTATTTTTGGAAGTTTAGGACCAGTATCAACAATTATATTAGCATATTTCTTTTTAGGAGAGCAAATTTCGGGAATCCAATTGTTAGGAATGCTTATCGTTATTTTTGGTGTTTATTTAGTTTCCAAAAAAAATAAGGAAGCATAAATAATTAAAAAATTACCAAGAATACTATGATTTCCATTTATAGTACCCTCTAAGCATTAAAAGAAAATTAATAAAATGCATAATAGCTAAAAACCATAAGCTTGTCATAATGCATATAACCATAGCCAAAAACTGACCTAAAGCCATAAAACTATATCCCTTTATATTTTTTCTATTAATGAGTTCGAAAGCAATTAAAATTAGAATTGCAGAAACGATTTCAATAATTGTTTTGTAAGGAAACATATAAAATGGATATAACCCAAATATATGCAAAAGCAAGTAGGTTATATGATAATTTAAAATGAAATAATTTTTTATAATTATTACAAAAACTATAAGATTTTGAAAATTAACTAAGTGCATTTTAGTCTATTTAGTCCATAAAACTTATTAATAAAGTTCTTAACAACTTTTGGGTGAAGGGCTTTTTAAATTCGATGTAAGGATATATATTAGCATGCATCTCCAATTTTCATTCCTATGAGTAAAGAAACTTTATATACCGAAGATAATATCCGTTCACTTGATTGGAAAGAGCATATTCGTATGCGTCCAGGAATGTACATTGGTAAATTAGGAGACGGTTCATCGGCAGATGATGGTATTTATATTCTTATAAAAGAGGTGCTCGATAATTCTATTGATGAATTTGTTATGGGAACTGGTAAAACTATCGAAATTTCTGTACAAGGAGAGCGTGTTACAGTGCGCGATTATGGTCGTGGAATTCCTTTAGGAAAAGTAGTTGATGTGGTTTCTAAAATGAACACAGGAGGTAAATACGATTCTCGTGCCTTCAAAAAATCAGTAGGTTTAAATGGAGTAGGTACCAAAGCCGTAAATGCCTTATCAAGCTATTTTAGAGTTGAATCTACTAGAGATGGAAAATCAGCCGCTGCAGAATTTTCACAAGGAGAATTAAAAGACGAAGAGTTTTTAGATGAAACATCGAGAAGAAGAGGGACTAAAGTAACTTTTATTGCCGATGATACTATTTTTAGAAATTATAAATATAGAAACGAGTATGTAACCAAAATGCTTAAAAACTATGTATACCTAAACCCAGGTTTGACCATAGTTTTTAATGGCGAAAAGTTTTATTCAGAAAATGGTTTAAAAGATTTATTAGCAGAAAGTATTAACGATGATGATCGTTTGTATCCAATTATTCACTTACGTGGAGAAGATATTGAAATTGCAATTACACATAGTAGAACACAATATTCTGAAGAGTATCACTCCTTTGTTAATGGACAAAACACAACACAAGGTGGAACGCATTTGGCCGCTTATCGCGAAGCTATTGTTAAAACAATAAGAGAATTTTATGGTAAAAGTTACGAAGCTAGTGATATACGAAAATCCATAGTTTCTGCAATAAGTATAAAGGTAATGGAACCGGTTTTTGAAAGCCAGACTAAAACAAAATTAGGTTCTACTGATATGGGAGGAGATTTGCCAACAGTGCGAACCCATATTAATGATTTTGTAAAAAAATATCTTGATAATTTTTTACATAAAAATACAGAAACCGCCGAATTACTTCAACGTAAAATATTACAAGCAGAACGTGAGCGTAAAGAATTATCTGGAATTCGAAAATTAGCAAAGGACAGGGCTAAAAAAGCGAGTTTGCATAATAAAAAATTACGTGATTGTCGTGTTCATTTAGGCGATGCTAAAAACCCAAGAAATTTAGAAAGCACATTATTCATTACCGAGGGAGATTCTGCAAGTGGATCCATTACAAAATCACGTGATGTAAATACACAAGCCGTTTTTAGTCTTCGAGGTAAACCCTTGAATTGCTATAATATGTCTAAAAAAATTGTGTATGAAAACGAGGAGTTTAATTTATTACAGGCAGCATTAAATATTGAGGAATCTATAGAAGATTTACGTTATAATAATATTGTAATTGCCACTGATGCCGATGTTGATGGAATGCATATTAGGTTATTATTGATTACTTTTTTCCTTCAATTTTTTCCTGAATTAATAAAGGAAGGGCATGTATATATATTACAGACTCCTTTATTTAGAGTGAGAAATAAAAAAGAAACAATTTATTGCTACTCGGAACAAGAACGTTTAGATGCCCTAAAAAAATTAGGTGTAAATCCAGAAATTACTCGATTTAAAGGATTAGGTGAAATTTCGCCTAATGAATTTGTACATTTTATTGGTGATGATATTCGTTTAGATCCTTTAATGCTAGATAAAGACAAGTCTATTGAAGAATTATTATCCTTTTATATGGGTAAAAACACTCCAGACAGACAAAAATTTATTATAAATAATTTGAAAGTTGAACTCGACGTAGTTGAAGAAAAATAATATAACTCCAAAAAATAATTACCTACACACATGATTGACGGCGAAGACAATATGCAAGATATTCCTTTAGAGGGTTCGGAAAATACATCAGGAGAAGTTACCAAAAAAGTAACAGGAATGTATATGGATTGGTTTTTGGATTATGCCTCTTATGTAATTCTGGAACGTGCTGTTCCAGCTATAGAAGATGGCTTAAAACCGGTACAGCGCCGAATTTTACATTCCATGAAAGAATTGGATGATGGACGTTACAATAAAGTAGCAAACATTGTAGGTCATACCATGCAATACCACCCTCATGGAGATATGAGTATTTCGGATGCAATGGTACAAGTAGGCCAAAAAGATTTACTTATAGATATGCAAGGTAACTGGGGAAATATTTTAACAGGTGACCGAGCAGCTGCTTCTCGATATATCGAAGCACGATTGTCTAAGTTTGCGTTGGATGTTGTTTTTAATCCAAAAATTACAGATTGGCAATTATCTTATGATGGGCGTAAAAAAGAACCCATAAACCTACCAATTATGTTTCCTTTACTATTGGCTCAAGGGGCCGAAGGTATTGCAGTAGGATTAAGCACAAAAGTATTACCTCATAATTTTAATGAGTTAATTGATGCTTCAATAAAACATTTAAAAGGAAAGCGTTTTACACTATTTCCAGATTTTCCAACTTCAGGTATTGCCGATATTAGTAATTATAATGATGGTTTACGTGGTGGTAAGGTACGTGTACGTGCAAAAATTAGCCAGAAGGACAAGAATTCATTAGTAATTTCCGAAATTCCTTTTTCAACAACAACAACAACATTAATTGATTCAATTTTAAAAGCGAATGATAAAGGAAAAATTAAAATAAAGAAAATAGAAGATAATACAGCTTCTGAAGTTGAAATACTGGTACACCTACCAAGTAATGTATCACCAGATAAAACAATAGATGCTTTATATGCCTTTACAAATTGCGAAGTTTCTATTTCACCATTAGGTTGTGTTATTGAAGAGAGTAATCGCCCTAGCTTTATTGGAGTATCTGAAATGTTACGTCGATCAACAGACAATACATTACGACTCTTAAAGTTAGAATTAGAAATTCAATTACGTGAATTACAAGAACAATGGCATTATGCATCGTTAGAACGTATTTTTATTGAAAATAGAATTTATCGAGATATTGAGGAGCAAGAAACCTGGCCAGGTGTAATTGAAGCCATAGATTTAGGATTAAAACCACATACAAAACATTTAAAACGAGCAGTAACCGAAGATGATATTACACGTTTAACTGAAATAAGAATTAAACGTATTTCAAAATTTGATATTGATAAAGCGCAACAAAAAATTGATGCATTAGAAGGTGATATAGCCGAAAAAGAACATCATTTAGCACATTTAATTGATTATGCGGTGAGTTATTTTGAACGCTTGAAAAAAACTTACGGAAAAGGAAAAGAACGTAAAACAGAATTACGCCTATTTGAAGATATTGAAGCAACCAAAGTTGTTATGCGAAATACAAAGCTTTATGTGAATAAAGAAGAAGGCTTTGTTGGAACATCGCTACGTAAAGATGAATACGTTGCCGATTGTGCTGATATTGATGATGTAATTTGCTTTACTCAAGAGGGTAAAATGATTATTACCAAAGTGGATGCCAAAACATTTGTAGGTAAGAATATTATCCACGTTGCTATATTTAAAAAGAAGGATAAACGAACCATTTATAATTTAATTTATAAAGATGGGAGAGGAGGCGCCTCATTCGTAAAACGATTTGCCGTTACGGCTGTTACCCGAGATAAAGAATATGATTTAACTCAAGGTAAAAAAGGCTCTGAGATCAGCTATTTTTCAGCTAATCCCAATGGCGAAGCAGAAATCGTTACAATTTATTTACGCCAAGTTGGGAGTATAAAAAAATTAAAATTTGATATTGATTTTTCAGAACTATTAATTAAAGGACGTGGTGTAAAAGGAAATATTGTAAGTAAATATGCAGTAAAAAAAATAGAATTAAAACAAGCAGGTGTTTCTACATTAAAACCTCGAAAAATATGGTTCGATGAAACGGTTCGAAGATTAAATGTGGATAATAGAGGAGAATTGTTAGGTGAATTTAGAGGTGAAGATCGTTTGTTGATTATAAACCAAAAAGGAGAAGTAAAAACAATACTCCCCGAGTTAACCACACATTTTGATTCGGATATGATAGTATTAGAAAAATGGATTCCTAATAAACCTATTTCTGCTATACATTATGATGGCGAAAAGAAACGCTATTATGTAAAACGCTTTTTGATAGAAACAGAAGGTAAAGAAGAAAAATTTATAACAGATCATCCAGATTCTTTTTTAGAAATTGTATCTACAGATTATATACCTCAGGTCGAACTAGTATTTTATAAATTAAGAGGAAAGGAACAACGCCCTAATCAATTAGTTAATTTAGCAGAGTTTATTTCTGTAAAAGGTTTAAAAGCAACAGGGAACCAATTAACCTCTGAAAAATTAAGACACATTAATGCTAAAGATCCTTTACCGTATCAAGAAGAGATTATAGCTTCTAAGGAAGAAAATTTAGAATCAGATATTCAAAACGAAGAAAATTCTGACGAGGATAGCCAAACGACCCTTTTTTAAATACATATATTGCAATAAAGAGTCGTTTTTTTAGGAATTTCCCAGAGCTATTAGTCATAATATTTTGTAACTTGTTTACGTTTTATAAATGTTATGATAACTGATCAATATATACATGCTAGCGAGGTGATGAATCAATTATCAGCCGTAAGTGTACGACTGGATATTGATTATAAAATATGCTCAATTGCTGGAGATACTAGCGAAATAGGAGTCTATAAATTTGAATTGTTTAACACAATTTTTGATTTTCTCCCCAATTCTTTAATAGATGCTGTTAAAGAGAACCTTCAAAAATCATTTAGAACTCATCAAAAAGTTCAAACAGATGTTAATTATATAAGTATAGATAATGAACAAAAAAAACTTCGTGTAGTTTGCAATACATTAAATATTGATGCTGAAGTTTTTTATTTAGTTACTTTTTTGAAACTTTCTGTTACAGATGAAATTATTAGAGAAATTAACGGATTCGAATCTTATGAAGAGGCCAGAAGACAATTAGAAATAAGCGAAGCTCGATTTAATGCTTTTTTTGAAAACGATCCAGTAATGCACATGAGTGTTAATCCAGAAAATGGATTAATAGCTGATTGTAATCAATACGTAATTGAAAAACTAGAACTTCAAGATAAAAACGAAATTATAGGTAAGCCAATTTATAGTGTTTTTACTGAAGAAAAAAAAGCTCGTTGTTTAGCGCTTGTTGAAAGGTTTAAAAAGGAAGGAAAATTAAAAAGTGAAGAAATGGAATTAATTACCAAAAAAGGTAAAGTAATTCCTGTTATTTTATACACTGTTGCTCAACGCGATGAGCATGGTAAAATTATTTTAAGTCGATCTACACTAGTTGATATTAGTGATCTAAAAAACGCTCAAAGAAGACTTAATAAAAAAAGAAAAAGATTAGAACTACTTAATAAGGAATTAGAACAATTTGTATCCACATGTTCTCATGACCTTCAAGAGCCTTTGGCAACAATAAAGTTTGCAGGTGATGTTTTGGGTAAATTATATAATGATAAATTAGACCAAAAAGGGAGGGATTACCTTATGTATATTGATGAAGCTGTAGATCGATTGACTAAACAAATACGATCTTTATTAGCGCATTCAAGAATTGGTATTAATGCAGAACGTAGCCTTGTAAATACAAATAGCTTAGTTAGTACAGTAATCAAAGATTTAGGGAAACGTATTACCGAAAGTGAAGCGAAAATTTGTGTTGATAAATTACCAAAAGTAGAAGCCTATGGTGTTGAATTACGTTTAATATTTCTTAATTTAATATCAAATGCAATCAAATACGCCAAAGAAAATTGTAAACCAATTATAAACATTAGTGCTGTTCAGTGTAATAAATATGTTACATTTTCTGTATCGGATAATGGTATAGGAATTTCTAAACAAGATACAAAGGAGATTTTTAAAATTTTTAATCGTGTAAACGAATCAAATCCCAATAAAGGAACTGGAGTAGGCTTAGCTCATTGCGATAAAATTGTACGTATGCATGAAGGTAAGCTATGGGTAGAATCAAACTTGGATGAAGGAAGTGCTTTCTTCTTTAAAATCAGAAAAGAATATGATCATTAAATTATTACTATTATGCTAAGGTTATAGTATTTTTCAACCATCTATAATAAAAAGAACAATTGTAATAATTTTAAATATTGAGTGGATAATTCCACTCAATATTTAAAATTATTGGTATTTATTTTCTTTCTTCAATCCAAACGCGGGCATTAACAAATGCTTGTAACCAAGGAGAAACTTGATCTTTACGATTGGCAGGGTAATTAGCCCAGTTCCATTGAAAAATTGAACGTTCAATATGTGGCATAGTAGCTAAGTGACGTCCGTTTTTTGTAGCTAACATGGCTGTATTGTAGCTAGATCCATTAGGGTTAGCAGGATAACCTTCGTAACCATATTTTGCTACAATATGATATTGATTTTCAGTTTCAGGTAAATTGAATTTTCCTTCACCATGCGAAATCCAAACTCCTAGTGTAGTTCCTTCTAAATTAGAAAGCATTACTGAATCATTTTTTTGGATTTTTACCGAAGTAAAATTACTCTCGTGCTTGTGTGAGTCATTATGAAGCATTTTTGCTTTTTGAGTCAATTCTTGATCCATTAAGCCTAATTCAACCCATAATTGACATCCATTACAAATACCTACTGATAGGGTATCTTCTCGTTTAAAGAAATTTTCTAAAGCTGTACGTGCCTTATCATTATATTTAAATGCACCAGCCCAACCTTTAGCTGAACCAAGGACATCTGAGTTGGAAAATCCACCAACAGCTCCAATAAACTGAATATCTTCTAAAGTTTCACGTCCCGAAATTAAATCAGTCATATGTACATCCTTAACATCAAAACCAGCTAAGTATAATGAATTCGCCATTTCGCGTTCAGAATTACTTCCTTTTTCACGAATAATAGCCGCTTTAGGTCGTTTACCAGCGGTAGTATTAATTACTGGCTTTTTTCCATCAAAATTAGCAGGAAATGTAAATTTTAAAGCTTGATTTTTGTAATTATCAAAACGTTCTTTAGCTTTAGTTGCTCCACTTTGTTTAACATCTAATAAATAAGATGTTTTAAACCAAACATCACGCAATTCAGAAATTGATAAGCTTAAAGAATCATTTTGGTTTTTAATATTTAAACGATCACTTTCTACAACAGTACCAATTTTATGGAAACTGATATTTGCTTTACTAAGTTTATCTTCTACAGTAGTGTTATCTTTTGCTTGAAATACCAGTCCTATGTTTTCGGCAAATAATACTTTGGTAGTATCTGCTTCATTTAAGGTTGAAAGATCTAGATTGGCACCCAAATCAACATCTGCAAAACATAATTCTAATAAGGTCGTAATTAATCCACCAGATCCAATGTCGTGACCTGCCAAAATTTGATCTTCGGCAATTAGTTGCTGAATGGTGTTAAATGTGGTAGCAAAGTTTTCATCATTTTTAATAGACGGCGCTTCGTTTCCAATTTTATTTAATATTTGAGCAAATGATGAGCCTCCTAATTTGAAGTTATCTTCCGAAATATTAATGTAATAAATAGCACCACCATCTTTTTGTAATACAGGTTCAACTATTTTATTAATTTCGTTACAATGACCAGCGGCAGAAATAATTACGGTACCAGGTGCTATAACATCCTTGTCTGGGTATTTTTGTTTCATTGATAAAGAATCTTTACCCGTAGGAACGTTGATCCCTAAGTTGATCGCAAATTCAGAAACCGCTTCTACAGCAGTGTATAAACGAGCATCTTCCCCTTTATTATTACATGGCCACATCCAGTTGGCAGATAAGGAAACTGATTTTAAACCTTCTCCTAAAGGCGCCCAAACTAAATTGGTTAATGATTCTGCTATAGCATTTTTACTACCTGCAGCAGGATCTATTAACCCCGTTAAAGGAGAGTGACCAATAGAAGTAGCAACACCATTAGTGCTATTATAATCTAACGCCATTACACCCACATTATTTAATGGGAGTTGTAATGGACCGGCACATTGTTGTTTGGCTACTTTACCACCAACACAACGGTCTACTTTGTTTGTTAACCAATCTTTACAAGCCACAGCTTCTAGTTGTAATACTTGTTTTAAGTAGTCTTCAATTTTTGTTTTATCATAACTTAAAGCCTCGTAATTATACGTAACTGTTTCGTCAGTCATGATTGTTTTTGGAGAGCTTCCGAACATGTCTTCCAAAGCTAAATCCATTGGTTTTTCACCAGTAGTAGCCGATTCAAAAGTAAATCGATCATCACCAGTTACTTTACCAACATTATAAATAGGAGCACGTTCACGCTCTGCTATTTCGGTAAGTGTTTCTAAGCTTTCAGAATCAATAACCAATCCCATACGTTCTTGAGATTCGTTTCCGATAATCTCTTTAGCCGAAAGAGTTGGATCACCTACAGGTAATTTATCTAAGTCTATTTTTCCACCAGTTTCTTCTACCAATTCAGATAAACAGTTTAAATGGCCACCAGCACCGTGATCATGAATAGAGACAATACTATTTTGATTACTTTCTACCATGCCACGAATAGCATTAGCAGCTCGCTTTTGCATTTCAGGATTTGAACGCTGAATCGCATTTAATTCGATTCCAGAATTATTACCACCAGTATCTGCAGAAGAAACAGCAGCTCCTCCCATACCAATTCGGTAATTTTCACCTCCAAGAATTACAATTTCGTCACCTGTATTTGGTTTATCTTTTAAAGCTTCGTTTTCTTTTCCATAACCAATACCACCGGCTTGCATAATTACTTTATCAAAACCTATTAATCGCGCATCATCTTCGTGCTCAAAAGTAAGAACGGAACCTGTAATTAAAGGTTGTCCAAATTTATTTCCAAAGTCCGAAGCTCCATTCGAAGCTTTGATTAAAATATCCATTGGAGTTTGGTACAACCAGTTTCTTTCTTCAACCTTTTGTTCCCATGGTCTATTCTCCTCTAAACGAGAATATGAGGTCATGTAAACCGCAGTTCCTGCTAAAGGTAAAGATCCCTTTCCTCCAGCTAAACGATCTCTAATTTCACCACCAGCACCAGTTGCGGCACCATTAAAAGGCTCTACAGTAGTAGGGAAATTATGTGTTTCTGCTTTTATGGAAATTACACTATCAAAGTCAGTCTCCTCATAAAAATCGGGTTTGTTAGGTGTTTTTGGAGCAAACTGAGTTGCTTTAGGTCCTTTTACAAAAGCCACATTATCTTTATATGCCGAAACTATAGTGTTTGGGTGCTCTTGCGAAGTTTTTTTAATTAATTTAAATAACGAAGTTGGTTTTTCTTCACCATCAATAACAAAAGTACCATTGAAAATTTTATGACGACAGTGTTCAGAATTTACTTGCGAAAATCCAAAAACTTCAGAATCGGTTAATTTTCTTCCGATTTTTTCAGCTACACTATTTAAATAACTTACTTCTTCATCACTTAATGCTAAACCTTCTTGTTTATTATAAGTGGCAATGTCTTCAATAGGTAATACCGCTTCAGGCTCAATATCAATAGTAAAAGTTTCTTGATTTAAACCAGCAAACTTTTCAGAAAGCATAGGGTCAAACTCAGAAAAATCTTCGGTTGAAGCCGTAAATTCTTCAATACGAATAATTCCTTCAATAGCCATATTTTGAGTAATCTCAACGGCGTTTGTACTCCATGGAGTAATCATAGCAGCTCTAGGACCAATAAAAAAAGCGTCTATAGCAGTCGCTTCAATTTTTTGTTGGTCGCCAAATAACCATGCTAATTTTTGAATGTTTTCTGAAGAAATTTCAGCGCTGGTTTGAACAGCAAATACTTTTGAATTGGGATTTCCAAAAAAGTGAATCATATCAGTATGAATTGTATTCCTATTTTACGATGCAAATTTAAGCATTCTTTCCATGCTTTAACAAGGTTACTAAAAGGTAAAATGTAAAGTTTTCATCTTTTTTTGTTAGCAAAGTTTTGTTTGCATAACAAAAAAGAACCTCAACTGAGGTTCTTTTTTGAATAGGACTTAATTTAAGACACAATTGGGTTCTAATAATTGGACCTGATCCTGTATGCGTTGAATAACTAAATTCATCATCCGTTTATTTAATGCCGAAGAATTTTCGGTATACAGTTCATATTCTTCAATAGTAAATTGCCCTAAAATTATTCCTTTCAAACTATTTCTAAATTTGATGTCTTTTTGAATAGCACGTTCAATATATTCCAAACGTTTTTCGAGGTTAATGTCATAAAAACTATTTTTATTCTTTCGGATATAATTTTTAAACACAGCAATTAATAAGTCGTTTTGTAACTTAATAATAGGTCTAAGGGTTGTGTTTTGGAATAATTCTTCGGCGCGCATGCCTGGAAGAATTTTCGCTGAAAGAATTTGAGGACGAAGCTCACTGAGTTTTAAATCTCTTGCTTTCATAATAAAGATGTTTATCCCCCATTGAGGGGTGAATACCTTTAGGCTAAACTAGTATTACTTTAAAAAAACACATTCTTAAGTTTAACTTTAGGTAACTGATTTAAAGATACAATAAATGTAAATTCATAAAAAAATATGCTAGAAACATATTAACAGGCTTATGAACAGTAAGCTCATCTTGATTTTTGTAATTTTGAATGACTAACAACGAATAACAAATAGTAAATATGTTTTACAGTACTAATCCATTTACAGGAAAACGCATATTAGAGTTTAATTATCATAGTACTCAAGAGGTAAAGGATAAATTAATTTCAGCAAATGAAGCTTATTTCGAATGGAGTCAAGGTTCAGTAGCAAACAGGGCAAAATATATAGAAAAGGTGAAAGGAGTGCTGCTTAATAATAAGGAAAAAGCAGCATTGTTAATTACTGCTGAAATGGGGAAACCCATTTCGGAATCCTACACTGAAATAGATAAATGTGTTGATTTATGTGATTACTACGCAGATAATGCTGTTGAGTATTTAGAAGAAAGAGTATTAAAAACAGCTCCTGAAAGTATGAAAATTTATGAGCCTTTAGGTGTTATTTTGGGAATAATGCCATGGAATTTTCCTTTTTGGCAAGTATTTCGATTTGCTATTCCCACACTAATAGCAGGTAATACAGTTGTTATAAAACATGCGTTAAATGTGCCTGAATGCGCTCTGCTGTTAGAAGAAATTTTCAATACGGCTCTTGAGGATATTGAACCTTATATAAATCTATTTCTTACCAATAAAAAAACAGAAAATTTAATAGCAAATGATATTATTAAAGGAGTAAGTTTAACGGGGAGTACCAAAGCAGGTAAAGCAGTTGCAGCTGTTACCGGGAGAGAGTTAAAACCAGTGGTACTCGAACTAGGAGGGAGCAATGCATTAGTTGTTTTTAAAGATGCGGATATTAAAAAAACAGTGGATATATGTGTACAATCTCGTTTTTTAAACAATGGACAGAGTTGTATAGCTGGAAAACGTTTGCTTATTGCAGAAGAGATTCAAGCTGAATTCATGCAGCTTTTAATAGAAAAGGTACGTGCTTTAAAAATAGGGAACCCTAAGGAGGTGGATACTCAAATTAGTGTGTTGGCAAAACGAGAATTTGTCTTAAATTTAGAACAGCAGGTATCTCAATCGATTGACATGGGAGCTTTGTTGTTATTAGGAGGGAATAGCCATGACTATTATTTTGAACCAACCATAATAAGTAATGTAACCCCCCAGATGCCTTTGTTTACGCAAGAAAGCTTTGGGCCTGTATTAGCGGTTACCAATTTTAAAACAATTGAAGAAGCTGTAGCATTGGCAAATAATACGGAATATGGTTTAGGGGTTTCTTTATTTTCACAAGATATAGTACAAATGAGACGATTAATATCAAAATTTCAGGACGGGGCAGTATTCATTAATTCATTAGTAAAAAGTATTCCCGAATTGCCTTTCGGCGGAAGTAAAGCTTCTGGTTTAGGCAGGGAGCTCTCGGAAGAAGGAATAAAAGCATTCGTAAATATAAAAACAGTAGTAATTGGCTAATGAGAAAGTCTTAATTTTGTAATATATAAAAGTAAACATATATAGATGAGATATCATAGTAGAAACATAGTAAAGCCAGGTGATTTAAACCCATACGGAACCTTATTTGGTGGACGATTATTAGAATGGATTGATGAAGAAGCAGGTTTGTATTCTGTAATTCAGTTAGAAAGTAGTAGAGTAGTAACCAAATACATGTCCGAAATAAATTTTGTAAGTTCGGCTATGCCTGGTGATATTGTTGAAATCGGACTTGAAGTTGTTAAATTCGGAAATTCATCATTAGTATTAAAATGTGAAGCTCGAAATAAAATGACACGTCAGCCTATTATTACTGTGGATAATATAACTATGGTAAATTTAGACGAAACAGGAAAACCAGCTCCGCATGGAAAAACCGAAGTAATTAAAGGAAGTGATCAAGAGTACGAAATGTAGTTTACAGTTTATAAAAAGCTACCTTTGCAAAAAAATAAAGTATGTCATTTACGCAACTGGGAATTTCTGAGGGTTTAAACAAAGGTTTAAAAGAGTTAGGAATTACTACACCTTCAAAAATTCAAGAGCAAGCTATTCCGTTATTGTTAGAAAAAGGCAATGATTTTATAGGAAAAGCACAAACAGGTACTGGTAAAACCGCAGCATTTGGTTTACCCTTGTTAATGCATACAGATTCAAATAAGCACCAAACACAATCTTTGATATTAGCACCAACTCGTGAGTTGGCACAACAAATTCAAAAGCAGTTATTTCGTTTTACAAAGTATACGGATAAAATTTTTACTGAAGTTGTTTTTGGAGGTGAAAAAATAGACCGTCAAATACAACGCCTGCAACGTACCACACATATTGTGGTGGCTACACCTGGACGTTTAGTTGATTTGATACAGCGTAAAGCAGTTGATATTCGTTATATAAACACAATTGTTTTGGATGAAGCTGATGAAATGCTAAGTATGGGTTTTAAAAAAGACCTTGATTTTATTTTAGAAACCATAAGCGGTAATCGTAATATTTGGTTGTTTTCGGCAACTATGCCGCAAGCATTACAAGGTATAGTAAAAAAATACCTTTCGCCTAATGCCATACAAATTACTGTAGATAAAAATGATGCGGTAAACACAAAAATTGAGCATCAATTTGTAGTAGGAGAGGAAGTCAATAAAGTAGATACTATGACTTATTTCCTAAAAGCAAATAAAAATGAACGTGGTATTATTTTTTCTAGAACAAAAGTGGCAGCGCGTAGTTTAACTGAGCAATTAATAAAACGCGGTTTCGATGTAGGTGTTTTGGAAGGTGATATGCAACAAAAGGATCGAGATAAAGTAATGCGTGCTTTTAAAAATAAGAAGTTGAATTTATTAGTTTCCACCGATGTGGCAGCTCGTGGTATTGATGTTGCTAATTTAGCATTCGTTTTACATTACCAATTACCAGATCAATCCGAATATTATGTACATAGAAGTGGGCGAACCGCTCGTGGAGGTAAAACAGGAATGTCCATAGCTTTTGTAGATCATAAAGAAGTGAAATTTCTGAGAAATTTAGAAAAAGAATTAGGAATTAGATTTACTCAACTTAGGTAAATAATATTATTGAAATAAACTATATAAAAGCGATTCTTAAAACTAGTTTTAAGAATCGCTTTTATTTGTGATTACCTTTTAAAAGTGCCAGATATTACATCAACTCCCAGAGTATTTGTTACCTTATTTGGTGAAGCTCCTCCTACATGAATAGTGTAAGTCCCTTTACGTGTAATTTTATTACCTTCAGAATCAAATTGAACAAAAGCTTTTTTCGAAAAAGGGATGCTTATTTTTTTAGTAACTCCCGCTTTTAAGGAAACACGAGTAAATCCAGTCAAGGTACTAATAGGATCTTCTTTTCCTGCATTTGGTGAACTCACATATACCTGAGTCACTTCTTCGGCATCAACTTTACCATTATTAGTAATGGAAAAACTCACTTTTTCTTTACTTATTTTTAAGTTAGTATACTTAAATGTAGTGTATGAAAGTCCAAATCCAAATGGGAATTGTGGGGCTTTGGTCATATATTTATAGGTGCGTTCTGCCATGTTGTAATCATTGTATGGAGGAAGATCATCAACAGATTTAGGAAATGTTATAGGTAATTTTCCAGAGGGCACTACATCACCAAATAGAATATCAGCAACAGCCTGGCCACCTTCTTCACCAGGGTACCAAGCAAAAACTATGGCATCGACTAAGTCATACACTTCGGGCATGGCAATAGGCGAACCACCAGTAAGTATTAGAACTAAAGGATTACCTGTGTTTTTGGCTTTAATTTTTTTAATATAATCTATTTGATTTTGAGGTAAACGAATATCAATACGATCTCCTTTAGATTCCGAAGCAATGGCTTCACCTTCTTCACCTTCATAATTCCCCGAAAGTCCCATTACTATAATTCCAACATTGGCACGAGAAATTTCGCCAGTAGACCAATCAATTGGGTTTACATTTTTTTGGAAAGGTAAAAGTCCTTGCTTGTAATTAATAGAAGTACCGGCACTTACTTTAGATACGATACCATCTAAAATGGTTTGTGTTTTAGAGGTAACTCCATAGTAATTTCCTAATAGAACATCTTCTCTAGCTGCATTTGGACCAGCTACATAAACAGATTTTAGATCTTTTTTTAAGGGTAATAAATTGTTTTTGTTTTTTAGTAATACAATAGATTTTTGAGCGGCCTCTAAAGCAATGGATCTATGAGCTTCACTATCTACAACATCTGTAGTAATTGAGTTATAAGGATTATTGTTGGAAGGGTCGAAAAAACCTAATTTAAAGCGTGTTAATAATTGGTGTTCTAATACTTTATCTAATTGTTTTTCGGTAGTTAAGCCTTGTTTAATAGACCCATCCAAAGCTGGGTAAACATTACCACAATTTACATTTAAACCTACATTTAATGCAGCAGCAGCAGATTCTTCGGCAGTTTTAGTTACGTTATGAAATTTGTGTAAATCACTTAAAGCCCAACAATCGGAAACGATATAGCCTTTAAACCCCCAAGTATCTTTTAGTAATTTTTCTAATAAATAAGGGCTGGCACAAGCACCTTCACCGTTGACTCTGTTGTAAGCTCCCATAACACCTTCAACTTTGGCTTCTTTAACTAAAGCTTCAAAGGCAGGTAAATAGGTTTCGGCCATGTCCTTTTTAGAAGCAATAGCATCAAATTCATGGCGTAATTCTTCGGGACCAGAATGTACAGCATAATGCTTAGCACAAGCGGCAGATTTTAAATATTTAGGATGATTTCCTTGTAGCCCCTTTACAAAATTGACACCTATTTTGCTTGTTAGGTAAGGATCCTCTCCATAAGTTTCTTGTCCGCGTCCCCAACGCGGATCTCTAAAAATATTAATATTCGGAGTCCAAAAAGTTAACCCTGCATATTTACCTCTGTTTCCAATAGCTATAGAGGCATTAAATTTGGCTCTAGCCTCGGTTGAAATAGCATCTGCAACTCTAAAAATTAAATCCTCGTCAAAAGTAGCTGCAAGTCCAATAGCTTGAGGAAATACAGTAGCTCGACCATTTCGTGCAACTCCGTGTAGGCATTCATTCCACCAATTGTATTCGGGGATATTTAAACGGTCTATGGGAGCACTTTGATCTACCATTAACGAAATTTTTTCTTCTAGCGTAAGCGATGCAACTAAAGTTTTAGCTCTTTCTTTAAATGATTTATTGGTATTAAACCATTCAAAATTTTGATTTTTCTCAATTTCTTGAGAAGTTATATTGTTAGACAGTATAGTTGCAGAAAAAAAAGCGAATACTATTTTTTTTGAAAATAATTTTTGTAGTGTTAATTGATTCATTATGATAAGTTAGTATATAGTCAGTTAAGGTAAAGAAATCATGTGTTAGTGAATATAACATTTGGTTTTTTTAATGCAAGAATTCACTTTAAATAGAAGTAATAACTGTACTGATAAATTAAAAAAAAGAAAAAGGAGTATTTTCTTAATTATTTGCAGTATTGTAAAGCATAAATACAGATTTAAAATAAATTATTGGCTTTTTTATTAAAATATTAAGGGCAACTTGTAATAATGTCAAAAAGTTTAAAAGAGCGTTTAAATAGAGTAAATTCAATAAAGGGGTAGTTTTATTTATCAATCATCAGTATTTTCGTACCCAACATGAGTTGTTGAATATTAATTATTCTAAATACCTAATTATATAATAAACATTAACCTATGAAAATAAAATTACTTTTTGCATTATCTTTTTTTTCTTTAGCATCACTTAATGCTCAAAAAAAATTAACAGATATTAGTTATAAGACCATTAATGAAAAGGTAATAGATCTTATAGATAAAGAAAAATATAAAGAGGTTATTGAAGCTTATAACAACGTATCTGTAAATGATTCTTCTTATGGTGATGCCTTAATTACTAAAACTTATTATTTGTTAGAGCTTAAGCAATATGAAGAAGCCATAAAGGAAGCAGATAAAGGTTTACTAAAAGTAAATGATAAATTTAAATATGGGTTATATTTAAATAAAGGAGTTGCATATGAGTCTTTAGAAAAATATAAAGAATCTGTTGAAAATTATAATGAAGCCTTAAAAGTGTATCCCAAAAATTTCCAATTATATTATAATAGAGGAGTAGCGTATGAAAAACTCGAAGACTATAAAAATGCCATAGCTGATTTTAAGCAAGCTATTATTTTAAATCCTTTTTATCCGAAATCTCATTTACAACTAGGGAGTATTTGTTATAGGGAAAAGAAAATGACACAAGCATTAATGGCACTTAATATGTATTTGGTGTTAGATCCTGATGGCGCAAATTCTTTAACAGTATTAAGTTCAATTAACACCTCTTTTTCCAGAGCCAATGATTCTAAATCATTAGGTATACAGGTTTCAAAAGATGATGCTACTTTTGAAGAAATTGATTTAATTCTTAATAATAGAATTGCATTAAATAAAGGCTACAAGATTAAAAATAAAATAACACTTCCTATGGTAAAGCAAAACCATGTTTTATTTGAACAATTAAAAAAGTACAAAGGAGAAAGTGAAGGTTTTTGGGATCGTAAATATGTGCCGTTTTATAAATGGATGATTAAAAATGAATTGTTTGATTCATTTGTTTATACAACTATGTTTTCTTTAGAAAAAGGCACCTATAAAAAAATTGTAGATAAAAATACTTCAAAAGTAAAATCATTTATTCCAGATGCTTTTGCAGAATGGATCCGTATTGTTGGCGAAAATAATGAGCTGTTTTACAAAGGAAAACAACAAAATATAAGCTGTTTGTATGAAGATAAAAAATTATTAGCTATTGGGGTTCGTAAAGAAGGTAAAGAAATAGGAATATGGGAGGTTTTTGATGATGAAGGTAAAGTAAAAGGTGAAGGGGCTTTTGATGATGAAGGTAAAAAAACTGGAGAGTGGAAATGGTTTACTAAAGATGGAAAACTTAGTCACACAGTTAATTATTTAAATGATGAGTTAGAAGGTAAATACATATCGTATTATAAATCTGGTGGAGTTGATTTTGAGTACTTCAATAAAAAAGGAAAGTTAAATGGAGTTTACAAAGATTACAATGAGTATGGTGCTTTAGTTGAAGTCAAAAATTTTACAGCTGGTGTTTTAGAAGGAGATTATAAATCTTATTATAATATAGGTAAAGAGGCAGAAGAATATGTAGGGACCTATAAAAATGGAAAATTAACAGGAGAACTAATTAATTACCATGATAATAAACAAGTATGGAGTAAAATAAATTATGTTGATGGCTATATGCATGGAGCTAAAGAAATGTTTCATGTTAATGGAAAATTGAGATCAAAATATTCTTATGAACAAGGTAAATTAAATGGTAAGTATGAAGAATATTATATTGATGGTACTTTAGAAGAAGAGGGAGAATTTGTAAATGATTTATATGAAGGACTGTGGAAAATCTATTATAAAGATGGCACCTTGTTTAAAGAAATGAATTATACTAAAGGGCAACTTAATGGAGCATATAAAGAGTACGATGTAGATGGAAAACTATATTATAATTTTACTTACAAAAAAGGAGATTTAGTAGCTACTACTTATTTTGATAAAGAGGCTAATATTATTTATGAAACTCAAAAGAAGTCTAATAAAATTAATTATGAAGGCTATTCTCCAACAGGTACATTAGCAACTAAAGGGCTTTATAATAATAAAGGAGGAAAAGAAGGTGTTTGGGAATATTATAATTATGGAGTTAAAACTAGTTATGGAATGTTTAAAGATGATCAATTACAGGGAGATTACTTTATATTTTATAATAATGGTGAAAAACGTATTGAAAAGTCGTATGCAAATGATCAATTGAATGGTTACTTTATAAGTTATTATAAAAATGGGCAAATAAGTGAGCAAGGTTACTATCGAGATGATTTGGCAGTTGGTCAATGGCAATCCTATTACTTAGATGGTACATTAAAAACAGATTATTTTTATCACAAAAATGAGTTACACGGTACACAAAAAGATTATGCCGCTAATGGTAAACTATATGAAGTTTCGCAATATGAATTTGGCAGATTAATTTCACGAACCTATTATACTTCTAGCGGAAGCGTACACGAAGTTATTGATAATACAGATTTTAGTAAAAAAAGTGTAACTAGTTTTACTCATTTAAATGGAAAAACACTTTCTGTAACTAATTATTTAGGTGGGCAACGACATGGATCATTCAAAAAGTATTATTTTGACGGTCAATTATTACAGAAAGGAGAATATTTTAATGATAAGCAGTTAGGTAAGTGGGTAGGTTATCATGAAAATGGAAAGTTAAAATGGGAAGGAAATTATATTAATGGAAAAGCTGAAGGTGAGTGGAAGTATTATTATAAAAATGGAGATTTAGAAGAAATACGTTTTTACAAATCGAGTAAACAAACAGGAACAAATAAGGAATTCTATGAAGATGGAACACTTAAAAGAGAGATTAGTTATAAGAATGGAAAAGTAAATGGAGCGCGAAAATTTTATAGTCCAACAGGTAAACTACAATTTGTTCGTTATTACAATAATGGAAATTTAATAGGGTATAGTTATAAAGATAACCAAGGAGAGTTAAAACCAATGATTCCTTTACAATTAGGTACCGGAAAGCTAGTGGCTTATTTTGATAATGGTGTTAAATCGGCCGAAATGGAATTTAAAAATGGATATTTTGTTAATGAGTATAAGACCTATACTTATGAAGGTAAAGTGTGTAAACAAATGACACATAAGATGAATGAAAATCATGGTCCTTATAAGTTGTTTTATACTGATGGAACATTAAAGTCACACTACAATTATAATTATGGCGATTTAAATGGTGAAACATTAGAATATTACCCTAATGGAAAATTAAAAGAAAAGTTGAATTATATAAATGATATTTTGCATGGAGATGCTTTTTATTATAATGAAAATGGTATACTTATTGAGCAAAGAGTTTATTTTAATGGTTTAATTGAAAAACAAACAAAGTATTAAGTATGAATAGATTTCCAGGTACATTGATTTCATTATTTTTAGTTGGAGTTTCTTTAGTAGCACATTCTCAAGAGTTTTCTCCTTTGTATAAAAAGTATAAGGATAAATACCCTAATGCTCATTTTATACGGCTGTTAGATGAAATTAAAATCGATGTATCGTTAAATGATGACGATTTAGAAATTAGTCAAAAAATTAGAGAAGACAATTTGTACATGTCTCCTGGAGCTACATTTGGTTCAAAAAAAGCAATTCATTATTCCTCTTTTTTTGAAGTTGATGATGTAAAAGCGGCTTCATTGATTTACGAAGGAGGAAAGTACAAAGAAGTACCGGTTACAGATTTTGTTCAAAAGGATGATATGAATACGAGTTTTTATGATGATGGAAAAACAATTAATTTCATTTATCCAAAATTGCAAGAGGGAGCTAAAACGTCATTGAGTTATTCACAAAAAATTAAAAACCCAAGATTTTTGAATGCATTATTTTTTGGTTTAAATGCTCCAATAGCAAAAAGTAAATTTATATTGAGTGTTGATAATGATATTACATTAGAATTAAAGGAATTTAACTTAAAAGGTTTAGATATTAAGTTTTCTAAAGTTCAAAAAAAGGGAAAAACAATTTATACTTGGGAAACAGAAGAGGTAGCTGCTTATGATATGGATAGTGGAGCTCCAAGTTTTCGAACTATTGTTCCTCATATAATTCCTGTATTAACTTCATATAAAACTAAAAAAGAAACTAAGCAACTTTCGGCTTCAGTGAGTGATTTGTATAATTGGTACTACTCTTTAGTTAAAGATGTAAATACAGCATCGTCAAGTCCAGAGTTAACCGCTTTAGTAAATAAATTAATAAAAGATAAAAAAACAGATTTAGAAAAGGTAAAAGCTATTTATTATTGGACACAAGAAAACGTAAAATATATAGCATTCGAATATGCTTTAGGTGGTTTTATTCCTAGAGAGGCTAATGATGTTTTTCGAAAAAAATATGGAGATTGTAAGGATAATTCGAGTATTTTATCAGAAATGTTAAAAATAGCTAAACTGAAAGGAAACCTAACATGGATAGGTACACGAAGTATACCCTATACTTATAGTGAAGTCCCAACTCCAGTAGTAGATAATCATATGATTTTATCCTACATAGAAGGAGAGAATGTGTATTATTTAGACGCTACGGGGCGTTATACGCCCATAGATATGCCTTCATCTTTTATTCAAGGAAAAGAGGCTTTAATAGGGATTGATGAAAATGAATTTGTTGTAAAAAAAGTGCCTGTTGTTGCCGCTGAAAAAAATCGTGTTAAGGATATTGTTTACATAAATATTGATGATAAAAAAATCATTGGTAATGGTAAATTTGAAATTAGTGGATATCCTAAAAGTGATCTTTTTCATGCTTTAGAAAAAATGACTAAGCAAACAGACCTAAAAGAGTTTTATACCTATCAATTACGTAAAGGAAGTAATCGTTTTTTAATTGATGATTTCGAAGAGCATAATAAATTTGAATATGAAAAGGACTTTACAGTTGATTATAGCTTTAATATTGAAAATTATGTACAAGCCTACGAAAATGAAGTTTATGTTAATCTAAATTTAAACAGAGGTTTAAGCAGGTTGAAAGAAGATAATAAGCGAAAAAGTGCCAAACAATATAATTATCAGAGCTTTAATGAAACTACTACCTTTTTAGAAATTCCAGCCAATTTAATGTTGGATTATGTACCTGAAAGTTTCGAAATTTCGAATGATTTTTTCGATTGCAAAATCACATATACGGTAAAAGAAAATAAAGTAATTTATAAGTTAGCAGTATATCAAAAGTTTATTGAACTCACGCTCGAAGAGCAACAGGAGTTAAATAAAATGATAAAGAAAATTGAAAAGAATTATAAAGAGGTTGTTATTTTAAAAAAGAAATAACAAGTTTAAATTCCCAATAAAAGAATAAAAAATAATTTAGTTTAAAATATATGATAGTAACTAAAAACCTTTTGGTGTCGTTGTTAATGTGGTTTTCATTAACTGTACTAAATAGTCAAAATCAACCAGTTTATGAAACTTATGATTGGTTAGATAATTCAACTAAAGAATTTGATGTATCAGAACACTCCAATAAAGATTTGGTAGCTTTTCAAGAAAAAACAATAAATGAATTTGTAGTTACAGATAATGGTGGTTTTGTTGAATATTCATTAATTCATAACATTTACTGGTTAAATTCAAATGACAAAATTGAGGAGTATAATAAGGTGTATTTACCAACCTCTGCAACAAAAATATTAATTAAAAATAAAGCAAGAGTAATTACAAAAAATGGAGAAATCATTGAATTAGATGATTCTAAAATTTTAGAAGCAAAAAATGATGAAAGCCAGGTAAATTATAAGTTTTATGCTTTTGAAGGTGTTGAAAAAGGATCATTTATAGAGTATTATTATGTAGTTAAACGTTATCCGGCATACACAGGTGCAAGCATTTATTTACAAGATAATTATTATAAACAAAATGTTAGTTTTGATTTGTATGCACCCAAAAACTTGCTTTTCAATGCCAAAAGTTATAATAATTTGCCCGAAATAGAAAAAGACACTTTAGTTACCGAAAAAAATAAGTGGTCAATAAATTTAAAAGAGGTTGAAGGTCTAGAAATAGAAAGTCAAGCCCCATACGATACGGCATTAAAAAAAGTAATATACAAATTAGATAAAAATACAGCAAATCCAACTAAAGAGTATGTTTCTTATGGAGAGGTTACTCAAAACATATATAAAAGTTTATATCCAGAACTAGATAAAAAAACAACCAAAAATTTGACAAAGTTTTTGGAATCTATAACTGAAATAAAAAAAGAAATCACTATTGAAGATATCAGACTTATAGAAACATATATCAAATCGAATATTTTTGTTACTAAAGCAAAAAAAGAAGGTTTGGATGATATTCAAGCAATTATTGAAACCAAAATTGCTGGCGAAACAGGTATGATGAGGTTGTATGCTGCTATTTTTAAAAAACTAGGAATAAAGCACGAAGTAGTATTGACTTGTCCAAGAAGTGATGTAAAATTCGATAAAGATTTTGAGGCTTATAATTTTTTAGAAGATTATTTATTCTATTTCCCAGAATCTGAATTATATATGGAACCTTTAAATCCTTTATCGCGTTTAGGTTTTCCAGATGGTTACCTAACAGATACCTATGGACTTTTTATTAAGGCAGTCACCATTGGTGAATTTACTTCAGGTATTGGTAAAGTAAAGTTTATTGATCCTATAAATTATAATCAAACACGTTATGATTTAATAATGAACGTAACTTTTGATCCAGAGGACTTAACAACAACTAATTTGGAAATGGATCGAAAAATGAGTGGCTATTATGCACTTAATGTACAGCCTTATTTATATTTAGCTAAGGATGAAGCAAAAGAAGAAGCTATTGATGGAATTATAAAATCAATAAATGAAAATTTAGAAATTAAAGAGAAACAAATATTTAATGATGGACAATATGATTTTGGTAAAAAACCATTACATATTAAAGCCAAAATGATATCAGATGCTTTTGTAGAAAAAGCAGGTAAAAAGTATTTATTTAAGCTAGGAGATCTTATAGGGCCTCAACAAGAGATGTATCAAGAAAAAGCCCGAAAACTTCCAGTTGAAAACTCTTTTGAAAGAAGTTATGACCGAAAATTAATTATTGATATACCAGAAGGATACCAATTCCAAAACTTAGCATCTATAAATATTGGCGAATCATACAAGGAAGAAGGGTTGGAACTTTTTATGTTTAAGTCTGGTTATGAAATTAAAAATAATCAATTAATTGTATCTGTACAAGAATACTATAATCAAAATATAATACCAGTTGCTATTTATGAACAATACCGAACTATAATAAATAGTGCAGCAAATTTTAATAAAGTTACATTAGTCCTCAATAAAACAGGAAAGTAATTCATAAATAAAACTAGTATTTTTAAATAAATTTTATGTTATTTTTTTTGGATAATAATATTTTAATAATAAGTACTGTAATATTATCTAATAGTTTTGCATGTAGGGCAATAAAATAGTTGTTTTTATAGTTTTTTTAAGCATTGTAATCTATTTCTTATTGAAAATAAACACTTACAAAATCAATAAACAATTTTAAATTAACTTATATTAAAAGCAAATTATAAAAATTTGAATACATCAGTTAAGCCTACTCGTAAAAGATTTGGGATACTAAGTTTGGTATTTATTTCTGTAGTAATAAACTATTTAGATCGATCAAATATTTCTGTAGCAGCAACAGCACTCTCAAATGAGTTAGATCTGGACAAAGTTAAAATGGGATTAATTTTTTCAGCCTTTGGATGGACATATGCAAGTTTGCAGATTCCAGGAGGTATTATTGTCGATAAAATACGTGCACGAATTTTATATACTTTAATTTTAATACTTTGGTCAACCGCTACATTATTACAAGGATTTGTAAGTTCATTTGCAGCTTTAGTTGGACTTAGAGCAAGCATTGGTGTGTTTGAAGCTCCTTCATTTCCTATTAACAACGCCATAGCCACCAAATGGTTTCCAGAAGAGGAACGTGCATCAGCAATTGCTTTTTATACTTCGGGCCAATATATTGGCTTAGCTTTTTTAACACCCTTATTAGCGTATATACAAAGTGAATTAGGTTGGAGAGGTTTATTTATTTTATCGGGTATCATTGGAGTTATATGGGCATTAGTTTGGTATGCGTTTTACCGTGATCCAGAAGAGCATAAAGGTGTAAATCAATCAGAATTGAATCACATTCAAAAAGGAGAGGTAAAAAAGAAAAAAGAAATAAAACCTTTTAAATGGGAAGATCTTAAGCATGCATTCATATATAAAAAATTATGGGGTTTATATTTGGGTCAATTCTGTTTGGGATCAACATTTATATTTTTCTTAACGTGGTTTCCAACCTATTTACAAGAACAAAAAGGAATTGATTTAATGAAATCTGGAATTATGGGCTCAATTCCATTTTTAGGAGCTTTTTTAGGTGTAATTATATCAGGTTTACTTTCTGATAGATTAATGAAAAAAGGAGTATCCAAAGAAGTAGCACGCAAAGCGCCAGTATTGGCAGGTCTTTTTTTATCATCATCAATTATATTTGCTAATTATACCAACAGTCCTGAATTAACTATTGTTTTTTTAACTTTAGCATTTTTTGGAACTGGCTTTGCTAGTATTTCATGGGTTTTTGTATCAACCATTGCTCCTAAAGAGCATATAGGTTTAGTTGGAGGAGTATTTAATTTAATGGGCGGTTTATCGGCTGTCATTGTACCCATAGTAATAGGAGTTTTAGCCAAAGATGGTAATTTTGAACCCGCTTTATTATTTATAGGTGTTATCGCTTTAATTGGCTTTTTAGCTTATGTTTTCCTTGTAGGAAAAGTTGAAAGAATACAAATAGCAACTACTGAACCTGAATTTCATGATTAAAATAACTGATATAAAAACATACCCAGTTCGTATAGAAAACGGGAATCAGCTAATTATAAAAGTAGAAACTAATGAAAAGAGCATTTATGGTTGGGGAGCATCTGGCTTAAGCGGTCGTGAATTAGCAGTAGTAGGTGCCATTAAACATTATGCTAACTTTTTAATAGGAAAAGACCCTAGACGTATAGGTGCACTTTGGCAACAAATGTACAGAAGTCAGTATTTTGAAGGAGGACGTGTATTAACTGCAGCTATTTCGGCTATTGATATTGCATTATATGATATTAAAGGAAAACTATTAGAAGTACCTGTTTATGAATTATTGGGCGGTAAGCAACGTGACTTTATAGAATGTTTTGCTTCATTAAAATTTGAATCTAAAGAAGAACTAATAACTAAAGCACAAACGCTAAAAAAAGAAGGATTTTCTGCGATACGTTTATATGAAGCTAGTGAAGGTGCTGAACCTTATGTTGCCAGAGAGTCTATGGCAAATTTAGCCGAATGGTTACCCGAATTAAGAAAAGAAATGGGTAATGTAATGACTATTGGTTTAGATTATCATCATAGATTAACTATTCCCGAAGTAGTATCATTTGTTAATAGATTACCAGCTGGAACACTTGATTTTTTAGAAGAACCCATTAGAGATGAAAACCCACAAGCGTATCAAGAACTTAGGAAAATGATTAATATTCCTTTTGCTTTAGGAGAAGAATTTGCAAGTAAATGGCAATTTTGGCCTTATTTAAAAGATAATATTACGCAATATGCAAGAGTTGATGTATGTAATGTGGGCGGACTTACAGAAGCCATGAAGGTAGTGGCTATAGCCGAAGCAAATTATATTGATTTAATGCCTCATAATCCATTAGGACCAATTTGTACTGCAGCAACGATACACATGTTAGCGGCTTCACCTAATGTAGCCTGGTTAGAGGAAATTAATACTCCTGTAGAGTGGTGCGGTACTAATAGTGAAACATTTTATCCAATACAGCCAAAAATTGAAGGAGCTCGTTATAAAATTTCTGATCAACCTGGTTTGGGAGTAGAATTTAATGAGGATTTAGCAGTACAATCAACATTTGAATTTAAAGAAACACCTCATTTATTTAAAAAAGATGGCTCATTTACAAATTGGTAAAACACTATATATACTATGAGTTTCGTAACCTTTGGGGAGTTAATGCTCCGATTAACACCAGCGTTGCATGGTGAAAAATTACAGACAACCAACGGTTTTAATGTCAATTTTGCAGGTTCAGAATCTAATGTAGCAACTGCTTTGGCAGTATTAGATAATGAAGTGTCATTTGTAACCAAACTCCCAGATCATGCAATTGGTACTAATGCAATACAGTCTTTAAATAAATATGGTATTGCTACTAATCATATTGTTCGAGGAGCAGGAAGGTTAGGTACTTATTTTATCGAAATAGGTGCATCAATTCGTCCATCGAGTGTTATATATGATCGTAAACATTCTGTTTTTAGTGAAATCAAAGCAAATGAATTTGATTGGGACACAATTTTAAGAGGAAAAAAATATCTATTTGTTTCAGGAATCACAGCTGCATTATCACCACAGTGTGCTAAAGAACTAATAAAATGTGTTAGAGAAGCTAAAAAACAAGGAATAATAGTTGCTTTTGATATGAATTACCGCAGAAAATTATGGAAAGATCCCTCTAAAGCTAGAAGTATATTTGATCAAGTGTTATCAATGACTGATATTCTTTTTGGAAATGCAGGTGCCTTAAATGATGTACATGGCATACAACCTAATTCAAAAAACGCTTTGGAAGGAACACTTGAAGTAATTGATATTGCAAAAGAAAAATTCGGAATCAAAAACTATGCTTTTACAATTCGGAATCATATTTCGGCAAGTGTGAATGAGTTACAAGCAATTTTTTCTTCTCCAAAGGAAAATGTAATATCAAATAGTTATAAAATAGGTATTTTAGATCGATTCGGAACAGGTGATGCATTTGCAGCTGGCTGTTTACATGGTATGGGGAAAGCTTGGAATGATCAACAAGTTATAGAATTTGGTACGGCGGCATTTGCATTAAAGCATACTATTTATGGAGACCAGCATACCAGTACAGAAAATGAAATTCGATCCATTGTTAATGGACAAACCTCAGGACATGTTTTACGATGAATAGACAAGAAAAATTAGCTATTATTACTCAAGAAAAATTGATCGCAATTATTAGATCAAAATCACAATCAAATGTTGCTGTCATTATAAAAGCATTAGTTGATTCGGGCATAAAAGTTTTAGAAGTAACATCAAATACAGTTGGCTTTTCTGAAGAAATTCTAAAAGCCAGAAAACTATATCCAAATATTTTAATAGGAGCCGGAACAATAACAAATGTAAATTTAGCAAAAAAAGCAGTTGAAGCTGGTGCACAGTTTATTGTAACCCCTAATACCGATGCTAGTGTAGTCGCTTATGCTCATAAAAATGAATTACCTATTTTAATGGGGGCATTAACACCAACCGAAATTTGTACGGCAAATGAAGCAGGAGCAGATGCTGTAAAGTTGTTCCCAGGAGGAATTGAAAATATAGGAATACCTTATTACAAATCTATTAAAGGGCCCCTTAGTGATATTGCGTTATATGCTGTGGGAGGCATAAGCCTAAATAATATTAAAGAATGGTTCGAAGCAGGTATACAAGGTGTTGGAGTAGGAGGGAGTTTAACTGCATTAAATGGAAATAATACGGTTGAGAATATTCAGAATACAGCCAAGCAGATGTTAGAAATAATTAAAGAATTTAAAAGATAATTATCATTAGTATAAGTTCGATGTAAGAAAAAGATATTAATTCGAGAATCATCTTTTTTGTATCAAAATTGTATATTCTATACAATTTTCTATTGAAAATCAATTGAATATACAATTTTGTGGCAGTTTTCATATTATTATAACTTGTAACATAAAAATATGGGTATTTTAACTAATGAATTAAATTTTAAGACTCCCCCTTACAACATCATCAATTGTAAATTGTAGGTATTTTGGTAGTAAATTATCTTTGGGAAGTACAGCCAGATAACGGTCGTTATTTGAATTGTATACTTGTTTAAATATGCATTTTTTTAAATTAAGCTCTTCAGTAATATCTTTTATTAAATCATAATGATGTATTAAGTTTTGACTTCCTAAATGAAACACTCCTTTTCTATTTCTATTAATAATATAATGCAATTGCTGTGTAAATTTTGATACAGTGGTGGCATTAAGGATAACATTTGGAAAAACTTCAATAGGTGCTTTTAAGTGCTGTAACTGTTTCAATTCTTGAATTCTAGGAGAACCATGACCAAAAATCATAGGCAAACGAGCAATTACATATTTGTGAGTAGGTAGTCTAAGTAAAGCATTTTCAATTTTTATTTTAAATCGGCCGTATGGGCTTTCGCTAAATGTTTTATCGTATTCATATGAAGGATAATGATGGAAGCTATCAAATACATTTGAGCTACTCAAAAAAATCAATTTACATTTATGAGTTTTAATCCAAAGAATCAAATTCAAATGAAATTGTACTTGAGAATTAAAATTACCACGAACACAAGAAACAATTACATCAGGTTTTAAATTTCCTAAAAGAATATCGACGGGTTCAGTTTCGTAATCAAAAGCATAAAATTTTTGATTTTTTTCAAAAAAACTATTAGAGGTATTAAATGTAGCGTAAGTATCAAAATAGGAATTCAATTCTTTATATAATGCATTTCCTAAAAATCCACTACCGCCAAAAATCAAGATTTTTTTTGACATCCATATTGGGTTATAGTGCTAATTTAATTAATAAAGTTACTCTAATAAAATACAATCGTTATAAATTAATATGTAAAAGAGGGAATAAAAGTTCACTTGAATGAAGGTGATTTCTTACTCGTAATTGTTTTTAGTGTTAGACAACTAACATTTAATTATTCAAAAAAAAATACCTTTTAATAATTTTTTCATAAAAAAAAGCGCCCAAAGTATTGGTTTTATTAGTATTTGTGTTTTTTTTAAGAATTTTTATAAAAAAAAGTGTAAGTTAAAAATAAGATAAGACACCAATTGATTAAGAGAATAACTTAATACTCAATCGTTTTTTTGGCCAAAAAATATGATTTGTTTTTTACTTAATATTTCTAATTCACAAAAATATATTAGAAAATAAAAATAAATTATTATGAAAAATTTAAAACGCAATCTCGCTTATTTATCAATAATAGCTGCATCGTTAATATCATGTGATTCTGATGATGTTGTGATTAAAAAAGTTGTTAAAAATAATAATGTAAAAGGAGGAGCTGTATATGCAATGACTAATGGAAACGGACAAATTGCTGGTACTAACGTACAAGGTCCTAATGTTATAGTGGCATACCGTAGATCTGAGAATGGAACTTTATCTGCAATGGGAGGGTTTCCAACTGGAGGTAATGGAGGTGATTTTGATGGGGGCGAAGGTATTGACCCATTAATCTCGGCTTATGCATTAACAAAAACAGATGATAATGAAAATCTGTTAGCAGTTAATGCAGGAAGCAATACTGTAACTTTATTTGATATTAAAAATGATTTTTCACTTGAAGTAAGAGGTGAAATTCAACCTACAAGCGGATCTACAAATGCTGTGGGACCAAATAGTATTGCAACTACTTCAAAAATTGGTTATAAAGGAGCTAAAGGTTTAGTATATGTTTCAAATATTACAAGAAATGAATTTTTAGCAGGTGGAGAGCCAGCTCATCAAGGAACAATTATAGGTTATTGGTTAACCAAATATGGATTAGTACCAATTCCAGGATCAGAGGTTAGTTTAAATATACGTCCTTCTGCGGTTCAATTTTCTCCAGATGGGAAATGGTTAGTTGTAGCTTCAATTAATTCAGGAGCATCAGGATTAGCATCGGGTAGTGAAGATGAATTGACTTTATTTAGAGTAAATGCCAATGGAACAGTAGAAAGAACAGGTGCTGCTACATCTACATTAAGAGGGAATTCTGAAGGTAGAAATTTACCATCGGCAATTGGTTTCCAAATTGTAGGCGATAATTATGTAGTAGTTACTGAAGCAAGAGAATTTCAGTCAGATGGAACACCTCCAGCTTACCCTGCATTACAAGATGGATCTGTCTCTACATGGCAAATTGAAGAAAGCGGTAGTTTAAGACCAATTAGTTTGGATGTGAAATCTGGAGCTGATAATACAGGAAGAACAGCATGCTGGTTAGACTTTAATGCAGCGGGTGATACTTTCTTCGTATCTAATGCCCTAGAAGCAGGTTTAGCGTCATTTAGTTTTGATCAGTCTTCAGGAGTAGTTGCTCTTATTGATCAAACTGCAGCTTTAGGTCAAGGAACAGGAGATGCATTGCCACCTGAAGCATTTCAAAATACTGAAGCATGGATTGATATGTGGATTTCTGATGATGGTAAATTTTTATACCAACTTTACGGTCAAAGAGGTACTATTGGAGTATACAGAATTAACCCTGACAATTCTTTAGATTTAATTGAAGAAAAAACGGGTAATTTACCATCTAATAATACACAAGGTATTGTAGCTATTTAATTAATTTTTAGCTCAAAAAACCTTAAAAAGCCATTGTTGAAAAACAGTGGCTTTTTTTATTTTGACTGTAACGTCCTTAAATAAGTTGACATATATTCAACTTATTTATGAAACATTTTATAAATGCTAGTTATAAATTTACCGAACAGGATTAGATTTAGACTCCAATTAAGGGTAATATCCCAAGTCTAAAAAAAAAACTCTTCTAATTACTTATGTTTTTTAATATAAAAATTATAGACATATCACCATCAATGATATAAATGCATATAGTGTAGATCAAATTATTTAAATGGTTTTCTAAAGGAAGTATTTGATATTGGTGCTGTTGTTTATGAAAAGAATTAGTTGAAACAATCTAAAACTATTATAACTGGGTATAATAGTTAGCCAAAAGTTTTAACCTAAAGAGTAAATGGGATATTAAAAATGAATTTATTTTATACAAATGCAATATTGTTAGTTAATTAAAACATATAAAAACAAAAGACTACATTTTTGAGTATTAGAAATAAATAAACTAATCTTACACATAACAAAAAATCCTTTGAAGCTAGCTTCAAAGGATTAATTTTTAAAAAACTGTTAACCTATTTTAGTAAAGGTAACACTATGTATTTAATAATTATTTTTTTCTAAATTTATTCAAAATTTCTTTCATATGCTCACCAGCAGCTTCTCGACCACCAAGCCCATATGATAATGCTACAGCTACAGCAATAGCTCCAAGTACTAAACCAAAAGCAAGCTCCACAATACTATTTGCAATTCCCATAGTACGTAATGAAATAGCTAAAAATAAAGCAATAATAGCACCTCTGGCTATAGAAGCAATAAATGTATTATTTTCAGATTTTGATAAAATATTATAAAATAATGTGGCAATAAAATTTCCTATAATTAGAATAAGAAGTCCAAACAAAATTTGACCAGATAAATCAAGTATACTTCTTAGTATATCATTTAATTGATTTAATTCAAGAATTTCAATTCCAGTAATGATTCCAAAAAATACAATGAAAAAATACAATAAACCACTTACTATTTTAGCTACAGATTGATCTTTACCAATAACACTACTTAATTGTAATTTTTCAGCTAGGCTATCGATGCCTAAACTTTTTAATAAATCGCCAACAAAATCTGTTAAATATTTACCTCCAACAATAAATAATGTAATGATTATAAATGAAGCAATTAATTTAGGGAGTAGGCCTAAAACTGTATTTAAAATACCATTTGCAGGTTCACTTATGGCATTGATATGTAATGCATTTAAAGCCTGAATGATAAAAGGTATAATGATCACTGCAAAAACAATTTTTTGAAGTACATTAATAAATTTAGAGGTATCTGTAATTTTTAATTTACTAGCTAAATTGTTCAATATAGTTGAACCCATACCTATTAAATTAGAAACTACCTTAGCAATTATATATCCTACAAATGCAATAACACCTGCTGCAATTAAATTTGGTAAAAAAGCCAAAATTTCGTCAAGCATATTTTTAATAGGGTCTAATACACTATCTAATCCTAATTTGCTTAATACAAGTAATAACACAAATATTAGTATAACATAATAAAATAGATTTGCTATAAAGACATTAATATTTGTGCTACCTATTTTGTCTCCTAAAATTTTATTATCCCATTTTGATTTTTTTAAAACTTTTCGAATGATATTTCTAATAACTTTTGCTACAATAAGACCTATTATAAGAATTAGAATTGCTGCTACTAGATTTGAAATTCTTCCAAGCCCCACGAGTGCAAAAGTTTCGTTTAGTGTTGATGTAATTTTTTCCATGATTTATAACTGTTTGATATTTAGTTATTTAAATTTACTTAGAAAAAACCATTAAAACATTGTTTTTTAATTAAATCATGAGTTTTATTCTGTGAAAGGTTACTAATACAGTTTAAGTGCTATTAATAACTGAAGTCGTTTTTGAACGGGGCAATTTTATAAAAAACACCTAAACAAAATATGTTATGTTTAGGTGCTTTTTATAAAATATTACAGCGAATGAAATATTTATTATTTTTTTTACAAAATAGAAACGAGTTTTAATCTTTTAGCAATTCATCCAAATTAATATCTGCAAGTGAATTTACTACCATATCAGGTTCAAAAGCATATTCAATTAATGATTCTTTTTTAGTAATTCCTGAAAGGGTTAGTATTGTTTTGTATCCCATTTGAATGGATCCTAAAATATCTGTATCCATAGTATCTCCAATAACAATAGTTTCATCGGTAGATAAGCCTATTTTTTTTCTGGCAGCTCTCATCATTACAGGACTTGGTTTTCCAACAGAAAAAGCAGTTCTTCCAGTAGCTTCTTCTATCATTCTTACAATAGCCGTAATTCCTAAATTATCCCAACCTTTTTTCTTTGGAGAAGGATCAAGGTTTGTGGCTACTAGCTTAGCTCCTGAAAGGATCATATCAACAGCTTTGTTGGCCATTTCTAAAGTAAAATTTCTACCTTCTCCAATAACCACATAATCTGGATTTTGAGTAACCATTGAGTATCCATTTTCGTGTAAACTCGAAATCAGACCTCCTTCTCCCAACACATAAGCAGTACCGTTAGGTTTCATAAAAGATAAAAACCAAGCAGTTGCCATGGCGCTTGTATACACATTTTCTTCTTTAACATGAATATCCATAGGCTTTAGTTTATTTACTACATCTATGGGGGCTCTTTGACTATTATTTGTCATAAAGAGAAAAGGGATCTTTTCTTCTTGTAATTTTGTTATAAATTCTTTAGCTCCGGGGATAGCATTGTTTCCGCTATAGATTACCCCGTCCATATCAATTAAAAATCCTTTGCTCATTATTTTTTATCTGTTTTATAGATTAATAAAAGTAATACAAATATTACAGAGTGATATAAAATTAATACAAAACATAAGCTTTTTATCGTTTAATTAATTAGTTAGTCGTTAAATTAATGAAGCTCTAATTATTTTAAATAATATTAATTTTATGCAATGTAAAGATAGTAATGGTGTATAAAGTAAACTAAAAACTGAGTTAAATAAAACAAAAAAAAAGACTGCCTTTTGGCAGTCTTTTAATATATCGAGATTTCTAAAGTTTAGAAATAAATTATTTTACTTGTGCAACAATAGCCTTGAACGCCTCTGGGTTGTTCATTGCTAAATCTGCTAATACTTTACGGTTAAGCTCAATGTTATTGGCTTTTAATTTCCCCATAAATTGAGAGTAAGACAATCCTTCTTGTCTAGCTCCTGCATTTATACGAGTAATCCATAAAGCACGGAAAGTTCTTTTCTTATTTCTACGGTCTCTATAAGCATAAGACATTGCTTTGTCCACCGCATTTTTTGCTACTGTCCAAACGTTTTTACGACGTCCGAAGTATCCTTTTGCTTGTTTAAGCACCTTTTTTCTACGAGCTCTTTTGGCTACAGAATTTACTGATCTAGGCATAATTTAAATTTTTTAGTAGCAGGCGACCAATATTTGGTACTTTGTAATTTTATTAAATAAAATTGCCCAACTCCTGGGTTTATAATAATTTTAACCGAATAGGCTAATTTAAAACGTGATTACTTTAAACGTAATTGCGTTAAAATATTAGCTTCATCATTTTTGTGCACTAATCCATCATGAGTTAATGCAAGCTTACGTTTTTTAGACTTCTTTGTTAAGATGTGACTTTTAAACGCGTGCTTTCTTTTAATTTTTCCAGTACCAGTAAGCTTGAAACGCTTTTTAGCACTAGATTTTGTCTTCATTTTAGGCATAATATCCTGTTTTTATATAAAAATCTCGCTATATCTATATATTACATACTTCGAAGTATGTATTTAAACTCTTTTTGTTTAAAAGAATTATTTCGCTTTTTTAGGAGCAATAAACATAATCATACGTTTACCTTCCAGTTTAGGCATTTGTTCTACTTTACCTAATTCTTCCAGCTCTTGTGCCAACTTTAATAAAAGTATTTGTCCTTGATCTTTATAAATGATCGAGCGTCCTTTAAAAAACACATAAGCTTTTAGTTTTGCACCTTCTTTAAGGAATTTTTCAGCATGCTTCTTTTTAAAAGCATAATCATGTTCATCCGTATTTGGTCCAAATCTAATTTCCTTAACAACTACTTTAGTTGCTTTTGATTTTAAGGCTTTGTCTCTTTTCTTCTGTTCATAAAGGAATTTTTTATAATCCATTATTTTACAAACAGGAGGTACAGCGTTAGGAGAAATTTCAACAAGATCAAGTTCTTGTTCTTCGGCTAAACGTAGAGCTTTACGTGTATCGTATACACCAATTTCAACGTTATCACCAACAAGGCGTACTTCATCAGCGCGTATATATCGGTTGATCTTATGTGGATCTTCCTTTATTTCCCTAACAGGTCTTTTAGATCTTTTTCTTCGAATTGCTATGGCTAAAAATGTTTTAGTTAATATTATTATTTTTTATCCGTTAAAAACGGTTAATGTTTTTTCAATTTCTTTTTTTATAATTTCAGCAAAAGCTTCAATAGACATATTACCTAAATCTTCTTTGCTTCCATGTTGACGAACAGAAACAGTTCCTTCTTTCTCTTCATTTTCTCCAATAATAAGCATAAATGGATATTTATTCATTTCTGCTTCTCGGATTTTCTTACCAATAGTTTCATTTCTATTGTCTACAAGTGCGCGAATTTCGTGATTTTCTAGTACATTTAAAACTTTTTCGGCATATTTTTCATATTTCTCACTCAATGACAATATAATAGCCTGTTCAGGCATTAGCCAAAGTGGGAAATTACCACCAGTATGTTCAAGTAAAATAGCAATAAAACGTTCCATACTTCCAAATGGAGCCCTGTGTATCATAACAGGTTGATGTAATTCGTTGTCAGAACCTTTATAAGTTAATTCAAAACGTTCGGGTAAGTTGTAATCTACTTGGATAGTTCCTAATTGCCAACTACGACCTAAGGCATCTTTTACCATAAAGTCAAGTTTTGGACCGTAAAAAGCAGCTTCGCCACTTTCTACAACATAACTTAGACCTTTTTCTTTAGCGGCATTTATAATCGCATTTTCTGCTTTTTCCCAGTTTTCAATACTACCTATATACTTTTCTGGTTTTTTTAGGTCTCTTACCGAAACCTGTGCTGTAAAGTTGTCAAAGCCTAATGATCCGAACACATAAAGCACTAAATCTATAACTTTTTTAAATTCGTCGTCTAGTTGATCGGGTGTACAAAAAATATGAGCGTCATCCTGAGTAAAGCCACGTACTCTAGTTAAACCATGTAATTCGCCACTTTGCTCGTAGCGATAAACGGTACCAAATTCGGCAAAACGTTTGGGTAAATCGCGGTAGGACCAAGGGCCACTTTTGTAAATTTCACAGTGGTGCGGACAGTTCATGGGTTTTAATAAAAACTCTTCACCATCTGCTGGGGTTGTAATAGGTTGAAAACTATCTTCGCCATATTTAGCATAGTGTCCACTAGTTTCATATAATTCCTTTTGGCCAATATGCGGGGTAATCACCATTTCATACCCGGCTTTTTTCTGAGCTTTTTTCAAAAAGTTTTCTAATCTTTCACGTAAAGCTGCTCCTTTTGGTAGCCATAAAGGTAAACCTTGACCTACGCGTTTAGAAAAAGTAAATAATTCTAATTCTTTCCCTAGTTTTCTATGGTCTCTGCGTTTAGCTTCTTCTAATAATTCTAAATAGGCTTTTAAATCCTTTTGTTTAGGAAAAGAAGTACCATAAATACGAGTTAATTGTTTGTTATTTTCATCACCTCGCCAATATGCACCGGCAATGCTCATTAACTTAACAGCTTTAATGTAGCCTGTGTGTGGTAAATGACCACCGCGACATAAGTCTGTAAATGTATCATGCTGTACAAAAGTAATCGTACCGTCTTCAAGGTTTTCAATTAATTCAACCTTGTACTCATTTTCTTGTTCTTTATACTTTGCCAAAGCTTCATCTTTGGATACAGAAGTCAATTCAAAGCTGTGTTTTCCACGTGCTATTTCGAGCATGCGTTTTTCAATAGCAGCAAAGTCTTTATCAGAAATTGATTTGTCTCCTAGATCAACATCATAATAAAAGCCATTGTCTATTGCAGGACCAATACTTAGTTTTACACCAGGGTATAGTTGTTCTAGTGCTTGAGCTAATACGTGAGCAGAAGAGTGTCTGAAAGCAGTTTTTCCTGCCTCATCATTCCAAGTGTATAGTGTTAGGTTACCATCGGTGGTCAACTGGGTGCTGGTTTCAATAGTTGTTCCATTAAAACTTGCTGAAAGTACATTGCGAGCAAAACCCTCACTAATATCTTTGGCTACATCCATAGCCGAAATCCCACTTTCGTAATTTCTTACCGATCCGTTTGGTAATGTTATATTGATCATAAAATACTTTAGTTAATGATAGCAAATATAAATACTATTTTGTTAGTGTTTATTGATGTGATTTAAACTTTTTTTTATTGTTGTTTTTTTTAGGAATCTAATACCCAAAATTTAATTAACCACTACAGCTTTATACACTATAGTGGTTAATTTTGTTTAATATATTTGATTGAACTTTTTTAAAAATCTCGAATACTCACTTCTCGATAATTAAACAAGCCTTTCTCTTTTATAATATCAGGAATTCCTTCGGGTAATGCTTTTTCCCAACCTGGTTCGCGTTCTTTTATTTTTTGAAGCACTTCTCTAGAAAAAATATCTAAATATTTAGGATTGTAGTTTTCAAGGTCTTTAAGTTTTCTGTTGTGCTTAAAGAATTTATAAAGCTCTTTTACATGTTTATCCAAAATAAGGTTATGACTGTTAGTAATTTCACCCGTTTCGTGATTTTTTAGCGGATACATATATACAATCAGATCTTTGTAAAACAGTTTTCCAAAAGCTTCGAGTATACCACCACTTAAATGGCGGTAATATTTTTCATTAAAAATTTCAATAAAATTATTAACACCCATTGCCAACGACATTTTTTCTTTAGAATAATTAGAAAAATATTCGACCAGTTTGTAGTATTCTTTAAATTTAGATATAAGTACCGTTTGGCCTAAACTACAAAGTAATCGGGCTCGATCCATAAAATCAGCTTCGTCAATTTCGCCTTCGGCCATTAGGTTCGAGAGTGTAATTTCAAAAACTACTTGTATTTTTTCGGGGTTAACTTTGTCTTCTTTTTTAAACATATCATATGAACATTCTAAAATATCCATATTAACCCGAGTTACAGGTCTAAAACTTCCACGTAAAGCGAGAATGTTTTTTTTGTATAATATACGTGCAGGGAGCACATTGTTCCCATCGGGGCCAAACATAATGGCTTCGGTCATGCCATTTTTAACTAATTGTAGACTCATTATTCGATTATCTACATTTTTAAAAACTGGTCCCGAAAAATTTATAGTGTCAATTTCAAGTTTATCTTTATCAATATGATCATATAAATACAGAAGTAGTTTTCTTGGGTTATCATATTTATAATAAGCTCCATAAATCAAATTTACGCCTAAAAGCCCAAGCGTATTTTGTTGATGTCTGGCATCATTTTCGTGAAAACGAACATGTAAAATAATTTCGTTGTATTCGGTTTGTTCTGGATCAGTTTGGTAACGAATGCCAACCCAACCATGACCTTTATATTTTTTCGCAAAATCTATGGTTGCAACAGTATTGGCATAACTAAAGAAAAGTTTTTTTGGATGTTTTTCTCTCGAAATACGCTCTTCCATATGTTTCATTTCTTTCTCCAACATAGTACGCAAACGTAACTCAGTAACATATCGACCGTTTTTTTCTACACCATAAATAGCATCACTAAAATCCTTATCATACGCACTCATAGCTTTAGCTATGGTGCCAGAGGCTCCTCCAGCTCTAAAAAAATTACGAACAGTTTCTTGTCCAGCTCCAATTTCATTAAATGTTCCATATATGTGTTCGTTTAAATTAACACGCAAACACTTACTTTTTATAGACGGAACGGGATCAAAATCACGATCACCAATAAGGGTAATAGCCATATACAATATTTTATAGGTACGCGTAAAGTTACTAATCCATAATGGGAACAAAAAACACAATAACTAAATTTATGAAATTAATAATAGTGTACTGTTTTTCGTTTTAAATGTTTTAATTTGTGAAAAAATAAACGATTGAAAATAACATTTCTTGGTACAGGAACTTCTCAGGGTATTCCAATAATAGGAAGTACACACCCTGTATGTTTAAGTGATAATCCAAAAGATAAACGTTTACGTTGTTCTGCCATGGTTACTTGGGATGATAATGTGTATGTAATTGATTGTGGGCCAGACTTTAGACAACAAATGTTGAGGGAAAATGTATCTAAAATTGATGGGATTTTATTTACTCACGAACATACCGATCATGTAATTGGTTTGGACGATATTCGCCCTTTTTTTTATAGAGAAAAAAAAGATATACCATTATATGCAGAGCAACGTGTGTTTGATGCTTTATCTAGTAGATTTCATTACATTTTTGAATCTCAAAATAAATATCCTGGCACTCCTAATGTACTTAGCACAGTGGTGGATAGTAATCATGTAATTGAATTAAAAAACAAAAGTGTACAACCCATTGATATTGTACATGGTGCGTTGCCTATTTTGGGTTATCGCTTTGATAATTTGGTATATTTAACGGATGTAAAAACAGTACCAGAGCATTCTTTTAAACATTTAGAAAACATTGATGTTTTAGTAGTTAACGCTTTGCGCGAAGAGGAACATTTTTCGCATTTTACACTTATAGAAGCCCTAACTTTTATTGAAAAAGTAAAACCTAAAAAGGCATATTTAACACATATAAGTCATTTATTGGGTTTTCATGATGAAGTAGAAAAAAATTTACCGCCAAATGTACATTTGGCTTATGATGGTTTAAAATTAGAACTTAATTAATAGTTAAAAATGAAAAGTAAAATATTTATATATCTATTTGCTTTAGCGGCATTGTATATTGTATTTCAGCATCGTAATGCGAGTAAAAAAATAACATTAGATGCCGAGCGTATTTCAAAACTCGAAAATAAACTTGAAAAACTTCAAACAGTAACTGATTCGCTTGAAAATGAAACCTTAGAATTGAGTTACTTTACACTTAGGCATGATGAATATGCATCTGAATATATAGAAGATACTGGAATTAGTGTGTCACAAATTGAAGGATTGGTGTTAGATGCTTTAATATCAAATAATAGTATTGATAAAGATAATCCTTTAATTCCTTTAGTGGGAATGAGTGGGCCTACACGTATTGATCGTGTAAAATTAATTAATCATAAATGGGCTATTGCCGATTTTACTGATGGCGAATATTGGGGGCAGGTAATGTATTTATATGATCTGTCAAAGGATGGTACGCTTAGTTTTAATACCATAGCCTCGCATTTGTATCCAAAGCATTTACGATCCGATTTTTAGATTGATTTTTAGTTTTTTATAACGATATAGTTATTTTAAATAGGAATCAATAGTTGATGATTTCGGAATTAGTATATTTGATATTTATTAAAAACAGTAAATTAAATTAATGAAACTTTTACAAGGAAAGAACGCAGTTATTACAGGAGCAAGTAGAGGTATAGGTAAAGGAATAGCTCAGGTTTTTGCACACCATGGTGCTAATGTAGCTTTTACATATAGCTCATCTGCAGCAGCGGCTGAAGAATTAGAAAAAGAACTTAGTGAACTAGGAGTTCAAGCTAAAGCGTATAAAAGTAATGCTGCAAGTTTTGATGATTCACAGGAATTAGTAGCTCAAATTCTTAAAGATTTTGAAGGTGGAATAGATATTTTAATCAACAATGCAGGCATAACAAAAGATAATTTGTTGATGCGTATTAGCGAAGAGGATTTTGATACCGTAATTGAAGTCAATTTAAAATCAGTATTTAACATGACCAAAGCAGTACAACGTACCATGTTAAAACAGCGTAAAGGATCAATTATAAATATGAGTTCGGTAGTTGGTGTAAAAGGGAACGCTGGTCAAACTAATTATGCGGCTTCAAAAGCAGGAATTATCGGGTTTTCAAAATCAGTTGCATTAGAGTTGGGTTCACGTAATATAAGATGTAATGTGGTAGCACCTGGTTTTATTGAAACCGAAATGACAGCTAAGCTTGATGAAAAGGTAGTTGAAGGCTGGAGAGCAGGAATTCCATTAAAAAGAGGTGGAACACCAGAGGATATTGCAAATGCTTGTGTATATTTGGGTAGTGACTTAAGTGCTTACGTTACAGGTCAAGTACTTAATGTTGATGGAGGAATGTTGACATAATTGAATACACTTCTAATCCAAAAGATATATTAGGTAATAACCCCCTTGATAAGGGCGATTAAAACAAAAATTTGTCTACACAAACAGTACTATTATTAATTGCAGCAGCAGTCGTAGCACTGTTAGTAGCTTTTTTTCAGTATATTTTTAAAGCGAAAAGTAGGTCTAAAAAGACGATGCTTTTCGCTTTTTTACGTTTTTTAACCATTTTTACCTTATTAGTGTTATTAGTAAATCCACAAATAACAATCACAAAAACGAAAACAGAAAAACCTGACTTAATATTACTTACAGACCAATCAAAATCAATAAGTTATTTAAATCAAAATTTATCTATTGAGCGTATACTTGGTAAAATTTCATCTATTTCGGCATTAAAAGAGCGTTTTAATATATTCAATTATGGTTTCGATGAACAACTGTCTGATAGTATTAATAATCTATTTAATGGCGGGCAAACACAGATTTATAATTCCCTAAAAGATATTCAAAAAATCCATCGTAAATCACAATCGCCAATTGTATTATTAACCGATGGAAACCAAACTTATGGTTCGGATTATGCTTTTTTTAAGAGTAATTATGAGCAGCCCATTTACAGTATAGCTTTTGGTGATACAACACAGGTTGATGATTTCAAAATTTCGCGTGTAAACGCTAATAAATATGCATATTTAAATAATAAATTTCCAATAGAAGTATTGGTTAGTTATTCAGGAAAAACTGCAAAAGAATCAGAATTGCAGGTATATAAAGGAAAACAGTTAGTGTTTAAAAAAAAGCTATCGTTTACATCACAAAAAACATCTGAATTTGTCAATTTTAACATAAAAGCCACACAAGTAGGTTTACATAGTTATACTGCACGTATTTTACCCTTTACGGGAGAAAAAAATCAAGATAATAATAGTAAAAGTTTTGTGATTGAAACTATTGATCAAAAAACAAATGTATTATTAATAAGTGATATTATACATCCAGATATTGCAGCACTAAAACGAACTGTCGAAAGTAATGAACGACGCTCGTTAACGGTAAAAAAACCAAGTGAGATTACAAGTCTTGAAGGATATCAATTATTACTGATATATCAACCCAAAGCTTCTTTTAGATCTGTTTATGAAATGGCAACTAAAAAAGGGATTCAATTGCTAACGTTTACCGGAAAGCAAACAGATTGGACTTTTTTAAATAGATTAAAAAGAAATTATCAAAAAAACACGTCAACACAAAGTCAGGAAATTGTAGCCGCATTAGCAGATAATTTTACTGTTTTTAATACAGATCAATTTAATTTAGATAAATATCCACCTGTAGAAAGTAGTTTTGGTCAAGAAACTCTTGTATCGCCTTATGAAGCTTTATTGTTTAAAAAAATTGCCAACGTGCAAACCACAGACCCATTATTAGCTTTTTGGGAAAACGGTGTAGCAAATGAAGCTGTGTTTTTTGGAGAAGGCTTTTGGAAATGGCGTTTAGCAAATTATAAACGTGATGGTGATTTTAAAAAGTTTGATGATTTTTTTGGGAAGGTTATTCAGTTTTTATCCAGTAAAAAAGAAAGAAAGCGTTTAACAGCCAATTACGAATCTACTTATTACAGTGCAAATAGCATAAAAATTACTGCAAGCTACTTTAATAAAAATTATGAATTTGATACTAAAGGAAAATTATTGTTAACAGTAAATGAAACGGGTATAAAGTCTACTAAAAAATTACCAATGGTACTAAAAGCAAATTATTATGAAGCAGATTTAAGTGATTTGTTACCTGGTAATTATACATTTAGTTTAAAAGTTGAAGGAACTAAATTAAAAACAATTGGTCGCTTTAATGTACTAGATTTTGATATTGAAAAACAGTTTTTTAGACCAGATATTGAAAGCTTATCTGTATTAAGTAAAAAAAATAATGGAAATTTATTTTACCCAGATCAATTAGATGAATTGATAGCTACTTTAATTAAAAGTGATCAGTTTAAGCCTATACAAAAATCAAAACAAGAAAAACTTCCTTTGATATCATGGAAATTTATGTTAGGATTATTATTAGTTTTGTTAAGTATCGAGTGGTTTTTAAGAAAATACAATGGACTAATTTAAAGTATTTAATACTTGAATTTTGTCTCCAACAAATTCACATAAAATTAAACTAATCTAGTGCTGATTGTTCAGTACTTAATACAAAAAAAATGGAAAAATTCCCTAAAGTAGCAGTCCCTTTTCTTATAGCAATTGTACTAATTGTCATATTTGTTTCTAAATCAACTATAACTATTGATTCAGGTAAAGCAGGAGTATTATATAAAACTTTTTCTAATGGAGTCGTTACTGATGCTCCACCTTTGGGTGAAGGTTTTCACTTTATTGCCCCTTGGAATAGCGTAATTTTATATGAAGTACGCCAGCAAGAAGTATTTGAAAAAATGCAAGTGCTCTCATCAAATGGATTGGAAATTAAATTAGAAGCTTCAGCTTGGTATAAGCCAAAATATTCAGAGTTAGGAAAATTGCACCAAGAAAAAGGTAAAAATTATTTAGCGCGAATTATACAACCAGCAATTAGATCAGCAGCAAGGAGTGTCGTTGGTCGTTATACACCAGAACAACTATATTCGAGTAAGCGTGATGTGATACAAAAAGAAATTTTTGATGAAACTAAAAAAATTGTAGAAAGACAATATGTTGATTTAGAAGAAATTTTAGTGCGAGATGTTACTTTACCTTCAACAATTAAAGATGCTATTGAGCGTAAATTAAAACAAGAGCAAGAATCTTTAGAATATGAATTTCGTTTGACTAAAGCCACAAAAGAAGCTGAAAGACAAAAAATTGATGCCGAGGGAAAAGCTACTGCAAATAAAATTTTAAGTGCTTCGTTAACAGATAAGATTTTACAAGAAAAGGGAATACAAGCAACACTTGAATTAGCAAAATCACCAAATTCTAAAGTAATTGTAGTGGGTTCTGCTAAAGATGGTTTGCCTATTATTTTAGGGAAGTAAGATGTCAAAAATTGTTAATAGTATCCCCACTTTTGCAAGCGTTTTAGTGGGGGTATTTATGTTTAGTATTCCACAGCAGCAAATGTTGGGGAAGCTAATATGGTTTTAGCATCTCGTAATAATGCATTAAGTTTAGGTGTTAGTTATAGGTTGTGATGTACTTAAAATAGATATTAAATTGTACTACTGTAACTTTTTATATTTATTAGCACAAGCCTCAATACAAGGAGGGTAAATTAGTAAGTTTTCTTCTTTAAGTGAAAATGAAAAGGTAAAATCACATCCAAAAAAAGTAATTTTTTTGGTTTCCTCAGAAAAATTAGCATCGCTTGAGCAATCTCCAAATTCAGAGAATCCTATAATAGAGTTATCATTTATAAATTCAATGATTTCTCCGTTTAGAACAGATTGAAAAGTGCCACTACCATCTCCGGGGTCTGCTAAAACTTCAATTAGTTGCCATTTTCCTAAAAGTGTCTTATTAAAAGGAGTATCTATATTTCCTTCATCTTCACATTTAAAGGAAAATAGAAAAGGAATTAAAAAAAGCATTAAAAATTTTTTTTTCATAGTTCGTTTAGATTTAAACTGTCTAATTATAATAAAGATACATTTAAGTCATAAAGGTTGCGTAAACTAAAGTCAAAGTGAGTTTAAAATAATAAGATCATGTCGAACTCACGTAAAGTTAAAAAGGGTATTGATATAAAATTAGCATTCTTTTCCTATTTTCGCTGCTTTAAAATAAAACTATGATTTCAGTAGATAATTTGGCAGTAGAATTTGGTGGTGATGCATTGTTTAAGGATGTGGCTTTTACCATTAATGAGAATGATAAAATTGCATTAATGGGGAAAAATGGAGCCGGAAAATCTACAATGATGAAAATTATTGCAGGTGTTCAAAAAGCAACCAGAGGAGGAGTAAGGTTTCCTAAAGATATTGTAATAGCTTATTTACCACAGCATTTACTTACTGAAGATGATTGTACGGTAATGGAAGAGGCCTCTAAAGCTTTTAGTCATGTTTTTGAAATGAGAGATGAAATGGATCGCCTGAATAAAGAGCTTGAAACGCGTACAGATTATGAATCTGATGCTTACATGAAAATCATAGAAAAAGTTTCAGAACTTGGTGAAAAATTTTATGCTATTGAAGAGGTTAATTATGAAGCTGAAGTTGAAAAAGCTTTGAAAGGTTTAGGCTTTAAAGCCGAAGATTTACACCGAGCAACAAGTGAATTTAGTGGTGGTTGGCGAATGAGAATAGAATTGGCTAAAATTTTATTAAAAAAACCAGATCTTATTTTATTAGATGAACCTACTAATCATGTTGATATTGAATCTGTGATTTGGTTAGAGGATTTTCTTTTAAACAAAGCTAAAGCTGTAATGGTTATTTCCCACGATAAAACTTTTATCGATAATATTACCAATCGTACTATCGAAATTACTATGGGACGTATTTATGATTATAAAGCCAATTATACGCATTATTTACAATTGCGTCAGGACCGAAGAGTTCATCAAATAAAAGCCTATCAAGAACAACAAAAGTTTATAGCAGATACTCAATCCTTTATTGATAAGTTTAAAGGGACCTATTCTAAAACAAATCAAGTTAAAGATCGAGAGCGTATGCTAGAAAAGCTTGATATTATTGAAATAGACGAAGTTGATACATCTGCTTTAAAGTTACGTTTTCCTCCATCGCCTAGATCTGGCGATTATCCTGTTACTGTTAAAGGTTTATCTAAACAGTACGAAGATCATATAGTTTTTAAAGATGCAAATATGTCAATTTCTCGAGGTGAAAAAGTATCATTTGTAGGGAGAAATGGTGAAGGAAAATCAACTATGATTAAAGCCATTATGAAAGAAATTGAAGTAGATGGAGTTTGTGAATTAGGGCATAATGTTAAAGTGGGATATTTTGCTCAAAATCAAGCCTCGTTATTAGATGAAAATATAACCATTTTTCAAACAGTAGATGAAGTAGCAAAAGGAGATGTACGTACACAAATAAAGAACATATTAGGACGCTTTATGTTTAAGGGAGATGATATAGATAAAAAAGTTGGTGTGTTATCGGGTGGTGAAAAGACAAGGTTAGCAATGGTTAAATTATTGTTAGAGCCAGTAAACCTTTTAATTTTAGATGAACCAACCAATCATTTAGATATAAAATCAAAAGATGTGCTAAAAGAAGCGTTACTTTCTTTTGATGGTACATTAATATTAGTTTCACATGATCGTGATTTTTTACAAGGCTTATCAAAAAAAGTTTTTGAATTTAAAAATAAAAGAGTCATTGAACATTTTGAATCCATTGATGATTTTTTAAAACGTAACCGAATCGAAAATTTAAAGGAAATTGATTTACTGAAATAGTTTATTTAGGTACTTAATCGAATATAAATTTTAAAATTAACATATTATTACCATAATCATTCTAAAAATGTATTTTTGAATTTTAATATCTAAAATAACCTATGTTTAAATATTACTCAGGTGGTAAATTTATTTTTGCTTGGATAATCATTTGTTTTTCTTCTTTAATAATAACAGCTCAAACTAATAATAGTTTAACAACTGGAATTAAAGGAAAAGTAGTTGACCAATTTGGTGCTCTTCCCGGTGCTAAAGTATACATAAAAGAAACAGGAAATAAAACGGAAACAGATCTTGAAGGGGCTTTTTTTTTAAAACATGAATCAGGTAAATATACTGTCAAGGTAGAGTATTTATTATATGAATCTTTTGAAAAAGTTATCGATTTAAAAGATAACGAAGTGGTTACATTAACTATTAATTTGTTGCCAGAATTACCTGGAAATCAACCTATATTATTAGGTTCTAGATCAAAACCCAAAACATCTTTAGAAACGATAGCTCCGGTTGATGTTATTTACCCTAAAGATATTGCAAATTCAACTCAAATGGAATTAAGTCAGCTATTGCATTTTTTAGTGCCTTCATTCCATTCAACACATCAAACTATATCCGACGGAACAGATCATATCGACCCTGCAACTTTAAGGGGCTTAGGTCCAGATCAATTATTGGTACTTATTAATGGAAAAAGAAGACATTCTTCATCATTAGTTAATGTCAATGGAACTATTGGAAGGGGATCTGTTGGTACAGATTTTAATACAATTCCTATAGCCTCTATAGAACGTATCGAAATACTTCGAGATGGTGCAAGTTCACAATATGGTTCTGATGCCATTGCCGGAGTGGTAAATATTATTTTAAAAAATCAAATCGATAATATTATTATCGAAAGTGCTGCTCGTATAAATAAAGAAGGTGATGGAAAAAACCTGTACACGGCAGGTAATGTTGGTTTCAATTTAGGAAAAAAAGGCTTTATAAATGTAGCTGCTGAATACAGAGATCGTGGGGCAACTAACAGATCAGGGAATTATACAGGAGAAGTGTTTGGTACTAATGAAAATGAAACTCAACTAAATGATTTTTTTGAGCAAACTGGCTTTAGCGATCGAAGAGTTATGGAAGTAGGAAGTGCTGCTACGCGGAACTTAGCTTTGCAGTTTAATTCAGAATTTACGGCGAGCCAACAAGCTACAATTTATGCTTTTGGAGGTAGAAATTATAGGGAAGGTAAAGCACGAGCCTTTTACAGGTTTCCAAATGAAAAAAATAAAGTTATTGTTGAACTATTTGAAAATGGTTTTTCGCCAGAAATTTTTACTGATATTCAAGATGATGCTATAACACTTGGAATTAAGGGTGAAAAACAAAATTGGATTATTGATTTTAGTCATACCATAGGCGAAAATAGTTTAGATTATACGGTTAACAATTCGAACAATGCCTCTTTAGGAATTGTTTCTCCTAAAACATTTTATGCAGGAGGTTTTGTTTATAATCAAAATGTCACCAATTTAGATTTATCTAAAGCGTATGACTTTTTGGAAGGGTCAAACATTGCTTTTGGAGCGGAACTACGAGTTGAAAATTATCAAATTATAGCAGGCGAAGAAGCTTCATATATTAACGGAGGCGATACTTTTTTAGAAAACGGAGTGTCTATGCCCAGAAATATTGGAGCACAGGGTTTTCCGGGGTTTATGCCCGAAAATGAATTAAATAAATTTAGAACAAATAGTTCTGGTTACATTGAAATTGAGTCAAAGATTACCACTCAATTATTAGCTGTTTTAGGCGGACGTTATGAAACCTTTAATAAATTTGGATCACAAGGAACCTGGAAAATTGCGACACGCTACAAACCTACAGTAAATACTACATTTAGAGGAGCTTTATCAACTGGATTTAGAGCGCCTTCACTTCATCAATTTTACTTTAATAATACAAGTACTCAATTTTCAAATGGAGAGGCTTTTAATGTGGGTACTTTTAATAATTTAAGTGCAGCTGCAGAAAGTTTAGGTATTCAAGCTTTACGTCCCGAATTATCTGAGCATTTTAGTCTTGGTTTTACAACAAAGTTGTTTGACTCATTTAGCGTTTTTATTGATAGCTATATTATAAATATTAAAGATCGTATAGTGTTATCTAATCCGATTGATGAAGGCTTTGAAGAACTATTGGAACCTTTTAATCTAGATAGAGCTCAATTTTTTACTAATGCTATTGACACACGAACTATTGGGCTAGATGTTAAGCTAAATTATAACAGCCTTTTAGGAAAAGGTAAATTATTTTCAACACTAGCAGCTAATTTTACTAATACCAAAATTTTACGGAATCCAAGAACATCTAATCAAATTGCAGCACAAAATCAAGAAATTTTTAATAGAGAAGAACGATCAAGAATAGAAACTGGGCAACCTGCTTTTAAAATTAACTTTTTAAATACATATGAAATTGATAAGTTTTCCTTTATTTTAAATAATAACCTATTCGGAAGCGTTACATATAAACACCCCGAAGATGGAGACTCCAGTAATTGGACATTAAATGAATTTACTGGAGCAATTGAAAGTAGAGACCAAAAGTTTATGCCTAAATTGGTTACTGATGTTTCGTTAACGTATGATTTTAACGAATTTATACATTTTTCTGTAGGAGCAAATAATGTATTTAATGTATTTCCAGACAAACATAAACATTCAGACAACAGTAATGAAGGAAGGTTCATATATAGCCGACGGGTACAACAATTTGGAATTCAAGGAGTAAATTATTTCGCAAAATTATCATTAAAGCTGTAATTAAATTTGAAGTTTAAAGTTTTATATATATTATTCTCTTTTTTGTTTTTTAGTAATGTTTTACTATCTCAAACAAATGATGACCAATTTTTAGCAAAAAAACGCGCCATTTATATAATGAATATAGCCGAACAAGTTTCGGGTTATAAAAAAAACAACAGAAAATTTGTTATAGGTGTACTAAAAGATAAAACAACAGCGCGAGCTTTGTTAATGAGATCTGCGAAAAGAAAAATAAATAAAAAACCAACTAGCATTAAACTTGTTGAAAACCTTGAGGAGTTAAATAATGTAGACTTGTTATATGTCAATAAATCTTTTGGTTTCAATATTGAAGATATTTTATCTAAAATAAAAAAATACCAGACGTTGCTTATTTCTGAAAATTATAATTTCGAACCTTCTATGATTAATATTTCTAATCTTAATGGAGATTTTATAATTGACGTAAACGTTAATACCATGACAAAAAATGGGTTTAATGCTTCTCCAAGTTTATTAGAAAGTTCATTAAAATCTGCAAAAAATTGGAAACAATTATATGCCCGAACTAAAGTTGTTGCTCAAGAACAAAAACTAATTTTAAAAGAACAAGAAAAAGAATTAATTGAACAACGGAAAGAATTTTTTATTAAAGAAATAGAGTCATTTAGTAAAGATTTAAAAATTGAAGAAGAACAAAAAAGAGTTGAAGATTTACAAAAATTAACAAACTCACAGCGTATTAAATTTAAGGAAACTAAAGGTTTACTTAGAGAACTTGAAAATAGGTATAGTGTACAAAAAGCACTAGTTACTTCTAAAGAAAAAGAATTATTAAGTCAAAAAAACTTAATCGAAAATCAGTCTAATTTTTTGCAAGCACAAGAAAAACGAATTCAATTACAGCGAGAAATTTTAGGAGAACAAGAAGAGAAATTATCGCAACAACGTAAAATAAATTGGTTGCTTTTAGCTCTTATTACTTCAATTTTACTGTTCCTATATTATTTTTATAAAACCCGTCAAAAAGAACGACTTTTAATAAAAGATTTAGAGCAAAAAAATACAGAAATAGCACAAAAATCGAAAGTCTTAACAAGACAAAATAGTGAATTAGAACAATTTGCCTTTATAGCCAGTCATGATTTACAAGAACCCTTGCATACGGTTACTAGTTTTTCAAATTTTTTATTAGAAGATTATTATGATCAACTAGATGATATGGGTAAAGAAAACCTTGTATATATTAAAGAAGGCTGTGATCGAATGTCTATTTTAATACGTTCATTATTAGACTATTCTCGTATAGGTACTAACCGAAAATTAGAAGTTATCAAAAGCAAAGTATTGCTGCAAAATATTATCAAGAATTTTAATGCTACTATTAATGAAACAGGGGCAAAAATTATTTTAGGGTCTATGCCCGAAGTAAAAGGCTACAGGGTAGAGTTAGGGCTTTTATTTCAAAATTTAATTTCAAATGCAATAAAATTTAGAAAGCATGACGAAGTGCCAGTTGTTACTATTTATGGGACTAAATTGCCTAAAACTAACGAATATAGTTATCGTTGGGAGTTTTTTGTAAAGGATAATGGTATTGGTATTTCAAAAAAACATCAAAATGATATCTTTAATATTTTTAAGCGATTACATGCGCGTCATGAGTATGAGGGAACTGGAATAGGCTTAGCACATTGTAAAAAAATTATAAGCTTTCATAATGGAGATATTTCTGTTAAATCAGAAAAAGGAAAAGGGTCAATTTTTTCATTCACTATTCAGTTTGAAGATAAACCAGATGATGTTGAAGAAATTTAAAGTATTTACATTTAATTATTAGACAGGCGTATTCAGAGAATAGCCTGATTCTCAAAAATTATACATAAAAAATCCAAAATTTGATAAATTCAAGTTTTGGA